>NZ_JBBCBV010000011.1:0-169286 GCF_037204045.1 Variovorax sp. CCNWLW225 | reverse complement strand
CAGCGAAATAAAGGAGGAGGGGCGCAGCCCCGGGGGACATTCGCGGAGGGGAGTACCCGGTGGCCTTTGCACACGCCGTGAACAGCGGCGCCCAAAACAGCGGCGCCCCAAACAAAACCCCGCAAACAACGGCGTAAAAACCAACGCCCTCCCCGCAGTCAGCAGGAGAGGGCGCAGCACATTCAAGTTCGTGGTGCCTCGACCAGGTCGTCGTCGATGTGCGGATCAGCCGGCTGTCCCCGCAGCTTGCGCACAGTTCGCCGAATCCAGTGCTCGATGTCGTCCACATAAGTGAACACAGCCGGCACCACCAGCAAACTCAACACGGTAGAGGTAATCAGCCCCCCGATCACCGCCATTGCCATCGGCGAGCGGAAGCTTGAGTCCGCCGTACCAAGACCCACCGCAATCGGCAACATGCCCGCGCCCATGGCCAGTGTGGTCATGATGATGGGCCGTGCACGCTTGTGGCAGGCGTCGCGCAGCGCATCCCAGCGGCTCATGCCATGGTCGCGCCGCGCCACGATGGCGTATTCGACCAGCAGGATCGAGTTCTTGGTCGCGATGCCCATCAGCATGATCAACCCGATCAGCGATGGCATCGAAAGCGCTTTCTGCCCGATCAGCAAACCGACGAACGCCCCGCCCAGTGCCAAAGGCAATGCGCAAAGAATCGTCACCGGATGCAGGAAGTCCTTGAACAGCAGCACCAGCACGATGTAGATGCACAGCACGCCCGTGAGCATCGCGAGGCCGAAGCTCGCGAACAGTTCGGTCATCACCTCCGCATCGCCGATCTCGGTCACGCGCACGCCGGGCGGCAGCTTCTGGATCGATGGCAGCGATGTCACCGCTGTCTTGGCATCTCCCAGGCCCACGCCCGAGAGCTCGATTTCGAAGTTGACGTTGCGCGAGCGGTCGTAGCGGTCGATGACGGCCGGGCCGCCTTCCAT
Organism: Variovorax sp. CCNWLW225; assembly: GCF_037204045.1. Lineage (NCBI taxonomy): Bacteria > Pseudomonadati > Pseudomonadota > Betaproteobacteria > Burkholderiales > Comamonadaceae > Variovorax > Variovorax sp. CCNWLW225. The sequence continues at coordinate 168,333 of NZ_JBBCBV010000011.1, read as the reverse complement.
CGTCAATGAAGCCACCTGGCTCAGCATGACCGGGCCGCGTGTACCGGGCACCGAGAGGCGGCCGAGCAGATCCAGGTTCTTTCGCGCCGAATCTTCGAGCTTCACCACGATGGGCACCTGCCGCTGCGCGAGGTTGAGCTTGGCCAACGCTTGGTCGTAGTCGCCCAGCGTGGCCACGCGCAAGGTCTCGGCAATGGCCGAACTGGTCACACCGAGATCGGCGGCGCGCGCAAAGTCGGGGCGCACGGCAATTTCGGGACGGATCAGGCTCGCGGTGGAGGTGATGTTGCCCAGGCCGGGCACGGTGCGCAGGTCTTTTTCGACCGCACTGGCCGCACTCGCCAAGGCCGCAGGGTCTTCGCCCGTTAGGGCAAGAATGTATTTTTCGCCTGAGCCGCCAAGGCCCACGGTGCTGCGCACGCCGGGCAGCGTTTCGAGCGCGGCGCGAATCTGGTTTTCGATCACCTGCTTGCGCGGCCGGTCGCCGCGGTCGTCCAGCTTGATGGTGAGCGTGGCCTTGCGCGTTTCGGGCGTGCCGAAGTTAGCGAACGGGTCGCCGCCCGCGCTGCCGCCCGCCACCGTGGTGTAGACGCTCTTCACGTGCGCAATCTTCATCACGCGGTTTCGCGTTTCTTCCGCGGCCGCGGTGGTCTGAGCGAGCGTGGAGCCGGGCGCCAGCGAGAGATAGATCTGCGTCTGCGAGTTGTCGTCCGGCGGAATGAAGCCGGTCTTCAGCAGCGGAATCATCGCCAGCGAGCCGAAGAAGAAGAGGGTGGCGAACACCATCGTCTTGAAGCGGTGGTGCGTGCTCCACTCCACCGCGCGCATGTAGACCGTGAGCCAGCGCGGCTCTTTCTCGGCGCCGACCACCGGCTTCAGGATGTAGGCTGCCATCATCGGCGTGAGCACCCGCGCCACCACCAGCGACGCAAACACCGCCAGCGAAGCCGTCCAGCCGAACTGCTTGAAGAACTTGCCCGCCACGCCACTCATGAAGGCCGTGGGCAGAAACACCGCAATCAGCGTGAAGGTGGTGGCAATCACCGCCAGGCCGATTTCGTCGGCCGCCTCCATGGCTGCTTCATACGGCGACTTGCCCATGCGCAAATGGCGCACGATGTTTTCCACCTCCACGATGGCGTCGTCCACCAATATGCCGACCACCAGCGAGAGCGCGAGCAGCGAGATCACGTTGACCGAAAAGCCCAGCAGATGCATGCCGATGAAGGCCGGAATCACGGACATTGGCAGTGCCACGGCCGAGACAAAAGTGGCGCGCCAGTCGCGCAGGAACAGCCACACCACGATCACGGCCAGGATGGCGCCCTCGTACAGCAGGTGCAGCGAGCCGTCGTACTCTTCCTCCACCGGGTCGACGAAGTTGAAGGCTTCGGTCAGTTCGATGTCGGGGCGCTGCACGCGCAGGTCGGCCAAGGCTTTCTGGATAGCTCGGCCCACTTCCACTTCGCTGGCGCCGCGGCTGCGAGCCACTTCGAAGCCGACCACCGGCTTGCCGTTGAGCAGCGCCGCGGCGCGCGGCTCGGCGATGGTGTCGCTGATGCGCGCCACCTGGTCGAGCCGGATGCGGCGGCCATCGGAAAGGGCGATCTGCATGTCCGCGAGCTGGTCGGCCGACTGCACGGTGGCCAGCGTGCGCACCGGCTGCTCGCTACCGCCCAGGTCGATGCGGCCGCCCGCGCTTTCGGTTTGCACTTGCCGCAACTGGCGCGAGATGTCGGCCGCCGAGGCGCCCAGCGCCTGCAGCTTGGCCGGATCGAGATCGACATGCACCTGGCGCGTGACGCCGCCCACGCGGTTGACCGCGCCCACGCCGGGCAGCGCCAGCAGCTTCTTGGTGATGTCGTTGTCGACGAACCAGCTCAACGCCTCGCTGTCCATGCGTGGCGAGGCGATGGTGAAGGCCAGCACCGGCTGGGCCGCGAAGTCGAGCTTGGTGACGACCGGGTCGCGCACGTCGGCCGGCAGGTCGGCGCGCACGCGCTGCACTGCGGAGCGAACGTCGTCCACGGCCTCTTGCACCGGCTTCTCGAGGCGGAACTCGACGATGAGCGTGGCGGCGCCGTCCTGCACCTTGGTGGTGATGTGCTTCAGGCCCTGCACCGTGGCAATGGAGTTCTCGAGCTTGCGCGCAACGTCGGTTTCCAGCTGCGAAGGCGCGGCGCCGGGCAGCGATGCCGAGACCGTCACGGTCGGCAGGTCGATGTCCGGAAAGTTCTGCACCTTCATCGCGTTGAACGACAGCAGCCCACCGAAGGTGAGCAGCACGAACAGCATCACCGCCGGAATCGGGTTGCGGATGGACCATGCGGAAACGTTCATGGGCGTGCCTTTGTTTCGTTGGCGCCGGGATTGCCCACGGGCGCCGATGCGGCGGATGCGGCAGGCTGGGCTCCGGCCGCCGCGGGTGCGGGTGCCGCCACAACGCGCACCAGGTCGCCATCATTCAGGAAGCCCGCGCCCTGCACCACGATCTGCGCGCCCTCCGGCAGCGCACTGGTGATTTCGACGCGCTCACCGACGCGGCGGCCGGTCTGCACCTTGAGCTGCGCCACGCGGTTGTCGGGCAGCAGCATGAAGACGTTGTTGAAGCCGTCGCGCGGAACGATGGAGCTCTGCGGCACGGTGGGCGCCGAGCTGCGGCCGAGTTCGAAGTCGCCGCGCGCGAACATGCCGGCCTTGATGCCGGTGTTCTGCTGCACGTTCGGCAGGTCGACATAGACCAGCGCCGCGCGCGTTTGCGGATCGACCGTGGGCGCGATGCTGCGCACCTTGCCGCGCACCTGCGCGCCGCTTGCGCTGACCACGAAGGCCGTGGTGCCCACTGCGATGCGGCTGAGCTCGGCCGAGGTCACCTCGGCGCGCCATTCGAGCCGGCCCTGGCGGATCAGCCGGAACAGCTCGGTGCCGGCGGCCACCACGCTGCCGACCGTGGCGGTGCGCGAAGAGATCACGCCGTCGTCGGGCGCCAGCACCTGCGTGTTGCGGCCGCGCACTTCCTGCGCGGCCAGCACGGCTTCGGCCGCTTCGACGCGTGCCTTGGCAGTTTGCTCGGCCGTCTGGTACTGGTTGATCTGCTGCTGGCTCAGCGCGCCCGTGGCTTGCAGCGTGCGGGCGCGCGCCGCGTTGCCCGCGGCATCGGCCGCCGTGGCCCTGGCTTCGGCGAGCGAGGCGCGCGATTGCGCGATGTCGGCACGCACCGTCTCTGGCGAGAACACGGCCAGCACCTGGCCCTTCTTCACCACATCGCCCACGTTCACGCGAACCTCTGCCAGCTTGAGGCCGCTCGATTCGGAGCCCACGCTGGCCTCTTGCCACGCGGCCACGTTGCCGTTGGCCGCCAGCGTGAGCGTGAGCTCGGTGGGCTCGGGTTTGGCGACGGTCACCGTCAACGTGGGCCGGGGCGGCGGTGCGCCGTCCTTGCCCTTGGCGGCCGCGGGCGCGGCGCCGGGCTCGCCCGCCGGCTTGCTGCGCGTCAGCCACAAGGCCGCGGCAACCACGATGACGAGCGCCAGCAGCGCGATGACGAGGGTAGAGCGTTTGATTCTTTTCATGGCGACGTCGCGACCTTGGCGGTCGGGTTGGAGGTCATAGAGGGCGATTCGGGGCGGGCCCATCCGCCGCCCATCGAGCGGTAGAGCGCAACCCAGGCTTCGGTGCGTTCGCGTTGCAGCGAGACGCGTGCGGTTTGCGCTGCATAGAGCGTGCGGCGCGAATCCTCGAGTTCGAACAGGCTGGCCAGGCCGCTCTGGTAGCGGGCCTGGGTGGCGTCGAACGAGGCCTGGTAGTTCTGCACGGCCGTGTCGGCATCGGTGGCGCGCGCGTTCGTGCTGTCGAGGTTGACCAGGGCTTCTTCCACCTCTCGCACGGCCTGGCGCACGTTGGCCCGGTAGAGCGAGACGGCTTCGGTGTAGCGCGCCTTCGCCGCTTCGGCGTTGGCGGCGCGCGTGCCGCCGTCGAACAGGGGCACGGTGAGCGACACAGGCCCCACGGTCCAGGTGTCGAGCGATTCGCGGAAGCCACTGGTGCGAATCTGCATGCGGCCGATGGAACCCGAAAGCGACAGGCGTGGATAGCGCGCGGCCTCGGCCGAACCCACGTCGGCGCTTGCTGCGGCAACGCCCAGTTCGGCGGAATACACGTCTGGCCGCTGCGAGATGGCCTGTGCCGGCACGCTGGCAATGCTGCCCACCGCCGGCAGGGCGCGCTGTGCCGGCGAGGCTGCGAGCTTTTGCTCCAGCGTTGTCTCGTCGATGCCGCTGAGCGCCACCAGCGCCTTGCGCTGCACTGCGCACAGTGCGCGTTGCTGGGTCAGGCGGCCGGAAGCATCGGATGCGCTGGCGCGTGCGAGCGCGGCATCTGCCGGCGCGGTAAATCCTGCGCGCGCCGAAAGGTCGGTAAGCCGCGCGGTTTCGCTGCGGGAGCGGGCATCGGATTCAGACACGCGCAACTGCTGCTGGCAGGCGCGCTCGGCGAAATAGGCGTTCGCGGTCTCGGCCGCTACGGCAACGCGTGCGTCATGCCACTTGGCATCGGCGCTTTCCTGACGGTTGCGCGCAGCGTCTCGGTCGGCACGCAGCCGGCCGAACAGGTCGATTTCCCATTGCGACTGAAGGCCCGCCTGCAGCGTGGTCACCGGCGCAAGTGCGGTGGCGCCGCCGCCGCCGGACGAGGCGCCTGAAGCGCCCGATCCGAGCGAAGAGCCCGAGACGCCGCGGCTGCCCGAAAGCGTGCCGTCCAGGTTGGGCAGCAGCGCCGCACCGGCCGCAATGCGCGTGGAGCGCGCCTCGGCCACGCGCGCCGCGGCGCTCGCAACGTTCGGGCTCGCGGCTTCGGCCGCGGCAATGAGCTCGACCAGCAGCGGGTCGTCGAGCTGGCGCCACCAGTCGGCCAGTGACGCGAGCGAGCCTCCGTGAGGCAGCGGCGCATGCCACCGCGCGGGCATCGGCGCTTCCACCGCAGCGGGCGGCCTCATGAAGCCGCAGCCAGTGAGGCCGAGCCCGAGCGGCAGGCATAGCGTGTAAATCAATCGAAGTCTTCTCATGTCTTCTTTCTCCCGGATCGGACTGGTGCGGCCGCGGGCTTGGCGGCGGCCTGGCGGCGCAAGGCTTCGGCCTCGACCAGCGCAAGCGCGTAGCTGGTGAGGCGCTGGGCCCAGGTGTCGACGCTGCGCGGCGTGTTCAGCAAAGAGGGGCGGATGGCTTCGACGAGGTCCTGGCTCACGAAGAGCTGCATGGCAAGGCCGGTGATGGCGAAGGTCAGGCGATGCACGTCGTCGTCGGGCCGCGAAAGGCCGAGCCGGCGGCACAGAATGCCCGCAATGGCCTTGTGCGGCGCCTTGATGTCGCGTTCCATTTCTTCGGCCCACTGGCTGGTGGGCTCGAGCATTTCGCGCAGATGCAGCTGGATGCACTGCCGCACGATCTCGCCTTGCTTGAGCGGCTCGATCATGTGGGTGAAGAAGATGCGCAGCGCCTCTTCGATCGGCATGTCGGGTGCGTCGTACAACTGCACGAAGTCTCCGGCATTGCCGCCCATGGGCTCGCCGAAGGTGGCGGCATACAAACCGGCCTTGTCGCCGAAGTAGTAGCTGATGGCAGAGATGTTCACGCCCGCGTTGCGCGCAATCTCGCGTGTGGAAGTCTTGGCGTAGCCGTTGGCGGCAAAGAGTGCGAGTGCGGCGTAGAGAAGGCGCTGGCGCGCTTCAACGCCGTCGCTTCGAGGCGCGCGGGCGGTAATGGCTTGAAGGGCGTAGGCGCTCATGCCCGCGATTAGACCATGCGAGTAATCAAACGTTTGATTTACTTAAGGCCGGATGAGGGCTTTAGTCGCACTCGTCGGTTGAATGTGAATTCTGGACAATTCCAGTGCCGCATTGATGTCCGATTTGTTGCGGATTGATGCACGCTACGATCCGCCCATGTCCGCCGCTCCGCCCGTCACCGCATCTTCCGCATTGCCCCTTGATGCCGAGGGCATCCTCGCGTTGGCCGCGCGCTCGATGTTCCATCTGTTCTCGAGCATCAGCCAGGGCATGTTCCTGGTCGACCGCAGCGGCCGCATCGTGTGGGTGAATGAAGGCTACCGGCGCTTCTTGCCTGCGCTGGGCTTTTCTTCGATCGACCAGTTCCTGGGGCACATGGTCGAAGACGTGATTCCCAACACGCAGATGCGGCGCGTGCTCGAGACCGGCGAGCCGATATTGGTCGACCTGCTCACCAACAAAGCGGGTACTTTCGTCGTCAGCCGCATCCCGCTACGCGCCGAGCACGACGGTCGCGAGGGTAGGGCGGGAGAGGTCATCGGCGCCATCGGCATCGTGCTGTTCGACCAGCCCGAAACCACGCTGCAGCCGCTCATCAGCAAGTTTGCGCTGCTGCAGCGCGACCTCGACGATGCGCGGCGCGAGCTGGCAACCCAGCGCAACAACCCGCTGTACCTGCATGCGGCCGACGGCCAGCGGCGCTCGAAATACACCTTTGCGAGCTTCATCGGCAGCAGCCCCGCGGCGGTAGAGGTAAAGCGCCATGCGCGACGCGCCGCGCAGTCGACCAGCCCGGTGCTGCTGCTCGGCGAAACCGGCACCGGCAAGGAACTGCTCGCGCATGCGATCCATGCGGCATCGGCACGAGCCAAGGGGCAGTTCGTCAGCGTCAACATCGCGGCCGTGCCCGACACGCTGCTCGAGGCCGAGTTCTTCGGCTTTGCGCCAGGCGCATTCACCGGCGCCGACAGGCGAGGGCGTGAAGGCAAGTTCAAGCTGGCCGATGGTGGCAGCCTGTTCCTCGACGAGATCGGCGACATGCCGCTCGGCCTGCAGGCCAAGCTGCTGCGCGCGCTGCAAGAGGGCGAGATAGAGCCGCTCGGCTCCAACAAGCTCGTGCCCTTCGATGCGCGCGTGATCGCCGCCACCTCGCGCGATCTGCCCGAGCTGGTGCGCCGCGGCCAGTTTCGCGAAGACCTGTACTACCGCCTCAACGTGCTGCCATTGCGCGTGCCGCCGCTACGCGAGCGGCGCAGCGACATACCGGCGTTGGTCGAAGCCCTGGGCGAGGACATGGCGCTGCGCAGCGGCGAGGCGCCGCCCGAGCTCACACCCGATGCGCTGGCGCTGCTCGCAGGCCAGCATTGGCGCGGCAACATCCGCGAGCTGCGCAATGTGCTGGAGCAGGTGACCATGCGCAGCGATTCGCAGCGCATCGACGCCGCGCAACTCGAACGCATCCTGCGCGAGGCGGGGCTGGAGCAGATCGAACTGCCGGCCACGCTGCAGAGTGCGCACGATGCCGACGAGCAGGCGGCGCTGCTCCGGCCGCTTGCGCAACAGGTGGCCGAACTGGAGCGCAAGGCAATTGCAGCGGCGCTGGCGACCACCGGCGGCAACAAGCTGGCGACCGCTCGCTTGCTCGGTATTTCGCGTGCAACCCTGTATGAGCGGATGACGAGCCAGGAGCGGCAGGCGTAAAGCGCACGCGACCTGGCCTGCTCCGCAAAAACCCTGACTGATTGGCAGACAAGTGATTGAAATTCAGACACATCAGTTGTTCTGAATTCAGTCGGACAGCGCTTCTTCCAAATGAAGAAGCGTTTGTTATCAATGGGTTAACCGCTGGCACGAAGTGTGCAATATTCAGTCACCTATCAAAGGAGACAAAGAATGAACCGTCGCCACCTCGTTGCCTTGGCCGCACTCGCCGCCTGCGCCGCCGCCGCACCCGCCTGGGCCCAGTCCAACGAAATCCGCATCGCGCACATCTACAGCAAGACCGGCCCGCTCGAGGCCTACGGCAAGCAGACGCAGACCGGCTTCACCATGGGCCTGGACTACGCCACCGGCGGCACGATGACCGTCAACGGCAAGAAGCTCGTGGTTATCGAGAAGGACGACCAGGGCAAGCCCGACCTCGGCAAGTCGCTTCTGGCGGCCGCCTACTCCGACGACAAGGCCGCGCTGGCGGTGGGCCCCACGGCTTCGGGCGTGGCACTGGCCATGTTGCCGGTGGCCGAGGAGTACAAGAAGATCCTCATCGTCGAGCCCGCGGTGGCCGATTCGATCACCGGCGACAAGTGGAACAAGTACATCTTCCGCACCGGCCGCAACTCGAGCCAAGACGCCATTTCCAATGCAGTGGCCATCGACAAGCAGGGCGTGACCGTTGCCACGCTCGCGCAGGACAACGCCTTCGGCCGCGATGGCGTCAAGGCCTTCGGTGCCGCGCTCAAGAAGGCGAAGCTGGTGCACGAGGAATACCTGCCGCCCGCCACCACGGATTTCACGGCCGGCGCACAGCGCCTGATCGACAAGCTCAAGGACCAGCCTGGCCGCAAGATCATCTGGATCGTGTGGGCTGGCGCGGGCAACCCGTTCAAGATTGTCGATCTGGACCTGAAGCGCTACGGCATCGAGATTGCCACCGGCGGCAACATCCTGCCGGCCATGGCGGCCTACAAGAACCTGCCGGGCATGGAAGGCGCGGCGTACTACTACTTCGGCATTCCGAAGAACCCGGTCAACGAGGCGCTGGTGTCGGCGCACTACAAGGAATTCAAGACGCCGCCGGACTTCTTCACGGCGGGCGGGTTCTCCGCTGCGATGGCGGTGGTCACGGCGCTCAAGAAGACGGGCGGCGACACCAACACCAACAAGCTCATCGGCGCCATGGAAGGCATGAGCTTCGACACGCCCAAGGGCAAGATGACCTTCCGCAAGGAAGACCACCAGGCGATGCAGTCGATGTACCACTTCAAGATCAAGGTCGATCCGGCGTTTGCCTGGGGCGTGCCCGAGCTGGTGCGCGAGATCAAGCCTGAAGAGATGGACATCCCCATCAAGAACAAGAGATAAGGGCTCGCCCCCAGTCTGCGCGCACTTCGTGTCGCTTCGCCAACCCCCTACCGGGGGCAACACCAGCGGCCCGGCAAAGCCGGTTCCGCGGTGTTCCTTGAATGTTCAGGGCCCAGGGACACGCCGCTAACTTTTCGCCCCGGGTGGCCGCCGGGCGAAGCGCCAGCTTGCGCCTTGCGGCGCGGGCGCGGCGTCACCAACGGCCGATTCGTCAGCAATCAAGCAAGCGTTCGACAAACCTACAAAAGGAGACAGCGATGGCAGCGATGCGATGGAACTGGAAGGGATTGGCCGCGGCTGCGGCAATGGCGTTTGGCGCGCATGCCTGTACGGCAACCGCGGCGGTGCCGCTGCCGTCGCTGGGCGCGAACCCGGCGGAGGTGAGCGTGTCCGGCCTCTCGGCGGGCGGCTTCATGGCGGTGCAATTGCACGTGGCCTATTCGGCCACCTTCAAGCGCGGTGCCGGCGTGGTGGCCGGCGGGCCGTACTACTGTGCCGAGGGCTCGGTGCTCAACGCCACCGGGCGCTGCATGACGCACAGCACCAGCATCCCGGTGTCGACGCTCGTCAGCACCACCAACAGCTGGGCCGCCAGCGGTGCGATCGACCCGGTGTCGAACATGACCGCTTCGAAGGTGTACCTTTTCTCCGGCACGTCGGACAACACCGTGAAGCCGGCGGTGATGAACGACCTGAAGACCTACTACCAGAGCTTTGTGCCCGCCGCCAACACGGTCTACAAGAACAACATCGGCGCCGGCCACGCCATGGTGACCGACGACTACGGCGGCGCCTGCAGCACTACCGCCGCGCCCTACATCAACAACTGCGGCTTCGATCTTGCGGGCGACATCCTGCAGCATCTCTACGGCCCGCTGAACCCGCGCAACAACGGCACGCTGGGCGGCACGTTCACCGAGTTCAACCAGTCCGAATTCATCACCGGCCACGGCGTGGCCGCGACGGGGTGGATCTACGTGCCGCAGGCCTGCACCACCGCTTCGTGCCGCGTGCACATGGTGCTGCACGGTTGCAAGCAGAACTACACCGACGTGGGCGACCAGTATGTGCGCAAGACCGGCTACAACCGCTGGGCCGACACGAACAACATTGTGCTGATCTATCCGCAGACCAGCACCGCGGCCACCAACAGCTGCTGGGACTGGTGGGGCTACGACAACGCGAACTACGCAAAGAAGTCGGGCCCGCAGATGGCGGCGCTCAAGGCGATGGTCGATCGCGTGACCGGCTCTGGCGGCGGCTCGTCTCTGCCGGCGCCCACCGGCGTGGGCACCTCGGGCGCGACCAGCAGCAGCATGGTGATCGGCTGGGCCGGCGTTTCGGGCGCGAGCGGCTACAACGTGTACCGCGGCGGCAGCAAGGTCAACGCCGCACCCGTGACGGGCACCAGCTACACGGACACCGGGCTGGCGGCATCTACCACCTACAGCTGGACCGTGGCGGCGCTGGACGCCAACAACGCACAGGGTGCGATGTCGGGCGCGGCCACTGGCACCACGCTGGCCGGCAGCGGCGGTGGCGGCACCTGCTACACCGCCAGCAACTATGCGCATACCGTGGCCGGGCGCGCCTATGCGCTGTGGGGCCTCACGTATGCCTATGGCTCGGCGCAAGCCATGGGGCTGTGGAACATCTACGTGACCACGACGCTGAAGCAGACCGGCCCCAACTACTACGTGATCGGCACCTGTTGAGACCGACCGGTCCCCGACTTTTATTTGCAATAGACCAACGATGCTTGAGACCCGAGACCTGACCATCCGCTTCGGCGGGCACGTGGCCGTCAATAACGTGAGCTGCGCCTTCGCGCCGGGCACGTTGACGGCCATCGTCGGCCCCAACGGCGCGGGCAAGACCACCTACTTCAACCTGATTTCGGGCCAGCTCAAGGCGAGCGCGGGCACGGTGTCGCTCGATGGGCAACTGCTCTCGGGGCTGTCGCCTTCGGCACGCACGCACGCGGGGTTGGGGCGGGCCTTTCAGCTCACCAACCTGTTCCCCAATCTCACGGTGCTGGAGAACGTGCGCCTTGCGGTGCAGGCCACGCGCGAAGGCGCGCACCGGCGCGGGCTCAACCTGTGGAGCATCTGGAGCGACCACAAGGCGCTGACTGAACGCGCGGACCAGATCCTGGCCGACGTGGCGCTGAAATCTCGCGAGCACGCCACCGTGGCGAGCCTGCCGCATGGCGACCAGCGCAAGCTGGAGGTGGCGCTCTTGATGGCGCTCGAGCCCAAGGTCTTCATGTTCGACGAGCCAACCGCCGGCATGAACGCGGCCGAGGCGCCGGTCATTCTCGACCTGATCCGCAAGCTGAAGCAGGACAAGAGCAAGACCATTCTTTTGGTCGAGCACAAGATGGACGTGGTGCGCGAGCTCGCGGACCGCATCATCGTGCTGCACAACGGCACGCTGGTGGCCGATGGAGAACCGGCCGAGGTGATTGCCTCGCCGGTGGTGCAAGAGGCCTACCTGGGCATTGCGAAGGAGGCGGTTGCATGAAGGCGTCGATGAATTTCTCCCTCCCCGGCTGGGGGAGGGCGGGGGTGGGGGCTCGCGGCCTTCGAACCGACGCGGCCTTTCAAGCGCCGCATGCCCCCATCCCAACCTTCCCCCGGAAGGGGAAGGAGCAAGACCGATGACAACTCAGAACCTGTTGACCCTCGAAGGCGTGCAAACGCACATCGGGGCTTATCACATCCTCCACGGTGTCGACCTGAAAGTGCCCAAAGGCCAGCTCACCATGCTGCTGGGCCGCAACGGCGCGGGCAAGACGACCACGCTGCGAACCATCATGGGCCTGTGGCATGCATCGGAGGGCAAGGTGCGCTTCGGTGACAAGGACATCACCGCCATGCACACGCCGCAGATCGCGGAGCTTGGCATTGCCTATGTGCCCGAGAACATGGGCATCTTTTCCGACCTCACGGTGAAGGAGAACATGCTGCTTGCCGCGCGCGGTGCCAAGAACGCCGAGCAGATGGACGACACGCGCCTGAAGTGGATCTTCAAGCTCTTTCCGGCGGTCGAGAAGTTCTGGAACCATCCGGCCGGCAAGCTCTCGGGCGGGCAGAAGCAGATGCTGGCCGTGTCGCGCGCCATCGTGGAACCGCGCGAACTGCTCATCGTCGACGAGCCCAGCAAGGGCCTGGCGCCGGCCATCATCAACAACATGATCGATGCCTTCGGCGAGCTCAAGCGCAGCGGCGTGACGATTCTGCTGGTGGAGCAGAACATCAACTTCGCCCAGCGCCTGGGCGACACCGTCGCGGTGATGGACAACGGCCGCGTGGTGCACAGCGGCGGCATGGCGGAGTTCTCCGCGGATGCGCAACTGCAGCAATCTTTGCTTGGACTGGCTCTATGAAGTACTCAACGTTTTTCTCCCTCCCCTTCCGGGGGAGGGTTGGGGTGGGGGCTCGCGGCCTTCGATACAGCGCGGCCTTGCAAGTGCCGTCTGCCCCCATCCCAACCTTCCCCCAGAGGGGGAAGGAGCAAGAGGAGGCGCGATCATGAAAGCACTCGACTTCGACTGGAAGCCGCTGCTTCTCGCGCCCATCCTCGCGCTGGCAGCGCTGCCGCTCACCGGCTCCTTCTCTACCTGGCTCACGCTCACCGTGGCGGGCCTGGCCATGGGCATGATCATCTTCATCATCGCCTCGGGCCTCACGCTGGTGTTCGGCCTGATGGACGTGCTCAACTTCGGCCACGGCGTGTTCATTGCGCTCGGCGCCTTCGTGGCGAGCAGCGTGCTCGGCCTGATGGGCGACTGGACCGGTTCGCAAGAGCTGTGGCGCAACCTCGTCGCGGTGTTCCCCGCGATGCTGGTGGCCATGGCGGTGGCCGGCGCGGTGGGGCTGGCGTTCGAGCGCTTCATCGTCCGGCCCGTGTACGGCCAGCATCTGAAGCAGATCCTCATCACCATGGGCGGCATGATCATCGGCGAGGAGCTGATCAAGGTGATCTGGGGCCCCGCGCAGGTGCCGCTGCCGCTGCCCGAAGCCCTGCGCGGCTCGCTGCTGATCGGCGATGCGGCCATCAGCAAATACCGGCTGCTCGCGGTGGCGGTGGGCGTGGTGGTGTTCGGCCTGCTCGCATGGACGCTCGGCCGCACCAAGATCGGCCTGTTGATCCGTGCCGGCGTGCAAGACCGCGAAATGGTCGAGTCGCTCGGCTACCGCATCGGCCGGCTGTTCGTCGGCGTGTTCGTGGTGGGCAGCGCGCTGGCCGGCCTGGGCGGCGTGATGTGGGGGCTGTTCCAGCAGAACCTGGTGCCGCAGATGGGCGCGCAGGTTAACGTCCTGATCTTCATCGTGATCATCATCGGCGGACTGGGCTCGACGGGCGGGGCGCTCATCGGCGCGCTGCTGGTGGGGCTCATGACCAACTACATCGGCTTCCTGCTGCCCACGCTCACGCAGTTTGCAAGCATCTTGCTGATGGTGGCCGTGCTGCTCTGGCGGCCGCAGGGGGTCTACCCCGTGGCCAATCGTTGAGGGGAAGGCGACATGTTCCTGAAACGACTTCTCTCCAACGACATGCCCCGAAGCCGCCTGCTGGCGCTGCTGCTGGTGGCGCTGTTCATTGCGCTGGCGTTCGCGCCTTTCATCTTCCCGGGCGTGAAGGCGCTCAGTGTCGCGGCCAAGATCCTGGTGTTCGTGGTGCTGGTGGCGAGCTTCGACTTGCTGCTGGGCTACACCGGCATCGTGAGCTTTGCGCACACCATGTTCTTCGGCATCGGTGCCTACGGCATCGCCATTTCGGCGTCGCGGCTCGGGCCCAGCTGGGGTGCGGTGCTGCTAGGGCTGGGGGCGGCGCTCGCGATCTCGCTGGTGCTCTCGTTTGCCATCGGGTTGTTCTCGCTCAGGGTGCGCGCCATCTTCTTCGCGATGATCACGCTGGCGGTGGCATCGGCTTTCCAGACGCTGGCTTCGCAGCTCTCGGACTTCACAGGCGGCGAGGACGGGCTGACCTTCAAGCTGCCCGAGCTGATTTCGCCGAGCTTCGAGTTCTCCGAAGAGCCCTTTCTCGGCGTTTCGCTCGATGGCCGGCTGCTGTGCTACTACCTGCTGTTCGTGGCCGCGGTGGTGCTGCTGTTGGCGTTGCTGCGCATCGTGAATTCGCCGTTCGGCCGTGTGCTGCAGGCCATCCGCGAGAATGAATTTCGTGCCGAAGCCATCGGCTACCGCGTGGTGGTGTACCGCACCACGGCGGCCGTTCTGTCGGCGCTCTTCGCCACGCTGGCCGGCGCCATGCTCGCGATCTGGCTGCGCTACAACGGGCCCGACACGTCGCTGAGCTTCGAGATCATGATCGACGTGCTGTTGATCGTGGTGATCGGCGGGATGGGCACCATGTATGGCGCGGCCATCGGCGCGGTGCTGTTCGTGCTGGCGCAAAGCTACCTGCAGGACCTGCTGCGTGTCGGCAGCGAGGCGGCGAGCGGAATGCCGTGGCTTGCGGCGCTGCTGTCGCCCGACCGATGGCTGCTGTGGCTGGGCGTGCTGTTCGTGCTCTCGGTGTATTACTTTCCGACCGGCATCGTCGGCAAGCTCAGGGCGAGGGCTGCGCGATGAGCAACGATCTTTCGGTTCCGGTCGTCTCCCGCTATGCGCAGCTCGCGGGCCGCGAGATTCATTGGCTCGATTGGGGCGCGCCCGATGCGCCGGTGATCATTGCGTGGCACGGCCTGGCACGCACCTGCCGCGACATGGACGAGCTGGCCCGGCACTTTGCCGCGCGCGGCTTCCGCGTGATCTGCCCCGACACCATCGGCCGGGGCCTGAGCCAATGGAGCCCGCTGCCGGACGAGGAATACCAGCTTTCGTTCTACGCGCGCCTTGCCGGCGCGCTGTGCGACGAGCTGCGCCTGGGCCGGGTGCACTGGGTCGGCACCTCCATGGGCGGCGCCATCGGCACGGTGTGCGCTTCAGGCCTGTTCGAGCCGCGGATGAGGGGGCGCATTGCGAGCCTGGTGCTCAACGACAACGCGCCTCAGCTGGCACAGGCGGCCATCGAGCGCATCCGTGCCTATGCCGGCGAGCCGCCCGCATTCGACACGGTGGCCGAGCTCGAGCTTTTCTTTCGCACCGTCTACAAGCCGTTCGGCTGGCTCAGCGATGCGCAGTGGCGCCGCCTTGCCGAGAGCTCTACTCGCCGCCTGCCCGACGGCCGCGTGACGCCGCACTACGACCCGGCCATGGTCCGGCAGTTCAGCGCGCATGACAACGACTACCTGATCTGGCCGCACTACGACGTCATCGACGTACCGGTGCTGTGCCTTCGCGGCGCCGAGTCGGACCTGGTGCTGCCCGAGGTCACGCAGCAGATGCAGCAAAGAGGGCCGGGCATTTCGGGCCGGCTGCAAGTGGTCGAAATCCAGGGGTGCGGCCACGCGCCCGCGCTCAACGTGCCGGAACAACTGGAGCTCATTGAAGGGTTTATTCGAGCCGCCGGTCGCTAGTGGCGAGTCGGCGAGACAATCGCCGCCGATTCCAACCACAAGGACTAACGCCATGGCGCTTTCGATGTACGACCTCTCCGTGCCGGTCTTCTCCCGCGGGCTCGGCCAGCTCACCCATCTGCTCGAAAAGAGCCTGGCGCATGCCAAGGCCAACGACATCGATCCCGCAACGCTGGTGGATGCCAGGCTCGCGCCGGACATGCTCACGCTGGCCGGCCAGATCCAGCGCGCGAGCGATGCCTCGAAGCTCGGCGTGGCCCGCATCGCCGGCATCACGGCACCGAGCTTTCCCGATGAGGAAAAGACTTACGACGAGCTGCTGGCGCGCATCGTGAAGACGCAGGACTTTCTCGCAAGCGTAGACCGCGCGCTGATCGACGGCCACGAAGAACGCCCCGTGACCATCAAGGCCCGCGAAGGCGAAGCGCATTTCACCGCTCAGCGCTACCTGCTCCAGTTCGCACTGCCCAACTTCTTCTTCCACGTGACCACGGCCTATGGCGTGCTGCGCCACACTGGCATGCCGATCGGCAAGATGGACTACCTGGGCAAGTTCTAGGCGCGGGCCTTCCTGAGTTCCAGCGTTCTCAGATGCCGGCGGGCCGCTGCGTCGGCCAGCCCGCCAGGTTGCGTTCGGCAATACCCGCCAGCGCGGTGATCCACGCGGGGCTGTCGTTCAGGCACGGGATGTAGCTGAAGGCCTCGCCGCCTGCATGCATGAAGGCTTCGCGGCCCTCCATGGCAATTTCTTCCAGCGTTTCGAGGCAGTCGGCCGGAAAGCCCGGGCACACCACGTCGACGCGCTTCACGCCGCTCGCGCCGAGCTCGCGCAACGTGGGCTCGGTGTAGGGCTCGAGCCATTTGGCGCGCCCGAAGCGCGACTGGAAGGTCACGCGATGCTGGGCCGCGGAGAGGCCGAGCCGTGCCGCAAGCAGGCGCGCGGTTTCGAGGCACTGCGCCTGGTAGGGGTCGCCGAGTTCGATGTTGCGCGCCGGAATGCCATGGAAGCTCATCAGCAAGACTTCGCCGCGGCCTTCTTTCTTCCAGTGCTGCTCGATACCCGACGCAAGCGCCTCGATGTAGGTCGGGTCGTCGTGGTACTGGTTGACGAAGCGGAACTCCGGAATGCGCCGCTGGCGGCGGCTCCAGTCGTTCACCGCATCGATCACGCTGGCCGTCGTGGTGGCCGAATACTGCGGGTAGGCCTGCAGCACCAGCACACGCGTGGCGCCTTCGGCCTGCAGCGCATCG
Source organism: Variovorax sp. CCNWLW225 (assembly GCF_037204045.1). Taxonomy (NCBI): domain Bacteria; kingdom Pseudomonadati; phylum Pseudomonadota; class Betaproteobacteria; order Burkholderiales; family Comamonadaceae; genus Variovorax; species Variovorax sp. CCNWLW225. The sequence continues at coordinate 151,735 of NZ_JBBCBV010000011.1, read as the reverse complement.
AGACGCGAGGCGATAGACGGGCTGGCGTATCGCATGGCGTCGCGCACCGTCACACGGTGGCCGCGTTCACCGAGCCAGCCGGCCAGCAGCGTGGCCTGCCTTTGCGTCCACACCTTGAGCGGCGAGCCCTCCGGCATCCAGATGCTCGCGTACTTGGCGGCCGACTTGGCGGGCCGCACGCGAAGGATGATGCCGTGCAGGATCAACGCCCACACCAGCCTGGGAATCTCGACCACGCGCGGATCGCCGAGAAACTCCGCAAGGTAGGGCCGAACGGCGGCCGCGGTGGGCGCGTCGGGTGAGCCCAGGTTGCACCAGAGCACGGCGGTGCGCCCGGCGATGGAACTGTCGTTCGTGTTGTCTTGAGGCATGCGATATTCTCGGGCATGACCTCCGCTTCCACGGCGCTCGCGAACGCCGCGCCCCTCGATATCAAGCGCATCGCCGCGATCTCGCTCGACCTGGACGACACCCTGTGGCCGATCTGGCCGACCATCGAGCGTGCCGAGACCGTGCTGCAGGAGTGGCTGTTGCGCGAGGCACCCAAGACCGCCTCGCTGCTGCTGACGCCAGGCATCTTGCGCGAACTGCGCGAAGCCACCGCCAAGGAGCGTTCAGACCTGGCGCACGACCTGAGCGCGCTGCGCCGCGAATCGATTCGCACGGCGCTGAAGCGCTCGGGCGAAGACCCGGCGCTGGCCGACCCGGCCTTCGACGCCTTCTTTGCCGAAAGGCAGCGCGTGACGCTGTACGAAGACGCGCTGCCCGCCCTCAAGTGGCTGAGCGAACGCTACCCGCTGGTGGCGGTGTCGAACGGCAATGCCGACATCCATCTGACCGGTGTCGGCCGCTGGTTTCGCACCGCCTTCAACGCGCGCGCGTTCGGCAGCGGCAAGCCGCATGCTCCGATCTTCCGCGCCGCGGCCGCGTCGGTGGGCCTGCTGCCGAAAGACGTGCTTCATGTGGGCGACGACGCGGAGCTGGACGTGGTGGGCGCGCTCAACGCCGGCATGCAGGCGGCCTGGCTGGTGCGCGACGAGCGCCCGTGGGTGCACGGTGCACGGCCGCAGCTGATCGTGCCGAACCTGCACGCCTTGTGCGTGGCGCTCGGCGCCTGAACTCCCGCTTTACGAAAACACGGGCCGGAAGAAGCTGCGCTCGTAGCTCACGATGCAGCGCGTATCTTCGGCGTACCTGAATGCGGCCTGGCATTCGGGGTCTTGCATCGAATCGGCCCGGTACTGCTCGTAGGCCGCCAGACTCGGAAAGCTGAACATCGCCAGCGCCACATTGTTGGTGCCTTCCGACGGCAGGAAGTAGCCATGGTGCTGACCGCCGAACTTCTCGACCAGCGGAATCCACAGCTTGCCGTAGTGCTCGAATTCCTTGAGCTTGTAGGGATCGACGATGTAGCGGAGATAGCAGGTGACCATGGTTCTTTCCGTGAACTGGTTGGGGTCGGCGATCGGACTTTTCAGTCCAGCTTGAACTGTTCGCGCAGCGCGGCGCAGAAATCGGCCGTGCCGCTGAGCGAGAAGGTCACCGTATCGAGCTCCGGCGCTTCGCTCGTCTGCTGCAGGTCGAAGTCCCAGGCGGCTCCGTCTTCCAGCGCGCCTTGCGCATTGGGGAAGGTGGCGTTGGCCCAGGCCAGCACCTGCGCAACCTCCGCAAGCACCTCGCGCGTCTTGGCGGGCACCGTCGTGGCCATTGCATCGAAGGTGCCGTGGCCTTCGGTGTCTTCGCTGTAGTCGAAATCGAGATAACGCAGGTGGTTCATGGTGTGTTCAGGGCATTGGCGGCGGCGAGCCCGCTGAGTACCGCGCCTTCGAGCGTGGCGGGGTAGGGCCCCTCGGTGTAGTCGCCGCAGGCCTGTAGGCCGGGGGCGATTTTCGCAGGCGGCCGTACGAGCGCCGGCGTGCACGCGAAGGTGGCGCGTTTCTCGACGACGGTCTGCACGAGCTGCAGCGAGGTCTGTCCCAACTGTGCGGCTGCCTGGGCCATCACCTGATGCTCCAGCGCCTCGCGCGGAGTTTCATTCGCGCTCACGACCATGGCAAGCACGCTCTCCGGCCCGCCGAGTTGCGTGCGATCGAACACGAACTGCGCCGGTGCCGTGGCGGGATGGCTGCGCAGCGCAAGCATCGGCTCTGCAAGGGGTGTGGCGCCGCGCACATAAACGGTGGCAATGGCTTCGAAGCGCAAGGCCTCGGTGGTTTCGCACCAGCGCTCTGCCGGCAGGCCGGATGCGCGCACGAGCCGGGCCGCGTCCCACGGTGCGCAGGCGAGCACGACTTGGTCGAAGCCCTCATCGTCCACGCGCCATTGCTCGCCTTGGCGCGAGATGGCGCGCACGCGCGTGCCGATGCGCAGTGCGGCGCCGTGTTGTGCGAGCCACGTCAAGGCCGCGTCAGGAAAAAGCGCACCCAGATCCACACGCGGAATCAGCAGGTCGGCGCCGCCGCTGCCGCTGAAAAGTGCGTCGCGCAGCACTCGCAGGAACACTTCTCCGCTCGATTGATCGACCGGCGTGTTGAGGGCGGATACGCAAAGCGGCTCGATCAGCTCCTGCATCACGCGCGGCGTAAGGCCGGTGCAGAGCGCGCCAACGGTAGTGCCGGGCGCGCAGCGGAATCCGCCGAGGCGCCATTGCACGGCGGTGCGCAGCAAGGTGGATTTGTCGCGCCATGTCCAGCCGCGCGCGCTGAAGATGCCAGCCAGCAGGTCGAGCGGCGCTGGTAGCCGCGGCAGCTTCAAGCCGCCGCCGTCGGCAAAGCGCAGCGAAAGCGGCATGCGTAGCAGCGCACTGCTTGCATCGACGCCCACATCGCGCATCAGCTTCAGCGTGGCCGTGTAGGCGCCGATGAGAATGTGCTGCCCGTTGTCGAGCGCCATTCCGTGCATGTTGTCGACCCGCCGCGCCCGTCCGCCCGCCATGTGCGCGGCTTCGTAGAGCGTGACGGCATGGCCGAGGCGCGTGGCCTCGACGGCGCAGGCGAGGCCGGCCCAGCCGGCGCCGATGACGGCGATCGTCTTCATTGAAAGTCGCGCGGGAGCAGGACGCGGTCGTCGTAGGGAAACAGATCGTCGTCCGGTTTGATGCAATTGACGAAGCAGCCGTGTGTAAGCAGCTCGATGCGCTCGGACCTTGTCAGTTCATCCTCGAGTGGCTGCAAGGCGCGGTGGTTCAAATCGTACTTTCCATCCGCATTGAAGAGCAGCTTGTCTCCCACGATGTAGTCGCGCCTGAACTGCGTTCTCCATTGGGAATTGGAGCCCCAACCGTTCGCGAGGTCCGCCGTAGGGCGGAACTTGCGTCTATGCGTCCAATACAGGGTCGAAGAGGTTGCGATCTCGGGTTGCAACATGCCGGGGATGCACGATACGGCGACTCCTGCGCGCGAGAACATCATGGATCCAAGCATCAGCGCCGGCCAATCCACCCGGGCAAGATCGATGCAGTCCTTGCGAGGCAGCGTTCCGTCGGCGTCGACAACTTCGACGATTTCATGAAAGAAGGGCGAATAGGCGGCCTCTTCGACTACCTGGCACCCCATGCCGGTCATGAACGCCAGATAGTCCGATAGCGTGAGCGCCGGACCTTCCCAGCTGTCATGTGTTCCTTTCTGAAAAGCCAACAACAAGACCTGGTTGATTCTGGAGAGTGCATAGAGGCGCCAGGAGTCCTCTATAGCAATGGGGGCCGGCGAGGCCTGTTGTGCGAAAGCGGTCAGCCATTCGCGCTCTTCGTCGATCCACGGGCGAAGCAACTCCCGAAACAGGTCGGCTTCCGGGTCAAATTCGTGAATCGCCCTGAACAGGTCGACATGCGAATGTTGGGAGACGGGCATGAGCGCGTGGTTGCTAGATGCGCCCCAGCGCCTGAACCTTCCACGCCAGCCAGAACTTGCGCACCGGTGTCAGGCTCACGCGCTGGTTCAGCACCTGGAAGTTGTCGCGCTCGATCTCGCGCAGCAGCGTGCGGTAGATGCTGGCCATCATGAGGCCCGGTTTCTGGGCGCGGCGGTCGGCGGCGGGGAGGAGGGCGAGGGCTTCGTCATACGCCGCATGCGCGCGCTCGGCCTGGAACTTCATCAGCGCGACGAAGCGCTCCGAATGCACGCGGTTGAGAATTTCGTGCGCCTTCACGTCGAACTTCTGCAGTTCGTTCACGGGCAGGTAGATGCGCCCGCGCAAAGCGTCTTCTCCCACGTCGCGAATGATGTTGGTGAGCTGCAGCGCCAGGCCGAGCTTGTGCGCATAGGCGGTGGTCTGCGGATCGGTCTGGCCGAAGATGCGTGCGGCCACCTCGCCGACCACGCCGGCCACCAGGTGGCAGTAGCGCGCCAGGCCCGGAAAGTCGAGGTACCGGGTCTGGTCGAGGTCCATCTGGCAGCCGTCGATCACTTCGTTGAGCTGCCGCGGCTCGATGCCGTAGGCAGCGGCATGCGGCACCAGCGCCTGCATCACGGGGTGCCGCGGCGGGCTCGAGAAAGACTGCGCCACCTCGGTGCGCCACCAGGCGAGCTTGGTCGCGGCCACGCCGGGGTCGCTGACCTCGTCGACCACGTCGTCGATCTCGCGGCAGAAGGCGTAGAACGCCGTGATGGCTGCGCGGCGCGGCTTGGGCAGGAACAGGAAGGCGTAATAGAAACTGCTGCCCGAAGCGGCGGCCTTGTCTTGTACGTATTGCTCGGGAGTCATCAGGGGAGCGCTTTCATGGGCGGCAATTGTCTCCGCATCCGCAGGGCCCGCCACACCAGCAGCGGGGCGTCGGTCTTGCCGATCTTGGGGCGCTGCGAAAAGGTGTCGAAGCCCAGGTCTTCGATCTTGTCGAGAATGCGGAGGCCCCCCTGCACGACGAAGCGCAACTCCCAGCCGGTGCGGCCCGGCAGCCGGTGGACCAGCGATGCACCCTGTGTCATCAGTTCGCGCGCCCATGCGCTTTCGACGGCGATGAGGTTGACGGCTTCCTGAGGAGGTGGCGCATCGGCCAGGGGCGCGAAGACCTTGAAGCTCTCGCGCGTGAGGCCGCGCCGGGAGCAATCGGTGAGTGGAAAGTAGAAGCGGCGGCGTGGCAGGTCCACGCTCGGGTCCTGCCAGAAATTGATGAGTTGCAGCGCGCTGCAGATGGCGTCGCTCTGCGCCAGCGCCTGCGCATCGTTCACGCCATAAAGATGCAGCAGCAGGCGGCCGACGGGGTTGGCGGAGCGGCGGCAGTAGTCGAGCAGTTCGGCGCGGTCGGCGTAGGTTCCGCCGTCGCGGGTTTTCTCGATGTCCTGGATGAAGGCGCTCAGCAGGTCGGCCAGCAAGTCTTCGGGCAATGCGAACTGCGCAATGCTGTAGGCGAGCGGTCCGAACACCTCGGGCCAGCGCGAGGAGGGCGGCACGCTGCCCAGGGCGGCGGCACGGAGCTCGTCGCGGTAGGCGTGCAGGTCGGCCAGCCGCTCGCCGGGCGAGGCGTCGCCTTCGTCGGCGATGTCGTCGGCGGTCCGGGCGAAGTGGTAGATGGCGGCAATCGGCGCGCGCAGGTGTGGCGGGCACAGCCATGAGGCCACGGGAAAGTTTTCGTAGTGTGCCGGCGGGGCGGCAATATGGGATGGTGCGGACACGCGGCGATTGTCCGCGACGACCGAGGCCGCGGACTATGCTCATGATGTCGCCATCACCAAGTTCCTGCTTTCATGAATCCATCGGCACCGGCTCCCTCTGCCCCGACACCAGCGCCCGGCAAGGCGCCTCATCCGGCAGGGCCCGGCCTGATGATTGCCGCGCTGGGCGTGGTGTTCGGCGACATCGGCACTTCGCCGCTCTATGCCTTCAAGGAAACGCTGAACCCCGAGCACGGCGTGGCGTTCACGCCCGATGCGGTGCTGGGGCTGCTCTCGCTCATCTTCTGGGGGCTGATGTTCGTGGTGACGCTCAAGTACGTGGTGTTCGTGCTGCGCGCCGACCACGACGGCGAGGGCGGCATCCTCGCGCTGCAGGCGCTTGCGCGCAGCGCGACCGCGGGTCCCCGCGCCCGGCCGTGGGTGTGGAACACCATCGGGATCTTCGGCCTGCTGGGAGCGGCCATGTTCTATGGCGACACCCTGATCACACCGGCCATCTCGGTGCTGTCGGCGGTCGAGGGGCTGGACGTGCAGGCGCCGGTTCTGCAGCGGGCGGTGATTCCGATCACCATCGTCATCCTGGTCGGGCTCTTTGCGGTTCAGCGCAAAGGGACCGGCGTGGTGGGCAAGGTCTTCGGGCCCGTCATGCTGCTGTGGTTTCTGGTGCTCGCGCTCGCGGGGGGCTGGCAGGTGCTGCAGAACCCGCAGGTGCTGGCGGCGCTTCACCCGGGGCGCGCGGTGGGCTTTCTGGTCGAGCATCGCGTCCAGTCGCTGGCGGTTCTGGGCGCCGTGTTTCTTGCCTTCACAGGTGGCGAGGCGCTGTATGCGGACATGGGGCACTTCGGGGCCAGGCCGATCCGTCTCGCGTGGCTTTTCATCGCGCTGCCGGGCCTGGTGCTGAACTATTTCGGGCAGGGCGCGCTGGTGCTGGCAAACCCCGCGGCCGTCGACAACCCGTTCTTCCGGCTCTTTCCTTCGTGGGGCGTGGTGCCGATGGTGGTGCTTGCCGCGATGGCGACAGTGATTGCCTCCCAGGCCGTCATCTCGGGCGCCTTTTCCCTCACGGCGCACGCCATGCGCATGGGCTACCTGCCGCGCATGCGGGTGGTGCAGACCTCGGGCTCCGCCATCGGCCAGATCTATGTGCCGACGGTCAACTGGCTGCTGATGGTGGGGGTGCTGTTGCTGGTGCTGGGCTTTCGCAGTTCGGGCGCGTTGTCGGCGGCCTACGGCATTGCGGTGTCGATCACGATGGTGACCACCACGCTCTTGGCCGGGATCGTGGCCTGGGGGGTATGGCGCTGGAACCGGGTGGCGGTCGTGCTTGGCGTTGTGGCTTTTGCGGCGGTCGACCTGACCTTCGTGGTGGCCAACAGCCTCAAGGTGGCCGAGGGCGGCTGGCTCACGCTGGCGGTGGCGGCCGGGGTGATGGTGCTTTTCACCACCTGGGCCAAGGGGCGCCGTCTGGGGCTGGAAGCCGCAGCGGCCGAAAGCCTGCCGCTCAAGCCGTTCTTCGAGTCGCTCGCGCTGCACATGCCGCACCGAGTGAGCGGCACGGCGGTGTTCCTGAATGCCGATGCGGCTTCGGTGCCGCACGCCTTGCTTCACAACCTCAAGCACAACCAGGTGCTGCACGAGCAGGTGATCGTGCTGCGGGTGCTGGCCTGCGACACGCCCCGCGTGGAGGCTCGCATGCGTATCGAGGCCGAGTCCTTGATGACGGGCATCTGGGTGGTTACCGCGCGCCACGGCTTCATGGAGCGGCCCGACGTGCCCGAATTCATCCGCATCCTGGCCTACCAGAAGGCATTGGCCATCGACTCGATGAAGACCTCGTATTTCGTTTCGCGCGCCTCGGTCGGAGAAGAAAACCTGCCGGGCTTGAACCCGGTGCGGCGCGCGCTTTTCGGTTGGCTGCAGCGCAACGCGGGTCGCGCGTCCGACTATTTCGAGATTCCGGGCAACCGGCTGGTGGAAATGGGGCAGCGAACCTAGGGCGAAGCTGGCCGGACTGTCACGCCGCGATTGACAGTGCTTGAGGTTTACCCTAGATTACTAACCGGTGGGTCAGTAATTGGCCCGGTTCGACCTTTCTAGGGTGTCTCATGACCGCCTCTTCCGGCCTCTCTCCTCTTGCCCGCGGTGCCGCCTGGCTACTGCTTCCCGCCTTGTTCCTGGCCGGCTGTTCGCAGTCGAAGCCGGCCGAGGAACCTGTGCGCGCGGTCAAGCTGGTGACCGTCGGCACCAGCGACTTCGACGCCCAGCCCGAATTCTCGGCCGAGGTGCGGGCGCGTGTCGAATCGCGCTTGGGGTTTCGCGTGGCGGGCAAGATCATCAAGCGCCAGGCGGAACTGGGCCAGCACGTGCAGGCGGGGCAAGTGCTCGCGCAACTCGATCCGCAGGACTACAGGCTCGCAGCCGAAGCGGCGCGCGCCCAGTTGGCCGCGGCGCAGACCAACCGCGATCTTGCGGCGGCCGATCTCAAGCGCTACACCGAGTTGAGGTCGCAAAACTTCATCAGCGGCGCCGAGCTCGAGCGCCGCGAGTCCACCTGGAAAGCCGCGCAGGCGCAGCTGGAACAGGCACAGGCGCAGCTTTCGTCTCAAGGTAACCAGGCGAGCTACACGACCCTGGTGGCCGACGTGGCCGGCGTCATTACCGCGATCGAAGCCGAGCCGGGCCAGGTGGTGCAGGCCGGTACGCCCGTCGTTCGCATCGCGCAGGACGGCGCCCGCGACGTGGTGTTTGCGGTGCCCGAAGACCGGGCCGCGCTGATCAAGCCTGGCTCGCCGGTCATGGTGCGCGGCTGGTCGGGCGGCAACGAGCTGCAGGGCCAGGTGCGTGAAGTGGCGGCCAGCGCCGACGCGGTGACGCGCACCTACTCGGTCAAGGTATCGATCGATGCGGCAACCTCGCCGGCGCTCGGCGCCACGGTCTATGCGCGTCCGCAGGCGCTGGCGCGTGCGGGCGGCGCGGTCATCAAGCTGCCGACCAGCGCGTTGCGCCAGGAGGGCAAGGGCACCGCGGTGTGGGTGCTGGACAAGGCAACGATGACGGTGCGCTCGCAGCCGGTGCAGGTTGCCACGGCCGACGGCAATGAGGCCGTGATCGGCGGCGGACTTGCTCCCGGCATGATGGTCGTCGCCGCGGGCGTGCATGTGCTTTCGCCTGGGCAGAAGGTCACCATCTACCAGTCGAAGGAGGCTGCAGCCGCGGCCGCCAACGCCAATACCAACGAGTCGGCGAAGCCCGTCGAACCGGTTGCGGCCACGAAGAAGGAGATCGCTGCAGGTGCTTCCAAATGACGGAAGGCGCAGCAACCACCGACAAGCCCGCGGGCTTCAATCTCTCCAAATGGGCGCTGGACCACGCGCCGCTCACGCGCTACCTCATGGTGGTGCTGATGGTGCTGGGGGCCTTTGCCTACTTTGAGCTCGGACAGGACGAAGACCCGCCGTTCACCTTCCGTGCCATGGTGGTGCGCACCTACTGGCCCGGCGCCACAGCGCAGCAGGTGGCCGAGCAGGTCACCGACAAGCTCGAGCGCACGCTGCAGGAGGCACCCTACGCCGACAAGATCCGCAGCTACTCGAAGCCTGGCGAGTCCCAGATCATTTTCCAGATCAAGGATTCGTCCAAAGCCGCCGACGTGGCCAACGTCTGGTACACGGTGCGCAAGAAGATCGGCGACATGCGCAACACGCTGCCGCCGGGCGTGCAGGGCCCGTTCTTCAATGACGACTTCGGCGATGTGTATGGCGTGATCTACGCGCTGGAGAGCGAAGGCTTCAGCTACGCCGAACTCAAGACCCTGGCCGACGAAGTGCGCCAGCAATTGCTGCGCGTGAAAGACGTTGCCAAGGTCGACCAGTTCGGCGTGCAAGACGAAAAGGTGTACGTCGAGATTTCGCAGAAGCGCGTGGCGCAGCTGGGGCTCGACTTCAACGCCGTGCTCGCGCAGCTCGGTTCGCAAAACGCGGTGGAAAGCGCGGGCACGATCCAGTCGCCGCTCGACGTGGTGCAGGTGCGCGTGGCGGGGCAGTTCACCAGCGTGGAGCAACTGCGCGAGATGCCGATCCGCGGCAGTTCGGGCAACCAGCTGAAGCTCGGCGACATCGCCGAAATTCGCCGCGGTTATGTCGACCCGCCGGCCGTGAAGGTGCATCACCAGGGCAAGGAAGTCATTGCGCTGGGCGTCTCGATGACCAAGGGCGGCGACATCATCGCGCTGGGCGAGGCGTTGCGCGCCACCACCAAGCAGATCGACCAGCGCCTGCCGGCCGGCGTGAAGCTGGCGCAGGTGCAGGACCAGCCGGTGTCGGTGGCCAGCTCGGTCAATGAATTCGTCGGCGTGCTGATCGAGGCCGTGGCCATCGTGCTGGCCGTGAGCATCATCTCGCTCGGCCTGCACAAGGGCGGGCGCCTGGGCTGGTACATCGACATCCGCCCGGGGCTGGTGGTGGCCATCACCATTCCGCTGGTGCTGGCCGTCACGTTCCTGGCCATGAACTACTTCGGCATCGGGCTGCACAAGATATCGCTGGGGTCGCTGATCATTGCGCTCGGCCTCCTGGTGGACGATGCGATCATCGCGGTCGAAATGATGGTGCGGAAGATGGAAGAGGGCTACGACAAGGTGCGCGCCGCCACCTTTGCCTACGACGTCACCGCCAAGCCCATGCTCACCGGCACGCTCATCACCGCCGCGGGCTTCCTGCCCATCGGCATTGCCAAGTCGGTGACGGGTGAATACACCTTCGCCATCTTCGCGGTGACCGTCATTGCGCTGGTGCTGTCGTGGATCGTGTCGGTGTACTTCGTGCCTTACCTGGGCACGCTGCTGCTCAAGGTCAAGCCGCACGACCCGGACGCGCCGCCGCATGAGCTGTTCGACACCCGGTTCTACAACAGCTTTCGCCGCACGGTGAACTGGTGCGTGCAGCACCGCTGGCTGACCATCGGCGCTACCGTGCTGATTTTTGCGCTGGGCATCGTCGGCATGGGCAAGGTGCAGCAGCAGTTCTTCCCGGATTCGAGCCGGCCCGAGATCATGGTGGACATCTGGTTCCCGGAGGGCACCTCGTTCCCCGCGAACGAAGAGGTTGCCAAGCGCGTCGAGCAGCGCATCATGAAGGAAGAGGGCGTGAAGACGGTCAGCACCTGGATCGGCTCCGGCGTGCCGCGCTTCTACCTGCCGCTGGACCAGGTGTTTCCGCAGACCAACGTGTCGCAGCTCATCGTGCTGGCCAAGGACCTGAAGGTGCGTGAAAGCCTGCGCATCAAGCTGCCTGCGCTGCTGGCGGAGGAGTTTCCGGAAGTGCGCGGCCGCGTGAAGCTGCTGCCCAATGGGCCGCCGGTGCCGTATCCGGTGCAGTTCCGCGTGATCGGCACCGACCCCGCCCAGCTGCGCGCGCATGCCGATGAGGTGAAGGCCGTGTTGCGCGAGAACGCCAACATGCGCGGCGTGAACGACAACTGGAACGAGTCGGTCAAGGTGATCCGGCTCGAGGTCGACCAGGCCAAGGCGCGCGCGCTCGGCGTGACCAGCCAGGCGATTGCCCAGGCTTCCAAGACGATGTTCTCCGGCACCACGGTGGGCCAGTACCGCGAGAACGATCTGCTGATCGACATCGTGCTGCGCCAGTCGGCCGACGAGCGCGAGGCCATTTCGGACATCGGCAACGCCTACCTGCCGACGACCTCCGGGCGTTCGATTCCGCTCACGCAGATCGCGCGGCCGGTCTTCACCTGGGAGCCGGGCGTGATGTGGCGCGAGAACCGCGACTACGCCATTACGGTGCAGGGCGACGTGGTCGAAGGGCTGCAGGGCGCCACGGTCACCGAGCAGTTGCTCCCGCAGCTGCGCAAGCTCGAAGCCGGCTGGCATGCAGCGGGCGAGGGCGCCTACCGCATCGAGGTGGCGGGCGCCGTGGAGGAAAGCAGCAAGGGTTCGGCTTCCATCGTGGCGGGCGTGCCGATCATGCTGTTCCTGGTGTTCACGCTGCTGATGCTGCAGCTGCACAGCTTCAGCCGCTCTCTGTTGGTGTTCATTACCGGCCCCATGGGCATTGCCGGCGTTGCCGGGGCACTGCTGCTGCTGAACCGGCCGTTCGGCTTCGTCGCACTGCTGGGTGTGATTGCGCTCATGGGCATGATCCAGCGCAACGCGGTGATCCTGATCGACCAGATCGAGAGCGACCGCGCGGCGGGCGTGCCCGCCTGGGACGCCATCGTCGAGTCGGCGGTGCGGCGCCTGCGCCCCATCGTGCTGACCGCGGCGGCGGCGGTGCTGGCGATGATTCCGCTCTCGCGAAGCGTGTTCTGGGGGCCGATGGCGGTTGCCATCATGGGCGGGCTGATCGTGGCCACCGTATTGACCCTGCTGGCGCTGCCGGCAATGTACGCCGCTGCATTCCGCGTCAAGCGGGAGCCGCAAGAGGGTCTGATTAGCGCTTAAAATACGCGGTTGACCGATTTCAGGCGGACGGTCTTTGGGCGGCGGGTATTCGATATCGACGATATCGATGCCTGTGGCACCAGGGCCGTCCGCCTTTGCATTCACCTGAAAAAATTTGGCAAGCGCGGGTGGCGAAATTGGTAGACGCACCAGGTTTAGGTCCTGACGTTCGCAAGAACGTGCCGGTTCGAGTCCGGCCCCGCGCACCAGCCACACCCCTCACAAGGAAGACACCATGACCGTGACCGTTGAAACTCTCGAGAAGCTCGAACGCAAGATCACGCTGACCCTGCCGGTCGGCACCATCCAGTCCGAAGTCGATTCGCGCCTCAAGAAGCTCGCGCGCACCGTCAAGATGGATGGCTTCCGTCCGGGCAAGGTGCCAATGAATGTCGTGGCCCAGCGCTACGGTTACTCGGTGCACTACGAAGTCATGAACGACAAGGTCGGTGAAGCCTTCTCGCAAGCCGCCAACGAGGCCAAGCTACGCGTGGCCGGCCAGCCCCGCATCACCGAGAAGGAAGAGTCGCCCGAAGGCCAACTCGCCTTCGACGCGGTGTTCGAAGTGTTCCCCGAAGTCAAGATCAAGGACCTGTCGGGTGCCGAAGTCGAGAAGCTCTCGGCCGAAGTGGGCGACGACGCCATCGACAAGACGCTCGACATCCTGCGCAAGCAGCGCCGCACCTTCGCCCAGCGCGCACAAGACGCCGTTGCGCAAGACAACGACCGCGTGACGGTCGACTTCGAAGGCAAGATCGACGGCGAGACCTTCCAGGGCGGCAAGGCCGAAGACTTCCAGTTCATCGTCGGCGAAGGCCAGATGCTGAAGGAATTCGAAGACGCCGTGCGCGGCATGAAGTCCGGCGACAGCCGCACCTTCCCGCTGTCGTTCCCGGCGGACTACCACGGCAAGGACGTGGCCGGCAAACAAGCCGACTTCATGGTCACCGTGAAGAAGATCGAGGCTTCGCACCTGCCTGAAGTCAACGAACAGCTCGCCAAGTCGCTCGGCATTGCCGAAGCCACGGTGGAGGGCCTGCGCGCCGACATCAAGAAGAACCTCGAGCGCGAAGTGAAATTCCGCCTGCTGGCCCGCAACAAGAACGCCGTGATGGACGCGCTGGTGGCCAACGCCGAGCTCGACCTGCCCAACGCCAGCGTGCAGTCCGAAGTGAACCGCATGATCGAAGGCGCCCGCGCCGAGCTCAAGCAGCGCGGCATCAAGGATGCCGACAAGGCGCCGATTCCCGAGGAAGTGTTCCGCCCGCAAGCCGAGCGCCGCGTGCGCCTGGGCCTGGTAGTGGCCGAACTGGTGCGTGCCAACAACCTGCAGGCCAAGCCCGAGCAGATCAAGGCCCACATCGACGAGCTGGCTGCCAGCTACGAAAAGCCGGCTGACGTCGTGCGCTGGTATTTCAGCGACAACAACCGCCTGGCCGAGGTCGAGGCAGTCGTCATCGAGAACAACGTGACCGAATTCGTGCTCAGCAAGGCCAAGGTCAACGAAAAGTCGGTGTCGTTCGACGAGTTGATGGCTCAGCAGCAAGGCTGAGCGCCGGGCCTGCCCGCCGCCCGCAACGCCAATGGGGCTTGTGCTTTACGGCACGAGCCCCATTTCACTCAGGCGTACAGTTAAATTCGAACAGCGAACGAACCTTTTCCGGAGAGCAAATCAATGAGCGCACAGGATATTAAGGCCCTCGGCATGATCCCGATGGTCATCGAGCAGTCGGGTCGCGGCGAGCGGTCTTACGACATTTATTCGCGTCTCCTCAAGGAGCGCATCATTTTCCTGGTGGGCGAAGTGAACGACCAGACCGCCAACCTCGTGGTGGCGCAGCTGCTGTTCCTCGAGAGCGAGAATCCGGACAAGGACATTTCGTTCTATATCAATTCTCCGGGCGGCAGCGTGAGCGCCGGCATGGCCATTTACGACACCATGCAGTTCATCAAGCCCGACGTTTCCACGATGTGCATCGGCTTTGCGGCCAGCATGGGCGCCTTCTTGCTGGCGGCCGGCGAAAAGGGCAAGCGCTTCTCGCTGCCCAATTCGAAGATCATGATCCACCAGGTGCTCGGCGGCGCTCGCGGCCAGGCTACGGACATCGAAATTCATGCCCGCGACATCCTGCGCACCAAGGACCAGATGAACCGCATCCTGGCCGAGCGCACGGGCCAGCCGCTGGAAAAAGTCAAGTCGGACACCGAACGCGACTATTTCCTGACCGCCGACGAAGCCAAGGAATACGGCCTGGTCGACCAGGTCATTGCAAAGCGCAGCTGATCAAGTCAGCCCGCGCCGCGGCGCCGGTGGCGCCAAAAAGGCAAAGACGGCGTTTTCCCCACGGGAAACGCCGTTTTTGTTTAGTTATCATTGTCCTACCCCGTTAACGAGGCACCTGTCCATGGCCGAAAAAAAAGGCTCTTCCAGCGAAAAAACGCTTTATTGCTCGTTCTGCGGCAAGAGCCAGCATGAGGTCAAAAAGCTGATCGCGGGCCCTTCGGTCTTCATTTGCGACGAGTGCATCGACCTTTGCAACGAAATCATCCGCGACGAGCTCCCGGCCGGTGAAGAGGCGCGCGAGGCGCGCAGCGACCTTCCCACGCCGCTGGAGATCAAGACCAACCTCGACAACTACGTGATCGGCCAAGAGCCGGCCAAGCGCATGCTGTCGGTGGCGGTCTACAACCACTACAAGCGCCTGCGCCACAAGGAAAAGGCCAAGGGCGAGGACGTCGAGCTCAGCAAGAGCAACATCCTGTTGATTGGCCCCACGGGCTCGGGCAAGACCCTGCTTGCGCAAACACTGGCGCGCATGCTCGACGTGCCCTTTGTCATGGCCGACGCCACCACGCTCACGGAAGCGGGCTATGTGGGCGAAGACGTCGAGAACATCATCCAGAAGCTGCTGCAAAGCTGCAACTACGAGGTCGAGCGCGCCCAGCGCGGCATTGTCTACATCGACGAAATCGACAAGATCTCGCGCAAGTCTGACAACCCTTCGATCACGCGCGACGTGTCGGGCGAGGGCGTGCAGCAGGCGCTGCTGAAGCTCATCGAAGGCACCATGGCCAGCGTGCCGCCCCAGGGCGGGCGCAAGCACCCGAACCAGGACTTCCTGCAGATCGACACGACTAACATCCTGTTCATCTGCGGCGGCGCGTTTGCAGGCCTCGAAAAGGTCATCGAAAACCGCACCGAAGCCTCGGGCATCGGCTTCGGCGCTTCCGTCAAGAGCAAGGCGCAGCGCAGCATCACCGAGGTGTTCCGCGAAGTCGAGCCCGAAGACCTGATCAAGTTCGGCCTGATTCCCGAGCTCGTCGGCCGTATGCCTGTGGTGGCGTCGCTTGCCGAGCTCAGCGAAGACGCGCTGGTGCAGATCCTGACGGAGCCCAAGAACGCGGTGGTCAAGCAGTTCACCAAGCTGCTGCAAATGGAAGGTGTCGACCTCGAGATCCGCCCCGCGGCGCTCAAGGCCATCGCCCGCAAGGCGCTGGCGCGCAAGACCGGGGCACGGGGCTTGCGTTCGATCCTCGAACAGTCGCTCATCGACACCATGTTCGAGCTCCCGAATGCCACCAACGTCGACAAGGTTGTGGTCGAAGAATCCACAATTGATGAAAACAAGCCGCCGCTGCTCGTGTACCGAGAAGCGGCCAAGAAGGCTTGAGCGAGGCTTGAATGAACGCGGCGCCGGCTCTTTTCACCAAAGCTTCCGGCGCCTTCGACAAAGACCGGGTGCGCGGGCTTGAAATGCCCCAACACCCATCCATCTTTGCCTGATCAATCAAAGGATATTCATGTCCGGTCATACCCCCCTGCCTGCCGACGCGATCGACCTGCCGCTGCTGCCGCTGCGCGATGTCGTCGTGTTCCCCCACATGGTGATTCCGCTGTTCGTGGGTCGCCCCAAGAGCATCAAGGCGCTCGAACTGGCCATGGAGGCCGAACGCCGCATCATGCTGGTGGCGCAGAAAGCCGCCGCCAAGGACGAGCCCTCGGTCGAGGACATGTTCGAGGTGGGCTGCGTCTCCACCATTTTGCAGATGCTCAAGCTGCCCGATGGCACCGTGAAGGTGCTGGTCGAGGGCCAGCAGCGTGCGCGCGTGAACCGCATCGACGACGGTGAAACCCACTTCACGGCCAACGTGACGCCCGTCGAGGCACCCGAGGGCGGCGAAAAGGGCACCGAGGTCGAGGCGCTGCGCCGTGCCGTGATGCAGCAGTTCGACCAGTACGTCAAGCTGAACAAGAAGATTCCGCCCGAGATCCTCACTTCGATCTCGAGCATCGACGATCCGGGCCGCCTGGCCGACACCATTGCGGCGCACCTGCCGCTCAAGCTTGACAACAAGCAGGCCGTGCTCGACCTGGACGACGTGAAGTCGCGCCTCGAAAACCTGTTCGGCCAACTCGAACGCGAGGTCGACATCCTCAATGTCGACAAGAAGATCCGCGGGCGCGTGAAGCGCCAGATGGAAAAGAACCAGCGCGACTTCTACCTCAACGAGCAGGTCAAGGCGATCCAGAAGGAGCTCGGCGAAGGCGAAGAGGGCGCGGACATCGAGGAGATCGAGAAAAAGATCAAGCTCGCCAAGATGCCCAAGGACGCGCTGAAGAAGGCCGAGGGCGAGCTCAAGAAGCTCAAGCTCATGTCGCCCATGTCGGCCGAAGCGACCGTGGTGCGCAACTACATCGACGTGCTGGTGGGCTTGCCGTGGAGCAAGAAGACCAAGATCAAGCACGACCTGGCCAATGCCGAGGCGGTGCTCAATGCCGACCACTACGGCCTCGAAAAGGTCAAGGACCGCATCCTTGAATATCTCGCGGTGCAGCAGCGTGTCGACAAGGTCAAGGCGCCCATCCTGTGCCTGGTGGGCCCTCCGGGTGTGGGCAAGACCTCGCTCGGGCAGTCGATCGCCAAGGCGACCGGCCGCAAGTACACCCGCATGGCGCTCGGCGGCATGCGCGACGAAGCCGAGATTCGCGGCCACCGCCGCACCTACATCGGCGCGCTGCCGGGCAAGGTGCTGCAGGGGCTGAGCAAGATCGGCACGCGCAATCCGCTGTTCCTGCTCGACGAGATCGACAAGCTGGGGACCGACTTCCGCGGCGACCCGTCGAGCGCGCTGCTTGAAGTGCTCGACCCGGAGCAGAACCACACCTTCGGCGACCACTACGTCGAGGTCGATTTCGACCTGTCCGACGTGATGTTCGTGGCTACGTCGAACTCGATGAACATCCCGCCGGCGCTGCTCGACCGGATGGAAGTCATTCGCCTCTCGGGCTACACCGAGGACGAGAAGACCAACATCGCGATCAAGTACCTGCTGCCCAAGCAGATGAAGAACAACGGCGTGAAGGAAGACGAGCTGCTCGTCACCGAAGAGGCCGTGCGCGACATCGTGCGCTACTACACGCGTGAAGCCGGTGTGCGTTCGCTCGAGCGCGAGCTCTCCAAGATCTGCCGCAAGGTGGTGAAGGGCCTCCTGCTCAAGCAGCTCACGCCCAAGGTCACGGTCGACGGTGCCAACCTCAACGACTTCCTTGGTGTGCGCAAGTACAGCTTCGGCCTGGCCGAGAAGCAGAACCAGGTCGGGCAGGTGGTCGGCCTCGCGTGGACCGAAGTCGGCGGCGACCTGCTCACCATTGAAGCCGTCACCATGCCGGGCAAGGGCGTGATCAGCCGCACGGGTTCGCTCGGCGACGTGATGAAGGAATCGGTCGAGGCCGCGCGCACCGTGGTGCGCAGCCGCTCGCGCCGCCTGGGCATCAAGGACGAGATCTTCGAGAAGCGCGACATCCACATCCACGTGCCCGACGGCGCAACGCCCAAGGACGGGCCGAGTGCGGGTGCCGCAATGACGACGGCCTTCGTGTCGGCGCTCACGGGCATTCCCGTGCGTGCGGACGTTGCCATGACCGGCGAGATCACGCTGCGAGGCGAGGTTACGGCCATCGGCGGGTTGAAGGAAAAGCTGCTGGCGGCATTGCGCGGCGGCATCAAGACCGTGCTCATTCCCGAAGAGAACGCGAAAGACCTGCAGGACATTCCCGAGAACGTGAAGAACGGCCTCGAGATCGTGCCAGTGAAGTGGATCGACAAGGTCCTGGAAATCGCGCTCGAGAAAATGCCGGAGCCGCTGTCCGACGAAGAAGTTGCGGCCTCCGCCGCTGCCGTGGCCGAGCTGGCCAAGCAGCGCGAAGCGCGGGCTTCAGAAGGTTCTGTCAAACATTGATTGGCAAAACTTGCCGGGCCCCGAAAAAGTGTTCTATAATTCGAGGCTCGAAACGCGGGAATAGCTCAGTTGGTAGAGCGCAACCTTGCCAAGGTTGAGGTCGAGAGTTCGAGACTCTTTTCCCGCTCCAGTTTTTGAAAAAGGGAAGCAATGCTTCCCTTTTTTTCGCGAGTTCGATTTCGTTTTTCAGCGTGGCGCGATAGCAAAGCGGTTATGCAACGGATTGCAAATCCGTCTAGCCCGGTTCGACTCCGGGTCGCGCCTCCACCTCTCTCTGATCAAGTTCGATCCACCCTCCACTGAAAATGAGCCCCGCCAACCTGCGTTGCCGGGGCTCGTTTTGTTTGGGTTATCGTCGATGTTCAACCCGAGGCCCGGATGGTGAAATTGGTAGACACATCGGACTTAAAATCCGCCGCTTCCTTAATCGGGGCATACGGGTTCGACCCCCGTTCCGGGCACCACATCTAGACAAGGGAGCACACAATGCCTCGTTACAACGCTCCATTTGAAATTCATGTGCACGGCGACGTGCCGCTGCGGTCCGACGTCAGCTTCGACCAGATCCAGGAAGCTCTCAAGCCGCTGTGGGCCTATGCGGGCGCCAAGTCGCTGGCAGACGGTGCCACCAGCACCTACGAGGAAGAACCCGGCATCCGTTTCGAGCAGAAGGACCACATGCTCCAGATGTGCTGGACGGTGCCGGGCGACGAAGACTTTCGCCAGGCGCTCGACGAGATGTGCATGGCGCTGAACGAGCTCTCGGAGCGCGGCGCGGCCATCGAGGTCACGTTCTACGACACCGACTTCGACGAAGAAGAGGGCGACCCCGAGGAAGAGTCTCGCGACGATTTCCTGATGCTGTTCGTCGGCCCCAATCCGGCCGCAATCATGCAGGTGCAGCGCGACCTGCTGGTCGAAGACGTCGTCAACCTCATGGAGCGCCACTTCGACGGCGCCGAGCTGGGCGGCGTGGTTTCCGAAATCGACCGTCTCTTCAGCGACCGCTTCGATGCGCTCGTGAACTCGCTCGAAATCGGCAAACGCCCACGCGGCACCGGCGGCAGTGGCAGCGGCGGTGGACATGGCGGCGGCCGCCGTCCGCGCCACCTGCACTGACTGACGCCGTCCGCGAAACGCCCGGCGCCCTGATCGACAACGCCTCATGGCGCTGTTTCCGTCCTCAGCCCTGAACCCCGGCGTGCGCAAGCGCGAGGTGTTCGGCTGGGCGATGTACGACTTTGCGAACTCGGGCTACACCACGGTCGTCATTACTGCCGTGTTCGCCGCTTACTTCGTGGGTGGCATCGCCAAGGGCGCGCCTTGGGCGGCCTTCGCATGGACGGCTGCGCTCAGCATCTCCTATGCCATCGTCATGCTCTCGATGCCTGCCATCGGTGCCTGGGCCGACCGGCGAGCAGCCAAGAAGCGCGTGCTTGCCGTGGCAACACTGGGCTGCGTGGTTGCGACCGCAGCGCTCGCGCTCACACCCGGGTTTTCGGGGACCCAGGGCGTTGCCATTGCCATGGCGCTGGTGATCGTCTCGAACACCTTTTATTCGTACGGCGAATCGCTGACCGGCGCTTTCCTGCCTGAACTCGCGACAGCCGAGGGAATGGGCAAGGTCAGCGGATGGGGCTGGGGCTTCGGCTACATCGGCGGCATGCTCGCGCTCGGCCTGTGCCTGGCTTATGTGCTGTCGGCCCAGGCGAAAGGCCTGCCCGCGTCGCACTTCGTTCCGGTCACCATGCTGATCACGGCGGCCATCTACGGCGCGGCAGCTTCGGCCACCTTTGCGTTACTGCCCGAACGCGCGCAGCCCCAGGCGGCGACCAGGGCAGTTGGCACGTGGCAGCAACTGCGCGCAACCTTTCGCGAGGCTCGCGCGTACCGCGACTTCATGCAGCTGCTGATCTGCACGGTCTTCTACCAAGGCGGCGTGGCGGTGGCCATCACGCTGGCCGCCATCTACGCAGAGCAGGTCATCGGCTTTGTTGCGAGCGAGACCATGGTGCTGATTTTCGTGCTCAACCTGGCGGCCGCGCTGGGTGCCTTCAGCTTCGGCTACGTGCAGGACCGCGTGGGCCACAAGATCTCGCTGGCCGCCACGCTGGTGGCGTGGATTGCCGTGTGCGTGATAGCGGCCATGGCGACCACCAAGGGCGCCTTCTGGTGGGCCGCGGCCATCGCGGGGCTCGCCATGGGCTCGAGCCAGTCGGCCGGGCGCGCGATGACCGGCTACCTCGCGCCGCCTCAGCAGCTTGCCGAGTTCTTCGGGCTCTGGACCTTTGCCACGCGGCTGGCGAGCATCATCGGTCCGCTCATGTTCGGCGCCATTACGTGGGCCGCGGGCGGCAACCAGCGCATTGCCATTCTCTCGACCGCGGTGTTGTTCGTGGCGGGCTTGCTGCTGTTGCTGCCCATCGACATGGCGCGTGGCCGCACAGCCGCTCTGCGCAGCCGGTAGAGCCCGCGGGTCAGGGCATCTGCTGTTGCTGCAGTGACTTGGGTACCCGGTAGCGCTCGCCGTCGTAGCGCAGCGTTACGTTGCTGAACCGCGCGGGCAGGGCCTTCTCGGTGCAGCCCTGGTCTTCCTGCATTTGTGCGTGGCTCTGAACCAGCGTGCGCGAGAGTTGCAGGTCGGCGTAGCCGTTGCTTGCAGACTTGCCCACCGAAAGCATGGTGCGCAGCTTCTCGAAGCGGCCGGTGCAGGTACTGTCCCATTCGCCGCTGTCGTGGTCGAGCTCGACCTCCTGCAGCACCTGCCGCAGCTTGCTGCCGTGGTGCACGTAGAGGCGAATGGTTTCGCTCGCGGCCGAGCTGCCGGGCGCCGTGCTCCTGTAGCGCACGCGCAGGCCGAATGCGCGCGTGTCGGAAGACAGCACATAGCGCGAGGTGTCGATGCGGATGTCCTGGATGGCGGTCGCGCTGTCTTCGTCGAGCGCCTCCGGCTGGAAGATGCGGCCGATGACCGTGTCCCGCTCAGTGTTGCCGTTGTCGGGCCGCTGAATGAGCAGCAGTTCGAGATCGAACACCTTGGCGCCCGTGCTGCTGGTCTCGCGCGGCACTGGCAGCACCACGATGCTGCGCCCCGGAAACGCCGGCCAAGGCTTGCATGCGGCCAGCCGCTCGTCGAGCGCTCGATTCGGATACAGCTTGGCATGCATGCGCTCGGCCAGCCCGCTCTCGCAGGCTGCATGGCTCAGGCCGGCGGCCGAGAGGCACAGCAGAAGCAGGGTGCGGCGTAGAAACAGGCGCATGCCGAACGCTTCAGACGGAGTTCGCGGCAGGTGCTGCGGCACTTTGTTGTCGGGGCTTTTGCAGCCAGTGCGCGACGGCCGCTTCGAGCACGGCCAGGTCGCCGCTGCCCTGCAAGACCAGTCCGCCCTCGCCGCTATCCGCAAGCCCGCCGAGCGAAGCCAGTACGCGCCGCGTTTGCTGAGCAACCGGTGCGCCGGTGTCGATGAAGCGCAGCGCAGGCGGTGCATGGCGCTGCAGCTCGCTCTTCACGAGTGGGTAATGCGTGCAGCCGAGCACCACGGTGTCGACTTCGCCGGAGGCATGGCCGAAAGGCCCGGCCTCGGTCATGTAGCGTTCGCACAGTGCGGCAATGGCCGCGGTGTCGAAGCCTTCGATGGCCTTCACGAGCCCGTCGCAAGGCACGGCCCGCACGGTCGCCGATCCTGCGAAAGACTCCCGCAGCGCCGCGTACTTGGCACTGGCCAGCGTCCCGCGCGTGGCCATCACCGAGATGTGGCCCGTGCGGCTGGTTGCCACGGCCGGCTTGAGCGCGGGCTCCAGGCCCACAATGGGCAGTGCCGGGTGTTCGGCGCGCAGCAGGTGGATGGCCGCCGTCGTGGCCGTGTTGCAGGCCACGACCAGCGCCTTGATCCCGTGCTCGGCGATCAGTTGTTCAGTCACCTTGCGCGAACGCTCGATCACATAGGTGTCGCCGCGCTCGCCGTACGGCGCGTAGGCCGTATCCGCAAAATAGACGAAGCGTTCGTGCGGCAGTTCGGCGCGCAGCGCGGCGAGCACGCTGAGCCCGCCGACACCGCTGTCGAAGACGCCAATCAGGCTCAAGCTTCTTCCATCATGATGGTCTTGAACTCGCCGCTGGCAATGCGCTTCTGCCACTCGGCCGGGCCAGTGATGTGCGCGCTGGTGCCGCCCGCGTCGACCGCCACCGTCACGGGCATGTCGACCACGTCGAATTCATAGATCGCTTCCATGCCCAGGTCTTCGAAGCCCACCACCTTGGCGGTCTTGATGGCCTTGCTCACCAGGTAGGCGGCGCCGCCCACGGCCATGAGGTAGGCGCTCTTGTGCTTCTTGATGGCTTCGATGGCAACAGGGCCGCGCTCGGCCTTGCCGATCATCGCGATGAGGCCGGTCTTGGCCAGCATCATCTCGGTGAAGCCGTCCATGCGCGTGGCGGTGGTCGGGCCGGCGGGGCCCACGGCTTCGCCCTTCACCGGATCGACCGGGCCTACGTAGTAGATGACGCGATTGGTGAAGTCCACCGGCAGCTTCTCGCCCTTGGCCAGCATGTCCTGGATGCGCTTGTGCGCGGCGTCGCGGCCGGTGAGCATCTTGCCGTTGAGCAGCAGCGTGTCGCCCGGCTTCCAGCTCGCCACTTCGGCGGGCGTGAGCTTGTCGAGGTCGACGCGCTTGCTCTTCTTTTCGTCGGGTGCCCAGTTCACATCGGGCCAGAGGTCGAGCGAAGGCGGGTCGAGGTACACCGCGCCGCTGCCGTCCATCACGAAGTGCGCATGGCGGGTCGCCGCGCAGTTGGGAATCATCGCCACGGGCTTGCTGGCCGCGTGCGTCGGGTACATCTTGATCTTGATGTCGAGCACGGTGGCCAGGCCGCCCAGGCCCTGCGCGCCGATGCCCAGCGCGTTGACCTTCTCGTACAGCTCGATGCGCAGCGCCTCGACCTTGCTCAGTTCCGCGCCCGAGGCCTTCTTGGCCTGCAGCTCGTGCATGTCCAGGTCGTCCATCAGGCTTTCCTTGGCCATCAGCGCGGCTTTCTCGGCCGTGCCGCCAATGCCGATGCCCAGCATGCCGGGCGGGCACCAGCCGGCGCCCATGGTGGGCACCGTCTTCAGCACCCAGTCGACCACGCTGTCGCCGGGGTTCAGCATGACCAGCTTGCTCTTGTTCTCGCTGCCGCCGCCCTTGGCCGCCACCGTCACTTCGACGGTGTTGCCCGGAACGATCTCGGTGAAGATCACCGCGGGCGTGTTGTCCTTGGTGTTCTTGCGGTCGAACTGCGGATCGGCCACGACCGAGGCGCGCAGCGTGTTGTCGGGGTGGTTGTAGCCGCGGCGCACGCCTTCGTTGACGGCGTCTTCCAGGCTGCCCGTGAAGCCGCCCCAGCGAACGTCCATGCCCACCTTGAGGAACACGTTGACGATGCCGGTGTCCTGGCAGATCGGGCGGTGCCCGGTCGCGCTCATCTTGCTGTTGGTCAGGATCTGCGCAATGGCGTCCTTGGCGGCGGGGCTCTGCTCGCGCTCGTAGGCCTTGGCCAGGTGGGCGATGTAGTCGGCGGGGTGGTAGTAGCTGATGTACTGCAGCGCGGCGCTGATCGATTCGATCAGGTCGGCCTGCTGGATCGTGGTCGTCATGGTGGGGGGTGGTTTTTGGAGTGTGGAAACGCCCCCCGATTATCTCAGCCGCCGCGTTCTACCTGGCGGCGGCCCGGGCTTCCTCGAGCCAGCCGTCGAATAGCGGCCGGTGCGCCCGGATCCAGCCGTCCGTGTGGCGCTCCAGGTCTTGCTGCGTATTGGCACCCTGGCTCATGCGCAGGTTCTGGGCGTTGATGTCGCCGATCGGCAGTTTCATCACCTCGAACAGCCTGCCGGCGGCCGGATTCTTCTCGACGAAAGCCCGGTTGGCGACGATCTGCTCCTGGTTGGCCTGGAAGCCGTAGTTCTTGCCGTTGGGAAGCTGCGTGTCCGCACCGCCGCCCTGGGCGGAAGAGAACGGCACCTGCAGCCACACCACGTCCGCACCCGGGCGCAGCACGGCGCTGACCCAGTAGGGCGTCCAGGTGTAGTACAGCACCGGCTTGTCCTGCTTGAAGCGGGCAATGGTGTCGGCCATCAGTGCGGCGTAGCTGCCCTGCTTGTGGGTGACGGTGTCGCGCAGCTGGTAGGCAGTGAGGTGGTTCTCGATGGCCAGTTCGCACCCCCAGCCGGGGTTGCAGCCCGTGAGGTCGGCCTTGCCGTCGCCGTCTGCGTCGAACAGCTTGGCGATGGCCGGGTCCTTCAGCTGCGCGATATTGGTGATGTTGTATTGCTCGGCCGTCTTGCGGTCGATCAGGTAGCCCTGCACCGCGCCGTCGGAGTACACGCCGGTGCGCGAGAGCTTCGCATCGCCGCCGCTGTTCTTGTAGAAGTCCGCGTGCAGCAGGCTCCAGTGGTTGGCCATGAAAGTGGCGTCTCCGTTGGCGATGGCCAGGTGCTCGGTGGCGGGCTCGAGGTCCTTCATGGGTTCCACCGTGTAGCCGAGCTTTTCGAGCGCGCGCATCACGAGCAGCGTCTGGAAAGCCTCTTCGGCAAGCGAACTCTTGAGCGGCTGCACGGTGACGCCTTTTCCGGGCAGGTCGTTGGCGGCCTGTGCGGTTGCGCCCATGGCGATGAAGCCGAGCGCGAGCAGGCCGCGGGCGATGAGAAGACGGGTTTTCTTCATGCGTTGATTTCCTCCATGGCCTGTCATTGCGTGGAAAGCGCGGGAACGGGCGCGCCCGCATCGCGCGAAGGCGTGCCCACGAGGCGCTGCAGCACGCGCAGCGCAAGACCGGCAGGACCCGTGTGCCACCAGCGTCGCCCCGCGCTGCGGCGCGACTTGCCCATCGCCTGCGTCAGGCGGTCGAGCGAAATCGCCAGCAGCACAATGCCCAGGCCGCCGACGGTCGCCAGGCCCATGTCGAGCCGGCCGATGCCGCGCAGCACCATCTGGCCGAGGCCGCCCACCGCGATCATCGAAGCGATCACCACCATCGACAGCGACAGCATCAGCGCCTGGTTGATGCCCGCCATGATCGACGGCATGGCCAGCGGCAGCTGCACCTTCACCAGCATCTGCCAGGGCGAGGCGCCGTAGGCCCGCGCAGCCTCGATCAGGTCTGGCCGCACCTGGCGCAGGCCCAGGTTGGTCAGGCGCACCAACGGTGCCAGCGCGAAGATGATCGTCACGATCACGCCCGGCACATTGCCGATGCCGAACAGCATCACGACAGGCACGAGGTACACGAAGGCCGGCGTGGTCTGCATCGCGTCGAGCACGGGCCGCATGATCCGCTGGGCGCGGTCGCTGCTGGCCAGCAGCACCCCGAGCGGCAGGCCGATGATCATGCAGAAGACCAGCGAGGTCAGCACCAGCGACAGCGTGACCATCGCCTCGGGCCAGATGCCCAGCATGGCCACGAGCAGCAGCGCCGCCGTGGTGCCGATGGCGAGCGCGCGGCCCGCGAACTGCCAGGCGAAAAGGCCGATGAGCGCGATCATCGCGAGCGTCGGCAGGCCGGTCAGCAGGCCCTGCACCCAGTTCAGCGTGCTGTCGATGGGCAGGCGCACCGTCTGGAAAAAGGGGCGGAAATGCTCGACCACCCAGCCCAGGCCCTGGTTGATCCAGGATTCGACGGGCAGGGAGCCGTCCCAGAGCCGGTGCAGTTGAAAACCGCTGGTGGCGCTGTCGGCTTGGCCGGCGAGCTGATGGGCCGCGTTCACCGGCGCATCGAGCCAGGCGCTCGTGGCCGAGGCGTCGGGCGCGGCCGAGAGCGCCTCCCACGGATCGACGAATGCCGCGGGCTCCGGGGCCGTGTTCAACGCGGCGCCGAGGCCCGGCGCGTTCAGGTCGGAAGGCAATGTGGTGTCATTCATCGTTCGGTTGTCCTTCGTGAATTCAGTGGGGCTCGGCGGCGAGTGCGGGCGCTGCATGCGGCGAGACCGGCTCGATCGGCGGCGTGTCGCGGTCCAGGAACTTGAGCAGCGTCGTCTTGCTGATCGCGCCGCAGAAGCGGCCGTCGCCCGCCACCACCGGCAGCGCGCACGGCGCCTGCGCAAGCTGGCCGATCAGGCCGGCCACCGGCGCCTCGGCGTCGATGCGCGGCAGGTCGGCCAGGAACGCGTGCTGCAGCCCGAGCGGACCCGAATGCCCGTCGAGCGCGCCGCGCAGCGTGTCGGCCGACACCACGCCGAGGAAGCGCTTGTTCGGGCTGGTCACGAAGGCGAAGTCGCGGTCCTGGTCTTCCAGCAGCTTGAGCGCCGCGCGCGCACCGCGCTCGGGGTGCTCGCACACCACGGTGAGCGACTTGCGCGCGATGTCCGCCGCCTTGAAGACGGCCGCCGCGTCCACGCCCCGCACAAAGCTGCGCACGTAGTCGTCGGCTGGGCTGCGCAGGATCTCGTCGGGCGTGCCGACCTGGATCACCTGACCGTCTTTCATGATCGCGATGCGGTCGCCGATGCGCATGGCTTCGTCCAGGTCATGCGAGATGAAGACGATGGTGCGGCGCTGCTCCTGCTGCAGGCGCAGCAGCTCCGACTGCATCTCGGTACGGATGATCGGGTCGAGCGCGGAGAAGGCCTCGTCCATCAACAGGATCGAAGGGTCCGAAGCCAGCGCGCGCGCCAGGCCCACGCGCTGCTGCATGCCGCCGGAGAGTTCGTCGGGGTAGCTGTCGCCCCAGCCCGCAAGGCCCACCTGCGCGAGCGCCTTGTCGGCTTGCGCAAGGCGCTCCTTCTTGTTCGTGCCCGAGAGTTCCAGGCCGAACGCGGTGTTCTCGCGCACCGTCATGTGCGGCATCAGCGCAAACGACTGGAACACCATGCTGATGTCCTTGCGGCGCAGCGCGCGCAGCTGGGTGTCGGAGTGCCCGTTGATGTCGGCGCCGTCGATCACGATGCGCCCGGCGGTCGGCTCGATCAGCCGGTTCAAGAGGCGCACCAGCGTCGACTTGCCAGAGCCCGAAAGGCCCATGATCACGAAGATCTCGCCGGCCTGGATCTCGAAGGTGGCATCGAACACGCCGATCGACTGGCCCGTTTGCGCAAGGATTTCCTTCTTCGAAAAACCTTGCCGGACCAGCTCGAGCGCCTGCTCGGGCGAATCGCCGAACACCTTGAAGACATGGTCGATGAGAATTCCTTTGGCCATACGCCGGGGGCTCCTTGTGTGATGTTTGGACACAGCGCCGCCCCTGAAGCAGGAGGCGGCAACGGTCACGCCATCAGCCGAGGGGCAGGCTGAACACAGAGCGCGAGAAAACGCGTGCAATGGCCCGGCGAACCTCTGGGGCTGCCGACAGGCACTGAAGACGACGTGGCGACGAACCAGTGCCCGCCGAATGTTGGCGTGGCAGTGGGGCCGGAAACAATCCGGCCGGTTTTGCCGGGCAGGGCCCGGCGGGAGAACCTTGCACCGCGACGGGATTCGGAGATCCGCGAGTAGTGCAGGGCCGATCAACATGACTTGTTGGTCGTCTGGAGCCCAAGATCATAACTTTTTGACATGACGCGAGTCAACCCAACGGGCGTAACGTGATGTTTGGCGCCAGGCTGAATGGCCCCGCCAAATGCGAGCCATTCTTATTGGCCGATACTGGAGCCCGCGCCCGATCAGGCGGCGCGACCATCCAAGATTGCGGAGCTTTTTTCACCATGACGACTTCCCCCAAGACCCGTGCCGAGCGCGACACCTTCGGACCGATCGACGTGCCGGCCGACAAGCTGTGGGGCGCTCAAACGCAGCGCTCGCTGCAGAACTTCGACATTTCCGGCGAGCAGCAGCCGCGCGAGATCATCAAGGCGCTGGCGCAGGTCAAACGCGCGTCGGCCGTGGTCAATCACGCGCTGGGCCTGCAGGACGAAAAGAAAACCAAAGCCATCGTGGCCGCGGCCGATGAAGTCATCGCCGGCAAGCACCCCGGTGAGTTTCCGCTCGTGGTGTGGCAGACCGGCTCGGGCACGCAGACCAACATGAACGTGAACGAGGTGCTGGCCAACCGCGCGAGCGAATTGCTCGGCGGCGAGCGCGGGGAAGGGCGCCTGGTGCACCCGAACGACGACGTGAACCGCAGCCAATCGAGCAACGACGTGTTTCCCACCGCGATGCACGTGGCCGCCGTGGAGGCCATCACGCACAAGCTGCTGCCGGCCATTGCCAAGCTGCGCGGCACGCTCGAGCAAAAGTCGAAGGACTTTGCAGACATCGTGAAGATCGGCCGCACCCATCTGCAAGACGCCACCCCGCTCACGCTGGGCCAGGAGTTCTCGGGCTACGTGGCGCAGCTGGCGCACGGCGAAGCGCATGTGCGCGCCGCGTTGCCGCACCTGTGCGAACTGGCGCTCGGCGGTACGGCCGTGGGCACCGGGCTCAATGCGCCCAAGGGCTATGCCGAGCAGGTGGCGGCCGAACTCGCAAAGCTCACGGGCCTGCCTTTCGTGACGGCGCCGAACAAGTTCGAGGCCATGGCCAGCGTCGACGCGCTGGTGCATGCGCACGGCGCACTCAAGACGCTCGCAGCCAGCATGAACAAGATTGCCAACGACGTGCGCTGGCTCGCGAGCGGGCCGCGCAGCGGCATCGGCGAACTCAGCATTCCCGAGAACGAACCCGGCTCGTCGATCATGCCGGGCAAGGTCAACCCGACGCAGAGCGAGGCGGTCACGATGCTGGCCGCGCAGGTGTTCGGCAACGACGTGGCCATCAACATTGGCGGCGCTTCAGGCAACTTCGAACTGAACGTGTTCCGCCCGATGGTGGCGCACAACTTCCTGCAGAGCGTGCGCCTCCTGGCCGACGGCATGGTGAGCTTCAACGACCACTGCGCGGTGGGCATCGAGCCGAACCGCGAGCGCATCACCGAGCTGGTGCAGCGCTCGCTGATGCTGGTGACGGCGCTCAACACGCACATCGGCTACGACAAGTCGGCCTACATCGCGAAGAAGGCGCACAAGGAAGGCACGAGCCTGCGCGAGGCGGCGATTGCCTCGGGGCACCTCACGGCCGAGCAGTTCGACCAGTGGGTGGTGCCTGAAAACATGACCGGCCGGTAAGACCGTCTCGCCCATGGAAAAAGGACCCGCGGGTCCTTTTTTGTTTGCCGGCCGATCAGTGGTCGATCAATAGCCGATGGTGTAGCGCTGGCGCGAGTGCGCTGGTTTCTCGAGCTCGTCGATGAACGCGATCGCGTAGTCCTCGAAAGTGATCCAGCTGCGGCCCTCGGCGCTCACCAGCAGGTCGTCCTTGCCGAGGCGGAACTTGCCGGTGCGCTCGCCTTCGACGAATTCGGCGGAGGGCGAGAGAAAGGTCCAGTCGAGTTCCTTCTCGGTGCGCAGCGCGTCGAGAAACACGCCACCGGCCGTGGCTTCGGCCCTGTAGGCGTCAGGGAAGTTCGGCGTGTCGATCACCTTCAGGCCCGGTGCCGCGAACAGGCTGCCCGCGCCGCCGACCACCAGCAGCCGCTTCACGCCCGCGCGCTTCACCGGCTCGATGATGGCCGCTGGCGGCACTGTGGAGAAGTGCGCGGCGCTGAACACCGCGTCGTGGCCGGCCACCGCCTTTTCGAGTGCGGCACCGTCGAGCACGTCGAGGTCCACCGCCTTCACGTTGGCGCGGCCGGAGAGCTTGTCGCTGGCCTTGCGTGCAATGGCCGTGACGGTGTGGCCGCGGCGCAGGGCCTCTTCGAGAAGGCGGCCGCCGGCGCGACCGGTGGCGCCGATGATGGCAATGTGGCTCATGAATGCTCCAGAAAAGTTGATTCGATGAAACGCATCTTAGGTTTCTGGTTTCGAAAGAAATACCTCGATTTACGCGTTTCTTTATTCCTAAAATCGTTCGAATGGATCGTTTGAACGCAATGCGGGTCTTCGTGACCGTGGTGGATTCGGGCAGCCTCTCGGCCGCAGCCGACAAGCTCGACCTTTCGCGGCCGGTGGTCACGCGCTATGTGGCCGAGTTGGAGCAATGGACCGGCGCGCGCCTCTTGCACCGCACCACGCGCCGCCTGAGCCTTACGGCGGCGGGCGAAGAACTGCTGCCGCGTTGCCGCCAGGTGCTCGAGCTCGCGGGCGACATGCAGGCCGCGGTGCGGCACCCGGCGGAGGCGCCGCGCGGGCAGTTGCGCATCACGGCCAGCACCTCGTTTGCGCAGGCCCAGCTGGCCGACGCCGTGGCCGACTATGTGCGGCTCTATCCCGGCGTCGCGGTCGACCTGGTGCTGCTCGACCGGGCAGTGAACCTGGTGGACGAGCGCATCGATCTCGCGATTCGGGTGGCGGTGGAGATCGACCCCAACCTGATCGCGCGCAGGCTCACGGATTGCCGATCGGTGGTGTGCGCTTCGCCCGGGTACCTGAAGGAGCACGGCGAGCCGCTGCGCGTGGAAGAACTGGCCCAGCGCAACTGCCTCACGCACTCTTACTTCGGACGCAGCCTCTGGAACTTCACGCGCAAGGACGACGGCACGCCCGTCTCGGTGGCTGTGGGCGGCAACGTGTCGACCAACGATGCCGCGAGCCTGATGCAGCTTGCGCGGTCCGGGGCCGGCATCACGATGCTGCCGACCTACCTGACCTCATGCCTTTTGAAGTCGGGCGAACTGGTGCGGCTGTTTCCGGAATTCGAGCCGCAGGTGGTGGGCATGTATGCGGTGTACGCCTCTCGCAAGCACATGCCGGCCACGCTGCGCACGATGCTCGACTTTCTGGCCGCGCGTTTCACCGAGGTACCGGCCTGGGACTTGCCCCGCGCCGGCTGAGCCCCCTGAGCCGGATCGGCTCGTGTCAGTGCCCGTTGCCGCGCGGCGCGTTCGACGCCATGAGCTTGTCGGTGTAGGCAATGGCCATGGCCGAGAACAGGAAGGCGATGTGAATCACCGTCTGCGCAATCAACACGCGATCGGTGTAGTTGTCGGCGTTGATGAAGGTCTTCAGCAGGTGGATCGAGCTGATGCCGATGATGGCTGTGGCCAGCTTGACCTTGAGCACCGAGGCGTTCACGTGGCTCAGCCACTCGGGCTGGTCGCGGTGGCCTTCCAGGTCCATGCGGCTCACAAAGGTTTCGTAGCCTCCCACAATCACCATGATGAGCAGGTTGGAGATCATCACCACGTCGATCAGCGCCAGCACCACCAGCATGATCACCGTTTCGTTGAGCGTGCCCACCGGTGCGGTGGTCTTGTAGCCGATGCTGGTGATCAGCGCCTGCAGCGCGTCCTTGTTGCCGAAGGCGGCTTCGACAAGGTGCAGCAGTTCGACGAGGAAGTGCACCACGTACACCGCCTGCGCCACGATCAGGCCCAGGTACAGCGGCAGCTGGAGCCAGCGGCTGGCAAAAATCAGCTTGGGCAGCGGCCGAAGCGGGGAGCCACGGGCTGGTACGGGCGGGTTCCGGGTATCGAAAGGGTCGGGAGCGGACATCGGGAGGAAGGTTGGGAACGACTGGCGATTCTAGGGGTGCCCTCGTGTCGGGCCCGTGATAACCCTGCGAACTAATATCGGACCGTCAGTGACCCGTAAGTGGGTCCGCCGACATTACGGCCGCACCTACCCAGGAGACAAGAGAATGAGCAGCAGCGCATCGAAGAACATCGAATCCGTTCTGGTCGAGAACCGCGTGTTCCCGCCCGACACCCGCGCCACCCAAGGTGCCCGCATTGCCGGCATGGCCGCCTACGAGGCGCTGTGCAAGGAAGCCGAGCAGGACTTCGAAGGTTTCTGGACCCGCCAGGCCCAGGCCAACCTGAACTGGACCAAGCCGTTCACCCGCACGCTCGACGAATCGAAGGCGCCGTTCTACGAATGGTTCGGCGATGGCGAGCTCAATGCCAGTGCCAATTGCCTCGACAAGCACATGGGCACGCCGGTCGAGAACAAGACGGCCATCGTCTTCGAGGCCGACGACGGCACCGTCACCAACGTCACCTACAAGGAACTGCTCGGCCGCGTGAGCCAGTTTGCCAATGCGCTCAAGGCCGCCGGCATCCAGAAGGGCGACCGCGTCATCATCTACATGCCGATGACGGTCGAAGGCGTGATCGCCATGCAGGCCTGCGCGCGCATCGGCGCCACGCACAGCGTGGTGTTCGGCGGCTTCTCGGCCAAGGCGCTGCAGGAGCGAATCATCGACGCCGGCGCCGTGGCTGTCATTACCGCCAACTACCAGCTGCGCGGCGGCAAGGAACTGCCGCTCAAGGCCATCGTCGACGACGGCATTGCAATGGGCGGCTGCGAGTCGATCAAGACGGTGTTCGTCTACGAGCGCACGCCCTCCGCGTGGAACCGCGTCGAAGGCCGGGACAAGACATTCGACGAGGCACTGAAGGGCCAGAGCACCGATTGCCCGCCCGTGGCGGTGAACGCCGAGCATCCGCTCTTCATCCTCTACACGTCGGGCTCCACCGGCAAGCCCAAGGGCGTGCAGCACGCCACCGGCGGCTACCTGCTGTGGGCCAAGCTCACGATGGACTGGACCTTCGACATCAAGCCCGAAGACGTGTTCTGGTGCACGGCCGACATCGGCTGGATCACCGGCCACACCTATGTGGCCTACGGTCCGCTCGCGGCCGGCGCCACGCAGGTGGTGTTCGAGGGCATTCCCACGTTCCCGCACGCGGGCCGCTTCTGGCAGATGATCGAGAAGCACAAGGTGTCGGTGTTCTACACCGCGCCCACCGCCATCCGCTCGCTCATCAAGGCAGCCGAGGGCGACGAGAAGGTGCACCCGAAGAACTGGGACCTGACCAGCCTGCGCATCCTCGGCTCGGTGGGCGAGCCCATCAACCCCGAGGCATGGATGTGGTACCACCGCAATATCGGCGGCGAGCGTTGCCCCATCGTCGACACCTTCTGGCAGACCGAAACCGGCGGCCACGTGATCACGCCGCTGCCGGGGGCCACGCCGCTGGTGCCGGGCTCGTGCACCTTGCCGCTGCCGGGCATCATGGCCGCCATCGTCGACGAAACCGGCAAGGACCTGCCCAACGGCGCGGGCGGCATGCTGGTCATCAAGCGGCCCTGGCCCTCGATGATCCGCACCATCTGGAATGACCCCGAGCGCTTCAAGAAGAGCTACTTTCCCGAAGAGATGGGCGGCACCATTTACCTCGCGGGCGACGGTGCCGTGCGCAGCGCAGACCGCGGCTATTTCCGGATCACCGGGCGCATCGACGACGTGCTCAACGTGTCGGGCCACCGTCTCGGCACGATGGAAATCGAATCGGCGCTCGTGTCCAAGACCGACCTCGTGGCCGAAGCCGCCGTGGTCGGCCGCCCCGACGACGTGACGGGCGAGGCCGTGTGCGCCTTCGTCGTGCTCAAGCGCAGCCGTCCGACCGGCGAAGAGGCCAAGCAGATCGCCAACGAACTGCGCGCTTGGGTGGCCAAGGAAATCGGGCCCATCGCCAAGCCGAAGGACATCCGCTTCGGCGACAACCTGCCCAAGACACGCAGCGGCAAGATCATGCGGCGCCTGCTGCGAAGCATTGCCAAGGGCGAGGCCATCACGCAGGACACCTCCACGCTCGAAAATCCTGCAATTCTGGAACAGTTGTCACAGACCAATTGATTCGGTCTGTAGGACATGGCCGTTAGTGGGAAGCAGGGGCCGTTGCGGCCCGCGGCCTGAGGTACAACCAGCGAAGTTGCCGTGCGCCGGGGCGCGCATGGCAGGTTTCGTTGTGTTCGACCCGTCCGAAGGAGGCCCCCATGGGTGTGAGATCTGCTTTCCTGTTTGCCATTCTGCTGCTGATCGCGGCCCTTGCCGCGCTCAACTGGGGCACGCTGTCTTCGCCCGTGCCGGTTTCGCTGGGGTTCATGACCGTTTCCGCGCCGCTGGGCTTGATGATGCTGGGGCTCACCGTGGCCCTGGGCGTGTTCTTCCTGGTCTACGTGCTTTACCTGCACAGTTCGGTGCTGCTGGACGCCAAGCGCCACAACAAGGAAATGCAGGTGCAGCGCGACCTTGCCGACAAGGCCGAGGCTTCGCGCTTTACCGAGCTGCGCAACTTCCTGGAAGCACAAGAGAACAAGCACATGGCGGAGAACGCCGAGCGCCATGCCGCATTGATTGCGAGGCTGGGGCAGGTCGAGAGCGTGATCCGTCAGCGCTCGGAGCAGTCGGACAACACCGTGGCTGCGCACATCGGCCAGCTCGAAGACCGCATCGAGCGCCGGCCGTTGCCCACGGACATCGATCCGCGGGTCTGATCAGCGCGTCGACAGCACCCAGGCAGCGAGCTTCTTTGCGTCGGCTTCGCTGACCTGGTTGTTGGCCGGCATCGGCACCGGCCCCCACACGCCCGAACCACCCTTGATGATCTTGGTTGCGAGCATGTCGGCGGCGCCGGCGTTGCCCTTGTACTTGGCGGCCACGTCCTTGAACGAGGGGCCGAGCACCTTGCGCTCCACCGCATGGCAGCTCATGCAGTTTTTCGAGGTGGCCAGCGCCAAGTCGGCGAAAGCAGGGGCGGCCAGGCCAAGGCCCAAAACGGCGAACGACAGGAGTCTTTTCATGGGGCTTATTTCGTAATGGCTGGGTTACATTCGATCTAACGCGATTGTAGGTAGCGCCGTGTACCGGCGCCCGGAAGCGTTTCCAACAAAACCCGAAAGATTCGCGATGCTTTTTCTGTTGTTGGGCCTGCTGGGCATAGGCCTGAAATACTTCGAAGTGGGCATGGTCGCCGGCTGGAGCTGGTGGATCGTGCTGTCGCCGTTTGCGCTGGCCGTGGCGTGGTGGGCCTGGGCCGATTCGTCGGGCTATACCAAGCGCAAGGTCATCGAGCGCGAAGAGCGCCGCAAGCAGGCGCGCATCGACCGCCAGCGCAGCAACATGGGCCTGCCGCCCAACAACCGCCCGAAGCGCTGACACGCGGGCGCACGCGGCATCGTAAATTGCACGTGTTGCGGCCCACGCCATGGACGAGGAAACCATCCAGCAAGCGATGCTGGTTTTCGGGCTCTCGCTCCTGGTCGGGCCCGCCATCGGCGGATTGGCCGGATGGCTCAAGAACTTTTTCTGGGGCGTGGGCGTCGGGGCGCTGCTGATCGGCTGCGCCGGGCTTTATGCCGCGGCAACCATCGGCTGGCAGCGCTACCAGTCGATTGAAGGTACCGCCAGCGTACAGGGCAGCCTGGTCGAGTTTGTCGAAGAGCGCAGCAAGGACAGCAACGGCCGCACGACTGTTTCGCGCGCTCCGGTGGTCGAATACGTCGCGGCCGACGGCCAGAAACGCCTGGTCAAGGGGCTCGGCGGCGGCTTGTCGGAGAAGGAGTGGGGCGACGCCGTCGAGGTGCGCTACAGCATCGCCGACCCGGCGCAGGCGCTGATCGCCGACTTCCAGAACATGTGGGGCCCCGTGTGGGGGTTCGGCATCTTCGGGCTGTTCCCGACGATGTTCGGCCTGTTCTTCACCGGCATGGCCATCAAGGAAGGCGGCCTCGCCAGCAAGCGGCCTGTGGAGCGCGCGGCCACGCCGGCGCAGCAGCGCTGGCGCACGCGCGGCACCGTGCTTGCCAACCTCGTTTTCGTGGCCGGCTTCGCCG
The DNA here is from genome assembly GCF_037204045.1 of Variovorax sp. CCNWLW225. Lineage (NCBI taxonomy): Bacteria > Pseudomonadati > Pseudomonadota > Betaproteobacteria > Burkholderiales > Comamonadaceae > Variovorax > Variovorax sp. CCNWLW225. The sequence continues at coordinate 115,871 of NZ_JBBCBV010000011.1, read as the reverse complement.
TGTGTTTTCTCTACCCGGGCGAGAGCCTGGGAAAAGCGCTCGGCGCCGGGTTCATGACCATCGGCGCCGGCGCGTTGCTGCACTTCGTGGTGCAGAGTTTCCCTCCGGCCATGGCGTTCGAATCCCGCAGCATCCTTGCGATCGTCGGCCTCGGGTTTCTGGCCTTCGGCTACGGCGCTTGGATGATGATGGCCTGAGGCTTTCTCAGAACTTGTCGAGCACCGCGCCCGAGCTGGCGCTCGAGGCATTGAATGCGAACTTGGCCTGCACGCCGCGCGTGTAGCGCGGAGCCGGCGGCTTCCAGCCTTCGCGGCGCTTGGCAAGCTCGGCTTCGGGCACGTTGAGTTCGAGCACCAGCTTGTGCGCATCAATGGTGATCGAGTCGCCTTCGTTCACGAACGCAATGGTGCCGCCGGCCGCCGCTTCGGGCGCCACGTGGCCGACCACCATGCCCCAGGTGCCGCCCGAGAAGCGGCCATCGGTGATCAGGCCCACGCTTTCGCCCAGGCCCGCGCCGATGAGCGCGCCCGTCGGCGCCAGCATTTCGGGCATGCCCGGGCCGCCCTTGGGGCCCAGGTAGCGCAGCACCATCACGTCGCCGGCCTTGATCTTGCCGTCGAGAATGGCCTTGAGCGCCGACTGCTCGTCGTCGAAGACGCGCGCAGGGCCGGTGATGACGGGGTTCTTCAGGCCGGTGATCTTGGCGACGGCGCCTTCGGGCGACAGGTTGCCCTTCAGGATGGCCAGGTGGCCTTCCTCGTACATCGGGTTGTTGATGGGGCGGATCACGTCCTGGTCGGCGCGCGGCACGTCGGGCACGTCCTTCAGCACCTCCGCAATCGTCTGGCCGCTGATGGTGATGCAGTCGCCGTGCAGCAGGCCCGCGTTCAGCAGCACCTTCATCACCTGCGGAATGCCGCCGGCCTGGTGGAGGTCGACCGCAAGATACTTGCCGCTCGGCTTCAGGTCGCAGATCACCGGCACCTTCTTGCGCATGCGCTCGAAGTCGTCGATGGTCCATTCGACCTCTGCCGCATGCGCAATCGCCAGGAAGTGCAGCACCGCGTTGGTCGAGCCGCCCGTGGCCATGATGACGGCCACTGCGTTCTCGATGGCCTTCTTGGTCACGATGTCGCGGGGCTTCAGGTCTTTCTTGATCGCCTCGATCAGCACCTTGGCCGATTCCTTGGCCGAGTTGGCCTTTTCGTCGTGCGGGTTGGCCATGGTCGACGAGTAGGGCAGCGAAATGCCCAGCGCCTCGAATGCGCTGGACATGGTGTTGGCCGTGTACATGCCGCCGCAGGAGCCGGTGCCCGGAATGGCGCGCTTCTCGATCTCCAGCAGGTCTTCGTCGCTCATGTTGCCGGCGGCGTTCTGGCCCACGGCTTCGAACACGCTCACGATGTTGAGGTCTTGCCCCTTGTACTTGCCCGGCAGGATGGTGCCGCCATACACATATATGGCCGGCACGTTGGCGCGCAGCATGCCCATGAGGCCCCCGGGCATGTTCTTGTCGCAGCCGCCGACCACCAGCACGCCGTCCATCCACTGGCCGCCGACACAGGTCTCGATGCAGTCGGAGATGACCTCGCGGCTCACCAGCGAGTACTTCATGCCTTCGGTGCCCATGGCCATGCCGTCGGAAATGGTGGGGGTGCCGAACACCTGCGCGTTGCCGCCGGCTTCCTCGATGCCCGCAATGGCCGCGTCGGCCAGCTTCTGCAGGCCCGAGTTGCAGGGCGTGATGGTGCTGTGGCCGTTGGCCACGCCGACCATCGGCTTCTTGAAGTCGCTCTCTTCGTAGCCCATGGCGTAGAACATCGAGCGGTTGGGGGCGCGGCTCTTGCCTTCGACGATGTTCGCGCTGCGGCGGTTGATCTGGATTGGCTTGGTGTCCATGGTCGGTGTCTCTTCTCGTGGGGAAATTCTCGGGGAGGGTCAAGTATCGGACTTCTCATTGATTCATTCCAATCCCTTTTTGTATGTGGATTGATATGCTCGGCATATGAAGGAAGCCTTGATCGACCTGCGTGCATGGCGCCAGTTCGTGGCCGTGGCCGAAGAGCTGCATTTCGGCCGCGCCGCCGAGCGCCTGCACATGACCCAGCCGCCCGTCACGCAGGCCATTGCCCAGCTCGAGAAGACGCTGGGCGTGGCGCTGTTCGACCGCACGCGCCGGCGCGTGGCGCTCACCCCGGCCGGCGAAGCCTTGCTGCCCGACGTGCGCGAGCTGCTGGCCCGCGCGCAGGCCCTTCCGGAGAGGGCCCGCGCCGCAGCGGCGGGGCAGGTGGGCCGGGTGCGCATTGCCTTTGTTTCGACCATCGGCTTCGAGAAGCTGCCGGCCTGGGTGCGCGAATTCCGCGTGCTGTGCCCCGAGGTGGCGCTGGAACTGGTCGAGGCCACCGGCGACGTGCAGCTCGAAGCCTTTGCGCGCGGCGAGATCGACGCCGGCCTGATGCTCCATTCGCCGGGCGCCGCGCCGCCGGGGCTCGCGCGGCTGCCGGTGGAGCAGGAGCCGCTGGTGCTGGCCATGCCGGCGCAGCACGCGCTGGCGAGCGCAACGCCCGTGCCGCTGGCGCAGGTGCTGGCAGAACCGCTGGTGATCTTTCCGCGCCGCATCGTGCCGTCGCTGCACGACGCGATCCATGGCCTCTACCATTCGGCGGGCCGCACGCCCACCGTGGCGCAAGAAGCCATCCAGATGCAGACCATCGTCAACCTGGTTTCAGGCGGCATCGGCATGGCCTGGGTGCCGCAGAGCGTCATGCAGTTCAGGCGCGCCGGCGTGGTCTACCGCCAGGCCCAGGAGTTCAAAGGGCCGGGCCGCGCGCGGGTGGCGCTGCCCGCATGCGAAACCAGCCTGGTGTGGCCGGCGCATGCGGTGCATCCGGCGCTGGCGCGATTCGTGGAGTTCGTGCGCGAGCGGACGCACAAGGGCGGTTGACCACCACGGCGCCAGGGAACGCCACATGGCCGGGGCACAATCTGCGCCATGCTCATGTATCCGCAGATCAATCCCGTCGCCCTGCAGTTGGGGCCCGTCGCCATTCACTGGTACGGCCTTACCTACCTGGCCGCGTTCGCGCTGTTCTACTTTCTTGGCACGCGCCGCCTGCGGCATGAGCCGTATCGCTCGCTCGTCGGCACCGGCGCCTGGCAGCGCAAGGACATCGAGGACATTCTTTTTCTTGGCGTGATGGGCGTCATCGTGGGCGGGCGGCTCGGCTACTGCCTGTTCTACAAGCCCGAGTTCTATCTCGCGCATCCGCTCGAAATTCTTTACGTGTGGCAGGGCGGCATGAGCTTTCATGGCGGTCTGCTGGGCGTGATCGGCGCAATGATCTGGTTCGCGCGCTCGCGCGCCCGGCCGTTCTGGCAGGTGATGGACTTTGTTTCGCCCTGCGTGCCCACCGGGCTGGCGGCGGGCCGGGTGGGTAACTTCATCAACGGTGAGCTCTGGGGCCGCTTCAGCAGCCCCGACCTGCCCTGGGGCATGGTGTTTCCGCAAAGCGGCTCGATGCTGCCGCGCCACCCTTCGCAGGTGTACCAGTTCCTGCTCGAGGGACTTCTGCTGTTCGTCATCATGTGGCTCTACGCGCGCAAGGAGCGCAAAGAAGGGCAGGTGGCCGCGGTGTTCCTCATCGGCTACGGCGTGCTGCGCTTCATTGCCGAATACTTCCGCGAGCCCGACGACTTTCTGGGCCTGCGTGCGCTGAACCTGAGCCAGGGGCAATGGCTCAGTGTGCCGATGGTGCTCTTCGGCATCGGCCTGTGGCTCTGGGCCGCGCGTCGCCCACGGCCCGCCACTGCCTGAGCGGCAAGCCCTCAGGGTAAGCCCGGGCTGCGCATTGGGCGCGCAGCCCTTGCGCTGCGCGGATTGCGGCCCCACAATTTTGCGTAATTACAGAAAATTACGATTCAAACTCTCAGCCCGCCTTGTAGCTGTCCGCCTTCCATGCGCCTTGTTCCCAATTCCCTGCACGACGAAGTCGCCGCCACGCTGCGCGAGCAGATCTTCGCGGGCGAGCTGGCGCCCGGCAGTTTCCTGGACGAGGCGGCACTGTGCGAAAGGCTGGCGATTTCCCGCACTCCCTTGCGCGAGGCACTGAAGGTGCTCACGGCCGAAGGCCTGCTGCGGCACGAGCCGCGGCGCGGCTGCTTCGTGCGCGAGGTGACGGAGCGCGATCTCGACGAGATATTTCCGGTCATTGCGCTGCTCGAAGGCCGCTGCGCCTACGAGGCCGCGCGCAATGCCAGCGATTCCGAGCTGCATGACCTCGATGGCTTGCATGAACGGCTGGTGCGCCACGCCAAGGCCAAGCGCATCAACGACTACTACGCCACCAACCACCTCATCCACGAGGCAATCATCCAGTTGGCCGACAACAAGTGGCTGGCCCAGGTGATCGGCGATCTGCGCAAGATTCTCAAGCTCGCACGGCTGCAGCAGTTGCATGCGCCGGGCCGTCTCGAGCAAAGCCTGTCTGAGCACCTGGCGGTTTTTGCGGCCCTCAAGGCGCGCGACAGCGAAGGCGCGGACGCCGCCATGCGCACGCACCTGACCCGCCAGCGCGAGGCCCTGCGCGAAGTGGCGCGGCAGCAGAAATCAAGGGTGATGTCATGACCTGCACCAAGAAGGGCATCTCCCCGTCCCACAGAATTGGAGTGTGTCGATGAGTGCGACCGAATGGTTCCAGGCGCGGCTGCGTTCTGGCGACAAGACCGGCAGCAAGGTGCCCGTGGCACCCGAGGGCGTCGCCCGCAGCGCGCCCAAGGCTGCCGCAAAGCCCAGCGCGCGCTCGACGGCCGAGCGCATGCAGGCCACCTTGCGCAAGGCCGACGAGGCCCTGTCGCCGCGTGCCTTGCGGCGCGTGCTCACGGCCTTGCAGTCGGTCATCGATCCGCGCGTGAGCGAGGTCGAGGGCGGCCGGAGGGCGCACGCCATCGCACTCGAATACGCGGCCGCCACGCCGGAAGAGCGCCGCGACTACTGGGCGCTGATGAGCGAGCATTTCGCGGCCGATCCGCAAAAGCTCAAGTCGGCGCGCGACCAGCACCAGGCGGCGGTCGGAACGCCCGACGAAGGCCAGGCCGAACTGCGGCTGCGGCGGGCGCTGGTGTCGCCCCGCATGCGGCTGCTGCAGCGCTTTGCAGTCGAGCCCGAGGGCATGCGCTTCCTGGTCGACCTGCGCGCCGAGCTGCTGCCTTTTCTCAAGTCCGACAAGCGGTTGATTGCGCTCGACGCCGAACTGGAGCACCTGTTCTCCACCTGGTTCGACGTCGCGTTTCTTGAGCTGCGCCGCATCGACTGGGATTCGCCGGCTTCGCTGATCGAGAAGCTGATCCGCTACGAGGCCGTGCACGACATCAAGAGCTGGACCGACGTGAAGAACCGGCTCGACGACAGCGACCGCCGCTGCTACGGCTTCTTCCACCCGCGGCTGCCCAACGAACCGCTGATCTTCGTCGAGGTGGCGCTGGTCGACCGCATCAGCGCCGGCATCATGCCGCTGCTCGACGAAACCGCCGTGCCCATCCAGCCGGCCAAGGCCACCACCGCAATCTTCTATTCGATCAGCAACACCCAGAACGGGCTGCGCGGCGTGAGCTTCGGCGATTCGCTCATCAAGCGCGTGGTCGAGACGCTGCAGGACGAGCTGCCGCGCCTGAAGACCTTTGCCACGCTCTCGCCGATTCCCGGCTTTCGCGCCTGGCTGGCCAAGAACGCCGCGGAGCTGCTGCCGCGCCTGGACGAAAAGCGCGAGGCCGAGCTTGGCCGCCTCGTCGGTTCGCTGCCCCCCACCGCCGAGCGCCTGCTCGCGGCGGTGGACGGCGCGGCCACGCTCGACGCCAAGTCGCCGCTGCGCCAATGGCTTTTGCAGGCCGCCGCCGAATACCTGGGCCGCACGCTGATCGACGGCACGCCGGCCGATCCCGTGGCCCGCTTTCACCTGGGCAACGGTGCCCGGGTCGAGCGGCTCAACTGGGCCGGCGATCCGTCGCCCAAGGGCCAAAGGCAATCGTATGGCCTCATGGTCAATTACCTCTACGATCTCAAGCGGCTCGACAAGCATCGCGCATGGCTGGCCGAAGGCAAGGTGGCGGTTTCGGGAGATGTCGAAGGCCTGTTCTTCAAAAAAGGCTGAGAGTTCTGAAAGAAAGTCCGGCGCGCGAGGCGCCGGCGGCCGCATGCCGCGGCATTCCACAACGACAGGAGATGACAGATGACTCAGGGTTTTCAACGACGCGACGTGCTGCGCCTGGGCGCAGCCGGTGCAGCCGTTCTGTGCGGCGGTGCGCGTGCGCAGGGGGGCAATTGGCCGACGCGGCCGGTCAACATGATCGTTCCGTTCCCGGCCGGCGGCGGCACCGACGCCTTTGCGCGCCCGCTCTCGGCACAGTTTTCCAAGGTGACCGGGCAGACGCTGGTGATCGACAACCGCGGCGGCGCTGGCGGCACCGTGGGCGCGAGCATTGCGGCCAAGGCGCAGCCTGACGGCTACACGCTCTTCATGGGCGCGGTTCACCACGCCATTGCACCGTCGATCTACCCCAAGCTCGACTACGACATCGAAAAGGATTTCGTACCCCTGATGCTGCTGGCCAACGTGCCGCAGGTGGTGGTGGTCAACCCGAAGCGCGTGACCGCCACCACGCTGCAGGAGTTCGTTGCCGCCGCCAAGCGCAACCCCGGCAAGCTCAACTACGGTTCGGCGGGTTCGGGCACCTCGCACCACCTGGCGGGCGAGCTGTTCAAGCTGCAGACCGGCACTTTCATCACCCACATTCCGTACCGCGGCGCGGGCCCGGCGCTGTCCGACCTGATTGCGGGCAACGTCGACCTGATGTTCGACGGCCTCGGCTCTTCCGCGCAGCACATCAAGGGCGGCCGCATCAAGGCGCTGATGGTGGCCGGCGCCAAGCGCAACCCGGCGTTCCCGGACGTGCCCTGCGCCGCCGAGGTCGGCCTGCCCGACTACACCGTGACCACCTGGTACGGCTTGTGGGCCCCCAAGGGCACGCCCGCCGACATGCAGGCACGCATCGTCGACGAGATGAAGAAGGCGCTGGCAACCGATGAGCTCAAGGCCATCTGGGCGCAGAACGGCTCGGAGATTCCGAGCCTCACCACGGCCTCGTACGGCGGCTTCGTCAATTCCGAGGTCAAGCGCTGGGCGTCGGTGGTGAAGGCCTCGGGCGCCAAGCTCGAGTAATGGGCGAGAGCACGGTCTCATTGCGCCGCGAGGGCCCGGTCGCGTTCGTCACCTTGTCGAATGCGGCGCGCCTCAATGCCATGACGCGCGCCATGTGGCGCCAACTGCGTGCGGTGTTCGACGGCATCGGTCAAGCGAACGAGGCGGGGCTTCGGTGCGTGGTCATCAGCGGCGAGGGCGGTGCCTTCTGCGCGGGTGGCGACATCTCCGAATACCCGTCGTTCCGTTTCGACGAAAGCAGCTTGCGCGAATTTCACGAGAACGAAGTGTGGGCCGCGCTGCAGGCCATGCTCGATTGCCCGCTGCCCCTGGTCGCGCAGATCGAAGGCGCGTGCATGGGCGCCGGCATCGAGATAGCGAGCTGCTGCGACATCCGGCTCGCGGGCGCGTCGGCCAAGTTTGGCGCACCCATTGCCAAGCTGGGCTTTCCCATGGCCCCGCGCGAAGCCGCGCTGGTTCACGGCGCCATCGGCGACGTGCTCGCGCGCGACATGCTGCTGGCCGCCGGCGTGCACGGCGCACAGCGGCTGTACGACGCCGGCTTTTTGCTGCAAGTGCTGCCCGACCATGAAGTACCCGCCGCCGCGCAAGCGCACGCGGCGCGCATTGCCGCACTGGCGCCGCAGGCCGCCCGGCTTCACAAGCGCACCTTCGCCATGCTGAAAGCCGGCGCGCAAACGACCGAGAGCCTGCTCGCAACCGCCTACGACTACGCCGACTCCGCCGAGCACCGCGAAGGCATTGCCGCCTTTCTTGCCAAGCGCAAACCGAATTTCTGAAGTACCTGCTCGATGAAGACGAAAGCCAACCCCAACCTGTTTGCCGCCTTGCGCGCGGCGTTTCCTGCCGACCTCGACGGCATTGCCATTGAAACCGACAACGGCCTGTTCTATTCGTGGAGAGATCTCGACCGCGCGAGCGCGATGATCGCCAACCTGCTGGATGCGCTGGGCCTCGAAGAAGGCGCCCGCATCGCGGTGCAGGTCGAGAAGTCGGTCGAGGCGATGATCCTGTATCTCGCCACGCTGCGTGCCGGCTATGTGTTCCTGCCGCTCAACACCGCCTATCAAAGCGCCGAGATCGAATACTTCATCGGCAATGCGGAGCCCGCCGTGGTGGTGTGTACCAGCCGCAATGCCTCTTGGGTGGGCCCCATTGCCAATGCCGCGGGCACCCGGCACGTGTTCACGCTGGACGACGACCGCACCGGCACGCTGCTGGAGGTTGCCGCGCAGTGCAGCGACCGGCACGCGGTGGCCCACAAGAATGCGGACGACCTGGCCGCCATTCTCTACACCAGCGGCACCACCGGCCGCAGCAAGGGTGCCATGCTCACGCACGGCAACCTGCTGTCGAATGCCGAGGTGCTCAAGGACTACTGGGGCTGGACGAAGGGCGACGTGCTGATCCACGCGCTGCCCATCTTCCACGTGCACGGCCTCTTCGTTGCGCTGCACGGTGCGCTGCTCAACGGCAGCAAGATGATCTGGTTCTCGAAGTTCGACCCGAAGCGCGTGGTCGAAAAGCTGCCCGAAGCCACCGTGTTCATGGGCGTGCCCACGCTCTACGTGCGCCTGCTGGCCGAACCCGGCCTCACGCGCGAGGCGGTGCGCAACATGCGGCTGTTCGTCGCGGGGTCGGCGCCGCTGCTCATCGAGACCTTCGACGAATGGCGCGAGCGCACCGGCCACACCATTCTCGAGCGCTACGGCATGAGCGAAACGGTGATGCTCACCTCCAACCCCTACAGCCCGGCGCAGGGCGAGCGCCGCGGCGGCACCGTCGGCTTTGCGCTGCCGGGCGTTCAGCTGCGCGTTCGCGACGACAGCGGCCGCGACTGCACCACCGACGAGATCGGCAACATCCAGGTCAGCGGCCCGAACGTGTTCGTGGGCTACTGGCGCATGCCCGAGAAGACGAAAGAAGAATTCACCGCCGACGGCTTTTTCAAGACGGGCGACGTCGGCAAGATCGACGGCCGCGGCTACATCACCATCGTCGGGCGCAGCAAGGACCTGATCATCAGCGGCGGCTACAACGTCTATCCCGCCGAGATCGAGGGCTACATCAACGAACTGCCCGGCGTGGCCGAGAGCGCGGTGATCGGCGTGCCACACCCCGACTTCGGCGAGGTGGGCGTGGCCATCGTCATTCCCAAGCCGGGCGCCGCGCCGGACGCCGATGCCATCGTGGCGGCGCTCAAGTCGAAGCTCGCGAACTTCAAGATACCGAAGCGCTGCTTTGTCGTGAACGAGCTGCCGCGCAACACCATGGGCAAGGTACAGAAGGCGCTGCTGCGGGAGCAGCACAAGGGTCTGTTCGCCTAGGTTTTCGCAGCCTTCGGCGCTCTCGGTGCGAGGGCGGTGGTGCGCGGTTCGTGAAAGATCATCGCGTCCACCGCATCGGGCGAAGGCCGGCGGAATTCCACCCCGTAGCCTTCGAGCGTGTCGACGTTGAAGCTGCGCCCATCGGCCGGAAGCAGCCGGTAGGTCGGCTGGCCCGGAATGGTCATGTTGAGTTCGCCCTCGGCGTCGAGCCTGATTTCGATGGTGCGGCCGCTGTGCAGGTAGTCGCCGGCGCACAGCCGGCGAAACGCCGGGTCCAGCACGTCGCCGGCCGCAACGCGGCGGAACACGATGTCGTCCACCATCTCCTCGAGAGGAAGCTCCACGCGATCGATGCGGCCTTGGCGGTCGTAGCGGAAGGTGAGGGTCCGATTGCTGGGGTGCATCACGGTCGGCCGGTCGGGTGTGATGAACACGTCGTAGTGTCGATGCTCGAGCGGTTCCTCGAAGCCACGCCAGCGCCACGCGAGCCCGTCGGCAGCCTGCTCGATGTGGATTCGTCCGTACGCCGGATGCTCGTAGCCTCCCACATAGTCTTCCAGCGCGTGGCTCGGCCGGGTTCCGCTTCGGCGGACTTCCGCCTTGGCCTTCTTGTCGAGGGCCAGCTGTTCCAGGGCCTGTTTGCGCCGCGGCGCCAAGCGGCCGAACCAGTCGACCGGCACGCGGCCGCAAATGCGGTCGAGCACCGCGTAGGTGAGGATGGCGGTGGTGCTGCCCGGCGCCCGGTTGGTCAGCACCACCACGCCCGCGCGGCGTTGTGGCTGCATGGTCATGAGCGTGCTCCAGCCGGCCCACGAGCCCGAATGCGCAATGGTGCGCTCGCCCCGGTATTGCTCGCAGAAAAGGCCGAGGCCGTAGTGCGAATCGCCGATCTCGGGGAATTCGGAGCGGCCCATGTGCACGCGCGGCGTGGTCATCTCGCGCAGCGCCTGGGCCGAAAGCAACTGGCGGCCATCCACCTTGCCGTCGAGCAGGAAGCGCGCCCATTTCGCCAGGTCCGACACCGAGGCGTTGATGCCGCCCGCCGGCGTGGCGCGAATGGGCGAGAGCGGCGTGCGGTAACGCTCGTCGCCATCCATCGCATGGGGGCGGGCGGCGTCTTCGGCGACGCCAAGCGCCTCGATGGAAAAGCCGAAGTGCCTGAAGCCCAGTGGCTTCATCAAGCGTTCGGTGGTGAAGTCCTGGTAGCTCTGGCCGCTGATGCGCTCGGTGATCATTCCGGCGACCAGGTAGCCAAGGTTCGAGTACTGGAAGGTGTCGCGCAAGTCCTTGTTCGGTGCAAGGTGCCTGAGTGCGGCCAGCATCTGGGCGTTGCTCAAGTCGCCGGGCATGTGGATCCAGTCGTGCCGCGGCAAGCCGCTGTGGTGGCACAGCAGGTCGCGCACCGTCAGCCGCTCGGTCGCCACCGGGTCGTGCAGGCGAAATTCCGGAAGCACCTCGCGCACCGGCCGTGACCATTCGAGCTTGCGCTCATCGACCAGCAAACCCAGCCCGGCCGCGGTGAACGACTTGGTGATCGAGCACAGCAGGAACTGCGTGTCCACCGTGACGGGCAGGCCCGTCTCGGTATCGCGCACGCCAAAGCCCTTGAGCACGGAAATCTCGCCGTCCTGGATCACGGCCAGGGCAAGCCCGGGTACTTTCCACTCCTGCATCGAGGCTTCGACGAGGCTGTCGAGTTCGCTCCACATGATCGGGTCCTTGCCTTTGCTTGCGCTTGAATAGGGCCGCGCATCCTAAAGCAAATGCCCGAAGTGCGGTCTTCTAGGCGGCCAACCCATTCATAAGACCGCTGCGGGCGTGGCAGTTGATGTACTCGTAGCTCTGTTCGTCCGCCTTGAGCACCGACACTTCGTGGTACACGCGCAGCTGCAGCTGGAAGTTCAGCGCCTGCACATAGCGCATGAAGCTGCCGAAGATCGCGACGTGCGTGGGGTGCGACTCGGCCCAGCGCTCCATGTCGGCGAGCGATCGCCAGAAGCTCAGGCCGAACGATTTTTCGAGCGGCGTGCCCTTGGCGTCGAGATGGCGCATGTAGCGGTTGCTGTAGCAGCCGATGCCCAGCCCCTGGTCTCGCAAGAACTCCATGCCTTCGCGCAGCACCGGTTCCATCTCTTCCAGGTAGAGCGTGCGTTCCTGGCCGGTGGTGTCGGCCCACTCCTGACCGGAGCGGATCATCGCGATGTTCTCGTGGCCCGCAACGCGCACGCGCTGCCCGATAGCCGGCGTGCCGGCAATCACGGCGCGTGTGCCGGAGGGTGCCATGGCATCGGTCTGCGAGAGTGGAATGCGGTCGCGCATCGAACCCCAGTAGCCGTGCTCCTGCAGTTCGCCGCTCACGCCGCCCATCACCACGCCCACGCCTTCGAGACGGTCCGGCGTGTTGAACATGGTCTCGAAGTGCTCGACGCGCGGTGACACCATTTCGCGGAAGTAGCCGAGGCCGTCCGCCAACCGTTCTTCGGAGCGCCACCACGCATCCACCTTGGGCGCTGAGCACCAACGCGCATGGGCGGCAGGATCGTCCCAGTACGCGATGGCGATCATGTTGTCGTAGCCGTCGGCATCGACGTGGTGTGCGAAGTCGTAATGCCCCGGGCCGTCGGGCAGCGCGAAGCCGGCTGCGATCTTCATCAGCGCAGCGCAAGCTCGCCCTTGCATATCGGCGCCGCGCGACTGCACGCCGAAGTAACCCATCACCACCTGCCTCACCGCGGCCGGCGCGCGCGCCGACCAGACGGGGTAGGGCGGCGCGTAGTCCTCTTCCACGCGGCGGTGGCGCGTGCGTGGGCACTTCAGGTGCTCTGCAATGGCGGATTCCATGGCGTGGCTCCTGCTGGTTCAGGCGGCCAACTGCTGGCGCGCCGCGGCGCCTTGCTCGGGCGTGGCGACGATGGCTTCGAAGGCGCCGCCTTCGACCTCGGGCGCACGCTGCAGCACCACTGGTTCGCGCCGCGTCTTGTTCAGCAGCAGCTGCGTCACGTCGGGCCGCGAGTAGTGGCCGCTCGGGTCGGCCGCGGCCTTGGCGAGCGCAATCATTCCAAGGTCGATGTCCGCAATCACCAGCCCTTCCTGGTCTTCGGCCAGGGGCGTGCCGAGCGGGGATCCGTCGGGCGCGTAGATGCGTGCAAAGCCGCCGCCCACGCGCAGCAACTGCTGCTTGCCTGCATCGGTGCACATCAGCTCGCTCATCGCCTGTGAAACCGTGGCGCACGGCGCGACGACGAAGCATTGGCCCTCCGCTGCATACACCTGGCTGGCCGCATTGTTGAGCTCGGCGCCGAGCGCGAAAGCCGCGCCGCGGTAGAGCGAGAAGCTGGGCCAGGCGCCGCAGTGGATCTGCTCGTTCTGTGCGTACATCGCGTATTTGCTCAGCGGCTGCAGATGCTCCCAGCATGAGAGCGACCCGATGTTGCCGATGGCCGTGTCGGCCACGGCAAGGTCGGAGCCGTCGCCTTCGCCGAACACGGTGCGTTCCACGTGCGTGGGCTTGAGCTTGCGGCGCGTCTGCACGGTGTTGCCTTGGTCGTCGATCAGGGCCTGCGCAATGTAGAGGCTGCCCGCGGCCTTTTCGCTGTAGCCAAGGGACACCCAGATCCTTTGCTTGCGCGCGGCATCGCGAATGCGGTCGAACTCGCCCGAGCCGACGACCAGTGCGTTGTCGTGATAGCGCTGCACGAACTGCATGCCCCAGGCCGGCGAATCGAGCCAGATCCACCAGGGGTACCCCGGCACCCAGGTCTCGGGAAAGGCGATGAGCTTCACGCCCTGGCCGGCCGCCTGGGCCATGAGGTCGATGGTCTTGTCGATGGTGCCGTCGAGATCGAGGAACACGGGCGCGGCCTGCACGGCGGCAACGCGAAGCTTGGGATGACTGGTGGCGGGCATGGAGGGTCTCCAGGAGCAGGGGTGATGAAACAACTTCGCACACCTCGCACCGGGTTTGCGCGGTGGCATGCGAGTTGCTTCAAGCGTAGATTCGCCGCCGCGAAACCCCTTGACCCGAACTTGCGGCGTTCTTGTTCCAGCGTTGCATGCCGGCTTTTCAAGAAATCCGAGGAACCCCGATGAACCAGTTGTTCAGCACCGATGCCGTTCCGCGCGACCAGCGGCTCGCCTACTGGACCGACATGATCTGCAATGTGTACGTGCAGCTCGGGTGCGATGCGGTGCGCAAGGACGATTCCGGCAATTTCGAAGGCAGCATCCGCCAGCACACGCTGCCGAGCCTCGATGTGTCGGTGGTCAAGTCAGGCCCGCAGAAGGTCATGCGTACGCCGGGGCATATCTCGCGGTCGGGCGACGACTACTTCCTGGTCAGCATCCAGGCGCGAGGCCAAGGCGTGGTGCGGCAGGACGGGCGCGACGCGGTCCTGGCGGCGGGCGACTTTGCGCTGTACGACAGCACCCGGCCCTACGAATTGCTGTTCGACCACGCGTTCGAGCAGATCGTGCTCAAGCTGCCTGGCGAACGCCTTCGCAGCGAACTGCACGACACCGAAGCACTGACGGCCACCACCGTGTCGGGACGCGAAGGCGCGGGGCACCTGCTGCTCGGCATGATCCGCACGCTGCGCGAAGACATCGACACCTTGCAGCCGGCGTCGGCACTCGCGGTGGCCAACGGGGTGCAGAGCATTCTGGTGGCAGGGCTCCAAACGCTGCCTGCGGCGCGCGCGCCGGGCCTCAGCAATCTCACGGCCTACCACCTGGCCCGCGTGAAGCGGCGCATCGACGAGCAGCTGGCGGATCCGTCTCTCTCGGTGGGCAGCCTTGCCGCGGAGCTGGGCGTTTCAGCCAGCCACATTCACCGCATCTTCAAGAGCGAGCCGCTCACGCCTTCACAGTACATCTGGGAGCGCCGGCTCGAAGCGTGCAGCCGCGACCTGCTCGAGCCGCGGCTTGCCGGCCGGCCGGTCGCCGACATCGCCTATGGCCGCGGCTTCAATGACGCGGCGCACTTCAGCCGCGCATTCCGCGAACGCTTCGGCTGCTCGCCGCGCGAGTGGCGGCAGCAGCGCGTTCAATAACAACAAAAAGAGGGGTCGGCCTTCGCCGGGTTACTGCACCAGCAACACCGAGGTGTCGGTCTCGGAAATGACCTTGGTGGCCACCGAGCCCATCAGCGCGCGGCCAAAAATGCCGTGGCCGTGGGTGCCCAGCACAATCAGCTGGGCATGCGCCGCAGTGGCCGACTTGAGGATTTCCTCGGCCGCATGGCCGTGGCGCTGGTCGACGGTGAAGTTGCTCACGTTGTTCTGCGCAAGCAATGCCTTCACGGGGTCGAGCACCTTGGCGCTTTCTTCGGCGTAGTAGTCGTCGACCACCTGTTTGCTGAGGTGGCGCGCCACATGGCCGTGGACGCCGGTGCACACATGCACGATGACCAGCTCATGCCCGTCCACGAACATGGCGCGGTTGGCGAGCAAGTAGTTGAGCGCCTTTTGCGTGTAGGCGCTGCCGTCGACTGCGATGAGGATTTTCATGAGGCCGGTTATACGGCCCGCGCTTGCCTGCCGCAACGGGTCTCACCCAAGACCCAAGGGGCTTTCGCTCGAAGAACCGCGCAGTGTGCGAAGCTGCGCGATGGCTTGCTCAGCCCTGCAGCCCCTTCCAGAGCATGTAGGCGGCCAGCAGGTACAGGATGCTCGCGAACACGCGCTTGAGCTTTTTCACCGGCAGGTTGTGGGCGGCCTTGGCGCCGAGCGGAGCGGTGAGCACGCTGCACACCGCAATGACCGCGAGCGCAGGCAGCCAGATGTAGCCGAAGGCACCTTCAGGGAGGCCCTGCACCGACTGTCCGCTTACCGCATAGCCCAGCACGTTGGCCACCGCAATCGGAAAGCCGAGCGCGGCGCTGGTGGCTACCGCGTTGTGAATGGAGATGTTGCACCACGTCATGAACGGCACGCTGACGAAGCCGCCGCCCGCGCCCACCAGCCCCGATATGAAGCCGATGGCGCCGCCCGCCGACAACTGGCCCACCGTGCCCGGCATCTGCCGCGTGGGCTTGGGCTTGCGGTCAAGAAACATCTGCGTGGCCGAGAAGCCCACGAACAGCGCGAACACGATGGCCAGCACCGTGCCCTTGAGTAGCGCGAACACGCCCAGGCTGCCCAGCAGGCTGCCGATGACGATGCCGGGCGCCAGGCGCCGCACGATGTCCCAGCGCACCGCGCCGCGCTTGTGATGCGCCCGCACGCTCGACACCGAAGTGAAGATGATCGTCGCCATCGAGGTGGCAATGGCCATCTTCACGGCCAGGTCGGAGGCCACTCCGCGGTGCCCCATGATGATGGTGATGAACGGCACCATGAGCATTCCGCCCCCAATGCCGAGCAAGCCCGCCAGAAAACCGGTGCCCAGGCCGAGTGCGGCCAATTCGGCGATCAGGAGGGGGTCGAGCAGGGAGTTCACGCAGCGGAGCCTTGAAAAAAAGCAACGGCCCCGTGCAGCGCTTGCCGGGGCCGTTTGAACGGAAAAAGGTGTCTGCAAGTGGGCGCCGAACCCGCATCCTGAACCAGGGTTCAGGTGGGCGAGGGCAGCAAGGCTTCGGGTTCATCTGACGCGAGATGATCACGCCCGCCAAGCGATGTACCAAGCCCGGCTCCGGAGAGCATTGGAACAAGGAAATATTAAGCCCGACGCGCACCGCAGACAGTTCGGATTTTACGCCTCGGACGAGCCGGGCGCTTCTCCTCAGAGTAAATGGTCATCGCCCGCAAGGGCTTGATCGAGTTTCTGAATGAGCTGGGCGGCCTTGGCGTCGTCCTCGCCGGCCTCTGCCGCGGCCACCGCGGGCACCGCGATTGCCGGGGTGGCCGCAGATGCCGGAGCGGCTGCCGCGGCGGCCTGCTGGGCGGCCAGGTCGAAGGCCAGGTTGAGCGAAGCAAGCACGGCAATGCGGTCGCGCGCCTTCACCTTGCCTGCATCGCGGATCTTGCACATGGCCGCGTCCACCCGGTCGACGGCCTCGCGCAGTTGGGCTTCGCCGCCCTCGGGGCAGCCGAGCAGATAGCTCTGGCCCATGATCTGAACTTCAATCTGCTTCATGCGGGGGAATCTTCGGAAGGTGGTTCGGCCGGCAGCCGCTCGAGCAGGGCGTCGAGGCGGGTGCGGGCCGCGGCGAGCCGCGACTTCAGCGCATCGCGCTCGCGCGTGAGCGCTTCGACCTGCTCCTGCAGCAGCGCATTGGTGCGCTGCACCTCTTCATGACGCACGAGCAGGCGTTCCACACGCTCGGCGATCTGGTCGATGGGGCTGGAAGCGGGCATGGTTGGCGATTGTAGTTTCCCAGGGAGGCGGTCCCCGTGGCGCCGAACGCCGCGTGGGACCGGGACGGATTCTGCGGCCTGCACCTTGCTCTTTCCAAACTTTCCGATGCGATGCGGACAACAGTCTGCGCAACTTTTGGCTTACTGCGCCCGCGAGAGGCCCTAGAATCCCGCCCGTTGGTGCCTGCGTCGTGGTTCACACGCCGCGGTTCAACGGGAAGCAGGAGTGAACGCCCCCGAAACGGGACAAGGCCGAAGCCGCCTGCGCTGCCCCCGCAACGGTCAAGCAGTCGACGCCACGCGCGTCAACCTCATCCATCAAGCCACTGGGCGCCCTGAAACAGGCGCCTGGGAAGGCGGTGAGGTCGTACTGCCAGCCCGGATACCGGCCAACGAGGCGGCTGCCGCATGCGCGATCGATTCGCGCGCATGAAGCAGCCATTGCGCCCAAACGCTGGCGGGGAGGCCGGCGACGGGCATAGACGTTCGTTCGGTCCATTCATGATTTCCTGCGTTTCCTTTTCCCTCGGCCGTGTTCCCGCGCGCCGTCGCCGCCTTGCCTGCCTGCCGTTCGCACTGGCCTCCGCTTTCGGCGGCCTGGCGCTGATCCAGCTGCCCTCGGCAGCGCACGCCCAGCAAGAGGCGCGCGCGCTGGGCGAGACCGTGGTCACGGCCAACCGCACGCCACAAGCCCTGTCCGACCTGGTGGGCGACGTGTCCATCATCGACCGCCAGACCATCGAGCGCAGCGGCGCCGTGGGCGTGGCCGACGTGCTGGCGCGCCTGCCCGGCATCGAGATGACGCGCAACGGCGGCTTGGGCAGTACCACCAGCCTGTTCGTCCGCGGCGCAGACACGCGCTTCACCGCCGTGTACATCGACGGGGTGCGCATCGATTCGCAATCGACCGGCGGCGCCGGCTGGGAGGGCATTCCCCTTGCGCAGATCGACCGCATCGAAGTGCTGCGCGGCCCCGCTGCGGCGGTGTACGGCTCCGACGCCGTGGGCGGCGTGGTCCAACTCTTTACCCGCCGCGGCGAAGAGGGCGTGGCGCCCTACGCGGGCGTGGGCTTCGGCAGCCATGGCCTTCGCAAGGCCGAAGCGGGCGTGAGCGGGAAGTCGGGCGCGTTCGACTATTCGCTGGGTGTCGCGCATGAAGAGAGCAAGGGCTTCAACGCGCTGCCGATCGAAAAGCGCACGCCCTCGAGAGACGGCCTGACAGACCCCGACCGCGATGCATACCGTAATGACTCGGGCAACCTGCGGCTCGGCTACCAGATCAACCCGGCCCAGCGGCTCGAGGCCACGCTGCTCTACAGCGACACCGAAGCGGGCTACGACTCGCCGGTGAGCACCAGGACGCGGCCGCCGATCCGCTTTACCAACGACGTTTCCCAGAACACGCTGCGCACGGCGGGGCTTTCGTGGTCCGCCAAGTGGAACGACATCTACAGCACGCGCGTGCAGGTGACCGATTCGCAATCGGTCTACAAGACGCAGCCTTCGTTCTACCGCACCGAGACCAACCTTCGCGGCTACCTGTTCCAGAACGAATTGCGCTTCGGCCCGCACCTGGTGACGGCCACCCTCGAGCGCCGTGAAGACGCGCTCGAGAACGCACCCACCACCTTCACCGGCCTGCTGTCGCGCAAGCGCTCGCAGGATGCGGTTTCGCTGGGCTACGGTTTCGTGCAGGGGGCGCATTCGCTCCAGCTGCATGTGCGGCATGACGACGACAGCGAATTCGGCGGCAAGACCACCGGCAGCGCCGCGTACGGCTACGCCATCACGCCGAAGCTGCGCGCCACCGTGTCGGCCGGAACCGCATTCCGCGCGCCCACGCTGTACCAGCGCTTCAGCGAATACGGCACGCCGACCCTCAAGCCGGAGTCGAGCCGCAATGTCGAGCTTGGCTTGCAGTACGCCGACGGCGGCACGCATGCGGGCATCGTCGTGTACCAGAACCGCGTCAACGACCTGATCGTGTTCGACGGCGGGGCGACGAACTGCGATTCCGGCTTTGGCTGCTATGCCAGCACGGCGCGTGCGCGCTACCGGGGCATCACGCTTTCGGGCGGCCACCGCATCGGCGACGTGACGCTGCGCGCATCAGTGGACTTCCAGGATCCGCGCGACCTGGAAACCGACAACCTGCTCGCACGCCGCGCGCGCCGCCACGGCACGCTGGCTGCCGACTGGCGCGTTGCCGGCTGGACGCTGGGCGCCGAGGTGCAATCGTCGAGCAAGCGCTTCGACGATGCCGCCAACACCCGCACGCTGAGCGGCTACACCGTGCTGAACCTCGTGGCCAGCACGCAGATCACGCGCGACATCGGCCTGGTGGCGCGCGTCGACAATGTGGGCGACAAGGACTACACGCTGGCACGCGGCTACGCCACCGGCGGCCGCAATGCCTACATCGGCCTGAAGTGGACGCCGCATTAATCAGGCTTGCCGACGGCAACCCCGAAAGGAAGAAAGATGCCCACGACCATTGCGCATGAATTCATCCTCGGGGGCCAGAAAAGCGGCAAGTCGCGCCGCGCCGAGCAGCGCGCCATCGACTGGCTGGCCGAGGCGCCCGCTGCGCGGCGCGCCGTGCTCATCGCCACCGCGCAGGCGTTCGACGACGAGATGCGCGAGCGCATCGCGCGCCACCAGGCGGACCGCGCCCGGCGCGTGCCGGCCATGCGTACTGTGGAAGAACCGGTCGAACTGGCGCGCGCCATTGTTTCCGAGAGCGCGCCCGAAACGCTGGTGGTGGTCGATTGCCTCACGCTCTGGCTCACCAACCTGCTGATGCCGCTGCGCTCCGAGGCCGCCAAGCCCGCCACTCGCACGCCCCCGGCGCACGTCGCCATGCTGCTCATCGCGTTGCGCGAGGCGCGCGGGCCGGTGGTATTGGTCGGCAACGAAATCGGCCTGGGCGTGATTCCGCTTGGCCGGGAGACGCGTGCCTTCGTCGATACGCTCGGCCGCATGAACCAGGAGGTGGCGGCCGCATGCCATCGCGTGACGCTGATGGCGGCCGGGCTGCCGTTGACCTTGAAGGCGCCTGCCGCATGAAGATGAAGCACTGGATTCGATTTTTTTCCGCAGTACTCGGCCTTGGTGTTCTGTCGCTGGCCGCGCACGCCCTGGAAGTAACGGACGAGCGCGGCGTTACCGTGAGCCTGCCGCAGCCGCCGCAGCGCATCGTCACGCTGCTGCCGTCGTTGACCGAAGGGGTTTGCGCGCTCGGCGCCTGCTCGCGGCTGGTGGGTGTCGACAACTATTCCAACTCGCCGAGTGCGGTGCGCGCGCTGCCGCAACTGGGCGGAGGGCTGGACCCCAATGTCGAGGCCATCGTGGCGCTGCGGCCTGACGCGGTGCTGCTTGCCAAGTCGTCCCGCGTGACGCAGCGGCTCGAAGCGCTGGGCCTCAAGGTGGTGGTGCTCGAACCCAAGAGCCATGCCGACGTGCAGCGCGTGCTCGGCAAGCTCGACCAGGTGCTTGGCACCCGCGAGGCGCCGAACGTGTGGCGCGTGATCGACGCCAGCGTGTCGGCGGCGGCGCAATCGCTCCCCGACCGTGCGAAGGGCCTGCGCGTGTACTTCGAGGTCAACAGCGCGCCGTTTGCGGCCGGCGAGTCGTCGTTCATCGGCGAAACGCTTACGCGGCTGGGCGCGAAGAACATCGTGCCGGCGTCGCTCGGGCCGTTTCCCAAGCTCAACCCCGAATACGTGGTGCGCGCCAATCCTGACCTCATCATGGTCAGCGTGCGCAGCGCGCAGGGGCTGGAGCAGCGCCCGGGCTGGGGCGGCATCCGCGCGGTGCGCGAAGGCCGCATCTGCCGCTTCAGCGCCGACGAGTCCGACGTGCTCGTGCGCCCCGGCCCGCGCATGGACGAGGCGGCACGCTTGATGGCACGCTGCCTGACGGAAAAGTCCGGCTGAAAAAGCCGCAAGAATTCTCCGTCATGCACACGCACCATCAGCGCAGGGTCTGGCTCTTCGGCATTGCCTTGCTTGGCTTGGGCATTGCGTTCGCGCTGCTCGGGCTGGGCATCGGCAGCACCGGCTTCGAAAGCCTGCTGGCGGCATGGCGCGACCCGGTGGCACTGCAGATCGTGTGGGACATCCGGCTGCCGCGCACGCTCGGCGCCTGGCTCGCGGGCGCGTTGCTCGGGCTCGCGGGCGCGGTGGCGCAGGGCCTGTTTCGCAATCCGCTGGCCGATCCCTATCTGCTCGGCAGTGCATCGGGTGCTTCGCTCGGCGTGGCGGTGGCGCTCATGCTGTTCGGCGGCTCGGTCGCAAACATGCAATGGGCACTGCGCCTTGGCCTTACCGGTGCGGCCTTCGTGGGGGCGGTGCTCGCGGTGATGCTCACGCTGCTGCTCGCGCGCGGCGTGCAGCAGACACTTCGGCTGCTGCTGGCGGGCGTGATCGTCGGCGTGGTGCTCGGCGCCGCCAAAGACCTGATCACCATCGCTTCGGCCGATGTCCTGCAGGCCATACAGGGCTTCATTCTCGGCAGCACCGGCCTGGTCGGCTGGAGCGCATGCGCCGTGATGGCCGCTGCCGGTGTGGTGTGCCTGCTGCTGGGCTGGGCGCTTGCGCCGGTGCTCGACAGCCTTTCGCTGGGCGAGGCCACTGCAAGAAGCCTTGGCCTTCCGCTGGGCGCCATGCGCGCCGCGCTGGTGGTGGTGCTCGCGCTGGCCACCGGCGCGGCCGTGGCGCAAACGGGCCTGATCGCTTTCGTGGGCCTTGCCTCGCCGCACCTCGTGCGCTCGGTGGTCAAGACCACGCATGCCGGGTTGATCGTGCTGTCGACGGCCATGGGCGGACTGCTGCTGATGTCCGCCGACCTGGCGGCGCGCTGGCTCATTGCCCCGCAGGAGCTGCCCGTGGGCGTGCTCACGGCCGTGCTCGGAGGCAGCTACCTGCTGTGGCTGATGCACAGGCGCAGCGCGCGGGGAGGCGTGGCATGAGCGGCCGCATTCCCGCCATCGAAGTACGCGGCTTGAGTGCCACGCTCGGCAGCACCGAGGTGCTGCACGGCATCGAGCTGAAGCTGGGCGCCGCGCGGTGGACCAGCATCGTCGGGCCGAACGGCGCGGGAAAGTCGACCTTGCTCAAGGCGCTTGCAGGCCTGCTTCCGCACCGTGGCGAGGTTTTCCTTTTTGGCGAGCCGGCGGCCAAGGTGCCGGGCCGCATTCGCGCACAGCGCCTTTCATGGCTGGGCCAGAGCGGTGCGGCGGGCGAGGGCAGCGCCGACGACCTGATGGTCTACGACATTGCGATGCTCGGCCGCCTGCCGCACCAGCGCTGGCTTGCCGCGCCCAGCGCGGAAGACCGCGAGGCCGTGGAGCGCGCATTGCGCAGCACGCAGGCCTGGGAGTGGCGCGAGCGGCCGTTGGGCCAGCTCTCCGGCGGCGAACGGCAGCGCGTGCTGATGGCGCGCGCGCTCGCGGTCGAGGCCGAGCTGCTGCTGATGGACGAGCCGCTCGCCAACCTCGATCCGCCCCACCAGGCCGACTGGATGCAGACCGCGCGTGCCTTGGTGGCCGAAGGCCGCACCGTGGTCAGCGTGCTGCACGAACTGCCCATGGCACTTGCGGCCGACGAGTTGGTCGTGATGAATCATGGCCGCGTGGTGCACCACGGCGGCAGCAGCGACCCGGCCACGCACGCAGCGCTCGAGCAGGTGTTCGATCACCGCATTCGTGTGCATCGCGTGGCGGACCAGTGGATTGCCTTGCCGAATTGAACGACTTTCCGAACACCACACCATGCAGATCGAAACTCCCCCCAGCGACAAGCCCTACGAAAAACCCGAAGGCGAACGCCGCGGCATCGTCATCGTCAACACCGGTGACGGCAAGGGCAAGAGCACGGCCGCCTTCGGCTTGGCGTTGCGTGCGCACGGCCGCGGCAAGGCGGTGAAGATCTACCAGTTCATGAAAGTGCCCTCCGCCCGTTTCGGCGAGCACCGCATGTTCGAGCAGATCGGCATTCCCATCGAAGGCCTGGGCGACGGCTTCAGCTGGAAGAGCCAGGATCTCGAGCGCTCGGGCCAGCTTGCGCGCGACGGCTGGGAAAAGGCCAGGGCGGCCATTCTTTCGGGCGAGTTCTTTCTGGTGGTGCTCGACGAGATCACCTATCCGCTGATCTACGGCTGGCTGCCGCTCGACGGTGTGCTCGAAACGCTGCGCGAGCGGCCGAAGCATGTGCACGTGGTGCTCACCGGCCGTCGCTGTCCGCCTGAGATCGTCGAGCTGGCCGACACCGTGACCGACATGACCATGGTCAAGCACGCCTTCAAGGCCGGGATTCCCGCGCAGCGCGGCATCGAGGATTGAGCCTTTGGCTTCCGCAGCCGCCTTGTGGCTTGCGTTGGCCATCGACTGTTGGCTGGGCGAGCCGGCGGTGCGCTGGCATCCCGTGGTGTGGATGGGGCACTACCTTGGTTGGTTCGGCTCCCGCCTTGCGCCACTCGCGGCCGATGCAAGGCCGCGCGATCTGTCGCTGTTCCTGAAGGGCGCGCTGGCCTGGTGCGTTGGTGCAATGGTCGTTGGCGCCATGGCCCTGACGGTGCAGGCAACCGCACTGCAATGGCTGCCCGACTGGGCAACTGCCGTAGTGCTTGCTATTGCATTGAAGCCGCTCTTCGCATGGCGCATGCTGCGCAATGAAGTGCTGGCCGTGGAGGCGGCGCTCGCGGTGTCGCTGGAGGCGGGCCGCGCGCAACTCGCCCGGTTGGTGAGCCGGGACGTCTCCATGCTCAGTGAAAGCGAAGTGCGCGAAAGCGCCATCGAGTCGCTGGCCGAGAACCTCAACGATTCACTGGTGGCCCCGCTGTTCTGGTTTGTGCTGCTGGGCTTGCCGGGCGCCGCGGTCTATCGCTTCGCGAACACGGCCGATGCCATGTGGGGCTACCGCGGCGAGCGCGGTGGCCGCGACTGGACGTGGTTCGGCAAATGGGCCGCGCGCGCGGACGACGTGCTTTCGTGGCTGCCGGCACGGCTCACCGTGCTGCTGCTTGCGCTCGCGTCGCGGCAATGGCCACGCGGGCTGGCGCTGGAGGCGCGCCGCACGCCTTCGCCCAACAGCGGGTGGCCAATGGCGGCGATGGCATTGCTGCTTGGCGTGCGGCTGGCCAAGCCGGGCGTGTATGCCTTGAATCCTGAAGGGCGGCGAGCCCAAGGACTAGACCTTCGACGCGCAATTGTTCTATGCAAGAGAGCGGTTCTGCTAATTGAAGGTTCAGCGATCATCCTCGCAGGCACGCTGGCTATGGCGGTCTGTGCATAAACCATGCGCAGTAATCTTCGAATGAAGCGAATCGTGGAGCCTAACTACTGAAATAATCAGTGATCAAATTGCTGATCGAGCAGTTCACTACATGACCTCACATCTATCGCTTTCCCTCGATGTTCTCTCTTGGGATGCGACGCGTGAAAGTTCCTCAATTGCGGAAGATCCGGATTGGAAGAAGCCGTATCAATACTGGAAGCATGCGGACCATTTACTGACCCACGACGGTGGCGAGCACTATCGAATAGATTGCATTGCGAATCTGAAGAGGGCTGTCGATCATCGGCTGAAGCGCTTGAACTCGTTATACCGATTCAAAAAAATCGCGGATCCGAAAAAACCAAACGAACTCCTGGAGATGTTGGGTCATTTCGGGGTAGCGAGGCCTGCGATGCTTCTGGAGATTTCGGCACTTCGGAATTTGCTAGAGCATCAGCACAAGGCTCCACCTAGCACGAGTCGTTGCTAAGAGTTGGTTGAATTTATTTGGTACTTCCTCAGATCCACCGACGCGCTCAGTACCTCTGTAGTTAGCACCTTCACGCTGGTTTTGGACGGGAGTATTGGCAACGAAACTTTTTGGCTCTCTGTCACGTATGGCCCGAATGTCGATTGGAAGTGCTCTGTATGGGGCTGGGTACCAGAAGCGCTCGCTAGCAAATCCTCGGCGGGAGGCATTGAGCTGAGCTTGGAAAGCGCCGAAAACTACGAGCAATTTTCTGCGAAGAGGGCGAATCTGACAGGCATGGTGAAACCGGATCCTAACCGTTCGACATCTGACATCTTCTTGAAAGGCGAGGTAGTGGGACGTCCAGAGGCTTTCTCAAGGTTGACTGAAATCTACTTCTCAGTTCTTTGAGCCTGTCGCATATGCAATTCCGCTCGCGTTCATGCATTGAGCATGCTCGGGGGCAATGAAGGAGCCGGATTGATTTGCTCGTCAGATTTGACGGCTGTTGCGCACGGCGGCCCTGATGCATCGGGGGCTGCTCGGCATGACTTTTCAACCAACAGCAACGCGGCGGGCCCATGCCCAGCCGTTCTGGACGCGCTGCGCGCAGCCGATGCAGCGCACTACCCAGACCCAGGCTACACATCGCTGCGCCGCGCGCTGGCAGGTTTTCATGGCGTTGAGCCCGGCCGTATCGTGATTGCTGCGAGTGCAAGCGAATTCATCCACCGCATCAGCGCCGCTTGGGCGCAAGGTGGTGGACGGAAGGTCTGCCTGCCCGCGCATAGCTACGGCGACTACGAACGTGCAGCTTCGGCTTGGGGCTTGCAGGTGTCGCGCATTGCCGCACCGCGAGGAGATGCGGCACTGCGCTGGCTGTGCGAGCCCTCCAGTCCGCTGGGCCAGCCCGAAGAATCTCAATCGAGGGCCATCGACACCTGCGTGCTCGACATGGCCTACGAGCCGCAGCGCCTGGAAGGCCGGGCGTCGTTCGACGTGGTGCAGCGCAACCGTGTCTGGCAGCTGTGGACGCCAAACAAGGCGATGGGCCTGACCGGCGTTCGCGCAGCCTATGCCATCGCACCAGAAAGCGACGACGCTGCGGCGCTGAAGCAGCGCCTCGAACAACTGTCGCCTTCCTGGCCCATCGGCGCCCACGGCGTGGCGTTGCTCGAAACCTGGGTCGGCGACGAAGCACAAGCCTGGCTCGCACAAAGCCTGCACGCCCTGCGAGCATGGAAGGCGCAGCAGCGCGCCATCTGCGAATCGCTGGGATGGCAGTGCCTGCCGAGCGACGCCAACTTCTTCTGCGCGCGCACCAATGCGCCGTATCCGCAGTTGTCCGCCGCGCTGCGCGCCGAAGGCATCAAGCTGCGCGACTGCGCATCCTTCGGCCTTCCCGGCCACGTGCGGCTGGGTGTGTTGCCGCCGCAAAGCCAGCAGGCGCTAAAGGAGGCCTGGACACGAGCGGCAAAAGCAACCGAACATTGAACGGACACAAGCAGGAATCCGCCGCCACCATGCTCTACGCCATCACCACGCTCTTTCTTTGCCAACTGGCCGGCGAACTGCTCGTGCAGTGGCTTAGCCTGCCGATTCCCGGTCCTCTGATCGGCATGCTGCTGCTGTTCGTCGCGCTGCTCGTGCGTGGCGGCGTGCCCGAGGCATTGAGCGAGACCTCCGGCCATCTGCTGCGCAACCTCATGCTGCTGTTCATTCCGGCTGTGACCGGCGTCATGCTGCATTTCGAACGGGTGGGGCGCGAGTGGCTGCCGTTCCTTGCGGCCGGCATCGTGGGCGCGGCCTTCACCATGACGGTAACGGCGCTCACGCTGCGCTGGATGATCCGCATCACTGGCAAGGAGGCGGAATGAACGCTCCGGCAAAGCTGTCCGAGATCTGGGTCTTTCTCGCCCAGTCGCCGCTGCTCTGGCTGTCGCTCACGCTGCTGGCCTATCTGGGCGCGCTGTGGCTGCACAAGCGCAGCGGCAGCAGGCCGCTGGTCAATCCGGTGCTGGTGTCGGTCGTCGTCATCGTCACGGTGCTGCTCGTCACGCGCACGCCCTACGACACGTATTTCGAGGGCGCAAAGTTCGTGCACTTTCTCATCGGCCCGGCCACGGTGGCGCTGGCCGTGCCGCTCTACGGCCAGCTCGCGCGGCTGCGCAGGCTGTGGCTGCCGATCGGCGTGGCGCTGCTGGTGGGCTCCGTTGCGGCCATTGTCTCGGCCATCGGCATTGCCTGGGTGCTGGGCGGCTCGCATGAGCTGATGATGTCGCTCGCACCCAAGTCGGCCACCATGCCGATCGCGATGGGCGTGGCCGAAAAGATCGGCGGGCTGCCGTCGCTCGCCGCCGTGGCCGCCGCCGTCGCGGGCATCTCGGGCGCCATCATGGCGACTGGCCTGCTGAACCTGCTGCGCATCAAGGAACCCGCGGTGCGCGGCTTTGCCGTCGGCATGGCGGCGCACGGCATCGGCACCGCGCGCGCCATCCAGGTGAATGAAACGGCAGGCGCCTTCTCGGCCCTGGCGTTGGGTCTGAACGGCATCGCCACCGCGCTGCTGGTGCCGTTGCTGGTCAAGCTGCTGGGTGTTTTCTGATCCGGGTTTTCTGACGCAGAATTGGCGCTCCCATCGACCTTGGAGCGCACGGCATGGCCCAGTACACCGCAGAGATCCTCTGGCAGCGAGGCGAGCAGGACTTTCTCGGCAACAGCTACAGCAGAAGGCATTCGATGCGCTTCGACGGCGGTGCGGAAGTGCCGGGTTCCTCGTCGCCGCACGTGGTGCCGTTGCCATTTTCGGATGCGGCGGCGGTCGACCCCGAAGAAGCCTTCGTCGCTTCGCTCTCGAGCTGCCACATGCTGTGGTTCCTCACCATGGCGGTAAAGCGCAAGTTCACCGTCGACCGTTACTTCGACGCGGCAAGCGGCATCATGGAAAAGAACGCCGAAGGCAAGCTCGCGATGACGGTGGTCACGCTCCGGCCGGATGTCATGTTCTCCGGCGACAACCTGCCCACGCGCGAGCAGATCGAACACATGCACCACCGGGCGCATGAGGAATGCTTCATTGCCAACTCGGTCAAGACCGAGGTGCGCTGCGAACCGGTGTTCGGCTGACCCCTTCCAGCGGAGAACGACTCAGCGCCGCTGCAGCCGCGGGTTCTTCGCAAACAGCTCGGCCGCCCAATCCACGAACGCCCGCACCTTCGCGCTCAGGTGGCGGTTGGGCGGGTAGACCACATGAATCGGCAGCGGGTCGCGGTGCCAGTCCGACAGCACCTCGATCAGTTCGCCGCTCTCCAGCAGCGGCTCGGCCATGAAGGTGATGCATTGCGAAATGCCGAAGCCGCCGAGCACCGCCGCCATGTGGGCGTTGCTCTCGTTCACCGACACGCGGTAGGGCCCGTTGAGTTCGATGGTCTCGTCGTCCTTCTTGAACTCGTGCGGGTAGATGCGCCGCGTGCTGCCCGAAAAGTAGCTCACCACGTGGTGCCGCTTCTCGATGTCGTTGGGGTGCTGCGGAATGCCGTAGCGCTTGATGTAGGCGGGCGATGCCACCGTCACGAAGTGCAGGGTGCCGATGCGCCGGGCCACCAGCGACTGGTCGCTCAGCTCGCCGGCCCGGATCACGCAGTCGACGTTGTCGGTGATGAGGTCGACCGTGCGGTCGCTCACGCCCAGGTCGACCTGAATTTCGGGGTAGCGGTCGCAGAAGGTGGCCAGCGCGGGCAGGATGACCAGCCGCGCCACCGAGGTGCCCACGTCGATGCGCAGCCGCCCGGTGGGATTGGCCTGCGCATTGGTCATGCTGGCTTCGATGTCGTCGAAGTCGTTCAGGAGGCGCGCCGCGCGTTCGTAGTAGGCCGCGCCGTCGGGCGTTACCGTCACGCGCCGCGTGGTGCGGTTGAGCAGCTTCACCCGCAGGCGCGATTCGAGCGCCTGGATCTGCTTGGTGACCGTCCCCTTTGGCAGGGCGAGCGAATCCGCGGCCCGGGTGAAGGTGCCTGCTTCCACCACGCGGACAAAGATCCGCATTGCCTGGATTTGATCCATTGATGACTGTTCCTGGGAACCCGGCCCTTGCCGAGGGGAGCGGATTCTCACACAAGGTGACAATCCCTATCGTTTCCCGGATTGTTCGCCGTTTGGAAACAGAGTAGGGGCAGGTTGCCTGTTTAACACCACACTGGCCGCCTTATATTTCGACTATCGCCAATCCTCCTGAGGTTGCCTCCATGTCACCCCGTCCGTCGTCCCGCTCTGCCGAAGCCGCTGCCCTAGCCGCGGCGCAAGGCGTGGAAGCCGATCTTTCGATCGAGCTGCCCGGCCGCGCGCCGGTGGATGCCCGGGTCTACGGGCAACGCCCGCGCGGCGAAACGGTTCCGCTGGTGCTGCATTTCCACGGCGGCACCTTCGTTTGCGGCAACCTGGACAACGGGCGCAACGTGGCCCGGCTGCTGGCAGGGGCCGGTGCGGTGGTGGTGTCGGTGGCCTACCCGCTGGCACCCGAATCGCCGTTTCCCGAGCCCATTGAAGTGGGCTATGCAGCGCTCGAATGGCTCTACAAGCAGCGCGTCAAGCTCGGCGGCAAGGGCGCCCAGGTGTACCTGGCCGGCGAAGAAGCCGGCGGCAACCTGGCCGCCGGGGTGGCGCTGATCGCCCGCGACCGGGCGCATCCGCCGCTGGCGGGGCAAATTTTGCTGTCGCCCATGCTCGACCCGTGCGCGGGCACTGCGTCGCTGCGCAAGGCGACGAACGACGAGGCCGAATGCCGCTGGGCCAAGGGCTGGGAAAAGTACTTGAGTTGCCCCTCCAACGCAACCCATCCCTACGCCGTTCCGAGCGGATCGCTCCGGCTTGGTGCGTTGGCACCCGCGCTGGTGCTGGTGGGCGCCGACGACGCGATGCGCGACGAGGCGCTGACCTTTGCCGGGCGCCTGCGCGCGGCCGGCATCGACGTGACGAGTGCCGTGTTGCCTGGTGCCGCGAACTGGCCCAAGGCGCTGTACGACCCCGAACCCTCGGGCTGCAAGGCCTGCGAAGCCAGCGTGCAGCAACACTTCCGCGAATTTTTCAGTGCCACCACGCCGCCTCCGGTAGCACCCAAGCCCAGCTAGGTGGGCCGGTCGCGGCAGCCCAGCCAGACGTCGCGACGCCTTTCCCCGGCCCACCGGTAACCCCGGTCATTTCGAATTCCGCCTCCTGGTGCCAAAAGCGCCGGGGTGGCCTGTTGCATCCCAAAAAGTCATCGAGAAGGACGAACCATCATGTCGAACAATAAGCAAAAACTGTCTTCCGTCGCCCGCAAGGGCCTGTGGCCCACAGTGACCGGCCTCACCGCACTGCTGGCTGTGGCCGCCGCCGTGCTTGGCATGCAGAGCTTCAAGGCGGAGGCCACGGCACCCGCCGCGGCGCAACAGGGCACACCGGTATCCGTGGCCACCGTGGCCCAAAGCGAAGTCAACGCCTGGGACGAGTTCTCGGGCCGGCTCGAAGCCGTGCAGCGCGTCGATGTGCGCTCCCGCGTAGCGGGCGCCGTGCAGGCGGTGCACTTTCGCGAAGGCGCGTTGGTGAAGCAGGGCGACCTGTTGATCACCATCGATCCCGCACCGTACGCCGCCGAAGTGGAGCGTGCCGAAGCCCAAGTAGCCTCCGCCCAGGCCCGCCAGGCATTCAGCCGCAGCGAGCAGGAACGCGCCAAGCGCCTGTGGGACCAGCAGGCCATTGCCCAGCGCGAATATGACGAGCGCGTGAACGCCAGCCGCGAGGCCGATGCCAACCTGCGTGCCGCGCAAGCGACGCTGCAATCGGCGCGCCTCAACCTGGGCTACACGCAAGTGCGTGCGCCCGTGTCGGGCCGCATCGGCAAGCTCGAGGTGACCCAGGGCAACCTGGTGGCCGCGGGCCCCGGCGCGCCGGTGCTGACCACGCTGGTGTCGGTGAGCCCGATCTACGCGAGCTTCGATGCCGACGAGCAGGTGATCACCCGCGCCCTGAAAGACCTGCCGAGCGGCGCCAGCGCACGCGGCCAGATCGAGAGCATTCCCGTGCAGATGGGCACCTCGGGCTTCGACGGCACGCCCTTCGTCGGCAAGCTGCAGCTGATCGACAACCAGGTCGACGCCCGCAGCGGCACCGTGCGCGTGCGCGCCTCGTTTGACAACAAGGACGGCGCGCTCATTCCGGGCCAGTTTGCCCGCATCCGCATGGGCCAGGCGCGCAATGACTCCGCTCTGCTGGTGAGCGAACGCGCCATCGGCACCGACCAGAACAAGAAGTTCGTGATGGTCGTGGGCGAAGACAACAAGGCCATGTACCGCGAAGTGACGCTCGGTGCATCCGTCAATGGCCTGCGCGTGGTGAGCAAGGGCCTGAAGGCCGGCGAACGCGTGGTGGTGAACGGCCTGCAGCACATCCGCCCCGGCGCACTCGTGGTGCCGCAGAACGTGACGATGGACGCCAAGGCCGACACCAAGCAACAACAACCGGAACGCGTCGCGGAAGCCGCGAAGTCCTGAACTCGGAGGGGAGCGCGTTTGCGCTCGCCGGAGAAACAACATGAATCTCTCTAAATTCTTCATCGACCGGCCGATCTTTGCCGGCGTGCTGTCGCTATTGATATTGATAGCCGGCCTGATCGCGCTGCGCGGGTTGCCGATTTCGGAATACCCCGAAGTCGCGCCGCCTTCGGTGGTCGTGCGTGCCCAGTACCCGGGCGCCAACCCCAAGGTGATTGCCGAAACCGTGGCCACGCCGCTCGAAGAGCAGATCAACGGCGTGGAAGGCATGCTCTACATGGGCAGCCAGGCCACCACCGACGGCGTGATGACGCTGACGGTGACCTTCCGCCTCGGCACCGATCCCGACAAGGCCCAGCAGCTGGTGCAGAACCGCGTCTCGCAAGCCGAGCCGCGCCTGCCGGAAGAAGTGCGGCGCCTTGGCATCACGACCGTCAAGAGCGCGCCCGACCTGACGATGGTGGTTCACCTCGTTTCGCCGAACAACCGCTACGACATCAACTACCTGCGCAACTACGCGGTGCTGAACGTGAAAGACCCGCTCGCGCGCATCGAAGGCGTGGGCCAGGTGCAGATCTTCGGCGGCGGCGACTACTCGATGCGCGTCTGGCTCGACCCGCAGAAGGTTGCGCAGCGCGGCCTCTCGGCAAGCGACGTGGTGGCCGCCATCCGCGGCCAGAACGTGCAGGCCGCGGCCGGTGTGGTCGGCGCTTCGCCGGGCCTCTCGGGCGTGGACATGCAGCTCTCGATCAATGCGCAAGGGCGCCTGCAGAGCGAAGAAGAGTTCGGCGACATCATCGTGAAGAGCGGCACCGACGGCGCCGTGACCCGCCTGCGCGACATCGGCCG
This sequence comes from Variovorax sp. CCNWLW225, assembly GCF_037204045.1. Lineage (NCBI taxonomy): Bacteria > Pseudomonadati > Pseudomonadota > Betaproteobacteria > Burkholderiales > Comamonadaceae > Variovorax > Variovorax sp. CCNWLW225. The sequence goes on along the minus strand of NZ_JBBCBV010000011.1, from coordinate 83,919 downwards.
CCTGGAAATGGGTGCTGCCGACTACTCGCTGCGTTCGCTGCTGAACAACGACCCGGCCGTCGGCATGGGCGTGTTCCAGGCGCCTGGTTCCAACGCGCTCGACATCTCGTCCAACGTTCGCAAGACGATGGCCGAGCTCAACAAGAACATGCCTGAAGGCCTGGAATACCGCATTGCGTATGACCCGACGCAGTTCGTGCGCGCATCGATCGAATCGGTGATCCACACGCTGCTCGAAGCCATCCTGTTGGTGGTGCTGGTCGTGATCCTGTTCCTGCAGACCTGGCGCGCTTCCATCATTCCTCTGCTGGCCGTGCCGGTGTCGGTGATCGGTACCTTCGCGGTGCTGCACGTCCTCGGTTTTTCGATCAATGCGCTGAGCCTGTTCGGGCTGGTGCTGGCCATCGGTATCGTGGTGGACGACGCCATCGTGGTGGTGGAAAACGTCGAACGCAACATCGAGGCGGGGCTGACGCCGCGCGAAGCGACCTACCGCGCGATGCGCGAAGTGTCCGGGCCCATCATCGCGATCGCGCTGGTGCTGGTGGCCGTGTTCGTTCCACTGGCTTTCATCAGCGGCCTCACGGGCCAGTTCTACAAGCAGTTCGCGGTGACCATCGCGATCTCGACGGTGATCTCGGCCATCAACTCGCTCACGCTGTCGCCGGCTCTCGCGGCACTGCTGCTGCGCGGCCATGATCAGCCCAAGGATGCGCTGACCCGCGGCATGGACAAGGCCTTCGGCTGGCTGTTCCGCGGCTTCAACAAGCTCTTCAGCCGCGGCTCGGAAGCCTACAGCGGCGGGGTCAAGAGCGTGATCTCGCGCAAGACGTTGATGCTGGTGATCTACCTCGCGCTGGTCGGCGTGACCTTCGGCCTCTTCAAGGCGGTTCCCAGCGGCTTCGTGCCGGCGCAGGACAAGCAATACCTGATCGGTTTTGCCCAGCTGCCCGACGGCGCCACGCTCGACCGCACCGACGAAGTGATCCAGCGCATGGGCGAGATCATGAAGAAGAACCCGAACGTGGAAGACGCGATCGCCTTCCCGGGCCTGTCGATCAACGGCTTCACCAACAGCTCGAACTCGGGCATCGTGTTTGCCACGCTCAAGCCCTTCGACCAGCGCAAGCGCGCCGACCAGAGCGGTGGTGCCGTGGCCGGCCAACTCAACGGTGCCTTTGCCAGCATCCAGGACGCGTTCATCGTGATGTTCCCGCCGCCGCCGGTGGCGGGCCTGGGCACCACGGGCGGCTTCAAGCTGCAGCTGGAAGACCGCGCCTCAGTCGGCTACGACCAGATGGACGCGGCGGTGAAGGCCTTCATGGCCAAGGCCTATGCAGCGCCCGAACTCACGGGCATGTTCACGAGCTGGCAGGTCAACGTGCCGCAGCTGTATGCGGACATCGACCGCACCAAGGCCCGCCAGCTCGGCGTGCCGGTGACGGACATCTTCGACACCATGCAGATCTACCTCGGTAGCCTGTACGCGAACGACTTCAACAAGTTCGGCCGCACGTACAGCGTGCGTGTGCAGGCCGATGCGCCTTACCGCGCTCGTGCCGAAGACGTGGGCATGCTGAAGGTGCGCTCGACCACGGGCGAAATGGTGCCGCTGTCGGCGCTCATGAAGGTGAACTCGACCTTTGGCCCGGAACGCGCCATGCGCTACAACGGCTACCTGGCAGCCGACATCAACGGCGGCCCGGCTCCCGGCTATTCGTCGGGCCAGGCGCAGGACGCGATCACCAAGATTGCGGCCGAGACGCTGCCCAAGGGCGTGACCTTCGAGTGGACCGAGCTGACCTACCAGGAAATCCTGGCCGGCAACTCCGCCTTCCTGGTGTTTCCGCTGGCCATTCTGCTGGTGTTCCTGGTGCTGGCCGCGCAGTATGAAAGCCTGACGCTGCCGATCGCCATCATCTTGATCGTGCCCATGGGCATCCTGGCTGCGATGACGGGCGTATGGATATCGGGGGGTGACAACAACGTCTTCACGCAGATCGGGTTGATCGTGCTGGTGGGGCTGAGTGCGAAGAACGCGATCCTGATCGTGGAGTTTGCACGCGAGCTCGAGTTTGCCGGCCGCACGCCCATCCAGGCTGCGATCGAAGCCAGCCGCCTGCGCCTGCGCCCGATTCTCATGACCTCGCTGGCCTTCGTGATGGGCGTGCTGCCCCTCGTGCTGTCGACCGGCGCGGGCTCTGAAATGCGCAAGGCCATGGGCGTGGCGGTGTTCGCCGGAATGATCGGTGTGACGGCTTTCGGCCTGTTCCTGACGCCGGTGTTCTACGTGCTGATGCGCCGCCTGGCGGGCAACCGCGCACTCAAGCTGCATGGCGACGTGCCGCACGGGGAAGACTTCGTTTCGGCGGCCCATCCCGCTGCACCGGCACCGTCGTCCCACGGTGGTTCGGGCGGCGGCGGGCTGCACCCGCTGCCTGCTGCGCCGCGCCCTTCGCACGGCTCGCACGACTGATCGAGAAGAAAGCTCATCATGAAATTCTCAGTACAACCTTGGGTCAAGCCGCTTCGCACCGCCTTGCTGCCGCTGGTGGCAGCCCTGGCGCTGGCCGGCTGCGCGACCGTGCCCTCCGGCGTGCCGGAGATCCAGACCACCGCCCAGTTCAAGGAGCAGGGCGCGGCCCCGCCCGCGGGCTGGACGCGTGCCGTGCCTTCCGAAGCGCAGGCCCGCGGCGCATGGTGGCTGGCCTTCAACGACCCGGTGCTCAATGCGCTGGTCGAAAAGGCGGACGTCAACAACAACAACATCCAGGCCGCCGCGGCCCGGCTTGCGGAAGCTCGCGCCCTGGCGCGCAGTGCCCAGGCCGACCGCCTGCCGCAGATCGGCTTGGGCGCCGGCGCCAATCGCGGTGCGGGCCTCGACAAGGCCACGGCCAGCACCCGGCCGGCCACGATGACCAACATCGGCGCCACCTTCTCGTACGAGGTCGACCTGTTCGGCCGGCTCTCGGGCGCGAGCAATGCGGCCAAGCTCGATGCGGCCAGCCGTGAAGCACTGCTGCAAAGCACGCGCCTTGCCGTGCAGGCCGAGGTGGCGCAAACCTACCTGCAACTGCGTGCGCTCGACGCAGAGCGCGCCCTGGTGCGCGAGCAGGTCGAGGCCTACCGCGACACGCTGCGCCTGACGCAGCGCCGCCAACAGGCCGGCGACATTGCCGAGCTCGACGTGGCGCGTGTGCAGACCGAGGTGTCATCGACCGAGTCGGATGCGCTCGCGCTCGACCGCCAGCGTGCGCAGGTCGAGCATGCGCTTGCGGTGCTGGTGGGCGATTCGGCCTCGAGCTTCGGCCTGCGTACCGACGAGTGGGCCACCGCGCTGCCGTCGGTGCCGCCGGGCGTGCCGGCCACGGTGCTCACGCGTCGCCCGGACGTCTCGGCCGCGCAGAACGCCGTGCTCGCGGCGCAGGCTCGCGTGGGCGTGGCACAGGCTGCCTGGTTCCCGGACATCTCGCTGACCGGCGCCGCCGGCTATGCGTCGCCCGAAATCGGCGACCTGTTCAAGTGGTCGGCCCGCTCGTGGGGCGTGGGTGCGTTGCTTTCGCTGCCGATCTTCGACGGCGGCCGCCGCGAAGCCGGTGTGCAGGGCGCCAACGCGCAGCTCGACGGTGCGCTGGCCAATTACCGCAGCCAGGTGCTGGTGGCATTCCAGGAGGTGGAAGACCAGCTCTCCGCCATCCGCATCCTGCAGGAGCAGTCGACCGTGCAGGCGCAGGCCGTCACGTCGGCCCAGCGCGCGACCAGCCTGTCGGACACGCGTTATCGCAACGGCTACATCAGCCAGCTCGACCTGCTCGACGCCCGCCGCAGCGAGCTGCGCAACCGTCGCCAGGCGCTGCAGGTGAAGTCGGCGCAGTACCAGGCGGCCGTGGGGCTGATCCGCGCCATCGGCGGCGGGTGGGAAGTGCCTGCGGCCACTGCGCAGGCGCAGCCTCAGCCCGGCGCGCCGGGCGTGGTACGGACCGCGGCACGCTGACACCCCAAAGGGGCGCAAGCCCCTTTTTCTTTGGGCGGCCGGGTTTCGAGGGAAGCGGCATGCGGCGACAACGGACAATAGCCGCATGACAACCCGATGCGTGATGGTTCTGGGCACGACCAGTGGCGCCGGCAAGAGCTGGCTGGTCACTGCGCTGTGCCGCTGGTACGCGCGGCAGGGCCTCAAGGTGGCGCCTTTCAAGGCGCAGAACATGAGCAACAACGCCCGCGTGGTGGATGGCGGCGAGATCGGCAGCGCGCAATACTTTCAGGCGCTGGCGGCGCGCGCCGTGCCGCACGTGCGCATGAACCCGCTGCTGCTCAAGCCCGAGCGCGACACCCACAGCCAGGTGGTGCTGATGGGGCAGGTGAACCAAGAGCTCACGGCCATGCCCTGGCGCGGACGCAGCGAGCGCGTGTGGCCGCAGATTGCTTCGGCGTTCGACGAACTGCGCACCGACAACGACGTGGTAGTGATCGAAGGCGCCGGCTCGCCGGCCGAGATCAACCTGATGGCCAGCGACATCGTCAACCTGCGCGTGGCCCGCCATGCAAATGCCCGCTGCCTGCTGGTAACTGATATCGACCGCGGCGGGGCCTTCGCGCATCTCTATGGCACCTGGGCATTGATGCCCGAGAGCGACCGCGCATTGCTGCGCGGCTTTGTGCTCAACAAGTTTCGCGGCGATGCCTCGCTGCTGGCTCCGGCGCCGCAGCAGCTGCAGGCGCTGACCGGCGTACCCACGGTGGCCACGCTGCCCATGTGGTGGCAGCATGGCCTGCCCGAAGAAGACGGTGTGTTCGACGACCGGAGCCGCTCGAGCGGCGTTGTCACGCGTACCGTGGCGGTGGTGGCGTATCCGCGCATCAGCAATCTGGACGAGTTCCAGCCGCTCAAGAATGTGCCCGGCGTTCGCCTGGTGTGGGCGCGCACGCCGGCCGACGTGGCCGGCGCCGACTGGATCGTGCTGCCCGGCTCCAAGCACACCAGCGGCGACCTCGCGTGGCTGCGCACGCAGGGGCTGGACCGCGCCATTGCCGCGCACGCAGCCGGCGGCGGCGCCGTGCTCGGCGTTTGCGGCGGCTTGCAGATGCTGGGCGAGGCGCTGGTCGATCCGCACGGCATCGACGGCAATGCGCCCGGCCTGGGGCTGCTGCCGCTCGTCACCGTGTTCGAGCGCGAGAAAACCGTGCGCCATCGGGCTGCCGTCTTCGGTGAACTGGGCGGCGCATGGGCTTCACTTTCGAACGTGCCGGTGGCGGGCTACGAAATTCACCACGGCCATACCGCGATACACCCGCAAATGGCGCAGGACGGCCATGCCGTGATGCCCGAAGGCCTGGCCTGGCAGAACGCGCGCGGCAATGTGCTGGGCCTTTACCTGCACGGCCTGTTCGAAGACGCGGCCGCGTTGCACGCGCTCTTCGGCGCCGCGGCCCCCACACTCGATTCCACTTTCGACGGCCTGGCCGATTTCATCGACACCCACTTCGAGGCCGGCGTACTGCAGGGCCTGATCGCATGACCGACAAGAACACCATTCCTTCCATCACTGACATCCGCGATGACGCGCTTGCGGCACGGCTGCAGGGCGCGCTCGACAACAAGACCAAGCCGCTCGGCGCGCTCGGCCGCCTCGAAGGGCTGGCGCTGCGTATCGGGATGATCCTGGGTAGCGAAACGCCCGTGCTCGAAGCGCCCCAGATGCTGGTGTGCGCGGGCGACCATGGCCTGGCGGCGCGCGGTGTCTCCGCATTTCCCAGCGACGTGACCTGGCAGATGGTCGAGAACTTTCTTGCGGGCGGCGCGGCCGTGAGCGTGCTGGCGCGCCAACATGGGCTGGCGCTGACGGTGGTCGACTGCGGCGTGCGGCGCGACTTCCAGGCGCGTCCGGGGCTGGTGTCGCGCCGCATCGCCGCCGGCACCGCCGATGCGTCGGCTGGGCCTGCGATGACGGCAGGGCAATGCGCGCAAGCCATTGCCAACGGCCGCGAGGTGGTGCGCGCGCTCCCCGGCAATGCCTTGCTGCTCGGCGAGATGGGCATCGGCAACAGCTCGGCGGCGGCCATGCTGCTTGCGCGGCTGGCGGGCCTCGACATCGATGCTTGCACCGGCGCAGGCACGGGGCTCGACGCCGCCGGGCTGGCGCGCAAGCGCACGGTGCTGCGCGAGGTGCTGGCCTTGCATGCGTCAGCCGCCGCGCCGCTCGATGCATTGGCTGCGTTTGGCGGCTTCGAAATTGCCACCCTGGTCGGCGCGGTGCTGCAGGCGGCGGAAGAGCGGCGCGTGATCGTGGTCGATGGATTCATCGCGAGCGCGGCAGTGCTGGTGGCGCAGGCGTTGCAGCCGCACGTGGCCCAGCGTTGTGTCGCCGCGCACAGCTCGGCGGAACCGGGGCATGCGCTGTTGTTGAAGCACCTCGGGTTGGAGCCTTTGCTGAATCTCGATTTGCGCCTTGGCGAAGGCTCGGGCGGCGCGCTGGCGTGGCCGCTGCTCGAATCGGCTTGCCGCATCCTCCGCGAAATGGCGAGCTTCGAGGCGGCGGGCGTGTCTCGCAAGGACAGCTGAATTCTATGAACGGCGTTCGCCACTACCTGCTGGCCCTGCAGTTCTTCACGCGGTTGCCGGTGACTGGGCGGCTCGCCGAATGGGTCGGATTCAGCCCGCAGATGCTGCGCGCGAGCGCGGCGCATTTTCCGGGCGTCGGCTGGCTCGTGGGGTTTGTGGGAGCAACAGTTTTCGTCCTGGCGCTGCAGGGCCTGTCGGGCGCGGCTGGTGCGCTGGCAGCGGCGCTGCTGAGCATGGTGGCAACCGTGCTGCTCACCGGCGCCTTTCATGAAGACGGGCTCGCCGATGTGGCCGACGGGCTGGGCGGATCGGCCGACCGAAACCGCGCGCTCGAGATCATGAAGGACTCGCGCATCGGCGCCTTCGGGGCCATTGCGCTGGTGCTTGCGTTGGGCCTCAAGGCCGCGCTGCTTGCTTCGCTGGCGGGGCAGGGGGTGCAGGCGGTGGCCGGTGCCATCGTCGGCGCGCATGTGCTGTCGCGGCTGGCGCCGCTGTTTTTGATTCGCTGGCTGCCGTATGTGGGCGATGCCGGTGCGAGCAAGGCCAAGCCGCTGGCCGATGCAATCGGCGGCGGCGCCTTGCTGGTCGGCGTGCTCTGGTCGGTTCCTGCCCTTGCGCTGGTGCTGGTGACGCAAGGCTCCGCGAGAACAGCGGCCGTCGTGGCGGCCTGCGCCGTTGCGGCATTGGTGATGGCGCGCATGTTCCGGCGCCGGCTGCGAGGCTTCACCGGCGACGGGCTCGGCGCCACGCAGCAGGTGTGCGAGCTTGCGATCTATCTTGCATTGGCGTGGCAGTCATGAGGCTGTGGCTGGTGCGCCATGCGCAAACCGACGCCGCGCCGGGCCTTTGCTATGGCGTGACGGATGTCGGCGTGCCCATGGAGGCGACGCTGGCGGTTGCGCGCGCGGTGGAGTCCCGCATTCCTGCGGGCATCGCATTGGTCCACTCGCCCTTGCGGCGCTGCGCCGAGCTGGCACAGGCCATCGGCACGCTGCGCCCGGACCTTGCCATGCGGGCGGACGAGCGCCTGGCCGAAATGGACTTTGGCGCCTGGGAAGGCCGGCCATGGGCATCCATTACCAGTGCCGACTTCGATGCATGGACCGGCAATTTCGCCGATGGCCTTCCGGGCGAGTACGGCGAAAGCACGGCCAGCTTCATGCAGCGCACGGGTGCTGCTTTCGACGAGTGGCGCGCGTCGGGCCAGGACGCGGTGTGGGTCACGCATGCGGGCGTGATGCGCGCCGTGCAACTGCTGCATGGCGGCGTGCGGCGCGTGGAGGCCGCCGCGCAATGGCCGTCGGCGCCCATTGACTATGGGGCGTGCCTGCTGATCGAATGCAGGTGACGGGCGGCAGCGTCCGCGCCATTTCATTGCCCCATTCGCGCCATGCCCTCACAGCCTTCCCACGAGCGCCTGTACGTTCGCCTCGACGAGGACCCCTTGCACGGGCCCGAGGCTGCGATGCCGGCGGGCTCATTGCAGGCCTTCCCGGTTGCAGCGCCGTTGCGCTCGCACGTCGCGCACATCCTGCTCTATCGCGAAGCGCTGCCTGACGGGCGCGAAGTGCTCGAGCGCGTGCTGCCCGACGGCGCGGTGCGGCTGGTTTTCAACCTTGGCGATGCGCCCTCTGCGGGCGACGGCGCCGGGCAGCCCGTTGAAGCAATCGGCGCTTCGGCCGCGCCGGCGCTGGTGCGGCTGCGCGGCAGGGTCGAGGGGCTGTCGGTCACGCTGCGCCCCGGCGCGGCCGCGGCGCTGCTCGGCATGCCCGCCAGCGAGATTGCCGGCACCGCGGTGCACCTCGATCAACTCTGGTGCGGCCAAGGCGCCGAACTGCGCGAACGCATGGCAGAAGCGCGTGACGATGCCTCGCGGGTTGCGGTGCTGTGCGCCATGCTCCGGCAGCGGCTGGCGCAGGCCGATGCGGCTCTTCAACCGGCCACTTCTATGGCCGCGATAAAGGCGGCGCAGCTGATCGCGGAATCGGGTGGTCGGCATTCGCTGCGCGAGGTGGCGGCGGCGGTCGGCGTCGGCGAGCGCCGTTTGCAGCAATTGTTCCAACAGCAGGTGGGCCTCTCGCCGCGCACTTGGGGCAGGCTCGCGCGGCTGCATGCCTGCCTGCGCGCCTTGCGGCAGCCACGGCCGCGCATGCCCGGCTGGGCGGAGCTGGCGCTTGACGGCGGCTTCTACGACCAGTCGCATCTCGTCAACGAGTTCAAGGCGCTGAGCGGCCTCACGCCGACCGAGTTTCTCGGCCGCACGGTTTCGGTTTCTTCCAATACAGCGGCGTGACGCGGCAGTACCTTCGGGCTTCGAACTCGGAGAAAAGGAAAGAACTCGATGCAAGACGAAGAAGTGAAAAAGCCGCTGAAGGGCCGCGTGGCCGTGGTGACCGGCGCCAGCCGGGGCGCCGGCCGCGGCATTGCCCTGGAGCTGGGCGCGGCGGGGGCCACTGTGTACGTGACAGGCCGCAGTACGCGCGCGCAGCCGGCCGAAAGCTATGGACGCATCCTCGCGCTTTCGGAACTCAAAGCCCTGCCGGGCAGCATCGACGAGACGGCGGATGAACTCACGCGCATGGGCGGCCATGGCATTGCGGTGCGCTGCGACCACACGCAGGAAGACGACGTGGCAAGCCTCTTCGCGCGGGTGCAGCACGAGCAGGGCCGCCTCGACGTGCTGGTGAACAACGCCTGGGGCGGGCACGAAACCTTCGACGGCGTTTTCGAGGCACCGTTCTGGGAGCATCCGCTTTCCAACTGGGACTCGATGTTCGACCGCGGCGTGCGCAACCACCTGCTCGCGAGCCGGTTCGCGGCGCCGCTCATGGTGGCGCAGAAGAGCGGCCTGATCGCGATCACCAGCTTCTGGGACCGCGACAAGTACCTGCGCGGCAACCTGTTCTACGACCTCGCCAAGTCGGCGATGAACCGGTTGGCCTTTGGCATGGCCGAGGAACTGCGCCCGCACGGCGTGGCCTCGCTCGCGCTTTCACCGGGCTGGATGCGAACCGAGTTCGTGCTGGCTGGGCACAAGACCGACGAAGCGCATTGGCATGAACGCCCGGCGCTCGCAAGAACCGAGTCGCCGCGCTACCTGGGCCGCGCCATTGCCGCGCTGGCGGGCGATGCGGGGGTGATGCAGAAAAGCGGCGGTGTGCACCGCGTGGCCGATCTGGCGCGTGAATACGGCTTTACCGACGTCGACGGACGGCAGCCGGAAGCGTTCGAGCTCTAGCCTGGGAGCGAGCCGGGCTCAGGCCGACTTGGGCCGCGGCGTCTTCGGCTTGTAGTCGCAGTAGGGCGCCACCGCGCATTCCCAGCACTTCGGCGTGCGCGCCACGCAGATGTAGCGCCCGTGCAAGATGAGCCAGTGGTGCGCATGCAGCCGAAACTCGAAAGGCACGCGCTTCTCCAGCTTGAGCTCCACTTCGAGCGGCGTCTTGCCCGGCGCAAGCCCGGTGCGGTTGCTGACGCGAAAGATGTGCGTGTCCACGGCGATCGTCGCCTCGCCGAACGCCACGTTGAGCACCACGTTGGCGGTCTTGCGCCCGACACCCGGCAGCGCCTCGAGCTCGGCGCGCGTGCGCGGCACTTCGCCGCCGTGCTGCTCCACAAGAATGCGGCAGGTCTCGATCAGGTGCTTGGCCTTGCTGCGGTAGAGCCCGATGGTCTTGATGTATTCCTCCAGCCCCTCCACGCCCAGCCTCAGGATGGCTTGGGGCGTGTTCGCCACCGGAAAAAGCTTGCGCGTGGCCTTGTTCACGCCCACGTCGGTGGCCTGCGCCGAGAGCAGCACGGCGGCCAGCAGCTCGAAGGGCGTGGCGTATTCAAGCTCGGTTTCAGGGGTCGGGTTGGCCGCCTGGAGGGTGGCGAAGAAGAGGGGGATGTTGTCTTTTTTCATGGGGGCTGGAAGCGCGGCGCTCGTCTGCCGTATGGGGGCGGTGTGGGGGCGGGCAGCGATAGTTGCAATACATCGTTGAAAGCCGATGGCCTTACGCAGCTTTATTGCCCGCGGCTTTCGCCACAATAGCGCCTCAGAAAGTGAGACTTCCCATGCAATTCGCTTCCCGCCTCGACAACGTCGAAACCTCCGCCATCCGCGAACTCTTCAAGCTGCTGGGCAAGCCCGGCATCATCAGCTTTGCGGGCGGGTTTCCCGATAGCGCCATGTTCGACGTCGAGGGCCTGAAGGAGGCGAGCCAGAAAGCGCTGACCGAAGAACCCGGCGGCGCGCTGCAATATGGCGCCACCGAGGGCTACGAGCCGCTGCGCACGCAGCTCAGCGCCTTCATGAAGACCAAGGGCGTCGACGTGGACCCGAGCGGCCTCATCGTGACCACCGGCAGCCAGCAGGCGCTCGACCTGCTGGGCAAGACCATGATCTCGCCCGGCGACAAGGTGATCGTCGAAGGCCCGACCTTCCTGGCCACCATCCAGTGCTTTCGCCTGTACGGCGCGCAGCTCATCAGTGCGCCCATCGACGCCAACGGCGTGAAGACCGACGAGCTCGAGAAGCTCATTGCCGAGCACAAGCCCAAATTCGTCTACCTGATTCCCACCTTCGGCAACCCGAGCGGCGCCATGCTGAGCCTGGAGCGCCGCAAGAAGGTGCTCGAGCTGGCCGTCAAGTACCAAACGCTGATCGTCGAGGACGACCCGTACGGCGACCTGTACTTCGGTGAGGCACCGCCGCCGTCGATCATGGCGCTCAGCAAGGACGTGCCGGGCAGCCGCGAGCTGCTCGCCCATTGCGGCAGCCTGAGCAAGGTGCTGAGCCCGGGCCTTCGCATCGGCTGGATGATCGCCCCCGCCGAGCTGCTGGCCAAGGCCACCATGTGCAAGCAGTTCAGCGATGCGCACACCAGCACCTTCTCGCAAGCCACAGCCGCGCAATACCTCAAGAGCGGCCGCATGCCGGCCACGCTGGCGCATGTGCGCGAGGTGTACGGCCAGCGGGCGCAGGCCATGGGCGCGGCGCTGAAGCGCGAGTTGGGCGACGCGGTGAGCTTTACCCAGCCGCAGGGCGGCTTGTTCTTCTGGGCCCGCCTGACGGGTGCCAACGGCAAGCTGGCCGATGCAACCGAACTGGCCAAGCGCGCCATCGAGCAACTCGTGGCCTTCGTGCCCGGGGCGCCGTTCTATGCCGAGAAGCCCGACCTAGCAACGCTGCGGTTGAGCTTTGCGACGGCGGACGTGGCGAAGATCGAAGAGGGCGTGAAGCGCCTGGGCCAGGCCTTGTAGGCCTCTTCAGGGCGAGCGGTGCAGCCGCGGCGCCGCCAGCAGCGCGAGGTTGTCCTCGACGGCCGCATCCACATTGGGATAGCGGCCTTTCATTTTCGACAGCGTCATGATGGTCTGGAGCGCCTTCAGGTCCTTGACCGAAGGCGCGACCTTGATCTGCGCAATGGCCGCCGATGCGTTGCCGCCGTTGACCAATGCCATTACCTTGCTTGCCCAGTCGTTTGCGCGCGCCATGTCTTTACCTGCTTTCCATTGAACCGCCGACTGTACACAGCGCGGCGCGTTACGATCACCCATGAGAAAAACCTTTCAGCTTCAGGTCGAGGGCAAGCACCCCGACCGCCTCCTCGAAGCCATCAAGCACGAGATTCGCAAGTACATCAAGCGTGAGCGCCGGCGCGTTCTGCCCGAGGGTGCGGACTTCTGGGACTTCGACTGCAAGTTCGGCACCTCTGCGGAAACCGCCGAGGCCGTGCACCTTTCGGCTATCACAGGGCTGATAGACGGTGTCGTCAAAGAGGCCGGCAAGCAGTTCTATGTCGAAATCCTGGCCAAGCCCGGCAAGCGCGCGCCGCGGTCGGCTGGAGAGCGGGCGGAAGAGCCTCCCGAAGAGGACTGATTCCTGCGTGTCTTGAGTGATCGGGGCCACTCAGTTCAGGGTGTGTGCAAAGGCCACCGGGTACTCCCCTCCGCGAATGTCCCCCGCCTTCGGCTCCTCCTTTATTTCGCTGCGGGGAGCACCCGATGCCCTGTGCACTTGGGCACGCTGCTGGTGCTTCGCTGATCAACCACTGCTCTGTGCAACGCACCCGCTGGCGGGGTGCCTTGCGCAGCGAAATAAAGGAGGAGGGGCGCAGCCCCGGGGGACATTCGCGGAGAAAGGTACCCCGTCGGCGGGTGCGCCGCCCTGAACTGAACAGCGCAACGTCAAATAGATCGCAGACCGCTTCCTAGATCAGCGCCTGCGCGAGTTGCAGCCCATAGCGCTGCTCCGCATCCTGCAGCGCACGCGCAATCGACGGGTGCAGCCGCACCCCGTTCTTAGATTGGGTTTCACGGCGCTTCAAACCGCCTTCGCCCGGCAGGCGCACCGGTTTCGCCGGATCGACGGGCGCGTTGTTGCGGCATTGGGCCGCCACGTGGTCCATCTGGCGCAGGAAGGCTTCCTTGCCGCCGAACGCGTGCAGGTCGTGCAGCGTGATGTGCACCGTCGCGCCCCAGCCTTCGGGCGGATCGGCCCGGCCGTGGCCTGCGAGGCCGGCGGTCAGCGTTTCGACCAGCAGCGCCATTCCATAACCCTTGTGGCCGTGGCTGAGTCCGCCAACGGGCAGCAGCGTGCCGGGCGGCTGGTCGAACAGCACCTGCGGGTTGTTCGTAGGCTTGCCGGTGGCGTCGATCAGCCACTCTTCGGCAAAAGTCTCGCCGGCTGCGCGCTTGCGGTTGCTCATGCCGTTGGTGGTGATGGAGGCCGAAATGTCGACCATCACGCCGCCTTGCGACAGCGGAAAGCCCATGGCCAGCGGATTGGGCGTGAACACCGCCTGCGTGCCGCCGAAGGGCGCGACGCTGGCCGTGTTGGGGTCGGAGCAGGCGAGCAGCATCAGCATGTCTTCCTGCAGCGCGCGCAACATGTAGACGGCGAGGCAGGCGATGTGATGGCTGCGGCGGATCACGAGCGAGGCGGTGCCGAGCTCGCGGGCGCGCGGGAGCAGCATGTCCATGCCCTGGTCCATGAGCCAGGGGCCGGGCAGGCGCTTGCCGTCCCACAGCACGGCGGCGGGGCGATCAGACAGAACCTCCGGAGCGCCGTCCGGCGTCATGCCGCCGGATTCGATCTCTTTCACGTAGCCGGCCAACAGGGCGAGGCCGTGCGTGTCGTGGCCCAGCAGGTCGCCTTCGACCAGGGTGCGGGCAACGCTGTCGGCCATCGAGGCGGCAAGCCCGGCTTTTTGCAGCAATGCGCTGCCGTAGTCCCTGAGCGCATCTGCGCTGTAGAGCGGGGCGGTGTTGTCGGTCATTTCAGGATCTCCAGCACTCTGTCCAAGCCGCCCTCGTTGATGGCCACCATGGCTTGCTCGCGCACCTTCGGCTTGGCGTGGTAGGCCACTGAAAGGCCGGCTTCGCCCATCATCGGCAGGTCGTTGGCGCCGTCGCCCACGGCGATGGTCTCCTGCGGAGAAATGCCCATGAGCGACGCGACTTCGAGCAGCGTGCGGCGCTTCTCGGCGCCGTCGCAGATGTCGCCCCAACTTTGTTGCACCACCTGGCCGGTGAGTTGGCCATCGGCTTCGTCGAGCAGGTTGGAGCGCGCGAAGTCGATGCCCAGGCGGTCTTTCACCCGGTTGGCAAAGAAGGTGAAGCCGCCCGACACCAGCAGCACCTTGAGCCCGGCCGCCTTGCACGTCGCGACCAGTTCGGCAGCACCTGGGTTGAGCTTCAGACGCTCGTCGTACACCTGCTGCAGCGCCTCGACCGGCACGCCTTTCAAGAGCGCCACGCGGCGCCGCAGGCTTTCCTTGAAGTCCTTGATCTCGCCGCGCATCGTGGCTTCGGTAATGGCCGCCACCTCGGCTTTCTTGCCGACGGCATCGGCAATCTCGTCGATGCACTCGATGTTGATCAGCGTCGAGTCCATGTCGAACGCGATCAGCTTGAAGTCGGCAAGCTTCAGCGGCGGCTTCACGCGCTGGATGACCAGGCCGGGAGAAATTTCTGTAGCGCTCATGCGGGGGCGGTTTCCTTGACGATGGGTTGGCCGAGGCTGCGCAGCACGTCGCGCACCATCTGTGCGCGGTCCTTCGGCTCTTTCAGTTCGCGCTCGATGCGCAGCTTTTCGTTGCCGGCAAGCTTGATGTGCTTGTTCTTCTGGATCAGGTGGATGATGGCCATCGAATCGACCGGCGGGTCTTTCTTGAAGGTGATGTGGATCACGCCCGGCGCCGCATCGACCTTGACCACGCCATACGGCCTTGCGAGCACGCGCAGCCGGTGCGTGTCGATCAGCGTCTGCGCCTGCGGGGGCAGCTTGCCGAAGCGGTCGACGATTTCTTCCAGCAGCGTATCGATCTGCTCGGGCGTCTTGGCGGTGGCCAGCTTCTTGTAGAACGAGAGCCGCAGATGCACGTCGCCGCAGTAGTCGTCGGGCAGCAGGGCGGGCGCGTGCAGGTTGATCTCGGTCGTGACCGAGAGCGGCGCGAGCAGGTCGGGCTCCTGCCCGGCCTTGAGCGCGCGCACGGCCTCGCTCAGCATCTCGTTGTAGAGCTGGAAGCCGATCTCCATCATGTTGCCGCTCTGGTTCTCGCCCAGCACCTCGCCGGTGCCGCGGATCTCCAGGTCGTGCATGGCCAGGTAGAAGCCGGAGCCCAGTTCTTCCATCTGCTGGATGGCGTCGAGCCGCTGCGCCGCCTGCTTGGTGAGGCCCTCGGTGTCGGGCACCATCAGGTAGGCATAGGCTTGGTGGTGCGAGCGACCGACTCGGCCGCGCAGCTGGTGCAGCTGCGCGAGGCCGAACTTGTCGGCGCGGCTCATCACGATGGTGTTGGCGGTCGGCACGTCGATGCCGGTCTCGATGATGGTCGAGCACAAGAGCAGGTTGTAGCGCTGCGCCACGAAGTCGCGCATCACGCGCTCCAGTTCGCGCTCGGGCATCTGGCCGTGGGCCACGGCAATGCGCGCTTCCGGAAGAATCTCCTCGAGCTTCTGACGCCGGTTCTCGATGGTCTCGACCTCGTTGTGCAGAAAGTAGACCTGTCCGCCGCGCTTCAACTCGCGCAGCACGGCCTCGCGAATGACGCCGGTGCCCTCGTTGCGCACGAAGGTCTTGATGGCCAAGCGCCGCTGCGGTGCGGTGGCAATCACGCTCAGGTCGCGCAGGCCTTCGAGCGCCATGCCCAGCGTGCGCGGAATCGGCGTGGCGGTGAGGGTGAGCACGTCGACCTCGGCGCGCATCGCCTTCATCGCTTCTTTGTGGCGCACGCCGAAGCGGTGTTCCTCGTCGATGATGAGCAGGCCCAGGTTCTTGAACTTGACCGATTGCGAGAGCAGCTTGTGCGTGCCGACCACGATGTCGACCGTGCCTTCGGCCAGGCCCTTGGCCGCCGCAGTGATTTCCTTGGCCGAACGGAAGCGGCTCATTTCGGCCACCTTGACCGGCCACTTGGCGAAGCGGTCGACCAGCGTCTGGTAGTGCTGCTCGGCCAGCAGCGTGGTGGGCGCGAGAAACGCCACCTGCTTGCCGCCGGTGATCGCGATGAACGCGGCGCGCAGTGCCACCTCGGTCTTGCCGAAGCCCACGTCGCCGCAGACCAGCCGGTCCATCGGCTGCGGCGAGATCATGTCTTGCACCACGGCATGGATCGCGGCCTTCTGGTCCGCCGTTTCCTGGAAGCCGAAGTCGTTGGCGAATACCTCGTAGTCAGCGGCCGAATAGCGGAAGGCGTGGCCTTGCCGTGCGGCCCGGCGCGCGTAGATGTTGAGCAGCTCGGCGGCAGAGTCGCGCACCTGCTCGGCAGCCTTGCGCTTGGCCTTTTCCCATTGGCCGGAGCCCAGCTTGTGCAGCGGGGCCTCATCGGCACTCACGCCGGTGTAGCGGCTGATCTGGTGCAGCTGCGAAACGGGCACATAGAGCGTGGCCTTGTCGGCGTACTCCAGGTGCAGCATTTCCTGCAGCAGCGGCTTGCCTTCGGCATCCACGCCCTGGCCCAGGTCCATGTGGATGAGGCCGCGGTAGCGGCCAATGCCGTGGGCCGTGTGGACCACCGGGTCGCCGACATTGAGCTCGGACAGGTCCTTGATCAGCGCCTCGACGTCGCTGACCTGTTCCTGCTTCTTGTTGCGGCGGCGGGTGGTGGGCGCAGTCGCGAAGAGCTCGGTTTCGGTGACGAGATCGATGCCCTGTTCGCGCCATGCGAAGCCCGAGGCCAGCGCGGCGGTGGCAATGCCGATCTTCTCGTCGGGGGAGGCCTCGAACTCGGCCAGCGAGTCGAAGGCCGGCGGGCTCACGCCGCTGGCACGGAGAAAGTCGAGCAGGCTTTCGCGCCGGCCTTCGCTTTCGGCAATCAGCAGCACGCGGTGCGGCGTTGCCTTGATGTGGGCCTTGAGGCCGACCAGTGGGTCTTCGGCGCCGCGCACGACTGCGAACGGCGGGAGCCGGTCGAATTCCGCATACGGCGTTTCGGCGGCGATGTCACCTCGAATGGCCAGCTGCGCATGCGGCTTGGCCCGCTGGTAGAACTGCTCGGCATTGAGGAACAGCGCCTCGGGCGGCAGCGCCGGCCGCTCGGGGTCGCCGCGCACCAGGCGGTAGCGCTCGTTGGTGTCTTGCCAGAAATGCTGGAACGCGGGTTCGAGGTCGCCGTGCAGTACCACGGTGGCGTCGGGCCCGAAGTAGTCGAAAACCGTGGCCGTCTCGTCGAAGAACAGCGGCAGGTAGTACTCGATACCGGCGGTGGCCACGCCGTTGCCCATGTCCTTGTAGATGCGGCTCTTGGTCGGGTCGCCCTCGAGCAGCTCGCGCCAGCGGCCTCGAAAGCGCGCGCGGGCGTCGTCGTCCATCGGGAACTCGCGGCCCGGCAGCAGGCGCACCTCGGGCACGGGGTACAGGCTGCGCTGGGTGTCGGGGTCGAAGGTGCGGATCGAGTCGATCTCGTCGTCGAACAGGTCGACGCGATAAGGCACCAGCGAGCCCATGGGAAACAGGTCGATCAGGCCGCCGCGCACCGCGTATTCGCCGGGGCTCACCACCTGCGTCACATGGCTGTAGCCGGCGAGCGTGAGCTGGGCCTTGAGCTTCGATTCCTCGAGCTTCTGCTTGGCCTTGAAGTGAAAGGTGTAGCCGGCGAGGAAGGCGGGCGGTGCCAGCCGGTAGAGCGCGGTGGTGGCGGGCACCAGCACCACGTCGGCTTCTTTCTGACTGATGCGCCAGAGCGTGGCGAGCCGCTCGCTGATCAGGTCCTGGTGGGGAGAAAAGCTGTCGTAGGGCAGCGTTTCCCAGTCGGGGAAAAGGGCGCAGCGCAGGTCCGGCGCAAAGAACGCCATCTCATCGATCAGGCGCTGCGCATCGTTCGCGTCCGCCGTGAACACCGCGGTGGCCCGGCCGGCGGCTTTTTCGCGCACGCCCAGTTGCGCCAGCAGCAGGGCGTCGGCCGATAGGGGAGGACGCGGCAGCGTGAATCGCTTGCCCGCCGTGAGGTGGGGGAGGTCCATTGAACGCTTCTGAAAATGCACGACACCCCGCGCCGGCTGGGCGAGGGGTGTGAAGCTGTCGATTCTAGAATGGCGGCCCCTTATTCGCTTGCCGGCCTTGCCGGTGCCGGACCTCATGTCTTCCTCCCGACTTTTCGTGCTGATTCCTTGTGCCGGGTTCGGCCACCGTGCGGGTGGCGTGCAGCCCAAGCAATACCAGCGGATCGCGGGGGCGTCGATGGTTGCCCACACGGTGGAGGCTTTTCGCGCACTGGCGGGCCGCTTTGCCGGCCTGGCGGTGGTGGTGTCGCCCGAAGACCGCGACATTCAAGCGGCGCTGCCGCGCTTTCCGTCCACGGGTGAATTCCTGCTGCAGGTGGGCGGCGTCACGCGCGCGGCCACGGTGCGCAACGGCCTGGCAGCGCTTCGGCAGAAAGGGGCCGGGGCGCATGACTGGGTGCTGGTGCACGACGCGGCACGCTGCCTGGTCACGTCGAGCCAGATCGAGGCGCTGATTGCGGCTTGCGAGCACGACGCCGTCGGCGGGCTGCTTGCGCATCGGCTGGCGGACACGCTGAAGGTCTCTTCCGGCGACAGCCGGGTGTCGCAAACGCTGCCGCGTGCCGACAAATGGCTGGCGCAGACGCCGCAGATGTTCCGCGTCGGCATGCTGCTCGATGCGCTGGAGCGCACGGGCGATGCAGTCACGGACGAAGCCGGCGCCATCGAGGCGATCGGCCTGTCGCCGCTGCTGGTGCCGGGCAGCGCGCAGAACTTCAAGGTGACCTTCCCCGAAGACTTTGCGTTGGCCGAAGCGGTTTTGCTCGGTCGCAAGAAGGGCTCGGTATGACAGCGCCGTTCAACATTCGCGTCGGCGAAGGCTGGGACGTTCACCAGCTCGTGGCTGGGCGCAAGCTGATCCTGGGCGGGGTCGAGGTGCCGCACACCACCGGCCTGCTGGGGCATTCGGACGCCGACGTGCTGCTGCATGCCATTACCGACGCCCTGCTCGGCGCGGCGGGGCTGGGCGACATCGGCCGGCATTTTCCCGATACGGATGCGCAGTTTCGCGGCGCGGATTCGGCCGTGCTGCTCGGCGAGGCGGCGCGGCGCGTGCGTGCCGCGGGCTGGGAAATCGGCAATGTAGACAGCACGGTGATTGCGCAGGCGCCCAAGCTGGCACCGCACATTCCGGCGATGTGCCAGCGCATTGCCGAGACGCTGGGGCTTGCGCCCGAGCAGGTCAACGTGAAGGCCAAGACGGCCGAGAAGCTCGGCCCCGTTGGCGAGGGCCGGGCAATGGAAGCGCGCGCCGTGGCGCTGCTTTACCGCTGACCGGCGGCCGCCCTACGCCCGCCGGCTGGGGGCTTCGGCGGGTTTTGGCACCGGCATGGCGCGCGGCATGCGGATGTGCGCCGCAAGGCCGCGTCCCGGCGTGCTGGTGAGCGCAAAGGTGCCGCCCATGCGCTCGATGTTCTTGGCAACGATCGACAGGCCGAGGCCGGCGCCGGCCGCCGAGGTGCGCGCCACGTCGCCGCGGAAGAAGGGCTTGGTCAGCTGCGAGAGCAGGGCGGGCTCGACGCCTGCGCCGTGGTCGCGCACCTTGATGAGCACCGCGTCGTTGTTGGCTTGCGCCTGGATCACCACGTCGGCCACGCCGGTGGAAGGCGTCTTGCCGTAGCGGCGGGCGTTTTCCACCAGGTTGGAGATCACGCGGGTGAGCTCGACCTCGTCGCCCATCACGCGCAGGTCGGGCGGCACGTCGACGCGGATGTTCATTTCTTCGTAGTCCTGCACGGCGTAGGTGCAGGCATCGACCACGTCCCGCAGCAGCACGGGCTTGGGGTCGACATGGTCGGGGCGTGCGTAGTCGAGAAACTTGTCGATGATGGCGTCGAGCTGGGCAATGTCGGCCGCCATGTGGTCGCGCGCGTCTTCGTCGGACACGCTCATCTCGGTTTCGAGCCGCAAGCGCGCCAGCGGGGTGCGCAGGTCGTGCGAGATGCCGGCCAGCATGATGGCGCGGTCCTGCTCGATCTTGGCGAGCTGGTCGGCCATGCGGTTGAAGCCGATGTTCACCGCGCGAATCTCGTTGGTGCGGGCGCGCTCGTCGAGCCGGTGCGCCTCGTATTCGCCTTCGCGCACCTGCATGGTGGCGCGCGAAAGCTGCTTGAGGGGCAGGTTGATCAGCCGGGTGATCAGCGCCGCGCCGGCCAGCGAGAGCGCCATGGCCGTGCTGAGCCACACCAGCCAAGTGCGGCCGCCCACGCGGCTGAAGCGGGTCGGGTCGAGCAGCAGCCAGTAGGCGTCGCTCTCGATGGTGAAGCCGATCCACAGGCCCGGCTCGTCGTTGACGCGGCTGGCCACCGTGGTGCCCTCGCCGAGCTGGTCGATCAGCTCTTCGGTCACCCGCTGGTCGAGCGCGCCGCTGGTGTAAGGCTGAAACCGGTCGTTGGGCTCGCGCGGGAGGATGCGCACGCCTTCCTGGTCGGCCAGCGTCTTGATGAGCGACACGCGGGTGATCGCGTCCGAATACACCAGCGCCGCGCGCGTCAGGTTCACAAGCGAGGCGATCTGGTGCGCGGTCTGGATGGCGCGTGGCTCGTATTCGAGCGAGCGGAAAGTCTGCAGCCAGGCGACCGTGCAGCCGATCAGCAGCAGGGCGAGCAGGAAGAATGTGCGCCAGAAAAGGCTGAAGCCGAGCTTCAGGCCCGGTCGCCGGTCACGCTGGCCGGTGCCCTCGAGAGGGCTTGGCATGGTGACCTGGGCGCCGTCCTCCTGGGCTGGGCTGGGTCTGGCGGATTGCAGGCCGATGGCCACCTCTGAACGTCGTTCAGGCCGCGCCGTCCGGCACGAACACGTAGCCCACGCCCCACACCGTCTGGATGTAGCGGGGCGCTGCGGCGTCGGCCTCGACCAGCTTGCGCAGGCGCGAGATCTGAACATCGAGGCTTCGGTCGAAGGGCTCGAACTCGCGGCCGCGGGCCAGCTGCGCCAGCTTTTCGCGCGACAGCGGCTGGCGCGGATGGCGCACCAGCGCCTTCAGCATCGCGAATTCGCCGGTGGTGAGCGAAAGCTCCTCGCCATCCTTCTTGAGCGTGCGCGAACCGAGATCGAACGCAAAAGGCCCAAAGGTCACGGTTTCGTTCTCGGTGGAAGGGGCGCCCGGTGCCTCGAGCGGCGGACGGCGGCGCAGCACCGCGTGCACGCGGGCCAGCAGTTCGCGGGGGTTGAAGGGCTTGCCAAGGTAGTCGTCGGCGCCGACCTCGAGGCCGACGATGCGGTCGACGTCCTCGCCCTTGGCGGTGAGCATGATGATCGGCGTGCGGTCGTTGGCGGCGCGCAGGCGTCGGCAGACCGAAAGGCCGTCTTCGCCGGGCATCATCAGGTCGAGCACGATCAGGTCGACCGTGTCGCGCAGCAGGATGCGGTTGAGCGCCTTGCCGTCCTCGGCCACGATCACTTCGAAACCTTCCTGGGTCAGGTAGCGGCGAAGCAGGTCGCGGATGCGGGCGTCGTCGTCGACGATCACGATCTTGTCAGTGCGAGCGGGAACTTGAGTCATTTCTACAACGTTGAATTTGTAACAGCGCCGATTCTGAAGGCGTTAGGCCCTCGTTGAGCCGGTTTTACTTATGGTTTGACACTAAGTTACAAAACTTGCGGTCGCTCGCTGTCTAGTCATCCGACGTTAGCCCGGCAGTGGCAAAGTCCACCTCATTGATGACTTTCGTTCAATGAGAACTCTTCTTTCCGCGTTTCCGATCATCGTTGCCTGCGGCTGTGGCCCTGCCTTGGCTGTGGCCGGCGACTTTCTCAAGGTTGGCGACGTGCGCCGGAGCGAAGTGCGCGAGGCCGTAGCCGCCCACCGTGCGGCCCAGCGCGACGAGATTCGGCGGGAAGAGGCGGCCGCTGGCCGGCGCCTCACGGCGGCCGAGCTCTTCGAATTGCGGCAGCAGGTGCGAAGGCAGTGGACGCCCCCCGGCACCCCCCCGCGGCCGAATTCGGCAGAATCGCAGCCGGCCGAGCGAATCGCGCCGGCGCCGATTTCGGCCAGCCGCGCGCTGACCTTGCCGCGCAGCCAGCGCCGCTGAGGCGGCGCGGCGCGTTTTGGCGTCTTGAGTACCAATCCAGGGAGTATCTCGTCTTGAAAAAAATCAAACTGATCGCGGCTTGCGTCGCATTGGCCGCGGCTGGGGCCGCAAGCACCGCCATGGCCCAGAACATGGCCGCGCCGCCGCAGAACGTGCTGCAGCTCACGGCTTCGGGCACGGTCGAAGTGCAGCAGGACCTGCTGAGCATGACGCTCACCACCACGCGCGACGCCACCGACGCCGCCACTGTTCAGTCGCAGCTCAAGGCCGCGGTGGACGCAGCGCTGGCCGAAGCCAAGAAAAACGCCCAACCTGGGCAGCTCGACGTGCGCACGGGCAACTTCAGCCTGTCGCCGCGCTACACCCGCGAAGGCAAGATCAACGGTTGGCAGGGCTCCGCTGAAATGGTGCTCGAGGGCCGCGACTTTCCGCGCATCACGCAGACTGCCGGGCGCATCACCACGCTCAGCGTCGGCAATGTGGGCTTTGCACTGAGCCGCGAGCAGCGCGCCAAGAGCGAGACCGAGGCGCAGACGATCGCCATCGAGAACTTCAAGCAGAAGGCCACGGAACTGGCGAAGGGCTTCGGCTTCGGCGGCTACACGCTGCGCGAAGTCTCGGTGAACGCGAACGACAACGGCCCGATCCGGCCGCGCGTCATGGCGGCATCCGCCAAGTCTTTTTCCGCCGATGCGCCGGTTCCGGTGGAAGCCGGGAAGACCAGCGTGGTCGTGAACGTGTCGGGGTCGGTGCAGCTCAAATAAGAAGCAGGCGCGGCTGGCGCGCCGGCCGCGCCGCGCTGATTACTGGGCCGTCCAGCCGCCGTCCATTTGCCAGGCCACGCCGCGCACCTGGTCGGCGGCGGGCGAGCACAGGAACACCGCCAGGCCGCCGAGCTGCTCGACTGTGGTGAACTGCAGCGAAGGCTGCTTTTCGCCCAGCAGTTCGTTTTGCGCCTGCTCGGCCGAAATGCCTTCGCGTGCGGCGCGGTCGTCGATCTGCTTTTGCACCAGTTGGGTCAGCACCCAGCCCGGGCAGATTGCATTGCTGGTGATGCCGGTGGTCGCGGTTTCGAGCGCAACCGACTTGGTGAAGCCGACGATGCCGTGCTTGGCCGCCACGTAGGCCGACTTCTGCGCCGAGGCGACCAGCCCGTGGGCCGACGCCACGTTGACGATGCGCCCCCAGTTGGCTTCGCGCATGGCCGGAATGGCAAGCCGTGTCGTGTGAAACGCGCTGGTCAGGTTGATCGCGATGATCGCGTCCCAACGTTCTGGCGGAAAGTCTTCGACCTTGGCCACGTGCTGGATGCCGGCGTTGTTCACGAGGATGTCGACACGGCCGAACCTGTCCGCGGCGAACTTCATCATGTCTTCGATCTGGGCGGGCTTGCTCATGTCGGCGCCGTGATATTCGGCGCGCACGCCGAGCGCCTCGATCTGCGACTTGGGAGCCTCGGCATCGCCAAAGCCATTGAGCACGATGTGTGCGCCTTGCTGTGCAAGGGCCTTGGCAATGGCAAAGCCAATACCGCTGGTGGACCCCGTGACAAGCGCGGTTTTGCCTTTGAGCATAAAGATCAATCTCCGGATGAATTAGGATGCGACGAGACCATTATCCGCACCAGGACGACTTCGTTTTCATGACCGACCCGACGCTTCATCATGTGGCGTGCGATGACGCCCAGGGCGGTCATCGCATGGCTTATTGGCAATGGGGCGATGCGCGCAGTGCGCATGTCGTGATGTGCGTGCACGGGCTCACCCGGCAAGGGCGCGATTTCGACGTGCTGGCCCAAGCCATCGTGGCGCGCGCCGGCGGCAATGTGCGCGTGGTCTGTCCCGATGTTGCGGGGCGCGGCCAAAGCGACTGGCTGCGCGACCCGGCGCTTTACCAGGTGCCCGTCTATGCGGCCGACATGCTGGCGCTGGTGGGCGAGCTGCACCGCCAACAGCCGATCGATACCTTCGACTATCTCGGTACCAGCATGGGCGGGCTGATCGGCTTTGTGCTGGCGGGTCACAAGCAATTGCCGCTGGCCAAGCCGATACGCCGCTTCGTCGTGAACGACGTTGGCCCGACGATCGAAGCCAGGGCCCTTCAGCGCATCGGCGCCTACGTGGGGCAGGGCGGCCGCTACGACAGCGTGCAGCAGGCAGCCGACGCCATGTGGTCGATCTCGACCACTTTCGGCCCGCACACGCCGGCGCAGTGGCTTGCCTTGTCGCAGCACATGGTGGTACCGGCGTCGCAGCGCACGGCCGATGGGTCAGGCAAGCTCGAAGCCGGCAACGATGAGGGTGCGGGCCCGTGGGTGCTTCACTACGACCCGGCCATTGCCGTGGCGCTGCGCGCCATCACGCCCGAGGCCGCGGCCCAGGGCGGCGCCGTGATGTGGAGCCTTTACGACGCCATCGACGCGCAAACGCTCGTGACGCGCGGCGCCCAGTCGGATCTGCTCTCGCGCGATACGGCCCTGGCCATGACCGAGCGCGGTCCGCGCGCAAAGCTGATCGAGTTCGAAGGCGTGGGCCATGCGCCGACCTTCATCGACCCTGCGCAGGTCTCCGCCGTCACATCCTTCCTGTTCGATTGAGGCCAACGTGAAGCGCGAGTCTTCCAGCCTTCAAACGGCAAACACGTCCGACGCGGTCATGGTGGACTATCCCTTGTCCGCCGCAACGGCCGACCGCACCCCGGTCATGGAGAACATGCTCGCGCGCGCGCGGGCTTTTGCCGAACCGTTGATTGCCGACGAAAAGCTCGACACCGGCGAAAACACGCTGGCGCACGCCGATGCGGTGGCGGCCATCGTCGCGAAGATGGGCGGCTCCGAGGCCATGCAGGCCGCGAGCTACCTGGTGTACGCCTGCCAGCACCTCAACCGCCCGCAGGAGGTGATCGCCAAGGTGTTCGGCGACAACTTTGCGGCGCTGGCGGTGGAAACCACCAAGCTGGTCCGCGTGCAGGAACAGGCGCGGTCGGCTTCGCAAGGCCATCATTTGTCCGAAGGCGCGGGGGCGCAGACCGAGAACGTGCGCAAGATGCTGCTCGCGTTTTCACGCGACCTGCGCGTGGTGATGCTGCGCCTGGCTTCGCGGCTGCAGACCTTGCGGCATGCAGCGGCCAGCAAGCAGCCCGCGCCCGAGAGCGTGGCGCGCGAATCGCTGCAGGTGTTTGCGCCGCTGGCCAACCGGCTGGGCATCTGGCAGGTGAAGTGGGAGATCGAAGATCTCTCGTTCCGCTTTCTGGAACCCGAAACCTACAAGCTGATTGCGCGCCTGCTCGACGAGAAACGCGTCGAGCGGGAAGGCCACATCGAGCAACTGCGCTCGCAGCTCGAACGCGAACTGCAGGCCGAGGGCGTGCGTGCCACGGTGCAGGGACGCCCGAAGAACATCTACAGCATCGTCAAGAAAATGCGCGGCAAGTCGCTCGACTTTGCGCAGGTGTTCGACATCCTCGCGCTGCGCGTGGTGGTGCCCGACGTGAAGGACTGCTACGCGGCGCTGGCCTGGGTGCACTCGCACTTCCTGCCGATCGACGAAGAGTTCGACGACTACATCGCTCGGCCCAAGCCCAACGGATACCAGTCGCTGCACACCGTGGTGCGCGAGGTGGTCGACGGCAAGCCTGGCAAGCCGATCGAGATTCAGATCCGCACGGAAGAAATGCATGACCATGCCGAGCACGGCGTGGCCGCGCACTGGGCCTACAAGGAGGCGGGGCACAAGGGCTATGCGGGCGTGTGGGCGAGCGGGGAATACGACGCCAAGATCGCCGTGCTGCGGCAGCTGCTGGCATGGGAGCGCGATCTTTCGGGCGGCTCGCAGGGCCAGGGCCTTTTCGACGACCGCATCTATGTATTGACGCCGGACGCCGCCATTGTGGAGTTGCCGCAGGGAGCGACGCCGGTCGACTTTGCCTACACCGTGCACACCACGCTCGGCCACCGGTGCCGCGGTGCGCGCGTCGATGGGGCGATGGTGCCGCTGAATACACCGCTGTCCAACGGGCAGACGGTGGAGATCATCGCGGCCAAGGAGGGCGGTCCTTCGCGGGATTGGCTCAACGCCGAGCTCGGCTACCTTGCAAGCCACCGCGCCCGCGCGAAGGTGCGCGCGTGGTTCAACGCGCAGATCACGCACGAAACCGTGGCGCGCGGGCGCGAGGCCGTCGAGAAGCTGCTGCAGCGCGAAGGCAAGACCTCCACGCGGCTGGAAGACCTGGCTTCGCAACTGGGGTTCAAGTCGGCGGACCATCTGTTCGAAGTCGTAGGCAAGGACGAGTTTTCGCTGCGCAACATCGAGATGCTGTTGCGTCCGCCGGAGCCCGCGCCCAACCCCGACGACGGCGTGCAGCTCAAGAAGCCGCGCGCGAGCGAAAAGTCCGGCAAGGGCGGCGTGCTGGTGGTGGGCGTGTCTTCATTGATGACGCAGCTGGCCAAGTGCTGCAAGCCCGCGCCGCCCGATGCCATCAGCGGCTTTGTGACGCGCGGCCACGGCGTGAGCGTCCATCGCACCGACTGCAGCAACTTCCGAATGATGGCTTCGCGCGACGGCGAGCGCGTGATCGATGTCGAGTGGGGCGCTGCCAAGGGCGGCGAAGCACCGATGTATGCGGTCGACGTGGCCGTGGAAGCGGCCGACCGCCAGGGCTTGCTGCGCGATATCTCCGATGTGTTCGCACGAGAGAAGATGAACGTGATCGGCGTGCAGACCCAATCGGTCAAGGGCACGGCGTGGATGACTTTCACTGTGGAAATCTCCGATGCCGCGCGGCTTGCGCAGGTGCTTGGCGTGGTGACGGCGGTTGCCGGTGTGCGATCTGCACGTCGCCGCTAAAAAGCGCGTTTTCTCCTGCTACAATAGCTGCTTCTCGGACACATCCTTAGGCGCGTAGCTCAGCTGGTTAGAGCACCACCTTGACATGGTGGGGGTCGTTGGTTCGAGTCCAATCGCGCCTACCAATTTCTGTTTCAACTTCCGGCCAACCACCGGGTCTGTTGAACAGAGCTTTCACCGGGTTCCCCGGTGTCTCAATCGTCCTTGCGGTAAGCAGACAAAGACCATGGCCATGTTGTTGTGCTACCTTGGCCGCTCTGCAAACCTTTTCCAATTTCTTGATAAGCGATCTGATGAATACGCGATCAACGCTGGTTGATCGGGCTCATGCCGAGATGCGCCTGGCCGTATTGCTCCGGCAAGCCCCCATTGAATTTGCACGCGCGGTCTACGGCATCAACGACCACGCGAGCGGCCGTACCGAAACCATGGCAGCGCGCGAAATTGCGCGCGCCCTTCAGCAGGGCATTGCAGTGACGCAGGAGCGTGCCGAACAGCGCTCCCGTGCCTACCTGCCCACGGCCGGCCATGAACACTGCCCGCGTTGCTGGGTCGTGTACGGCCACAAGAGCCCATTGCGTTTTCGAGAGGCGACCGCGGAGCGCCCCGAGAGCGCCGGCTGCAATGCCTGCGGCGCCGAATACGCGACAACGCCCGACTGAGGCAGCGGATGCGCGGTCAGGGTAAACCTTGTCGCGATGCAGCAAAACCGCTACCTAGAATTGATCGGATGACATGGGCATCCATGTGAAGGAGTCCGCAGTGCAGAGCAAGAAGTCCGGGGTCAAGCCGGTGCAACGTGTAATCAAGAAGTACCCCAACCGAAGGCTCTACGACACCGAGACATCCACCTACATCACGCTCACCGAGGTGAAGCAGCTGGTGATACAGAACGCCCAGTTCGTGGTGCGCGATGCCAAGACCGGGGACGACCTCACGCGCAGCATCCTGCTGCAGATCATTCTCGAAGAAGAGGCGGGCGGGGCCCCCATGTTCACCGAGCAGGTGCTGGCCAACATCATCCGTTTCTACGGGCAAGCCATGCAGGGCTACATGGGGCCGTACCTCGAGAAGAACATCCAGGCCATGACCGAAGTGCAGGCCCAACTCGCCGAAAAGGCCGAAGGCCTGACGCCCGAAATGTGGTCGCGCTTCATGACCATGCAGTCGCCGATGCTCCAGGGGCTGATGGGCAATTACGTCGAGCAGTCCAAGAACGTGTTCCTGCAAATGCAGGAACAGATGCAGAAGAACACCGAGCAGGTTCTGGGCGCATTCGGCATCAAACGCCCCTGAAATCCCGGTCCCGGCCGATAGCTGGGACAATAGAGGCATATATGAGCGAAGTTGCCTCCCCCGAACGTACCGCCACGCCGGCTGCCCCCAAGGTCGGTTTTGTGAGCTTGGGCTGCCCCAAGGCCCTTACCGATTCCGAATTGATCCTGACCCAGCTCAGCGCTGAGGGCTACCAGACGGCCAAGACCTTCGAAGGCGCCGACCTGGTGATCGTCAACACCTGCGGCTTCATCGACGATGCGGTGAAGGAGAGCCTGGACACCATCGGCGAGGCTCTGGCGGAAAACGGCCGTGTCATCGTCACAGGGTGTCTTGGCGCCAAGACGGGCGATCAGGGCGGCAATCTGGTACGGCAAATGCACCCGAGCGTGCTGGCCGTGACCGGCCCGCACGCCACGCAAGAAGTGATGGATGCGGTGCATGCCAACCTGCCGAAGCCGCATGACCCGTTCGTCGATCTGGTTCCCAACACCTTCGGCATTGCCGGCCTCAAGCTCACGCCGCGCCACTACGCGTACCTGAAGATCAGCGAAGGCTGCAACCACCGCTGCACCTTCTGCATCATTCCCTCGATGCGCGGCGACCTGGTGTCGCGGCCGGTCGGCGACGTGCTCGGCGAGGCCAAGGCCTTGTTCGAGGGCGGCGTGAAGGAGCTCTTGGTGATCAGCCAGGACACCTCGGCCTACGGCGTGGACGTGAAGTACCGAACCGGATTCTGGGACGGCAAGCCGGTCAAGACCCGCATGCTCGAACTGGTGCGTACGCTGGGAGAAATTGCCGAGCCGTACGGCGCATGGGTCCGGCTGCACTATGTGTACCCGTACCCAAGCGTGGACGAGATCATTCCGTTGATGGCGAGCGGGCAGGTGCTGCCTTACCTCGACGTGCCCCTGCAGCACAGCCACCCCGATGTGCTCAAGCGCATGAAGCGGCCCGCCAGCGGCGAGAAGAACCTGGAGCGCATCGCGCGCTGGCGCGAGGTTTGCCCTGAACTCGTGATCCGCAGCACCTTCATCGCCGGGTTTCCCGGCGAGACCGAGCAGGAGTTCGAGCACCTGCTCGACTTCATTCGCGAAGCGCAGATCGACCGGGCGGGCTGCTTTGCCTACAGTCCGGTGGAAGGCGCGACGGCCAATGACATTCCCGGCATGCTGCCGGCGGCCGAGCGCGAAGCACGCCGTGCCCGCTTCATGGAAGTGGCTGAAGCCGTGTCGATTGCCAAGCTGCAACAGCGCATCGGCGCAACGATGCAGGTGCTGGTGGATTCAGCGCCCGGCATGGGCCGCAAGGGCGGCGTTGGCCGCACCTACGCCGACGCGCCCGAGATCGACGGCACCGTGCGCCTGCTGCCACCCGAAAAGATCAGCAAGACGCTCAAGGTGGGTGAGTTCACCAAGGCCCGCATCATGGGTGCCGAAGGCCACGATCTGATCGCTTTGCCGATCTGAGCCGTTCTGTCCTGATTTGCATAGTCAAGACTCAAAAAGAAAAGCCCGCGGAAGCGGGCTTTTCGATTGGCTTGGGCGGGGCGGCCACGGCCCGGCGGTTGTCAGTCATCCGAGCGCGAAATGACCAGAAGGCTCATGAACAACGCGCCGAGGAACATGCCGATTAACAAGGTGAATGCTGCGATCACGATGGGTTTCCAGTAGGTTTGATGCCCATATTTTCAAACCAAACGTAACCTTTTGTGCGTTTTCAAGTTACCTTTAGAAGCATATTGATGGAAAAGTGTGACTTTCGCCACACTTTTTGAGGACTGAGAGTCGCCTGTACCGTAATACGGCTAGTTCAGCGTGTTTAACCAGGCCCATAAGGCAACGCCGACGGCGATCCAGATCGAAAGGACGAGAACCGCGCCGACGATGCTCCGGGGCTTAGCGCCTTGCTCTTTCATCCACGCGTCCGCGCGGGCACGGCATTCCTCGAGGACGCCCGTGGGAATGAGCCGGATGTTCAGCCAGATCAGGCCAGGCAACAGCAAGGCGTCGTCCAGATAGCCAAGTACCGGAATGAAATCTGGAATCAGATCGATCGGGCTCAGCGCATACGCGACCACAAAGGCCGCAAGGGCCTTTGCGAACCAGGGCGTGCCGGGATGCCGGTAGGCAAACCAAAGCGTGACGGCGTCGCGCTTGATCCGCGAAGCCCACTGTCGGATGTTTTGGAAAATGGACATGGACGAGGAGGGGCGGTCAGGCGGCTCGAGTATGGCGGACGGCAGGGGGGAACGATCGATTGGTGGATCGGGTCGCAACCTTGGCGTGGTAAGGTGCACGGCGGGCTCCAAGGCCTGTCGCAACTCCGCAGATCCATCTTGTGATCGCAGCGAGTTGAACGCCGCGCTCATCAGGTTGGGTTTGCGGTTCACCTTTACTGGCAACGCGGTGTATTGACTCGGTTGCCGCGCTTCATGAGACTGTGCGCGATCATTCGTCGATGTACTGCGTCAGAATGGCGAAAAGCCGCTCCTCGGTGAGCAGGTTGCTGCATCACTTCATGAGACGAAGCCCGTTCCACTTGTCCGAATCCGTGTCGTCGAAAACCGTTGCGCAAAAACTCCCGCTTCGGGACTGCGATGGCGTGCGCGAATGCGGCGGATTGCCGTCGGTCTGGCCTGCCTTGGCCGTGACCGGCTTTCGTGAGGGAGAACATCCCTCGATCATGTTCCCAGGGAAAAGAAAAAACCCCTGTAAATCACAGATTCACAGGGGTTTCAGCTTGGTAGGGGTGGTGCCCAGAAGAGGACTCGAACCTCCACGAT
Source organism: Variovorax sp. CCNWLW225 (assembly GCF_037204045.1). NCBI lineage: Bacteria > Pseudomonadati > Pseudomonadota > Betaproteobacteria > Burkholderiales > Comamonadaceae > Variovorax > Variovorax sp. CCNWLW225. The sequence goes on along the minus strand of NZ_JBBCBV010000011.1, from coordinate 52,932 downwards.
GTTACTCGCTAGTACCTGAAACTAGTGCGTCTACCAATTCCGCCATCTGGGCCCACATAGCTGCCGAAGCAGTTATGTTTTGAATTTCAGGAAAGAGAGAATCATATCAAAAATAATGGCCACTCCAGCGGTCTGCTGGATGAATTTGAAGGAACTGTTCAGGGACATCGCGACGGACACGGTTTCGTGCAGCGCGATGACGGCGAAGCCGACATCTATCTGCCCCCGAACGAGATGCGTGCAGTGCTGCACAAAGACCGCGTCAAGGCGCGCGTGGTGCGGCAAGACCGGCGCGGTCGTCCCGAGGGGCGGGTGGTCGAAATTGTCGAGCGCCCCGAGCAGCCGATCATTGGCCGCCTGTTGCATGAAGGCGGCATCTGGCTCGTCGCGCCCGAAGACAAGCGCTACGGACAGGACGTACTGATCCCCAAGGGCGCAACCGGTCCCGCGAAGGTGGGGCAGGTTGTGGTGGTGCAGCTCACCGAGCCGCCGGCCCTGTTCGGCCAGCCCGTGGGCCGCGTGAAGGAAGTGCTTGGCGAGATCGACGACCCGGGCATGGAGATCGAGATTGCCGTGCGCAAGTACGGCGTGCCGCACGAGTTTTCCGCGGAATGCCTGGCCGAAGCCAAGGCATTGCCGGAGAAGGTTCGCCCCGCCGACAAGAAGGGCCGCATCGATCTGACCGACGTGCCGCTGGTCACCATCGACGGCGAAGACGCACGCGACTTCGACGATGCCGTGTACTGCGAGCCCGCGAAGGTTGGTCGCGGCAAGGGGTGGCGCCTGCTGGTTGCCATTGCCGACGTCAGCGCCTATGTGCAGACCGGATCGGCGATCGACATCGACGCCTACGACCGTGCCACCAGTGTCTACTTTCCGCGCCGCGTTATTCCGATGCTGCCGGAAAAGCTTTCGAACGGATTGTGTTCGCTGAACCCCGAGGTCGAGCGCCTGTGCATGGTGTGCGACATGCTCGTGGCCGCCGACGGCGAAATCTACGCCTACCAGTTCTATCCGGCGGTGATGTTCAGCCACGCACGCTTCACCTACACCGAGGTGGCGGCCATTCTCGGCAACACGCGCGGCCCCGAGGCGGCCAAGCGCAAGGACCGCGTGAAGGACCTGCTGAACCTGGCCGACGTCTACAAGGCCCTGCTCAAGCAGCGCGGCAAGCGGGGCGCGGTCGACTTCGAAACCACCGAGACGCAGATCATTTGCGACGACGCGGGCCGCATCGAGAAGATCGTGCCGCGCACGCGCAATGAGGCGCACCGCCTCATTGAAGAAGCCATGCTCGCGGCCAACGTGTGCAGCGCCGACTTCATCGCCGAAGGCAAGCACCCGGGCCTGTTCCGTGTGCACGAGGGCCCGACGCCCGAGAAGAAAGAAATTCTGCGCGGCTACCTGAAAGCCATGGGCGTGGGGTTGAGCATTACCGACGACCCGCGGCCCGGCGAGTTCCAGGCGATTGCCGAAGCCACCAAGGAGCGGCCCGACGCGCAGCAGATCCACACCATGCTGCTTCGCTCGATGCAGCAGGCCATCTACACGCCCATCAACAGCGGCCACTTCGGCCTGGCTTACGAGGCCTACACGCACTTCACGAGCCCGATCCGGCGCTACCCGGACCTGCTGGTGCACCGCGTGATCAAGGCGATTCTCGGCAAGACGCGCTATCAGCTGCCGATGCTGCCGACGCCGGGCGAGGCGCATGCCAAGCTCGCCAAGCGGCTGGCCTCGCGCGTCAAGGCGCCGACCACCAAGCCGCAGAAGGCCACGGTAGCGCCCACCAAGGAAGTGCTGGCCTGGGAAGCGGCCGGCCTGCATTGCAGCGCCAACGAGCGCCGCGCCGATGAAGCCAGCCGCGACGTCGAGGCATGGCTCAAGTGCAAGTACATGCGCGAGCATCTGGGCGAGGAATACGGCGGCGTGGTCACCGCGGCCACGACCTTCGGCATCTTCGTGACGCTGGACGCCATGTATGTCGAGGGACTGGTGCACATCACCGAACTCGGCGGCGAGTATTTCAAGTTCGACGAAATGCGCCAGGAACTGCGCGGCGAGCGCACCGGCATCCGCTATGCCATCGGCACCCGTGTGCGGGTGCAGGTGAGCCGTGTCGATCTGGACGGGCGCAAGATCGATTTCCGCCTGGTGCGCGAGGGCGAAGAGCTCACGGCGCGTGCCATGAAGGACAAGGGCGTGAACTCGGCCGGCGTGCCGGTCAAGGCGTCAGCCAAGCGCAGCTCGCGCCACAAGGCCGAGGCGGCCCCCGAGCAGCGCGCCGATCGCGCGGTGACTGCGGCTCCCGGGCCCCAATCGGCAATGCAGGCCTTCAAGTCGGCGGTGAAGAAGGCCGCAAACAAGATGAAGGGCCGCAAGCCACCGCGTCGCACATGACGCACAACGCATCGCACCCATACACAAGCAATACAGACAAGCTGAGAAGGAGACACTGAAACATGAGCGTGGAAAACAACAAGGGCCGCATCGCAATCGTCACCGGTGCCGGCTCGGGCATCGGACGCGCCGCGGCGCTGGAATTGCTGGCCGACGGTTGGAGCGTGGCGCTGGCGGGGCGCCGCCCCGAGCCGCTGGAGCAGGTGGCGGAAGAGTCCGGCGCCGGCGCACGCGCCTTTGCGGTACCCACCGATGTGGCCAATGCCGAATCGGTGCAGGCGCTGTTCGCGGCCGTGGTCGAACGCTTCGGCCGCGTCGATCTGCTGTTCAACAATGCCGGCGTGGGCAACCCGCCGGGTCCGTTCGAAGACTGGACGCCGGAGCAATGGCGCGGTGTGGTCGACATCAACCTGAACGGCATGTTCTTCTGCATCCAGCAGGCGTTCCGCACGATGAAGGCGCAAACCCCGCGCGGTGGCCGCATCATCAACAACGGTTCCATCTCGGCCACGGCCCCTCGGCCGAATTCGCCTGCCTATACGGCGACCAAGCATGCGGTCGAGGGCCTCACCAAGACCGCGTCGCTCGACGGGCGCAAGTACGACATTGCAGTGGGCCAGATCGATGTGGGCAATGCCATGACCGAACTGGCAGCGCGCATGGCCAAGGGCGTGCCGCAAGCCAACGGCGAACTGGCGATCGAGCCGCTGATGGACGTCAAGATCGTCGGGCAGTCGGTGCTCTACATGGCAAACCTGCCGCTGGAAGCCAACGTGCTGTTCCACACCGTGATGGCGACGAAGATGCCCTTCGTCGGGCGCGGCTAGAAGCTCGTCAGCCGGGTGCCTGGCGCGCCAGTGCCCCGGCCGTGAGCGGGGGGGCATCGGCCGGCCAGGTGTCGGCAATGTGGCCATGGCGCCAGACGGCGCTTTGCGCAGCCTCGAATGGCGACTGTTTTGACGCCATCGCGGCGCCGATCATCCCGGCCAGCACGTCGCCCGTGCCGGCGGTTGCGAGCGCGGCATTGCCGGTCGGGTTGATCACGGGCGGCGCGCCGCTGTTGTCGGCGATGACCGTTCCCGAGCCTTTGAGTACGGCAACTGCGCCATAGCGCGATGCCAGTTCGCCGGCTGCTGCCAGCCGATCGGCTTGAATGTCGGCGGCCGTGCAATCCAGCAGGCGCGCGGCTTCGAGCGGATGCGGTGTGATGACGGTCGGCTTTCCGCGTCGGCTGCGTGATGCCAGTTGCGCCTGCAATGCGCTGTCGCCCGCTATGGCGTTCAATGCATCGGCATCGAGCACCAGTGCAGCCGCTGTCGCCAGCACGCGTGGCAGCACCGCGCGCACATCGGTGCCTCCGCCGCACCCGCAGACCGCTGTCATGCCTGAAAGATCGAGCGCATCGGCGTCTCGCAGCATCAACTCGGGCTGTGCAAGGTCGACAGGAGCCGCACTCGGGTCGAGCAGCCCGACGAACACGCGACCGGCGCCCGCATGCAGCGCAGCAGATCCGGCCAGCAGCGCGGCGCCGGCCATGCCGGGTGCGCCGCCGATCACCGCAACATCGCCATAGCTGCCTTTGTGCGATGCGTGGCTGCGTGGCGGGGCCGTCGGCCGGCCCGCAAGGCGCGCGGCGGGCTGTTCAGCGATGCCGCCGCCGCAACCCAGGTCGTCGAACCAGACCGTGCCGGCGGCATCGCGGCCTTGCGCGGTGAAAAGGCCTGGCTTCAGGGTCAGAAAGGTGATGCAGAAGCGGGACGATGCGGCACCCGAATGAGGGGCGATGCTCGAAACGCCGGTGTCCGCGTTCAACCCGGACGGCACGTCGACACTCAGTACCGGTTGCGTCGTCGCATGCATCTGCCGCAGCCATTCGGCCATGGCATTCTCGACGGGGCGGGTGGCGCCAATGCCGAGCAGCGCATCGATGGCCAATCCATAGACGGCGGGCGGCTTCGGCGAGAAGATCACGCCAGCATCCCTGGCCCGCTGCAGCGATGCCTTCGCGTCTGGCGGCAGACGACTTTCATCACCGGCGAACGTGACGATCGGCAAAAAGCCCCGGTGCTGCAGCTGCGCGGCCGCTTCAAAACCGTCGCCGCCATTGTTTCCCGGCCCGCAGGCGATCCATACGGTGCGTGCATGCGGCGCGACCGCCATGGCCAGCCGCGCCACGGCAAGGCCGGCGCGCTGCATCAGCGTGTGGGCGGGCAGGGCGGCTGCGGCGGCCTGCTCGATGCGCCGCGTTGCCGCAATATCGAAAAGGTCGGCGACGGTGTCGGACGTGATGCGTTGCATCAGGCCATTTTGCCGCCCATGTGCCCAGGCAGGAGTGCTGTGGAAGCTTTAGGAAAGATGGAGCCGCTCGACGCCCAGGCCCTCGAGGTCGACTCCGGCATCGCGGCCCCCGATCAGGTCGGCCACCACCCGCGCACTGCCGCACGACAGCGCCCAGCCGCTCGAGCCGTGGCCCAGGTTGAGCCAGACGCCCGGCACGCCGCTGGCGCCGAGTACCGGGGGGCCGTCGGGCAGCATCGGCCGCGCGCCTTTCCATTGCTGCACGCCCGATTGCAGCGTGACCGCGCCGGGAAACCAGTCGTGCAGCACCTTGTAGAGCGTTTGCACCGCGGACGGGTTCATCGTGCTCAGCGAGCCGCCGATTTCGGCGCTCCCGGCCACGCGCACGCGCTGGCCCAGCCGCGAAATCGCGACCTTGTAGCGCTCGTCCATCACCGCGCTGCGCGGCGCGTTGAGCGATTCGCGAATCGGCGCGCTGATGGAGTGGCCGTAGATCGGTGCGAGCGGAATCCGAAGCCCGAGCGGCCGCACGAGCGCAGCCGAGGCCAGCCCGGCGCACACCACCACGGCATCGAACCGCAACGGTGGGGAACCGCTTGCGAGCGAAACGGAAGTGGGGTCGGCGCGGCTCAGCGGCGCGATGTCGCAGTTGAAATGGAACTGAGCGCCGAGTGCCTCGGCCTCCCACTTTAGCAGCAGCGCGAACTGGCGGCAGTTGGCCACTTCGTCCTCGGGCAAGTAGATGGCGCCTGCAAGCGCGGTATCGGTGCTGAGCGCGGGTTCGATGCGCCGGGCCTCGTCGGCGTCGACTTCGCGAAAGACGCTGCCCGCCGCTCGCAACACGTCGAGGCCGGGCTGCACCAGCTTTTTCTCGCGCTTGGAGCGCAGCAGCACAAGGTAGCCGTCGCTGCGCTCGTAGCTGAGTTCACGCGCCTCGGTCACCTCGTGCAGGCGGGTGCGGCTGTAGAACGCCAGCCGCTGCATGCGGGCGCGATTGGCCAGGTAGGTTTCGAGCTTGCAGGCCTTCTGCCAGCGCGACATCCAACCGATATCGCGTGAATTCAGCGGCCAGCGCAGCTTGATGGCGCCGTGGGAGGAAAGCAGCGAACGCAGCACCTTGGCGCGCATGCCCGGTGCGGCCCACGGCGTTACATAACCCGGTGCGACCACGCCCGCATTGGCAAAACTGGCTTCCTCGGCCGCTGCGCCGCGGCGCTCGAACACAGACACTTCATGGCCGTCCGAAGCCAGTTCCCAGGCGGTGGTGACGCCGATGATGCCGGCGCCCACGATCGCGATTTTCATTGAATGCTTGAGTAAGAAGAGATGGCTGACGCCCGTCGGTAGGCGTGCAGCTATTGTCTTCGCAGTGCGTGTTCCGTTTGTAAGGCAATCGCGAGAACGGCGTCGTCGTGCAGTGCGGCGTGCCACAGCATCAGACCGACGGGCAACTCGCCGGCGGCATGGCAGGGCAGCGAAATGGCGCAGCCGTCGAGCATGTTGACGATCGACGGATTGCGCAGCAGCAGTGCGTTGATGCGAAAGAACTCGTCGTCGTGCTCGGCGCCCGGCGCCACGCTCGCGATGGGAGGCGCGGTGATCGGCACGGTCGGCGACAGCACGGCGTCGTAGGGCGCGAGCGCCGCTTCGACGCGGGCAATCCACGCGTGCCGGGCATTCAGGAGGTCGATGTATTCGTGCGCCTTCATGCCGGCGCCTTTGAGAATGCGCTGCGCAACGCGCGGGTCGTAGCCGGCGCCGCTGCGTTCCAGCAACAGCCGGTGCCAGGCATAAGACTCGGCCGCCGAAAAGCCGCCGGTGGCGTTGATGGCTTGCAGCTGCGCCAATTCCGGCAGCTCGATTTCCTCGATCTGGGCGCCGGCGGCGCGCAGTGCCCGCAGCGCGCCTTCGAAGGCGCGGGCCACGGCGGGCTCGATGTTGTCGAAAAACACGTTCTTCACCACGGCCAGCCGGTATGCGCCCAGAGCGGCTGCGCCGGCAGTCACGCGGCGCGCCGCGAGGATTTCGTGCGCGGTGACGGCATCCCGCACCGAACGCGTCATGGCGCAAACGGTGTCCAGGGTGGTCGACAGCGGCAGGGCGCCGTCGGCCGGAACGAGTCGGGCGGTGCTCTTGAAGCCCACGATGCCGTTCAGCGCCGCGGGAATGCGGATCGAGCCGCCGGTGTCGGAACCCAGCCCGATGAACGCCGCGCCGGTGGCAACCGAAATGGCGGCGCCGGAAGAAGAGCCTCCCGGAATGCGCGGCGTGACCGAGTCGCTCACATTGGCCGGGGTGCCGTGATGCGGGTTGACGCCCACGCCCGAGAAAGCAAACTCGGTCATGTTGGTGCGGCCGGTCAGCACGCCGCCCGCAGCGCGCAGCCGCGCCACGGCCACGGCATCCGCCTTGGCGGCCGGGGCGTGCGAAAGCACCACGGAGCCCGCGGGAGTGGGCTGTCCTTCGATGTCGAACAGGTCCTTGACGGTGAATGCAAGCCCGGAGAGCCTGCTTCGCAGCGCCGGCCGGTCGGCTTGCCGGCGCGCTTCGTCGAACAGCGTGCGGGTGAAAACGTGGTTGCACGCCGGGGATTCGGAAATCTCGATGGCGCGCTCCATTTCGGTGCGTGCATCGCTGCCGCCTGCCAGAAGGTTCAAACGGGCGGCGTGAAGGTCGTTCATGGGTGGGCTGCGAGGGCGCGGACGGCTCGGTTCCGGGGGGTGGAAAGGGGAAAGGACAGGACGGGCCGTGCTATACTCGTTGGGTTTCGCTGATCATGCGACGGCTCTCGCCGCACCCAGCCAGACACATTCGCAAACCGGCCCAATCAAGGTGTTGTGACTCCATTCGAAGGAGGCGCAAAACGGGCTGGATTTTAGACCCAACCTTTGGAGTAATTTCAATGTCGACCACCATGCGCGAAATGCTGGAAGCCGGTGTCCACTTCGGTCACCAAACCCGCTTCTGGAACCCCAAGATGGCCCCGTTCATCTTCGGCCATCGCAACAAGATCCACATCATCAACCTGGAAAAGTCGCTCCCGATGTTCCAGGACGCGATGAAGTACGCCAAGCAGCTCACCGCCAACCGCGGCACCATCCTCATGGTCGGCACCAAGCGCCAGGCTCGTGAAATCGTGGCTGCCGAAGCCCGCCGCGCCGGCGTGCCTTTTGTCGACACCCGCTGGCTCGGCGGCATGCTGACCAACTTCAAGACGGTCAAGACCTCGATCAAGCGCCTGAAGGACATGAAGGCCCAGCAAGAAGCCGGCCTCGAAAGCCTGAGCAAGAAAGAGCAACTCACGTTCACCCGTGAAATCGAGAAGCTCGAAAAGGACATCGGCGGCATCCAGGACATGACCGCGCTGCCCGACGCCATCTTCGTGATCGACGTGGGCTTCCACAAGATCGCCGTGGCAGAAGCCAAGAAGCTCGGCATTCCGCTGATCGGCGTGGTGGACTCCAACCACTCGCCCGAAGGCATCGACTACGTCATTCCCGGCAACGACGACTCGTCGAAGGCCGTCACGCTGTACGCCCGCGGCATCGCCGATGCGATCATCGAAGGCCGCAACAGCGCCACCGGTGACGTGGTCAAGGCCATCGCCGAAGGCAGCGACGAATTCGTCGAAGTCGAAGAGGGCGCCTCGGCCTGATCGAGTGCTCTCACGCGCCTGAAGAAGGGGCTTTGGTGCCCCTTTTTTTTAATCTGATTTTTTGGACACGGAGATAGAACAATGGCTGCAATCACCGCAAGCATGGTCGGCGAACTGCGCGCAAAGACCGACGCGCCCATGATGGAATGCAAGAAGGCCCTGACCGAGGCCGACGGCAACATGGAAAAGGCCGAAGAGCTGCTGCGCATCAAGCTCGGCAACAAGGCTGGCAAGGCTTCGGGCCGCATCACCGCCGAAGGCGTGGTCACGGCGTTTGTCGAAGGCTTGGCCGGCGGCATGATCGAAATCAACTGCGAAACCGACTTCGTCACCAAGAACGACAGCTTCCTGGCCATGGCCAACGCTGCGGCGATGCTGGTCGCCAAGAACAACCCCGCCGACATCGCTGCGCTCGGCGCGCTGCCCTATGAGCAGGACGGCTTCGGTCCCACGCTCGAAGACGTGCGCAAGGGCCTGATCGGCAAGATCGGCGAGAACATGAGCTTCCGCCGCTTCAAGCACTTTGCCGGCAACGGCAAGCTGGCTTCGTACCTGCACGGCACGCGCATCGGCGTGATGGTCGAGTTCGAGGGCGACGAAACGTCGGCCAAGGACGTGGCAATGCACATTGCCGCCATGAAGCCGGTCGCTATTTCGGCCGCCGACGTGCCTGCCGACCTGATCGAGAAAGAGCGCGCTGTTGCCGCCGGCAAGGCCGAGGAAGACCGCAAGACGGCCGAAGCCGAAGGCAAGAAGGCGCAGCCTGCCGACATCGTTGCCAAGCGCATCGAAGGCGGCGTGCAGAAGTACCTGAAGGAAGTCTCGCTGCACAACCAGCCGTTCGTGAAGAACGACAAGCAGACCGTCGAGCAGATGCTCAAGGCCGCTAACACCACCATCAAGGGCTTCACCCTTTACGTGGTTGGCGAAGGCATCGAAAAGAAGGTCGACGACTTCGCAGCCGAAGTGGCGGCGCAAGTTGCTGCCGCCAAGGCCGCCGCGTAAAAACTGTTACGCCCCAAAGCGACGGCGCACGTGCGTGTGCCGCCGCTTTTTCACCGCCTCGTTCTACACTCGCCCCCGCCAACCCAAGTAAGGAAATTGCCCATGTCTGATCCCCGTCCAGCCCACAAGCGAATCTTGTTGAAGCTGTCGGGTGAGGCGTTAATGGGAGACGATGCCTTTGGTATTAACCGTGCGACCATCGTCCGCATGGTCGAAGAGGTGGCCGAAGTGGTGAACATGGGCGTGGAAGTCGCCGTTGTCATCGGCGGCGGCAACATCTTCCGCGGTGTCGCGGGAGGCTCGGTCGGAATGGACCGCGCCACGGCCGACTACATGGGCATGCTGGCCACCGTGATGAACTCGCTGGCGCTGGCCGATGCCATGAACAAACAAGGGCTTGTGGCGCGCGTGATGTCCGCCATTGCCATCGAGCAGGTGGTCGAGCCCTACGTGCGGCCCAAGGCGCTGCAGTATCTCGAAGAAGGCAAGGTCGTGGTGTTTGCCGCGGGTACCGGCAATCCGTTCTTCACCACCGACACGGCCGCCGCACTGCGCGGTGCGGAAATCGGCGCCGAGCTGGTGCTCAAGGCGACCAAGGTCGACGGTGTCTACTCCGCCGACCCCAAGACCCATCCGGATGCAACGCGCTATTCCACGCTCACCTTCGACGAGGCAATCGCGCAAAATCTCGGCATCATGGACGCGACGGCCTTTGCGCTGTGCCGCGACCAGAAGCTGCCGATCAAGGTGTTCTCGATCTTCAAGAACGGCGCACTCAAGCGCGTCGTCATGGGCGAGGACGAAGGCACGCTGGTGCATGCCTGAGGAGTATTGAGATGACGACCCCTACCATTGCAGAAATTCGCAGCACGACCGATGCGAAGATGAACCAGTCGCTGGCTGCGTTCCAGAACAACCTCACCAAGATCCGTACCGGCCGCGCCAACTCCGCGCTGCTCGACTCGATCCATGTGGAGTACTACGGCTCGCAGGTTCCCCTGAGCCAGGTGGCCAACGTGTCGGTGCTCGACTCGCGCACCATCAGCGTCCAGCCCTGGGAAAAGGGCATGGGCGCCAAGATCGAAAAGGCCATCCGCGAAAGCGACCTGGGCCTGAACCCGGCGTCGATGGGCGACCTGATCCGCGTGCCGCTTCCCGCGATGAGCGAAGAGCGCCGCAAGGAGATGACCAAGCTGGTCCGCAACGAAGGCGAAAGCGCCAAGATCGCCACGCGCAACCTACGCCGTGACGCTAACGAAGCGGTCAAGAAGCTGGTCAAGGAAAAGCTCGCCTCCGAGGACGACCAGAAGCGCGCCGAGGCCGAGATCCAGAAGGTCACCGACCGCCACATTGCGGAAATCGACCGGCTGGTCGCGGCCAAGGAAGCGGAGATCATGGCCGTTTGAGGCTGCGCATGGCCTCGTCTTTGCCGCAGATTCCCCACCACATTGCCATCGTCATGGATGGCAACGGACGCTGGGCCACGCGGCGATTCCTGCCTCGCGTGGCAGGCCACAAGCAGGGCGTCGAGTCGCTGCGCCGATGCGTCAGGGCCTGTGTCGACCGCGGCGTGGGCGTTCTCACGGTGTTCGCGTTCTCGTCCGAAAACTGGAACCGGCCGCCTGAAGAGGTTTCGGGGCTCATGGAAATCATGGTCGGCGCGCTCGCGCGCGAGGTGCCCAAGCTGAGCCGTGACGGCGTGCGGCTGCACTTCGTCGGCGAACGGGCAGGGCTCTCCAAGAAAATGGTGCAAGGCCTGGTCGATGCCGAAGAGGCAACCGCGCAGAACACCAAGCTCGTCCTCAACGTCTGCTTCAACTACGGTGGCCGGTGGGACATTGCACGCGCGGCCGCCAAGCTGGCGGAGCAGGGCGAGCCGCTTACCGAAGCCAACCTCGATCGCGCCATGGCCCTGGCCCATGTGCCCGACCCCGACCTGCTCATTCGCACCGGCGGCGAGCAGCGCCTGTCGAACTTCCTGCTGTGGCAAAGCGCCTATGCGGAGCTTTTCTTCAGCAACAAGCTGTGGCCGGAGTTCGACGAAGCCGAGCTGGACGCGGGAATTGCCGCATTCCAGGTTCGCGAGCGCCGTTTCGGCAAGACTTCCGCGCAGGTCACGGCCGGCAGCGATTCCACCTCAGATCGCCAGTTGGCCTGACGGCCTTCAACGGCCCGAAATACCGCCGCATGCTCAAACAACGCATCCTCACGGCCATCGTCCTGCTGGCGATCTTGCTGCCGGCGCTCTTCTATCCGTCGCACGTTCCTTTTGCCTGCGTCATGCTGGTGCTGATCGGTGCCGCAGCCTGGGAATGGGGCCGCCTCAACGGATACGGGCAGCAACTGTCGGTGTTCCTTGGCCTGGAAACGGTGGCGCTTTGCGCGTTGTCGTGGTGGCTCGGATTGCTCGAGCGGCCACTCATGCTCATGTGGCTGCTGGCCAGCGCGGCCTGGGTGCTCGGTGGTGCCGCGCTGCTGCGCGTCGCAGTGCCGGGCTGGCCCCGGATTCCGCGCGGCCTGCGGCTGGTTGGCGGGTTGCTGGCGCTCTGGGTGGCGTGGCTCGCGGCCGTGCAGGCGCGCATGGTCGGCATCAACTTTCTGCTTTCCATTCTTGTGCTGGTCTGGGTGGCCGACGTCTTCGCGTATTTCGCGGGACGCGCCTTCGGCCTCAAGTTCACCCGCGGCAAGCTCGCACCCGCCATCAGCCCCGGCAAGAGCTGGGAAGGCGTGTGGGGCGGCATGGCGGGCGTGGTGGTGCTGGCCTTTGCGTGGGTCTGGGCCGACAGGGCGGCCGGCGCAACCGTGGCAAGCCTCTACACCCGGCTGCATGAGCGCGGCTGGTGGCTGCTGCTCGTGGGCGTGGTGTTCCTGGCCGCGATGAGCGTGGTCGGCGACCTGGTCGAATCGCTGATCAAGCGCAGTGCCGGCGCCAAGGACAGCAGCCGCCTGCTGCCGGGCCACGGCGGCGTGCTCGACCGCGTGGATGCCCTCTTGCCGGCGCTTCCCATCGCAATGATGCTGGCTTCCTTGTGAACACACCCAAACAACGCATCACGGTGCTGGGCTCGACCGGCTCGGTCGGGGTCAGCACGCTCGACGTCATCTCTCGGCACCCCGAGCGCTTCGAGGTTTTTGCACTCTCCGCAGCGACCAAGGTCGACGAGTTGCTGGCGCAATGCGCGCGGTTTTCGCCCCGTTTCGCGGTCATGGCCAGTGCGTCGCATGCGGCGCTGCTGGCGGAAAAGCTCGAACGGAACAATCTCCCGACGAGAGTCCTGAGCGGTCCTGATGCTATAGAAAAAATAGCATCTCACGAAGAGGTCGATGCCGTCATGGCCGCCATCGTGGGCGCTGCGGGCCTTGGGCCGTGCTTGGCTGCCGCGCGCGCCGGCAAGCGGCTTCTTCTGGCCAATAAAGAGGCGCTGGTGGTCGGCGGCGAGCTTTTCATGCGCACCGTGCACGAGGGCGGCGCCACGCTGCTGCCGATCGACAGCGAGCACTCGGCCATCTTCCAGTCGCTGCCTGAAGATCCGTCCACCTGGTCGCGGCGCATCGACAAGATCATCCTGACCGCTTCGGGCGGCCCGTTCCGCACGCGCGCGCCCGGCACCCTGGGCACGGTAACGCCTGAGCAGGCCTGTGCGCATCCGAACTGGGTCATGGGGCGCAAGATTTCGGTCGATTCCGCGACCATGATGAACAAGGCGCTCGAGGTGATCGAGGCCCGCCACCTGTTCGGCGTGCTGCCTGAACAGATCGAGGTGGTCATCCATCCGCAGAGCGTGGTGCATTCGATGGTCCAGTTCACCGATGCCTCGGTCATTGCGCAACTCGGCACGCCCGACATGCGCGTGCCCATTGCCGTCGGCCTGGCCTGGCCAGAGCGCATCGAAAGCGGGGCGGGGCGCCTGGACTTCCGCCAGATGGCGGCGCTGAGCTTTGATGCGCCCGATGCAGCGCTCTTCCCGGGCTTGGGCTTGGCCTGGCACGCGCTTCGCGCGGCCCCCGGGACCACGGCGGTGCTCAATGCAGCCAACGAAGTCGCAGTCGAGGCCTTTCTTGACCGGCGGCTTCGCTTCGATCGCATTCATGCGGTCAACATGGAAACTTTGGAAGCCATTTCTCCCTCCAAGCCCGCATCGCTGGCGGACCTGCTGGCGCTCGATGCCAGTGCCCGTGCGGCCGCCAATGCCGCGGCGCTGCGCTTTGCGGCCTGATACGCCGGACAACCGAGGACTCGGATGCTCACTGTCATAGCCTTTGTGGTTGCCATCGGCGTGCTGATTGCCGTGCACGAATACGGCCACTATCGCGTCGCCGTCGCTTGCGGCGTCAAGGTGCTGCGGTTCTCGGTCGGCTTCGGCAAGACGCTGTACCGTTGGCAGCCCAAGCGCCAGCATCCCGGCCAGTCGACCGAATTCGTCATCGGTGCATTCCCCCTTGGCGGCTACGTCAAGATGCTCGATGAGCGCGAAGGGCCGGTAGCACCCGAAGAACGGCACCGCGCCTTCAACACCCAGCCGCTGCGTGCGCGCGCGGCCATCGTCGCCGCCGGGCCTATCGCCAACCTGCTGCTCGCGGTGGTGCTCTATACAGCCGTCAACTGGATCGGCGTGGATGAGCCCGTCGCCAAGCTGGCCCGCCCCGTTGCGGCCTCGCTCGCGGAAGCCGCAGGCTTGCGCGGCGGTGAGCACATCACGCGCGCCGGCTTCGACGGCGACCTGGAGCCGGTGCAGTCGTTCGAAGACCTTCGCTGGCGCATGACGCGCGGCGCCCTCGACGGCCAGGACTTGACGCTTGAAATCGCAGGCGAGGGCGGCCGGCCCGAACGCCAGATCGTGCTGCCGCTGAGCCGCATGCAGGCCAAGGACGCCGACCCGCAGATGTTCCGCAAGATCGGCGTGCTCGCTCCGCTCACGCGTCCCGAGATCGGTGAGGTCATGGCGGGCAGCGCCGCAGAACGCGCCGGCCTGCGCAATGGCGATCTGGTCCGGGCCATCGGCAACACGCCCATCGTCGACGGTCAGCAATTGCGCGAGTTGATCCGGACTTCGATCGATGGCGATCAGCCGCGCGTTCAAACCTGGCAGGTGCAGCGCGGCGGCCAGCTGGTCGAGCTCGAAGTCAGGCCGGAGCTGCGTGAAGAGGCGGGCGTGAAGGTCGGCCGGATCGGCGCCTACGTGGGCGCGCCGCCCGAAATGGTCACGGTCCGGCAGGGCCCCGTCGATGGTGTCTGGCGCGGCATTGTGCGCACCTGGGAGGTCTCGGCGCTCACCGTCCGCATGATGGGCAAGATGGTCATCGGCGAAGCTTCGCTCAAGAACTTGAGCGGGCCGCTCACGATCGCCGACTATGCGGGCAAGTCCGCAAGCCTCGGGCTGACCCAGTACCTGGTGTTCCTTGCGCTGATCAGCGTGAGCCTGGGTGTGCTCAATCTCATGCCGCTGCCGGTCCTCGATGGGGGACACCTGATGTATTATCTTTGGGAGGGCCTGACCGGCAAGAGCGTCTCTGACGCTTGGATGGAACGGCTTCAGCGCGGCGGTGTCGCTTTGCTGCTGGTCATGATGTCGGTCGCACTTTTCAACGACGTCACGCGGCTCTTTGGTTAACTTTCTGCCGGCCCTTTCCGCGCCGGCCCAATTCACAGATGAACACAAACTTCAGTCGCTTTCGCCTGCGTAGCGTTGCCGCGGTAGTGGCCAGCGCCCTGGCGGCCACCGCAGCCTGGGCCGTCGAGCCTTTCACGGTGCGCGACATTCGCGTCGAAGGCTTGCAACGCGTGGAGCCCGGCACGATCTTCGCGTCGCTGCCGCTGCGTGTGGGCGATACCTACAGCGACGAACGCGGATCGGCCGCCATCCGCGCGCTGTTCGACCTGGGTTTGTTCAAGGACGTGCGCATCGACGTCAACGGCAACGTGCTGGTGGTGATCGTCGAAGAGCGGCCCACCATCGCTGACGTCGATTTCGTCGGCACCAAGGAATTCGACAAGGCCGCGCTCCAGAAGGCGCTGCGCGAAGTCGGCCTGACCGACGGCCGGCCCTACGACAAGGCCCTGGCCGACCGTGCCGAGCAGGAGCTCAAGCGCCAGTACGTGAGCCGCAGCCTCTACAACGCGCAGGTCGTGACCACGGTCACGCCCATCGAGCGCAACCGCGTCAACCTCACGTTCACCGTGATCGAGGGCGATTCGGCCCGCATCCGCGAAGTGCGCGTGGTCGGCAACAAGGCCTTCAGCGAATCGACGCTGCTGAGCCTGTTCGACCAGGACAGCGGCGGCTTCATGAGCTGGTACACCAAGTCGAACCAGTACTCGCGCACCAAGCTGAACGCCGACCTGGAAACGCTCCGCTCGTACTACATCACCCGCGGCTACCTCGAGTTCCGCATCGATTCGACCCAGGTGGCCATTTCGCCCGACCGGCAGGACCTGACGGTGACGGTGAACATCACCGAAGGTGAAAAATTCGTGGTGGCCGGCGTCAAACTCGACGGCAACTACCTCGGCCGCGACGAAGAGTTCAAGTCGCTCGTGACCATCAAGCCCGGCGAGCCGTACAACGGCGAGCAGGTCACCGAAACCACCAAGGCCTTCACCGACTATTTCGGCACCTTCGGCTACGCGTTTGCGCGCGTCCAGGCCCGTCCTGAAATCGACCGCGTCAACAACCGCGTGACGCTGACGCTGCAAGCTGAACCGTCGCGCCGCGTTTATGTGCGCCGCGTGGCCGTGGGCGGCAACGCCAAGACGCGCGACGAAGTGATCCGGCGCGAGTTCCGCCAGTTCGAAGCTTCGTGGTACGACGGCGACAAGATCAAGATCTCGCGCGACCGCGTGGACCGCCTCGGCTTCTTCACCGAAGTGAACGTCGAAACCCAGGAAATCCCGGGTTCGCCCGACCAGGTCGACCTGGTCGTGAACGTGGCGGAAAAGCCCACGGGTAGCCTGCAGCTCGGCGCCGGCTACTCCAGCGCCGAGAAGGTGGCCCTCACCTTCGGTATCTCGCAGGAGAACGTGTTCGGTTCGGGCAACTTCCTCGGCTTGCAGGTCAACACCAGCAAGTACAACCGCACGCTTTCGCTGACCACCACCGACCCGTACTTCACGCAGGACGGCATCTCGCGCACGGTGAGCGTCTATCACACCACGACGCGGCCGTACAACTACTCGGTCGACGGCGACTACAAGCTGGTCAACCAGGGCGCTTCGATCCGCTTTGGCGTGCCGTTCAGCGAAGTCGACACGGTCTTCTTCGGGGTCGGCCTCGAGCGCTACGCCTTCGACGCGCAGAGCTCGTTCGCCTTCCTTACGCCCAAGTCGTACCGCGACTACTTCCAGTGCAAGACCGACGCCAGCGGGCTGTTCGTCTCGCGATGCGACCAGGACAGCGTGTGGGGCGTGCCGCTGACCATCGGCTGGGGCCGCGACAACCGCGACAGCGCACTCGTTCCGACGAGCGGCCGCCTGCAGCGCGCCAACGTCGAGCTGGGCGTCGGTGGGGACATGAAGTACCTCAAGACGAGCTACCAGTACCAGCAGTTCTTCCCCATCAGCAAGCAGTACACCTTCGCGATCAACGGCGAAGTCGGCTACGGCAAGGCGTTCGGCGGCAAGACCTTCCCGATCTTCAAGAACTTCTATGCCGGTGGCCTGGGTTCGATCCGCGGTTTCGAGCAGAACTCGCTGGGCCCGCGCGACGCGCCGCTGCTTGGCCAGACCGAAGGCGCCGCCCTGGGCGGCACCAAGAAGGCGATCTTCAATGCCGAGCTCAGCACGCCGTTCCCCGGCGCCGGCAACGACCGCACTCTGCGCCTGTACGGCTTCTTCGACGTCGGCAATGTGTTCGGCTCGCGGGCCGAAGGCCTGACCGACGCCCAGTACAAGGCCCAGAAGAAGCTGCGCGCCTCTGTCGGCCTCGGCGTCAGCTGGATTTCGCCGCTCGGCCCGCTGCGCCTGGCCTACGCCTTCCCCATCAGGTCCCAGAAGGAAGTGGTGGATCCGGCGACCGGCTTCGTCACGATCCCGAAGGATAGAATTCAGCGCTTGCAATTCCAGATCGGAACTTCTTTCTAAATGACGCATTTGATCCGCGCCGCAGCTGGCGCGTTGTTGATCCCCGTTTTTGCGCTGGTTGCCGCGCCTGCTGCCCAGGCGCAGGAGACTTTTCGCATCGGATTCGTGAATCCGGACCGCGTGCTGCGCGAAGCCCAGCCTGCCAAGGCTGCGCAAGCCAAGCTCGAGTCCGAGTTCCTCAAGCGCGAGAAAGACCTCACGACGCAAGGCGAGGCCTTGAAGTCGGCCTCCGAAAGGTTCGAGCGCGAGGCGCCTACCTTGTCGGAAAGCCAGCGTACGGCACGCCAGCGCGCGCTGGTCGACCAGGACCGTGATTTCCAGCGCCGCCGCCGCGAGTTCCAGGAAGACCTCAATGCGCGCAAGAACGAAGAGCTCCAGCAGGTCTACGAGCGTGCCAACCGCGTGGTGAAGCAGGTGGCCGAGGCTGAAAAGTACGACGCCATCCTGCAGGAGGCGATCTACATCAATCCGAAGCACGACATCACGGACAAGGTGATCAAGGCGCTGAACGCCTCGACCACTTCTTCCGCGCCTGCGGGCGGCAAATAACGCCGCAAAAACGGCGTGGCATTGCAGCTCGGAGCCATTGTTGACGCCCTCGGGGGCGAGCTCCACGGGGACGCTGCGCTCTCCATCGAGCGGCTCGCGCCGCTTCAGAATGCGCAGCCCGATGCGCTCAGTTTCCTGAGCCATCCCAAATACCAGCAGGAACTGGCGGCATCCAAGGCCGCCTGCGTGATCGTTTCGCCGGCCATGCGCGAGGCGGCAGCGGCGCGCGGAGCGTTCATCGTCGCGGCCGATCCGTACCTCTACTTTGCGCGGCTCACCCAACTCTGGAAGGCGCACCATGCGCGCCCCGAAGCCGACCGCATCCATCCCTCCGCGGTCATCCACCCCGAAGCCCATGTGGACCCGACTGCGCGCATCGGCGCCTTGTGCGTGGTGGAGCGGGGTGCACGCATCGGAGCCGGCACGGTGCTGAAGTCGCGCGTGGCCATCAGCGAAGACTGCGTGGTCGGCGAGCGCTGCCTGCTGCATCCCGGCGTGGTGATCGGCGCCGACGGCTTTGGCTTGGCGCCGCACAAGGGAGAGTGGGTCAAGATCGAGCAGCTGGGCGCAGTGCGCATCGGCAACGACGTCGAGATCGGGGCCAACACCTGCATCGACCGCGGCGCGCTGGACGACACCGTCATCGAAGACGGCGTCAAGCTCGACAACCTCATCCAGATCGGCCACAACGTGCGCGTGGGCAAGCACACGGCCATGGCGGGCTGCGTCGGCGTGGCGGGCAGTGCCACCATCGGCGCGCACTGCACTTTCGGCGGCGGTGCCATCGTGCTGGGTCACCTGACCGTTGCCGATGGCGTGCACGTTTCGGCGGCCACGGTGGTCACACGCTCGATCCACAAGGCCGGCCAGTACACCGGCATGTTCCCCATCGACGACAATGCGAGCTGGGAAAAAAATGCTGCAACGCTCAAGCAGTTGCACAGCCTGCGCGAACGACTGAAGGCGCTGGAGAAGGCACCCCAGAAAGAATGAAGACGATGCAGGAACAGAAAATCATGACGACGACGCTCGATATCCATCAAATCCTCAAGCTGCTGCCCCACCGTTACCCGTTCCTGCTGGTGGATCGCGTGCTGGACATGGAAAAGGGCAAGCGCATCACGGCGCTCAAGAACGTGACGATGAACGAGCCGTTCTTCAACGGCCACTTTCCTCACCGTCCGGTCATGCCGGGCGTGCTGATGCTCGAAGCCATGGCACAGGCGGCGGCGCTGCTGTCGTTCCATTCGCTGGACATAGTGCCCGACGACAACACGGTCTACTACTTTGCCGCCATCGACGGTGCGCGCTTCAAGCGCCCCGTGGAGCCGGGCGACCAGCTCACGCTCGAAGTCGAAATCGAGCGCATGAAAGCCGGCATCTCCAAGTTCAAGGGCCGTGCCCTGGTGGGTGCAGAGCTCGCCTGCGAGGCGACGCTGATGTGCGCCATGCGCCAGATCAACTGATCTTGCGGCGGTTACAACAAGGCATGACGCAGGTTCATCCGACAGCGCTCATCGATCCGAAGGCAGAACTCGACGCCTCGGTTTCGGTCGGGCCGTACACCATCATCGGCCCTCATGTGCGGGTTGGCGCCGGGACGACCATCGGCGCGCATTGCGTGATCGAGGGCCGCACCACCATCGGCCGCGACAACCGGATCTTCCAGTTTTCGTCGCTGGGCGCCGTGCCGCAGGACAAGAAATACGCCGGCGAGCCGACCGAGCTGGTCATTGGCGACCGCAATGTCATTCGCGAGTTCTGCACCTTCAATCTCGGCGTGCCGGGGGCGGGCGGCATCACGCGCGTGGGCAACGACAACTGGATCATGGCGTACACGCACATCGCGCACGACTGCCGTGTCGACAACCACACCACCCTGGCCAACAACACCACGTTGGCCGGCCACGTGCATCTGGCCGACTGGGTCACGATCGGCGGGCTGACGGGCATTCACCAGTTCGTTTCGATCGGCGCGCACGCCATGGTGGGCTTTGCCAGTGCCGTGTCGCAGGACGTGCCTCCCTTCATGCTGGTCGACGGCAACCCGCTGGCGGTGCGCGGCTTCAACGTCGTGGGTCTGCGCCGGCGCGATTTTTCGGCATCCCGCCTTGCGGCGGTGAAGCAGATGCATCGCCTGCTGTACCGTCAGGGCAAGACGCTCGAAGAAGCGCGCGCCAGCATCAACGCATTGGCGGCCGAAACCCCTGAAGCGGCCGAGGACGTGGCGCTGATGGAGCGTTTTCTCTCCAATTCGACGCGCGGCATCGCGCGCTGAAGTAGAAGTCGCA
Source organism: Variovorax sp. CCNWLW225 (assembly GCF_037204045.1). Taxonomy (NCBI): domain Bacteria; kingdom Pseudomonadati; phylum Pseudomonadota; class Betaproteobacteria; order Burkholderiales; family Comamonadaceae; genus Variovorax; species Variovorax sp. CCNWLW225. The sequence continues at coordinate 32,657 of NZ_JBBCBV010000011.1, read as the reverse complement.
TGGGCAAGGACGAACAGCGAAGGTTCGCGCTGGTCGCGGGAGAGGCGTCCGGCGACCTGCTGGCCGGCCTGCTCCTGGACGGCCTGCAGGCGCGTTGGCCATCGCTCCAGACCGCCGGCATCGGCGGACCCCGAATGCTCGCGCACGGTTTCCAGAGCTGGTGGCCGCAAGAAAAACTCGCGGTGCGCGGCTATATCGAGGTGCTGCGCCACTATGCCGAAATTGCCGGCATCCGTCGTCAGCTCAAGGCACGGCTGCTGCGCGAGTGGCCCGAACTCTTCATTGGCGTGGACGCACCCGATTTCAACCTCGATCTCGAGGCCGGATTGCGCAGCCGCGGCATGAAGACGGTGCACTTCGTCTGTCCCTCCATTTGGGCCTGGCGCGCAGAACGCATCGAAAAAATCCGCGCTGCAGCCGACCATGTGCTGTGCATCTTTCCGTTCGAGCCCGCGCTGCTGGCGGAAAGGGGGGTGCAGGGCAGCTATGTCGGCCATCCGCTGGCCAACGTGATTCCGATGACGCCCGACCGGGTCGCCGCTCGTGCAGCGCTGGGTTTGGCGCCGGATGCGGAGGTCGTCGCCGTGCTGCCCGGCAGCCGCCGTTCGGAGGTGCGTTATCTGGCCGCGCGATTCTTCGCCGCCGCGGCGCAAATGCTCAAGGCAAGGCCGGCACTTCAGTTTGTCGCCCCCATCCTTCCGGGGCTCCGCGTCGAGGTCGAGGCCTTGTTGCAGGCCAGTGGCGCGGCGGGCCGGGTGAAGCTGCTCGATGGCCAGTCGCACGCCGCGCTGGCTGCGTGCGACGTGACGCTGATTGCCAGCGGCACCGCCACGCTCGAGGCAGCGCTGTTCAAGCGGCCGATGGTCATTGCGTACAACATGAACGCGCTCTCGTGGCGCCTGATGCAGCGCAAACAGCTCCAGCCCTGGGTCGGTTTGCCCAACATCCTGGCGCGCGAGTTCGTGGTGCCCGAGCTGCTGCAGGAGGCAGCCACGCCGGAGGCGCTGGCCCACGCCACGCTGGAATGGCTCGATGCACCTGAAAAAACCCGGGCGCTGCAACAAAAATTTTCAGAGCTGCACGTGCAACTGCAGCGCGATACGCCGACACTTTGCGCCGATGCGATCCAGAAAGTTCTTGAAGGCTGAGCAGGCGGCCCTGGTGTGGGACGCGCCGGGCCTTGTTGCGGGCGTGGACGAAGCGGGCCGCGGACCGCTGGCCGGCCCGGTGGTGGCCGCGGCCGTCATCCTGGACGACCAACGGCCGATTCGCGGACTGGCCGACTCCAAGACGCTCACGGCGCTCCAGCGCGAGCGCCTGCACGACCAGATTCTTGCAAAAGCGCTGTGCTGCTCGGTGGCGCAGGCCACGGTCGAGGAAATCGACACCCACAACATCCTGCAGGCCACGATGCTCGCGATGCGCCGCGCGGTGGAGGGGCTGCGCCTCAAGCCTGCGAAAGTGCTGGTCGATGGCAACCGCCTGCCGACGCTCGATGTGCTGGCCGAGGCCATCGTGAAGGGCGACGCGCGGGTCAAGGCGATCTCGGCTGCCTCCATCCTCGCCAAGGTCCACCGCGACCGCCTGTGCGAGCAACTGCACGTCGAATTTCCCCACTACGGCTTTGCCGGCCACAAGGGCTACGGCACGCCGGAGCATCTGGAGGCGCTGCTGCGCCATGGCGCCTGCGTTCACCACCGCCGCTCGTTCAGCCCGGTGGCCGCGGCCCTGGCACGTGCAGCCGGCGAGGCTGCCGCGCCGGCCGAAGCCTCCATGCCGCTCGCGGTGGCCGCCTCAACGGTCGAGACCGTGCATCTCGACTTGCGCACGGCGCCCTGAGATTCCCGACGCATGACCACTCCATCGGGCGCGAGCCACATCAGCTCGCGCGACAACCCGCTGCTCAAGGACTTGCGCAAGCTGGCCCAGGACCCCGGAGCCTACCGCAAGCTCGGCCGCGTGTGGCTGGAGGGCGATCACCTCTGCCGCGCGGCGCTCGCCAGGGGCATCAAGCCCGCCATCGCCGTTTTTTCAGAATCGTTCTGGCCGCAGTGTCCTGCCGAATGGGCGAGTGTTGCTATAAAAACCGTAGTGGTCGACGACGATCTCTTGCGCGGGGCCAGCGGACTGGAGTCGCCCGCGCCCATGGGTTTCGTGCTCGATCTGCCTGAGCGGCCGGCGCTGCTGCCCGACGCGCCCAGCGTCGTGCTCGACCGCCTCCAGGACGCCGGTAATGCCGGTTCCATCCTGCGCAGCGCGGCGGCTTTCGGGTTCAGGCAGGTGATTGCGCTCAAGGGCACGGCCGCGTTGTGGGCGCCCAAGGTGCTGCGGGCAGGCATGGGCGCCCATTTCGGCCTGCGGTTGATCGAAGGCGTGGAAGCCGATGCGCTCGACGAGTTGAAGGTGCCGCTGGTGGCCACCAGCTCGCACCGGGGCGAATGGCTGCACGAGGCCAGGCTGCCGCATCCCTGCGCCTGGCTCATGGGGCACGAGGGGCAGGGCGTTTCCGCGGCGCTGGAAGCCCGGGCAACGCACCACATCCGCATTGCGCAGCCCGGCGGCGAGGAATCGCTGAACGTGGCTGCCGCGGCCGCCATCTGCCTGCACGCGAGCGGCGCGGCCGGCCTTGCGCGGGTGAATTCCTGATTCCCGGACGCCATAAAGGCGTCGGCCTCGTATGTTTTCCGGCCTTTCAAGTCAGGAGGGTGACGCCGCCGGGCTACAATCGGGGGCTTACTCGCAATAGCGTCGCCCGGCCGCCTACAACGCCATCTTCCCCTTAAGCAGCAGTCCGCAGGCAACGCGCCTGGGGCTCCGGGCGACCGTAACCATCCGGAGAACCCAGTGCTTTTGTCTCTCAAGGGAAGTTTCCCGCCCGCCATCCTGGCGCTCGCAGACGGCACGGTCTTTCAAGGCAATTCGATCGGAGCCGCCGGCTCCACGACCGGTGAAGTGGTGTTCAACACCTCCATGACCGGTTACCAGGAAATCCTCACCGACCCGAGTTATTGCCAGCAGATCGTGACGCTCACGTATCCGCATATCGGCAACTACGGCGTCAATGGGGAAGACATCGAAGCCGACAAGATCCATGCCGCTGGCCTGATCATCAAAGACCTGCCGCTCGTCGCATCCAATTTCCGCAAGACCGCGACGCTGAACGAATACCTCGTGGCCGGCAAGACGGTGGCCATCGCGAACATCGACACCCGCAAGCTGACCCGCCACCTGCGCACCCATGGCGCGCAGAACGGCTGCATCCTCGGCCTGGCCGCGGGCGAAGCCGTGACGCAGGCGCTGATCGACAAGGCCATTGCCGCCGCCAAGGGCGCGCCCAACATGGCCGGGCTCGACCTGGCCAAGGTCGTGTCGGTGAAGCAGACCTACGAGTGGACCGAAACTGAGTGGAAGCTCGTGAACTCGAACGGCAAGCCGGGCTACGGCGTGCAGATCACGCCCAAGTTCCACGTGGTGGCGTTCGATTACGGCGTCAAGAAGAACATCCTGCGCATGATCGCGCAGCGCGGCGCCCGCATCACCGTGGTGCCGGCGCAAACGCCCGCCGCCGATGTGCTCAAGCTCAAACCCGACGGCATCTTCCTGGCCAACGGCCCGGGCGACCCGGAGCCTTGCGATTACGCCATCAGCGCGGTCAAGGAACTCATCGAGACCGGCATTCCGACCTTCGGCATCTGCCTGGGGCACCAGATCATGGCCCTGGCCTCGGGTGCGAAGACCTTCAAGATGAAGTTCGGCCACCACGGCGCGAACCATCCGGTGAAAGACCTGGACAACGGCCGCGTGAGCATCACCAGCCAGAACCACGGTTTCGCGGTCGACGAGAAGTCGCTGCCGGCCAACCTGCGCGCCACTCACATCAGCCTGTTCGACAACACGCTGCAGGGCCTTGCGCGCACCGACAAGCCGGCGTTCTGCTTCCAGGGCCACCCGGAAGCCTCGCCCGGCCCGCACGACATCGGCTACCTGTTCGACCGCTTCACCGCGCTCATGGAGCAGACACGTGGAGAGCAGGCACGTGGCTGATGCACCCGCGGTGCTCGACGTCTCGGTCATCGCCGCATTGCGCGATGCCGAGGGCAAGATCTATGTGCTGCGCGGCCTCAAGGTCATGCTGGCGCAGGACCTTGCCGCGCTCTATGGCGTCGAGACCCGCGTGTTGTTGCAGGCCATGCGCCGCAACCTCGATCGTTTTCCCGCGGACTTTGCCTTCACCCTCGAAAACCACGACCTCGAGAATTTGAGATCACAACTTGTGATCTCAAAAACCGAGAAGCCGGGTTCCGGCGGCGCGCGCTACCGCAGCGTGGCGTTCACCGAACAGGGCGTGGCCATGTTGTCGAGCGTGCTGCGCAGCGAACGCGCCGTGGCCGTCAACATCGAGATCATGCGTACCTTCGTCAAGCTGCGCAGCATGCTGTCGGAGCACGCCGATCTCAAGCGCAAGCTGAACGCGCTGGAACAGCGATACGACCAGAACTTTCGCGATGTATTCAACGCGATCCATCAACTGATGGATGAGCCGAAGCCGGGCGCCTACAGCGGCCGCGGCATCGGTTTCACCAAGGACAAATAAGATGCCCAAGCGCTCAGACCTCAAATCCATTCTCATCATCGGCGCCGGCCCGATCATCATCGGCCAGGCCTGCGAGTTCGACTACTCCGGCGTGCAGGCTTGCAAGGCTCTGCGCGAGGAGGGCTACAAGGTCATCCTGATCAACAGCAACCCCGCGACGATCATGACCGACCCGGCCACGGCCGACGTCACCTACATCGAGCCGATCACGTGGCAGACGGTCGAGAAGATCATCGCCAAGGAGCGCCCCGACGCGATCCTGCCGACCATGGGCGGCCAGACCGCGCTCAACTGCGCGCTCGACCTCTGGCGCAACGGCGTGCTCGAAAAGTACACCGGCGCAGCCACCAACAAGCCGGTCGAACTCATCGGCGCCACGCCCGAAGCCATCGACAAGGCCGAAGACCGCCTGAAGTTCAAGGACGCGATGACCAAGATCGGCCTCGGCTCGGCACGCTCCGGCATTGCCCACTCGATGGACGAAGCCTGGGCCGTGCAGAAGTCGGTCGGCTTCCCGACCGTGATCCGCCCCAGCTTCACGCTCGGTGGCACCGGCGGCGGCATTGCCTACAACCCGGAAGAGTTCGAGACCATCTGCAAGCGCGGCATCGAAGCTTCGCCCACCAACGAACTGCTGATCGAAGAATCGCTGCTCGGCTGGAAAGAGTACGAGATGGAAGTCGTGCGCGACAAAGCCGACAACTGCATCATCGTCTGCTCGATCGAAAACCTCGACCCGATGGGCGTGCACACCGGCGACTCGATCACCGTGGCACCCGCGCAGACGCTCTCCGACAAGGAATACCAGATCCTTCGCAACGCCTCGCTGGCCGTGCTGCGCGAGATCGGCGTGGATACCGGCGGTTCGAACGTGCAGTTCTCCATCAACCCGAAGGACGGCCGCATGGTCGTCATCGAGATGAACCCGCGCGTCTCGCGTTCGTCGGCACTGGCCTCCAAGGCCACGGGCTTCCCGATTGCCAAGGTCGCGGCCAAGCTGGCCGTGGGCTACACGCTCGACGAGCTGCGCAACGAAATCACGGGCGGCGCCACGCCCGCGTCGTTTGAACCGTCGATCGACTACGTAGTCACCAAGATTCCGCGCTTCGCCTTCGAGAAATTCCCGCAGGCCGATTCGCGTCTCACGACGCAGATGAAGTCCGTGGGCGAGGTGATGGCCATGGGCCGCACCTTCCAGGAGTCGTTCCAGAAGGCGCTGCGCGGCCTTGAAGTGGGTGTCGACGGCCTGAACGAGAAGACGCAAGACCGCGAAGTGCTCGAAAAGGAACTGGGCGAGCCGGGTCCCGAGCGCATCTGGTACGTGGGCGACGCCTTCGCCATGGGCCTGAGCGTCGATGAGGTGTTTGCGCTGACCAAGATCGACCCGTGGTTCCTGGTGCAGATCGAAGAGATCGTGAAGATCGAACTCGAGCTCGAAACCAAGTCGCTGGACGACATCGACAAGGACACGCTGCTCGCGCTCAAGAAGAAGGGCTTTTCCGATCGCCGCCTGGCCAAGCAGCTCAAGACCACCGACACCGCCATTCGCGAGAAGCGCCGCGCGCTGGGCGTGCGCCCGGTCTACAAGCGCGTGGACACCTGCGCGGCCGAGTTCGCGACCAACACGGCCTACATGTACTCGACCTACGAGGACGAGTGCGAAGCCGACCCGACGGACAAGAAGAAGATCATGGTGCTCGGCGGCGGTCCCAACCGCATTGGCCAGGGCATCGAGTTCGACTACTGCTGCGTGCATGCCGCGCTCGCCATGCGCGAGGACGGCTACGAGACCATCATGGTCAACTGCAACCCGGAGACCGTGTCGACCGACTACGACACCTCCGACCGCCTGTACTTCGAGCCGCTCACGCTCGAAGACGTGCTCGAGATCGTCGACAAGGAAAAGCCGCTCGGCGTGATCGTGCAGTACGGCGGCCAGACGCCGCTCAAGCTCGCACTCGATCTCGAAGCCAACGGCGTGCCGATCATCGGCACCTCGCCCGACATGATCGACGCGGCCGAAGACCGCGAGCGTTTCCAGAAGCTGCTGCATGAGCTCAAGCTGCTGCAACCGCCGAACGCCACCGCGCGCACCGAATCCGAGGCGCTCGAAAAGGCCGCCGCACTGGGCTATCCGCTGGTGGTGCGCCCGAGCTATGTGCTCGGCGGCCGCGCGATGGAAATCGTGCACGAGCAGCGCGACCTCGAGCGCTACATGCGCGAAGCGGTCAAGGTGAGCAACGACTCGCCGGTGCTGCTCGACCGCTTCCTGAACGATGCCGTCGAGTGCGACGTCGACTGCTTGCGCGATGCCGAGGGCCAGACCCTGATCGGCGGCGTGATGGAGCACATCGAGCAAGCCGGCGTGCACTCGGGCGACTCCGCCTGCTCGCTGCCGCCCTACAGCCTGAGCGCCGAGACCATTGCAGAGCTGAAGCGCCAGAGCGCCGCCATGGCCGCCGCGCTCAACGTGGTCGGCCTGATGAACGTGCAGTTCGCCATCCAGCAGAAGGACGGCAAGGACGTCATCTACGTGCTCGAAGTGAACCCGCGTGCGTCGCGCACCGTGCCTTACGTGAGCAAGGCCACGGGCATCCAGCTCGCCAAGGTGGCGGCACGCTGCATGGCCGGCCAGTCGCTCAAGTCGCAGGGTGTGACCAAGGAAGTGACGCCGCCTTACTTCAGCGTGAAGGAGGCCGTGTTCCCGTTCGTCAAGTTCCCGGGCGTCGACACCATCCTCGGCCCCGAGATGAAGTCGACCGGCGAAGTGATGGGGGTGGGCAAGACCTTCGGCGAAGCCTTCGTGAAGTCGCAGCTGGGCGCGGGCACGCACCTGCCGAAGTCGGGCAAGGTCTTCATCTCGGTGAAGAACAACGACAAGGCGCGCGCGGTGGAAGTGGCGCGCGGCCTGGTCAAGCTGGGCTTCGAGATCATCGCCACCAAGGGCACGGCCGCCGCCATCGGTGCTGCGGGCATCGAATGCGCAACGGTGAACAAGGTGACCGAAGGCCGCCCGCACATCGTGGACATGATCAAGAACAACGAGATCGCCTTGGTCATCAACACGGTGGAAGAGCGCCGCAACGCGATCAACGACTCGCGGCAGATCCGCACCTCGGCGCTGCTCGCGCGCGTGACCACCTTCACCACCATCTTTGGTGCCGAAGCCGCGGTCGAAGGCATGGGCTTCATGGACGAGCTCGGCGTGATCTCGGTGCAGGAGATGCACGCGCAGCTGGCAGCCGCCTGAGCGTGGCCATGGAAACGCAGCTCGTCGAACTCGACCTCGCGGACTGGAACGCGGCCACGCCCAACGAGGCATGGATCGCCGAACTGGAAGCGGGCAAGGTGCTGTACTTTCCGCGCCTGGGCTTCGAGCTGCTGCCCGAAGAGCGCAGCCTGCTCACGCCGAGCCTGCTGTCGCCCGACGTGCGCAACATCAGCCTCGACGCCAACGGCAAGCTCAAGGGCGCTGTCGGGGACGAGGAAGTGCAGCGCAAGGCCACGGCAATGGTGGGGCGGTTTCGCGCGCAGGCGCAGCAACTCATCCATGGCCTGCTGCCGCACTACACGCCAGCCTTGCGGCTCGCGCCGACCAGCTACCGGCCGGCACAGGTCGAGACGCGCGTGCAATCGTGGCGCGCCGACGACCGGCGATTGCACGTCGATGCGTTTCCTTCGCGGCCCAACTATGGCGAGCGCATCCTTCGGGTGTTCACCAACGTGAACCCTGAAGGCGCGCCGCGCGTGTGGCGCGTGGGCGAACCTTTCGAGGACATCGCCAAGCGCTTTCTGCCGCGCGCCAAACCCTATGTGCGCTGGCAGGCGAAGCTGCTGCAGGCGCTGCATGTGACCAAGTCGTTCCGCAGCGAATACGACCACCTGATGCTGCAGCTGCACGACGGCATGAAATCGGACATGGCCTACCAGGAAAATTCGCCGCAGGAGAAGGCCGAATTTCCGCCGGGTTCGGTGTGGGTTTGCTTTTCCGACCAGACCTCGCACGCCGTCATGGCGGGCCAGTACATGCTCGAGCAGACCCTTCATCTGGCTGCGTCGAAGCAATACAATCCGGATTCGAGCCCGCTCGCCATCCTGAGCCGGCTGACCGGACGCACACTCGTCTGATCCTTTCCCCCAATCGACCGCCGAACGGCAGCGTTCGGCGGTTTCGCTTTATGGAGAACCAAACATGGCCACCATTCCAATTACCAAGCGCGGTGCCGAAAAGCTGCGCGCCGAGCTGCATCAGCTCAAGACCGTGGACCGCCCCTGGGTCATCAACGCGATTTCCGAAGCCCGCGCGCAGGGCGACCTGAGCGAAAACGCCGAGTACGAGGTCGCCAAGGACCGCCAGGGCTTCATCGAAGGCCGCATCCAGGAAGTCGAAGGCAAGCTGTCGGCCGCGCAGATCATCGATCCGGCCGAACTCGACGCCGGCGGCAAGGTGGTGTTCGGCTCCACGGTGGAACTCGAGGAAGAAGAAACCGGCGAAGCGGTCAAGTACCAGATCGTCGGCGAGGACGAAGCCGACCTGAAGCTCGGACTCATCAATATCTCCAGCCCGATCGCGCGTGCGCTCATCGGCAAGGAAGAGGGCGACGTCGCCGAGGTGCAGGCCCCGGGCGGCCTCAAGCGCTACGAGATCGTGGCGGTTCGCTACATCTGATTCACGCCCGATGAAAGACCGCCTCGCGCTGTTGCTCGCCGCCTTCTGGTGGGGCAGCCTCACGACGATCGGCTTTCTGGTCGTGCCGATGCTTTTCGCACGGCTCGGCAACCCCGCCGTGGCGGGCAATTTCGCAGGGCAATTGTTCGAGGCGCAGAGCTGGATCGCCATCGGCTGCGGCCTGCTGCTGCTGGTTCATTTCAGGACCAAGATGGACGACCGCATCGACAACGCGTCGATGACCGCCATCTTCCTGATACTGGGTGCCTTGCTGCTGGCACTGCTCCAGCAATACGCCGTGGCACCCCGGATTCTTGCGCGCGACAACCTGAAGCTCTGGCACGCCGTGGGAAGCGGCATGTACCTGGTTCAGTGGCTGTGCGCGGGTACGCTGCTGTGGCGCATGGGCGCTGCCAAGGCTTCCGCCGCAAGCTGAGGACCGGCGGCGGCGCTGCCGCTCGGCCGCCCCTGTCCGTTCAGCTCATTCCTTCCAGAACTTCGCGATCCAGTTTGCCCGCCGGATGTAGCGGAAAGTCCGGTTGCGGCGACCCGCCAGCGCATCCGGCGGATTGCATTCGCCGTGGAACACCATGATGCGCGCGCCTTCGGGCACGAAGGGCTCTTCCCAGTAGTTGGTCGGCCAGGTGGGTATGCCGTGGTACTTGAAGCTCGGGCACCAGGCCGCGGGCCAATAGCCCAGCTTGCCCTGCTTGTGCATCATGGCGGACAGGTAGGTCTGCTCGTTGCGGTACTCGGCCTGCACCTTGTCCATGTTGTCGCGAAAGTACGCCAGCACGTCGGCATGGGCACCGAGTTCAAAGCGGTAGACCGACGAATTGCCGGTGATCCGCTGTCGCCGCCAGGGGCGCGCGTAGTCGTGAATGATCAGGAACTCGCCGGGATGCTCGAAGAATGCATCGAGGCTGCCGACGATCACCACGTCCACGTCTAGGAAGAGGGCGGTGCCGCGCAGGCCGTGCAGGTCTTTTTCGAAGGTGGTGAGCTTCTTCCATGCGCCGTCGCGCTGGCCCGGCGCCAGCTGCAGGTTGAGTGGAGGAATCGGCAGGCACGTCACTTCGGGGCGAATGCCGGTGCCGTCGTCCGTCAGGCACACGAACTTGAAGTCGCCGCTCAGGTTGCGGCGCACCATGGCGTAGAGGCGGTTGACGTATTCGGGGCCGTATTTCGTGCCCCACTTCATGCAGAGGATATGGCGCTGGGCGCCTTGCGCTGGCACCAAGTTCAGTCTGCCTGGTTACGCTTCTTGGCCGAAAGCGGCCGCTTCGCCTTGGCGCGCTTGATGGTGCCGCCGGGGGTGAGCCGCTGGTTGCCGAGCACGCGCAGGGTCTTGATTTCGGGGCGCTGGCCGCCGCGCTTGCTGTACTTCAGCACCTTGATGTCGCGCGGGCCGGGCATGCGGTCTTCGTCGACCACGCGCTCCTTCTCGGGCTTGGGGCGCCACAACACCAGCAGCTTGCCGATGTGCTGGATGGGCGCCGCGTCGAGTTCATCGGCGAGTTCCTGCAGCATGGCGTCGCGCGCCAGGCGGTCGTCGGAAAAGACGCGGATCTTGATCAGGCCGTGGGCCTTGAGCGCCGCATCGGCCTCTTTTTTAACGGCAGGGGTCAGCCCGTCTCCACCGACCATGACGATCGGATCCAGGTGGTGAGCTTCGGCGCGGTGCACCTTGCGCTCGGCAGGGGTAAGTTGAATGGCGGGCATCCCCGTATTATCGAGGGTAGAAAGCAACCTCTCGAAACGCCGGGCCGCTTCCAAGGCGAATACCGCAGCGCGAAGCACGAGAGGCCACCCATGAGCACCAAGGCAAAAAGCAAAAAAGTCAACAAGGCGTGGCTGCACGACCACATCAACGATCCGTACGTGAAGCTGGCCACGCGGGAGGGGTACCGCGCACGCGCCGCCTACAAGCTCAAGGAAATCGACGAGTCGCTGGGGTTGGTCAAACCGGGCCAACTGGTGGTCGACCTGGGTTCCACGCCCGGCGCCTGGAGCCAGTACCTGCGGCGGCGCATGTCGCCGGACGGCGCCGCAGCCGGGGAATTGAACGGCACGATCATTGCACTGGACATCCTGCCGATGGAGCCCATCGAGGGCGTGACCTTCCTGCAAGGCGATTTCCGCGAGGCGGAGCTGCTGGAGCAGGTGCTGGGTGTGCTGGCGGGCCGCAAGGCCGACCTGGTGGTTTCGGACATGGCGCCCAACCTCTCGGGCATTCACTCGGCCGACGCCGCCCGGGTTGCGCACCTGATCGAGCTTGCAATCGACTTCGCCCAGCACCACCTGAAGCCCGAAGGGGCGCTGGTGGCCAAGCTCTTCCATGGCAGCGGCTACGACGAGCTGGTAAAGCTGTTCAAGGCGAATTTTCGCACCGTGAAGCCCTTCAAACCCAAGGCCTCGCGCGACAAATCGTCCGAAACCTTTTTGGTCGGCATGGGTCTGAAGGCTCAGGAAACGCTTTGATACCTTGACGCTGCAACCCCTTGAACGGGCCGCCAAGGGTGTCAATGGGGGGCAAACCCTTCGGAGGCTATGGCTGCATTAGGGAAATGCCGGCTTTTCGTAGCTTGAAAAGCCTAAAATGGGGCGCAATTGCGTACCCACAGCGCGTTCTTTTCACAATCTTGTCACGCGCTTTCGACTGGAGCTTCGTTTGAACAATCAGTGGTTTTCCAAAGTTGCCGTATGGCTCGTCATTGCCATGGTGTTGTTCACTGTATTCAAGCAGTTCGACACCCGCGGCGGCGTCGGCTCGGGGACGGTGAGTTATTCGGAATTCCTGGATCAGGTCCGAAACAACCAGATCAAGAGCGCCGTCATTCCTGAAGGCGCGGGCGGCGGAGAAATCATCGCCGTCACCAACGACGATCGCAAGATCCGCACGACGGCCACGGTGCTCGACCGCGGCCTGGTGGGCGACCTGATCGACCACAACGTCAAGTTCGACGTCAAGCCGCGCGAAGAGGGCTCGCTCCTCATGACGCTCCTGGTGAGTTGGGGCCCGATGCTGCTCCTGATCGGCGTCTGGATCTATTTCATGCGCCAGATGCAGGGTGGCGGCAAGGGCGGGGCGTTCAGCTTCGGCAAGAGCAAGGCCCGCATGATGGACGAGAACAACAACACGGTCACTTTTGCCGACGTCGCAGGCTGCGACGAGGCCAAGGAAGAAGTCCGTGAAGTGGTCGACTTCCTGAAAGACCCGCAGCGCTTCCAGAAGCTCGGCGGCCGCATTCCGCGCGGCCTGCTGCTGGTCGGCCCTCCGGGTACCGGCAAGACCTTGCTCGCCAAGTCGATCGCCGGCGAAGCCAAGGTGCCGTTCTTCTCGATCTCGGGCTCCGACTTCGTTGAAATGTTCGTCGGCGTGGGCGCGGCCCGTGTGCGCGACATGTTCGAGAACGCCAAGAAGAACGCTCCTTGCATCATCTTCATCGACGAAATCGATGCGGTGGGCCGCCAGCGCGGCGCCGGCCTGGGTGGCGGTAACGACGAGCGCGAACAAACCCTGAACCAGATGCTGGTCGAGATGGACGGTTTCGAAACCAATCTCGGCGTGATCGTGGTGGCTGCAACCAACCGCCCCGACATTCTTGACGCCGCGCTGCTGCGCCCCGGCCGTTTCGACCGTCAGGTGTACGTGACGCTGCCCGACATCCGCGGCCGCGAGCAGATCCTAGGCGTGCACATGCGCAAGGTGCCGCTCGGCCAGGACGTGAACCCGAGCGTGATCGCGCGCGGTACGCCCGGCATGTCCGGCGCCGACCTGGCCAACCTGTGCAACGAAGCTGCCCTGATGGCTGCGCGCCGCAATGCGCGCGTCGTCGAAATGCAAGACTTCGAGAAGGCCAAGGACAAGATCTTCATGGGCCCCGAGCGCAAGAGCATGGTCATGCCCGAGGAAGAGCGCCGCAACACGGCGTACCACGAGTCCGGCCACGCCCTCATCGGCAAGCTGCTGCCCAAGTGCGACCCTGTCCACAAGGTCACCATCATTCCGCGTGGCCGCGCCCTTGGCGTGACCATGAGCCTGCCGGCGCAAGACCGCTACAGCTATGACCGCGAATACATGCTGAACCAGATCAGCATGCTGTTCGGCGGCCGAATCGCCGAAGAAGTGTTCATGCACCAGATGACCACCGGCGCCAGCAACGACTTCGAGCGCGCGACCTCCATTGCCCGCGACATGGTCACGCGCTACGGCATGACCGATGCGCTCGGCCCGATGGTCTATGCCGAGAACGAAGGCGAAGTGTTCCTGGGCCGCTCGGTCACCAAGACCACGAACATGAGCGAGCAGACCATGGAAAAGGTCGATGCCGAAGTCCGCCGCATCATCGACGAGCAGTACGCTCTGGCGCGCCGCCTCATCGAGGAAAACAGCGACAAGATGCACGCCATGGCCAAGGCCCTGCTCGAGTGGGAAACCATCGACAGCGAACAGCTTGACGACATCATGGCCGGCCGAGCACCGCGTCCGCCCAAGGACTGGACGCCGCGCATTCCGCCCTCGGGCAGCGGCGGCAGCGGCGGTACGCCGGCTGTCAATCCGGATCCGGCACCGACAGCTGCCTGAAGTGCATCCGGCTTCACACAACAACGGGGCCCTTGGCCCCGTTTTTCATAGCGAAGGTGCCCCATGACGGCAGCTTCGTCGACCTGGCAGACCGCACGATTCGCCATCGATCTCGCGCAGCCGCGCGTGATGGGCATCGTCAACGTCACCCCCGATTCGTTTTCCGACGGCGGGGCGCATGCCTCCACCTCTGCCGCGCTGCAGCATTGCGAACAGTTGCTGAAAGAGGGCGCCGACATCCTCGACATTGGTGGCGAGTCGACCCGGCCCGGCAGCCCGGCCGTGCCGCTCGATGCCGAACTGGCGCGCGTGCTGCCGGTGGTGCGCGAGGCGGTCAAGCTGCGCGTGCCTCTTTCCATCGACACCTATAAGCCTGAGGTCATGCGCGCGGTGCTCGATCTCGGCGCCGATATCGTCAACGACGTCTGGGCGCTGCGGCAGCCCGGTGCACGCGAAGCCGTGGCGGCGCATCCTTCGTGCGGCGTTTGCCTGATGCACATGCACCGGGATCCGCAAACCATGCAGACCGCGCCCATGCAGGGCGACGTGCTCTCCCAGGTGCTGGCGTTCTGGGCCGAGCAAGTGGCGCAACTTCGTTTGCTGAACGTCGATCCGTCGCGAATCACCTTGGACCCCGGTATTGGTTTCGGCAAGACGGTGGCGCAAAATTTTGCCCTGCTGGCACGCCAGCGTGAATTGCTCGAGGCCGGTTATCCGCTGCTGCTGGGCTGGTCGCGCAAATCTTCGATCGGCACCGTCAGCGGCATTCCGGCCGCGGCCGAGCGCCTGGTGCCCAGCGTGACGGCGGCAATGCTCGCGGTGGACCGCGGCGCGGCCATCGTGCGGGTGCATGACGTGCGCGACACCGTGGCCGCACTCGCCGTGTGGCGGGCCATGAAGGCCGAAGAGCCGCAGGCGGGTGCACCAGCTTCAAACAATCGACAACAAGAACAAACCTCATGACCCGTAAATACTTTGGCACCGACGGCATCCGCGGCACGGTCGGCCAGTCGCCTATCACTCCTGATTTCGTCTTGCGCCTTGCGCATGCAGTGGGCCGCGTGCTCAAGAAGAGCCAGTCGCGCCCGACAGTGCTGATTGGCAAGGACACGCGCATTTCGGGCTACATGCTTGAATCGGCGCTGGAATCGGGCTTCAACTCTGCCGGTGTCGACGTGGTGTTGCTGGGCCCGCTGCCCACGCCGGGCGTGGCCTACCTCACGCGCGCGCAGCGCGCGAGCCTGGGCGTGGTGATCAGCGCGAGCCACAACGCCTACCCCGACAACGGCATCAAGTTTTTCAACGCCCACGGCAGCAAGCTCGACGACGAATGGGAGCTCGCGGTGGAGGCCGCGCTCGAAGAGGCACCCGTGTGGGCAACCTCGGCAGAACTCGGCAAGGCGCGCCGCCTCAACGACGCGCCCGGCCGCTACATCGAGTTCTGCAAGAGTACCTTCGCCAACGACCTGACGCTGCGCGACATGAAGCTCGTGATCGATGCGGCGCATGGCGCGGCCTACCAGGTGGCGCCGAATGTGTTCCATGAGCTGGGGGCCGAGGTCACCAGCATCGGCTGCGCGCCGGACGGGCTCAACATCAACAAGGGCTTTGGCGCGACCCACCCGGCCGCCTTGGTGGAGGCCGTGACGTCACAAAAGGCCGACTACGGCATTGCGCTCGACGGCGACGCCGACCGGCTGCAACTTGTCGACGCGAGCGGACGCCTTTTCAACGGCGACGAACTGCTCTACCTCATGGTGGCCGAGCGCATTGCGCGCGGAGAAAAGCCCGTCGGCGTGGTCGGCACCCTCATGACCAACAAGGCCGTCGAGGTCGCGCTGCGCAACCAGGGCATCGAATTCGTGCGCGCCAAGGTGGGCGACCGGTACGTGCTCGAAGAGCTCGACAAGCGCGGCTGGCTGCTCGGCGGCGAAGGCTCCGGCCACTTGCTGGCGCTCGACCGCCACACCACCGGCGACGGCATTGTGAGCGCGCTTCAGGTGCTGCAAGCCTGCGTGCGCAGCGGCAAGACGGTGGCGCAACTGCTGGCGGACATCACGCTGTTTCCGCAGACCCTCATCAATGTTCGGCTCACGCCCGGACAGGATTGGAAGAGCAACAAGGCGCTGGCCAGCGAAACGCAGCGTATCGAGGCCGAACTTGGCGACGGCGGCCGCGTGCTGATCCGTGCGAGCGGCACCGAGCCGCTGGTGCGCGTGATGGTCGAGGCACGCGACGCGAAGCAGGCGGAGTCTTGCGCCAAACGCCTTGCCGCGACGCTCGAGCCCGCACAGTGACGGCGATGATCGAAGTCGTGCTGGTGGACTACGGCAATCCCGCGCATTCGGCCGCGCTGGTCGATTTGCTCGATGCTTATGCGCAGGACCCAGCCGGCGGCGGCACGCCGCTCGAGGCCGAGGTGCGCGCCGGCTTGCCCGCTGCGTTGGCAGCGCGGCCGCAGGCCTTCAGCGTGCTGGCTTACGACGCTACGCAGCCCGTGGGGCTCATCAACTGCATCGAAGGTTTTTCGACCTTTGCGTGCAAGCCGCTGGTCAATGTGCACGACGTCGTCGTGCTGCCCAGCCATCGCGGCCGGCGGGTTGCGCAACGCATGTTCGAACGGGTGGAGCAGGAGGCCCGTGCGCGCGGTGCCTGCAAGCTCACGCTGGAAGTGCTGTCTGGCAATGCATCGGCGCTGCGGAGCTACGAGCGTGAAGGATTCAGCGGCTATCAGCTCGATCCGGCGTTCGGGCACGCGGTGTTTTTGCAGAAGAAGCTCTGAAAAAGAAAAGGCCGAGGCGAACTGGTCGCCGTCGGCCCTCACCCCAACCCTCTCCCGGAGGGAGAGGGGTAAATGCAGATCAGAAGCGCGTGACGGGTGCCTCGGCTTCGGTCTTGCCGGGCGCGTACTTGCCCAGCTCCCACTTTGCAATTGCATTGCGGTGCACTTCGTCCGGGCCGTCCGCAAAGCGCAGCGTGCGCGCGCCGGCGTAGGCGTAGGCCAGCGGAAAGTCGTCGCACATGCCGCCGCCGCCATGCACCTGCATGGCCCAGTCGATCACCTGGCAGGCCATGCTCGGCGCCACCACCTTGATCATCGCGATCTCGTTCTTCGCAACCTTGTTGCCGGCCACGTCCATCAGCCAGGCGGCCTTGAGCGTGAGCAGGCGCGCCATGTCGATCTTGCAGCGTGCCTCGGCAATGCGCTCTTGTGTCACGGTCTGCGAAGCGACCGTCTTGCCGAACGCCACGCGCGAAGAAGCGCGCTTGCACATCAGCTCGAGCGCACGCTCTGCCAGGCCGATCAGGCGCATGCAGTGATGAATGCGTCCGGGGCCAAGGCGGCCTTGGGCAATTTCAAAGCCGCGGCCTTCGCCCAGCAGGATGTTGTCGACCGGCACGCGCACGTTCTCGAAGTACATCTCGACGTGGCCGTGCGGCGCATCGTCGTAGCCCATGACGTTGAGGGGGCGCACGATGCGAATGCCCTTGGCATCGGCCGGCACGATCACCATGCTCTGCTGTGAATGCCGTGGCGCATCGGGGTCGCTCTTGCCCATGGTGATGAAGACGGCGCAGCGTGGGTCGGCGGCGCCTGAAATCCACCACTTGTGGCCGTTGATCACGTACTCGTCGCCCTGGCGCTCGATGCGGGTCGAGATGTTGGTGGCATCGCTGGAGGCCACGTCAGGTTCGGTCATGGCGAAGGCCGAGCGGATCTCGCCTTCGAGCAGCGGCTTGAGCCAGCGTGCCTTGATGGCCTCCGAGCCGTAGCGGGCAATGGTTTCCATGTTGCCGGTGTCCGGCGCCGAGCAGTTGAAAGCCTCGGACGCCCATTGCACGCGGCCCATGATCTCGGCCAGGGGTGCGTATTCCTGGTTGGTGAGGCCCGCGCCTTCATAGCCCGAGGCGGAGGCGCTGTCGACCGGCAGGAACAGGTTCCACAGTCCCTGGGCCTTGGCCTTGGCCTTGATCTTCTCGACGGTCTTGAGCGCGGTCCAGCGCTTGCCCGCGGCCGTGTTGGCGGCCAGCTCGGCGGCGTACTCGGCTTCGGCCGGGTAGATGTGCTCGTCCATGAACGCGGTGACGCGTTTCTGCAATTCCTTGGTCTTGGCCGAATATTCGAAATCCATGCTGTCTCCTGGTGGGGTTTTGGGGCTGGTTACGCCTTTTGGGCAAACTGCCAGGCCATCTCGGCCATCGGTCGCGCGCCGCGGGCGGAGGCCACGGCTTGCTCGCTCGACGCGGTACCGGCCTCGACCCGCTTGGCAATGCCTTGCAGGATCGCGGCCATGCGGAACAGGTTGTAGGCCTGGTAGAAGTTCCAGTCGGGCGCCAGCGCCTCAGGCGTGCTGATGCGCGTGCGCTCGCAGTAGCGGCGGATGTATTCGCTTTCGGTGGGAATGCCCAGCGCCTTGACATCCACGCCGCCGATGCCGCGGCCGGTGGTGGGAGGCATGTGCCAGGACATGCAGTGGTAGCTGAAGTCCGCCAGCGGGTGGCCCAGCGTGGAGAGCTCCCAGTCGAGCACCGCGATGATTCGCGGCTCCGTGGCGTGGAACATCACGTTGTCGAGACGGTAGTCGCCATGCACGATCGAGACCTTGCTCTCGTCGCGTGCGCTGGCCGGCATGTGGGCGGGTAGCCAGTCGATCAGGCGTTCCATGGCGTCGATCGGCTGCGACAGTTCGCCGGCGCCATCGGTCGAGGCCTTGTATTGCTTGCTCCAGCGGCCGATCTGGCGCTCGAAATAGTTGCCCGGTTTGCCGTAGTCGGCGAGGCCGCGCTCGGCAAACTTCACGGTGTGCAGCGCCGCGATGACGCGGTTCATCTCGTCGTAGTAGGCCGCGCGCTCGGTGTTGGTGAAGCCGGGCAGCGACTGGTCCCAGAGCACGCGGCCTTGCATGAACTCCATCACGTAGAAGGCACGGCCGATGATGGATTCGTCCTCGCACAGGCAGTGCATGCGCGGCACGGGCACATCGGTGCCGGCAAGACCACTCATGACCTTGAACTCGCGCTCGACCGCATGGGCCGAGGGCAACAGCTTGGCAACGGGGCCGGGCTTGGCGCGCATCACGTAGCTCTGCGTGGGCGTCACCAGCTTGTAGGTGGGGTTCGATTGCCCGCCCTTGAACATTTCGACGGTGAGCGGGCCCTTGAAGCCGTCGAGGTTCTTCGTGAGCCAGGCTGCAAGCGCTTCGATGTCGAATGCATGCTGCTGCGAAACGGCGCGGGTGCCGATGAAGTTCGAGAAGTCCTGGCTCATGTCTCAGTCTCTTTTTGGTTTTCTCAGGTCTCAGCTTCGGAGACACGCATCAGGGCCGCGCGATCCAGCACGACCAGCCCGCCCGGCTCGATCCGGATGGTGCCCTCGCGCTCCATGGTCTTGAGTTCCTGGTTGACGCGCTGGCGCGAGGCGCCGAGCAGCTGCGCGAGTTCTTCCTGCGCCAGCTGCAGGCCGATGCGCGTCTGGCTGCCGTCTTCCAGGTTGGGCACGCCGTAGCTGCGCACCAGGTGAATAAGCTGCTTGGCCAGCCGTGCGCGCAAGGGCAGGGTGTTGAGGTCTTCCACCAGCCCGAACAGCGTGCGGATACGGCGCGCCTGCAGCCGCATCAGCGCTTCGTACAGCTCCACGTGCGTCGCCAGGATTTTCTGAAAGTCGGCCCGCGCTACGCAGAGCACCGTGGTGTCGCCGTGCGCGTAGGCATCGTGCGTGCGCCGGTCCCCGTCGAACATCGCCACGTCCCCGAACCAGATGCCTGGCTCCACATAGGTCAGCGTCACCTGCTTGCCCGACACGGCCGTCGAGCTCACGCGCACCGCGCCCTTGGCGCAGGCAATCCAGTGATCGGGCGGATCGCCGCGGGCGGCGATCAGGTCGCCGTCCTTGTAGCGTTTGACAAAAGCACATCGAAGAATGTCGTGCCGTAGCGATGGAGAGAGAGAAGAAAACCAGCGACCACTGTTGATCGCTTCACGTTCTTCGATGGTAAGAATGGGGTCGTCCATTGGTCTGTCCTGTCGGCGACTGAAAGGCTGAAGGGTGTCACGGGAGTGACGTCGTGCCGCTATTCGTACTGCGGCGGCTTCTTATCGAGAAAAGCGGCAATGCCGATGCCGGCATTCGGATGGTGAAGGTTGCGAACGAAGTGATCGCGCTCCTGCGAGAGCTGCGACGCAAAGGTGGCGCCGCGCGCCTCGCTGAGCAGCTCCTTGATGCTGGCCAGCGAGTTCGGTGCGCGGGCATTGAGCTTGGCCGCAAGCGCCAGCGCGCTTGCGAGCGCCTGGCCGTTTTCGCTCAGCTCGTTGACCAGCCCCAGCGCATGCAGCCGCGGTGCGCCGATGCGCTCGCCGGCCATCAGCCATTCGCTGGCCAGCTGGCGCGGCAACGCCTGGCCCAAGTGCCAGCTCAGGCCGCCGTCGGGCGAGAGCGCCACATTGCTGTACGACGCCGCAAAAATCGCATCGCGTGCAGCCACCACGAAGTCGCAGGCCAGCGCCAGCGAAAAGCCCGCGCCGGCCGCCGCACCTTCGACCGCCGCAATGATCGGCTTTGGAAAGGTGCGGATGGAGTCGATCCAGTTGTGCAGGCCCTCGATGCTTTCGGCCTGCACCGAAGGGTCGCGCTGGCGATTGTCGGACAGCCGCTGCAGCGAGCCGCCGGCGCAGAACCACGCGCCTTCGCCCACGATGACGACGCTGCGGATCTCGTCGCTGCTTTCGGCGCCGTTGAGCGCCTCGATGCCTGCAGCGTAGATCTCGGGGCCCAGTGCGTTGCGCTGGGTCGGGTTGGCGATCGTCAGCACCATGGTGCGTCCTTCGCTGGTGCTCTTGAGTTCGGCGGTCATCGCTGTCGTGCTTTCTGGGTGTTTCGTTTATTTATTCTTCTTCGTGCAGCAGGCTCAGGCCGATTGCACCGCGGCGGCGCAGCCACGGGCTCGGGCGATAGCGCGGATCGCCGTAGACGGTCTGCAGGTTGAACAGCACCTCGAGCATGTTGGTCGGCCCGTACAGGTTGCCCATGGCCAGCGGGCCACGCGGATAGCCAAGGCCCAGCTGTACGGCCGTTTCAAGATCGGCCGGCGAGCACACGCGCTGCTGGCACATGTCGGAGGCGATGTTCACGATGGTGCCGATCACGCGCTGCGTGACGAAGCCGCCGCTGTCGCGGATCACGCTCACGGCCTTGCCGTCGCGCGCAAAAAGGGCGTGCGCCGCATCGCGGATGTCGCGCCGCGTGGCCGGGTTGGTGGCGAGCACGCGGCGCTTGGTGGCGGCATCGTCGATCAGCATGTCGATGCCGACGGTGCGCGTCGCGTCCAGGCGCTCGACCGCGGCCACTGTGGTCACGTCGAAGCCCAGCGGCGCCACCAGGATGAGCGAAGTGGGCGCGGCGGTGGCACCGCTGTCGATCTGGGCGCCCAGCGTATTCACCAGCCGCAGCAGCTCGGCGCGGCGCGCGGCACGCGGCGAAACCCACACCGGAGGCAGCGCTGCCACGGTGGGAGGCGCGGCTTCGGCAGGCTGCTGCATCACGCCGTCGTTGTAGTTGTAGAAACCTTCATTGGTCTTGCGGCCGAGCACGCCTGCGGCCAGCCGCTGCGCGGTGATCACGCTGGGGCGGAAGCGGGGCTCTTCGTAGTACTGGCGATAGATCGATTCCATCACTGGATGCGACACGTCGAGCGCCGTCAGGTCCATCAGCTCGAACGGGCCAAGGCGAAAACCGGCCTGGTCCTTCAGGATGCGGTCGATGGTGGCGAAGTCGGCCACGCCTTCGCCCACGATGCGCAGTGCCTCGGTGCCGTAGCCGCGGCCGGCGTGATTGACGATGAAACCGGGGGTGTCTTGCGCCTGCACGGCGCTGTGGCCCATCTGCACCGCATAGCCGGCCAGCTGCTTGCAGACCTCGGCGGACGTCTTGAAGCCCGCCACCACCTCGACCACCTTCATCAGCGGCACCGGGTTGAAGAAGTGAAAGCCCGCCACGCGCTCCGGGTGCTTGAGCCCGGCCGCAATGGCCGTGACCGAAAGCGACGAGGTGTTGGTCACGAGCGTGGCCGTAGGTGCAACAACCGATTCGAGCTCACGGAACAACGAGCGCTTGACCTCGATGTCTTCGACCACCGCTTCGATCACGAGATCGCATGCGGCCAGGGCTGCCACGGAATCGACCGCCTTGACGCGGGCGATTTGCGCATCGCGCGCCGTGGCATCGATCTTGCCCTTTTCGTGCAGCTTGTTCCATTGCGCCGCGAGGGCTTCGCGCCCGCGCTCCGCGGCACCTTCAAAACTGTCGAGCAGCAGCACTTCGCTGCCCGCTTGCGCGGCGATCTGGGCGATGCCTCGGCCCATGGCGCCAGCGCCGACGACGCCGATCCGGGTGTAGTTCACTGTCATTGGAAGAAGATTTTCGCTGGTTGAGGTGTATCCGGGCCTGATTGCAGGCGGGGGCGCGGAGCTTGCACAGCCTTCGATTTTGCAGCCACCGGGCGCGGCGGCTTCCCGGGTTTTACGCGGGGCTGCGCTGTCAGGCTGTGCGGCGGCTGCGATCGATGGCCACGCTCAGGCCGATGGCCAGCAGCAGCAGCGCGAGGCCGACCCAGTTCATCCATGCCACCGCATCATTGGCGAGCAGCCATCCGCCCAGCCCGGCGCCCACGGCCTGGCCGATGTAGATGCCCGAGCTGTTGAGGGCCACCGAGCCCGGGGCAAGAGCAGGCGCCAGGCCCACCAGCCGCGCCTGCTGCGCCGAATTGGTGGCAAAGCACCCCAGGCCCCACGGCACGAGAACGGCCGCAAGCCAGGGGAGCGTGCCTGCCCACGGCCAGAGGAAGAGACTGAGCGCGATCAGCGAACTCGTCAGGAGCACCATGCGGCCCGCGCCCACGCGGTCGATGAAGCGGCTCACCAGCATGTTGCCCAGCAGCCCGAAAACGCCGAACAGGGCCCACATCAGGCTCAGCGTGGTGGGGTCCGCGCCGAAGTCCTGCTTGAGGATGGGGCCGAAATAGCTGAACAGGACGAACTGCCCGGCGCCCTGCAGCGCCGTGACCGAGACAATGCCCATCAGCACCGGGCTGCGGAGCACGCGTGACCACGCGGCTGCCGTGAGCGCCGCGGGGCGGATGCCGCGCGGAAGCGTCAGCCAGATCGACACCGCGCTCACGATGCTGAGCACTGCGACCGCCGTGAAAGCCATGCGCCAGCCCAGGTGGCCGCCAATCAGCGCGCCGAGCGGCAGGCCCAGCACCGAGGCCATCGACCAGCCGAGGAAGACGAAGGTCACGGCCCGCCCGCGCTGTTCCGGCGGCACCAGCATGCCCGCGCAGGCCGCGGCCTGCGGCGTGAAGATGGCCGGAGCCACCACGGTGAGCATGCGCACCGGCAGCAGGGCGCCAAAGCTCGGCATCAACGCCGCAACGATGTGCCCGGCGGCATACCAGACAAGGGTGAGGGCCAGCAGCTGGCGCCGGTCCCAGCCCGCGACCACGGCCGCCAGCAATGGTGCGCCGAGGCACATCACAACCGCGGCAACAGTGATCAGCTGGCCCGCGGTAGCCACGGTAACCGCCAGCGACGTGCTGATTTCATTGAGCGTGCCGGGCACCACCATCACGCCCGTGCCGATCACGAAATTGCCGGCCAGCAGCGCCCAGAGCGCGCCCCGGGGCGAAGGCCGGTTCACTGAAGGACCTTCGCCTTCGGCTGCGGTACTCGCCTTGGGGCGGCCCGGCGGCTCATGAAATCACCGGCGAACCTGCAGCGCGCCCGGATTCACGATGTTGGTGGGGTTGCCCTTGATGAAGCTCACCACGTTGTCGAAGGCCTGCCCGAAATAGCTCTCGTAGCTGTCTTGCTCCACGTAGCCGATATGCGGTGTGCAGATGCAGTTTTCGAGGCGCAGGAGCGCGTGCCCCTGCAGCGGCGGCTCGCTCTCGAACACGTCGACCGCCGCCAGGCCCGGACGGCCGCGGTTGAGCGCTGCCAGCAGGGCATCGGGTTCGACCAGTTCCGCGCGCGATGTGTTGACGAAGAGCGCCGTCGGCTTCATGCGCGAAAGGTCTTCGAGCGTGACCAGGCCCATGGTTTCTTCGTTCAGCCGCAGGTGCACCGACAGCACATCGGCCGCGGCAAAGAACTCGTGCCGGTTCTGCGCCACCTGGAAGCCGTCGGACCGGGCCTTGGCGCAGCTTGCCTCGCGGCCCCAGATGACGACCTGCATGCCGAAGGCTTGGCCGTAGCGCGCCACCAGCTGGCCGATGCGGCCGTAGCCCCAGATGCAGAGGGTTTTGCCCTTGAGCACCGAGCCCAGACCGAAGTTGGGCGGCATCGAAGCCGACTTGAGCCCCGATTGCTGCCACGCGCCGTGCTTGAGGTTGCTGATGTACTGCGGCAAGCGCCGCATGGCCGCCATGATCAGCGCCCAGGTGAGTTCGGCGGGCGCTTGGGGAGAGCCGGTGCCCTCGGCCACAGCCACACCCCGTTCGGTACACGCTGTGACGTCGATATGGTTGCCCACGCGCCCCGTCTGCGAAATGAGCTTGAGCTTGGGCAGCTTTTCGATCAGCTGGCGCGAGATATGGGTGCGCTCGCGGATCAGCACGATCACGTCGGCGTCCTTCAGGCGGATTGACAGTTGACCAATGCCCTTGACCGTGTTGGTGTAGACCTTGGCCGCGTACGCGTCCAGCTTGGTGGCGCAGCGCAGCTTGCGCACGGCGTCCTGGTAATCGTCGAGGATCACAATGTTCATGGCGTGCCATTGTGCCTCGCAGCATTGGCATGACGCGCGTGTGAACGTTTGGATACCCGCCCCGGGCAATGGTCACCGGGGGGTGCATGGCCTCAATGCAGGCGTGTGGAAGCGGGCGCGGTGCTCACGGCTTCCATGGCCTCGAGTGCCGCCAGGCGGTCGAGTTCGGCGCAAACGTCGGCCATGCGGCCGGAAATCACCATGCGGTTGGTGCTGCGCTTTTCGCCCTGGAGGCCGTCCACCACGCGAATGACGCGCAGAGGCCGTGCGGGTGCGGGAGCCGCATCAGCCGAGGCGGCTGGACCATGGGTCCGGGCCGTGCATGACGGCCGGACCGCGACGTAGCGCAAGCCTGCGGAAGCACTGCTGCTGTCGTGGCGGCGCGGGCGACGGGCCGGCAGCAGCCGGCTTGCGAGCGATTGCAGCGGCATCCACAAATCAACGATGGCGAGGAGGGCGATTCCCATGTGAACTCCAAAAAAGTCTGAGGTTGAACACAGGCAGGATTTCTTTGATCGGGCGCAACAGGGTGATGGCGACTTAGCGCCATACGCCCGCCACCTGTTGCGACCGGATGGGTGCTGCTTTCGGCAGGCCGCAGGGCCTACATCAGCATGGTGTTGCGAATGAGGCCGACCGCCAGGCCTTCGATTTCGAACGGCTCGCCGGGCTGGACCACGATGGTCGGGTAGTCGGGGTTTTCGGCGTGCAGCTCGATGACCTGCTTGTTGCGCTTGAGGCGCTTGACCGTGACTTCGTCGCCGAGGCGGGCCACCACGATCTGGCCGTTGCGGGCTTCCTTGGTGGCTTGCACCGCCAGCAGGTCGCCGTCCATGATGCCGGCGTCGCGCATGGACATGCCGCGCACCTTCAGCAGGTAGTCGGGCTGGCGCTGGAACAGCGTGTTCTCGACGTAATAGGTCTGGTCGACATGTTCTTGCGCGAGGATGGGCGAACCCGCCGCCACACGGCCGATGAGAGGCAGTGCCAATTGCGCCATGCCGGGCAGCGAAAGCGAGAACTGGTTGTTGCGCGACTCGTTGAGCGAACGCAGCGCATCGCCCTTGAGCCGGATGCCGCGCGAGGTGCCGCTGACGAGTTCGATGACGCCCTTGCGGGCCAGCGCCTGCAGGTGCTCTTCGGCCGCGTTGGCCGACTTGAAGCCCAGCTCATTGGCGATTTCTGCCCGCGTGGGCGGAGCGCCGGTGCGTGCGATGGCGCTCTGGATCAAGTCCAGGATTTGCTGCTGGCGGGCGGTAAGCTTCACGGCGAACTGCATATGTTGTTCCTTGCGGCACTGGCTAGATATCCAGTACCTGTATTTTTAACCAGTTTTTAAAAGTTGGCAAGCCATGGTTAATTCGCTCTCGCCGAGCCTGCGGCGCATTGTGGTTCTGGGAACGGGCGGCACCATTGCGGGCCGTGCCGCCAGCGGTGGCGACAACATCGGCTACACCGCCGGGCAAGTGGGCGTGGCAGACCTGCTCGGCGGCATCGAGGCGCCCGAAGGCCTGGCGCTTGCGGCCGAGCAGGTGGCGCAGCTCGACAGCAAGGACATGGAACCCGACGTCTGGCTGCAGCTCGCCCGGCGTTGCGCTTTCTGGCTGGCCGAGGCCGATGTGGCCGGCGTGGTGATCACGCACGGTACCGACACGCTCGAGGAAACCGCCTTCTTTCTTCAGGCCGTGCTTGCGCCCGGCAAGCCCGTGGTGCTGACCTGCGCCATGCGCCCGGCCAGTTCGCTTTCGCCCGATGGCCCGCAGAACGTGCGCGACGCCATCGCGGTGGCAGCCACGCCGGCCGCCCGAGGTGTGACGGTGGTCTGCGCAGGCGCAATCCACAGTGCCTTCGATGTGCAGAAGGTGCACACCTATCGGCAGGATGCGTTTGCTTCGGGCGATGCCGGTCCGGTGGGCTATGTGGAGGAGGGGGCGGTACGGCGGGTGCGGGACTGGCCTGAGTCGCCGGCGCGCTCGAAGCTTCTCGAAGCCGGCGAAGGCGCGGCGATGCAATGGCCGAGGGTCGAAATCCTCACCAGCCACGCCGGTGCGACCGGCGCCATCGTCGACTTGCTGCTTCAGGAGCGGGCGATGGGCGTCGTCGCCGAGCCGATGCGCGGGCTGGTGCTGGCCGCAACTGGCAACGGCACGGTGCACCATGCGCTGGAGGCTGCCGCGCTTCGCGCGCAGGATGCGGGCGTCGCCGTGCTGCGCGCCACACGTTGCGCGAGCGGGCGCATTCTTCCGAGGCCTGATGACAAGCTGCGCGATGCCGGTGCTTTGACGCCGGTCAAGGCACGGATCGCGTTGATGCTGGAACTGATCGGAACAGCCGCCTGAGGGCCGCGGGCACAAGCGGGCAGGCGCGCAAGCTGCCATGGCAACCCGCCTGCCTGCTGAACTTCAGTTGCTCAGTGCAGCCAGTGCGCGCTGGGTGATCTCTTCGACCGTGCCGACGCCCTTGATGGCGCGGTATTTAGGCGCCGAGGCCGGATCGGCCTTGGCCCAGGCCGAGTAGTAGTCGACCAGCGGACGCGTCTGCTGGCTGTACACCTCGAGCCGCTTGCGCACGGTTTCTTCCTCGTCGTCCTTGCGCTGGATCAGTTCTTCGCCCGTGATGTCGTCCTTGCCCTCGACCTTCGGCGGATTGAACTTCACGTGATAGATGCGGCCCGATGCGGGGTGCGAGCGGCGGCCGCTCATGCGTTCGATGATGTCGCTGAAGGGCACGTCGATTTCGAGCACGTAGTCGAGCTTGACGCCCGCTGCCTTCATCGCGTCCGCCTGCGGAATGGTGCGCGGGAAGCCGTCGAACAGGAAGCCGTCGGCGCAATCGGGTTGCGCGATGCGTTCCTTCACGAGGTTGATGATGAGGTCGTCGCTCACCAGGCCACCCGATTCCATGACCGCCTTGGCTTGCTGGCCGAGCGGTGTGCCGGCCTTGACGGCTGCGCGCAGCATGTCGCCGGTCGAAATTTGAGGAATGCCGTACTTCTGGCAAATGAAGGCCGCTTGCGTGCCTTTGCCCGCCCCGGGCGCGCCCAGCAAAATTAGTCTCATGGTGTCCTCGGACGGTTCTTAGATCTTGTGTCGCGCCAAGCGCCGGCCCGGGAGCCGTGCAAGGCGGAATTGCGTCGAGGATAGCATGCGTGAGCGTGAAGAATTTCCGTTACAGCCACCCTGTGGCGCACGCTTCAGGGTGTCGGCTTGGCTGCGAACAGTGCGCGCACGCGGGCCAGGTCTTCTGGAGTGTCGATGCCCGGTCCGGGAGCCGCGTGGGTGACATGCACAGCGATGCGATGCCCGTGCCAGAGCGCTCGCAGTTGCTCCAGCGCCTCGGTCGCCTCGACCGGAGCCGGCGGCAAGGAAGGGAATTGGCGCACGAAACCCGCGCGATACCCGTAGATGCCGATGTGGCGCAGCGGAGCCGGACTGGGCAGCGCCGTCGGCACGCGGTTGACGGCGCCGTCACGCCACCACGGAACGGGGGCGCGGCTGAAGTACAGCGCGTTGCCTTGCGCATCGAGCACCGCCTTCACCACGTTCGGGTTCAGGAAGTCGTCGAGCGAATCGATCTCATGGGCCGCGGTACTCATGGCGGCTTCCGGACGAAGGGCGAGCGCCGACGCAACAGCGTCGATCAACGCAGGGTCGATCAGCGGCTCGTCGCCTTGCACATTGACGACGATGTCGTCGCCGTCGAGTGCGAGTTGTTCGCAGGCCTCGGCAAGGCGGTCGGTGCCGCTCGGATGGTCCTGGCGCGTGAGGATGGCCTCCACGCCGTGCTGCTTGCAGGCTGTGACGATGGAAAGGTCGTCCGCGGCAACCACCACCCGCAGCGCGGTCGATTGGCTCGCGCGCTGTGCCACGCGCACCACCATGGGCAGGCCGGCGATGTCCGCCAGCGGTTTGTTGGGTAGCCTGGTCGAAGCCAGGCGCGCCGGCACCAGAACGGTAAAGCTCACAGCCCCAGCTCTTCGTCGGACAGCGTGCGCGCCTCGTTCTCGAGCAGCACCGGAATCCCGTCGCGCACCGGATAGGCGAGGCGGGCGCTGCGCGAGCAGAGCTCCTGCTTTTCGGCGTTCCAGGTCAGCGGGCCCTTGGTGACGGGGCAGACGAGCAGTTCAAGCAGCTTGGTATCCATCGAGCGATGATAGCTTTGCGTCGAGCGCGGCGAAGAATTCCGGCGCGGGTGCAAACTGCAGCGGCACGGCAAGCGCGCCGGGAGCTTTGCGCCACAGCTTGACCGCGTCTTTTTCGGTGCAGAGCAGCAGGTGTCCGGCGCCGGAAGGGGCTTGCCAGCCATCGAAATCGAAGTGGTCGGGCAGCGCGATCGTCTCGGCCAGCGTCAGGCCGCGCGCCCGCAGCATTTCGAAAAACGCCTCGGGCCGTGCAATGGCCGCGAGCGCGATCACCGCCTTGCCGGTGAGGGTGCTCAGCGGCACGCGTTTGCCGTCGCTCGCCACGGCGTCCTGCGCCAGTGCGCGAGTGGCGGTGTAGCCGCCGCCGAATGCCGGCCGCTCGCCGCTGTGAAGCACCAGGTCGCACCGGCGCGGCCAAGGCTCGCGCAAGGGGCCGGCGGGCAGCCGCCAGCCATTGCCGATTCCGCGGTCGTCGAACACGCAAATCTCGATGTCGCGCCCAAGCGCCAGGTGCTGCAGCCCGTCGTCGCTCACGATGACTTGCGTCGTCGGGTGCCGGGCCAGCAGGGCCTGCGCGGCTTCGGCGCGGCGCCGCGCCACGAAAACGGGCGCGCCGGTGGCATGGCGGATCAGCGCCGGCTCGTCGCCGACGTCTTGCGGATCGCTTTCGTCCAGCACCTCACGGCAGTCGCCGGTGCGGCGGCCGTAGCCGCGCGAGATCACACCAACCTGCAAACCGCGAGCCTGCAGATGCCGAACCACGGCCATCACGACCGGCGTCTTGCCGGCGCCGCCCGCGATGACGTTGCCGACCACGATCACGGGCACCGGTACGCGCTCGGTTTTCAGCCAGCCGAGCCGGTAGAACCAGCGCCGCACCGCAAAAAGCGCCGCATAAAGAAGCGACAGAGGCCACAGCAGGCAGGCCAGCACACCGCGCTGCAGCCAGGCGCGCTGCAGCTGGGAGGCCGGTGCGCCGGTACTGCTGCTGCGGCCGTGGGGCGGCACTCAGCGTCCTGCTTGCGCCGTCGACTGGGCTGCGAAGGTGATCTGCACCAGCCCCGCGCGGCGCGCCGCTTCCATGACCGTGATCACGGCCTGGTGCGGGCTGCTGGCGTCGGCGCTGATGATGACCACGCTGTCCTTGCCGCCCGTGGCTGCCGCACCGAGGGCTGCGGCCACAGTTGCCACGTTGCGGTCGGCCACGGGCGTCTTGTTGATCGAGTAGCGGCCGTCCGCGGACACCGCCACGATCACTTCCTTGGGGTAGTCGCGCTGCGAATCGACATCCGCCGTCGGCAGGCGCAGTTGCATCTCCGTGAACTTGCTGTAGGTGGTCGACAGCATCAGGAAGATGAGCACCACCAGCAGCACGTCGATGAACGGGATCAGGTTGATCTCGGGCTCGTCGCGCGCCCCATGGCGGAAATGCATGCGGCCTCGGCTCATGCCAGGTCTCCGATGGCAGTGACAGGCAGGGGAGCCATCATTTCCGCAGCGCGTTCAGGTGGCGCGCAAAGCGCTCGCCGGAGAGTTCCAGGTTCAACAGGTATTCGTCGACCCGGCTACGGAAATAGCGCCAGAAGATCAGCGTCGGAATGGCCACGATCAGGCCGAAGGCCGTGTTGTAGAGCGCAATCGAAATACCGTGCGCCAGCTGCGCCGGGTTGCCCGAACCCACCGCGCCGCTTCCGGGCGACTGCGAGCCGAAGATCTCGATCATGCCGATCACCGTGCCCAGGAGCCCGAGCAGCGGCGCCGCCGACGCGATGGTTGCCAGGGCGGGCAGGTAGCGCTCCAGCTTGTGCGCCACGGTACGGCCCGAGGCTTCCATGGCTGCGCGCAGGTCGTCTTCGGTGCAGCGCGGGTTGGCGTTGAGTGCCCGTAGCCCGGCGGCCAGCACTTGGCCGAGCATCGAATTGCGTTCGAGCTTGGTCACCACGTCCGGGCCCGGAACCGCGCCGTGGGAGACGGTCATGGCCTCGTCGAGCAGTTTGGGCGGAAGCACCTTCACGGTCTTCAGGCTTGTGAAACGTTCTATAACCAGCGCGAGCGCGATGACCGAACAAGCGAGCAATGGCCAAATCGGCCAGCCCGCGGCAACTATGATGGAAAACAAGAAAATCCTCCGGCCCGTAGACTGCAAATGCGCGGCGATTATCCACCGAGCCCACCATCGCCACGCGGCTTGTTTGCATGTAAGCAAAGACGCACAGATTCTGTGGATAACTTTGTGACTAACCCGATGCGCAACAGCTCCGGACCCGCATGGGACGGGCCTCCCATTAGATCGATTGAATTTTGAGCAGCACTTTTTTTAATGAAATCAACGGCTTGCACGACAAACCGTGCGCCTGTTTCGCATCGGGGGCTCACGGCCGGTGGGTGGCCGCTCACTGTGGAAGAGTGGCTGCCGGCCACTTGTGCGATTTGTGAACTTGCGTGAACCGAATACCACACCGGCCTCCCGGATCTGGGCTGTCGGCGCGTTGTGCCGCGCGGTTGCCGATGCGCTCGACGCGCGGTTCAACCCGGTCGCGGTGCGCGGCGAAATCTCGGGTTTTTCGCGCGCTTCAAGTGGACATTGTTACTTTGCGCTCAAGGACGCGTCCGGCCAGCTGCGCTGCGCGATGTTCCGGCGCGCGGCCAGCCTGCTCGATTTTTCGCCGCGGGACGGTGACCAGGTCGAGGTGCGTGGGCGCTTGGCGGTGTACGAACCGCGTGGCGATCTGCAACTGGTGGTCGAAAGCCTGCAGCGCGCGGGGCAGGGGGCCTTGTTCGAGCAGTTCCTGCAGCGCAAGGCGCGGCTCGAAGCCGAAGGGCTTTTCGATGCCGCGCGCAAGCGGGCGCTGCCCACCATGCCGCGCTCGGTGGGCCTGGTCACCTCTCTCGGCGCGGCGGCCTTGCACGACGTTGTCACGGCGCTGCGGCGCCGCGTTCCGCATATTCCGGTGGTTTTGGCGCCGGCGGCGGTGCAGGGCGCCGGTGCGCCGGCCGAGCTCGTTCGTGCGCTGCAATCGCTCTACGTCTTGGAGCCGGCCGTCGACGTGATCCTGCTGGTGCGGGGCGGCGGCTCCATCGAGGATCTCTGGGCTTTCAATGACGAAACCCTGGCCCGCACCATCGTCCAGAGCCCCGTGCCCCTGGTCTGCGGCGTGGGGCATGAAACCGACTTCACCATTGCCGACTTTTGCGCCGATCTGCGCGCGCCCACGCCCACCGCGGCGGCGGAACTCGTCAGTGCTCCGCAGGCGATGTGGCTCGGTGCAATCGACCTGCTGGAAGAGCGGCTCGGCGATGCGGTGGGTGCGCGACTCGACGCGCTGGGCCAGCGGCTCGACCAGGCGGCGGCGCGACTCGGCCGTCCCTCGGCGCTCGTGGCGCGCCAGCAGCTTCGGTTGGCGCACCATTCGCAGCGGCTGCACTACGCATTGCGATCGAGAGCCGAGCGTCTTGCCCAGGTGCCACGCTCGATTTCGGCTGATTTCCCGTTGAAGCTCGAGCGCGCGCTGGCGCACCGGCGCGAGCGCCTCGAGCGCGTGGCCTTGCGCCTCCGTCTGCTCGACCCGGCCCTGGTGCTGCAGCGCGGCTATGCCTGGCTCACCAGCCCCGACGGCCGCGCCATCGTCAGCGCAAAGAAACTGAAGGCGGGCGACGCCGTGGTTGCGCGGCTTGCCGATGGGTCGGTCGACCTGACCGTCACGCCCGGCGAGACGGGACCACGTCCGACGCCGGGTGCGTAATTCCTTTCTAGAATCCTTTATTCCCCGCAACCAACCCACGAGAAAAAACCATGGAACATGTGCTCCCACCCCTGCCATATGCGCTTGACGCGCTGGCACCCGAGTACTCGAAGGAAACCCTCGAGTACCACTACGGCAAGCACCACAACGCCTACGTGGTGAA
>NZ_JBBCBV010000010.1:0-179340 GCF_037204045.1 Variovorax sp. CCNWLW225 | reverse complement strand
ACCTGCGCCCGAAGTTCGTCGAGACCTTCCTGGCCAAGCTGGTGAACTGGGACTTCGCGGCCAAGAACTTCGGCTGAACCGGGTTTTCCAATAAAAAAAGCCGACCCTCGGGTCGGCTTTTTCATGGGCCGTGCAGGCGGACTGGACTCAGCGCCTGGAGGCGGCAAACAACTCGCCGCCCAGCTTGGCGCCTTTCTTGATGTTCTTCTTGGCGAACCAGCCCTGGTTCATTTCGAGCACGTAGCGCACCGGCTCTTCGGAGCAATGCGAGTTCTCGGTCATGGGCTGCATATCGACCAGGTTGACGATGCGGCCATCATCGGCCACGAAGGCGGCGGTCAGGGGCAGCAAGGTGTTTCTCATCCAGAAGCATTGGGTGGCCGGCTGCTCGAAGACAAAGATCATGCCTTCGGACTGCGGCATTTCCTTGCGGAACATCAGGCCGATTTCCCGCTGCCGGGGTGTTTGCGCCACTTGCGCATCGATCTTGTACAAGCCGACGGACAGCTTGGTGCGTGCGAGGTCGGTCTGGGGTTGCTGTTGTGCCTGCGCCGGGCCGATCAAGGAGGCGGCGAGCAGGAGCAGGGCGGCGAAACGCTGGAACATCGAGGCTTCTTTCAAGGCGGGTTCAAAGGCGCGGGGCCAAGAAAAATGCCCGCTGATGCGGGCATTGGCAGGCAGTGCCGGTGAGCTGGGCAGCTTACACCTTCTTGGCTGCAGCCGCGTGCGCCTTGGCCGCGTGGTGGCGCGCCTTGTGCTTCTTCACTGCGTGTTTGGCGGGTTGCTTGGCCTTGTGCGCGGCAGCCGCCACAGGCGCGTCCACCTTGGGCGCCGGTTCGGCTTGTTGGGCAAAAGCACCGGCTGCGAAAAGACCGGCGACGAGGGCTGCGAGCAGCTTGTTCATGAAGACATCCTTTGAGATTGTTGATATGGATCACCTTCGCGAGAAGGCCAAGCTTCAACGCGTCAGCCGTTCGCCCCGGTTGACAGCCGCGCCGCCAATGCAGGCGAAAAAAAAGCGCTCCGGAGAGCGCTTTTCTTGTGCGGCTGGCCGAATTACTTCGGGGTGCTGCCTTGGGTCGACTTGCGCTTGACGCTGCCGTCCTTGTTGCGACGACGCTGGTCGCGCGTTTCAGCGCGCTTTTCGCCGGATGCAGCAGCCTTGTCGGTGCCGATGGCGCCGCCTTCGGGCGTCTTGGCGATGTCGCCAGCGGGCGCAGCCACTTGACCGGCGGGCTTGGCTTCCTTCTTGGCTTCAGCGCGGGCTTGCGGCTTGCTGTTGGTAGCGTTGCCTTGCTCGGGCGTGGTGCCGGTGGGGTTCTGGGCGTAAGCGCCAGCGGCGAACAAGCCAGCGATCATGACTGCGAGAATTTTGCTCATTGTGATTCCTCTATTCGAGAATTGGTTGGAAACGCCTCCCGGCGAGCAGAAGGTCAGCCACTAACGAAGCCATTGGCTCGCAGGTTGACAAACGCTTGCTGATGGGTTGCGTCTAAAATGTACAGCGATTTGTTCGCGGGCTGTACAGCGATTCCCCGTCGCTGTCTGAATTCGCAGACAGTCGTCCGAATTACGTCACTCCCGGAGTCATCCCCCCTCATG
This sequence comes from Variovorax sp. CCNWLW225, assembly GCF_037204045.1. Classification (NCBI taxonomy): domain Bacteria; kingdom Pseudomonadati; phylum Pseudomonadota; class Betaproteobacteria; order Burkholderiales; family Comamonadaceae; genus Variovorax; species Variovorax sp. CCNWLW225. The sequence continues at coordinate 177,738 of NZ_JBBCBV010000010.1, read as the reverse complement.
TCCAGCTACCAGCACATCAAAGTCCCGGCCGAAGGCCAGAAGATCACGGTCAACGCCGACAACTCGCTCAATGTGCCTGATCAGCCGATCATTCCCTTCATCGAAGGCGACGGCACGGGTCTGGACATCACCCCCGTGATGCTGAAGGTGGTGGATGCAGCGGTTGCCAAGGCCTACGGCGGCAAGAAGAAGATCCACTGGATGGAAGTCTATGCCGGCGAAAAGTCGACCAAGGTCTACGGCCCCGACGTCTGGCTGCCCGAAGAAACGCTGCACGCCGTGCGCGACTATGTGGTTTCCATCAAGGGCCCGCTGACCACGCCCGTGGGCGGCGGCATCCGCTCGCTGAACGTTGCCCTGCGCCAGGAACTCGACCTGTACGTCTGCCTGCGCCCCATCCAGTATTTCGAAGGCGTGCCCAGCCCGGTGCGCGAGCCGCACAAGACCAACATGGTCATCTTCCGCGAGAACTCGGAAGACATCTACGCCGGTATCGAGTTCGAAGCCGAAAGCGACAAGGCCAAGAAGCTCATCAAGTTCCTGCAGGACGAACTGGGCGTCAAGAAGATCCGCTTCCCCAATACCTCCGGCATCGGCGTGAAGCCCGTGTCGAAGGAAGGCACCGAGCGCCTCGTGCGCAAGGCGCTGCAGTACGCGGTCGACAACGACAAGCCGAGCGTGACCATCGTGCACAAGGGCAACATCATGAAGTTCACCGAAGGTGGCTTCCGCGACTGGGCCTACTCGCTGGCTGCCAAGGAATTCGGCGCCGAGCTGATCGATGGCGGCCCGTGGATGAAGGTCAAGAACCCCAAGACGGGCAAGGAAATCACGGTCAAGGACAGCATTGCCGACGCCTTCCTGCAGCAGATTCTCCTGCGCCCCGCCGAGTACAGCGTGATTGCCACGCTGAACCTCAACGGCGACTACGTGTCCGACGCCCTGGCCGCGCAAGTCGGCGGCATCGGCATTGCCCCGGGCGCCAACCTGAGCGACACCGTCGCCATGTTCGAAGCCACCCACGGCACCGCTCCCAAGTACGCCGGCAAGGACTACGTGAACCCCGGTTCCGAAATCCTCTCGGCCGAAATGATGCTGCGCCACATGGGCTGGACCGAAGCCGCCGACCTGATCATCAGCTCGATGGAAAAGTCCATTGCCAGCAAGAAGGTCACCTATGACTTCGCCCGCCTGATGGACGGCGCCACGCAGGTGAGCTGCTCGGGCTTCGGCCAGGTCATGATCGACCACATGTAAATTGCGCGAGCAATAGCGCTTTGGCGCCCCGGGCGCCGTGAGCCAAGGCCCTCGAGATCTTTACGGTCTCGAGGGCTTTTCTTCTTTTGGCACGCCGCAGCCGCGCCAGTTGGAGAAATGGCACACCCTGCTCCAAATACTGATTTTTTTCAAAGTGCGCGACGCGTAGTATTTACGCGTGCAGCATGCGCAAACGGCAGAGTTTTTTTTGCGTCGTTTGTGGTGTCGCACACGACGCAAGCCCCTTGATTTGTCGATTACGCGCCACCAAGTCTTCTTGCGCCGGCACGGTGCTTGCACGCTCTATAGAATCTTTTTTATGGCAACGAGAATTCCCAAGACTCCCAGCACTCCGCCGGCCCAGAAACCGGCAGGGGATGACGGAGATTCGGTCGTTCTGGAGCGGCGGCCGCAAAAAACCGCGCCACCCCAGATGTACCAAGTGGTCATGCTGAACGACGACTACACCCCCATGGAGTTCGTCATCGTCGTCCTGCAAGAATATTTCAACAAGGATCGCGAAACCGCGACCCAGATCATGCTAAAGATTCATCTCGATGGCCGCGGAGTTTGTGGGGTTTATTCCCGCGACCTGGCGGCCACCAAGGTCAACCAGGTGATGGAGGCGGCGCACCAGGCCGGACATCCGCTGCAGTGCGTGAGCGAGCCTGTTGCGTGAACCAGTTGAATTGCGCAAGCTCCAACCCATCTGAGAACTTATTTACAGCAAGGCAAAAGGAAATCACATGATTGCCCAGGAACTGGAAGTCAGCTTGCACATGGCCTTCGTCGAGGCCAGGCAGCAGCGCCACGAGTTCATCACCGTGGAGCATCTGTTGCTCGCTTTGCTGGACAACCCGAGCGCCGCAGAGGTTCTGCGCGCCTGCTCGGCCAACGTCGACGACCTGCGGGCGTCGCTCACCAACTTCATCAAGGACAACACGCCGCAAGTGGCGGGTACCGACGATGTCGACACCCAGCCCACGCTGGGTTTCCAGCGCGTGATCCAGCGCGCCATCATGCATGTGCAGTCCACCGGCAACGGCAAGAAGGAAGTCACCGGCGCCAACGTGCTGGTCGCGATCTTCGGCGAGAAGGATTCGCATGCGGTGTACTACCTCCACCAGCAGGGCGTGACCCGCCTCGACGTGGTGAACTTCATTGCCCACGGCATCAAGAAGAGCGATCCGCCCGAGGCCGTCAAGGGCAGCAGCGAATCGTCTTCCGGCGAGGGCGAAGAGGGTGGCGGCGAAAAGAACGAGAAGGCTTCGCCTCTCGAGCAGTTCACGCAAAACCTCAACCAGCTCGCCAAGGACGGCAAGATCGATCCGCTGATCGGCCGCGAATACGAGGTCGAGCGCGTCATCCAGATTCTCTGCCGCCGGCGCAAGAACAACCCGCTGCTGGTGGGTGAGGCCGGCGTGGGCAAGACCGCCATTGCCGAAGGCCTGGCATGGCGCATCACGCAGACCGACGTGCCGGAAATCCTGGCCGAGGCGCAGGTGTACTCGCTCGACATGGGCGCGTTGCTTGCCGGCACCAAGTACCGCGGCGATTTCGAGCAGCGCCTGAAGGGCGTGCTCAAGTCGCTGAAGGACAAGCCGAACGCCATTCTTTTCATCGACGAGATCCACACGCTCATCGGTGCGGGCGCGGCCTCGGGCGGCACGCTCGATGCATCGAACCTGCTCAAGCCGGCGCTCTCGAGCGGCCAGCTCAAGTGCATCGGCGCCACCACGTTCAGCGAGTACCGCGGCATCTTCGAGAAGGATGCGGCCCTGTCGCGTCGCTTCCAGAAGGTCGACGTGGTCGAGCCGACGGTGCAGGAAACCGTCGACATCCTGAAGGGCCTGAAGTCGCGCTTCGAAGAGCACCACGGCGTCAAGTACGCGGTGGCGGCCCTGCAGGCTGCGGCCGAGCTGAGCGCCAAGTACATCAACGACCGCCATTTGCCCGACAAGGCCATCGACGTGATCGACGAGGCCGGTGCCGCGCAGCGCATCCTGCCCGCGAGCAAGCGCAAGAAGACCATCAGCAAGTCCGAGGTCGAGGACATCGTCGCGAAGATCGCGCGCATTCCCCCGGCCAATGTCAGCAATGACGACCGCGGCAAGCTGCAGACGATCGAGCGCGACCTGAAGAGCGTGGTGTTCGGCCAGGACAAGGCGCTCGAGGTGCTGGCGTCCGCCGTGAAGATGGCGCGTTCGGGCCTCGGCCGCGAAGACAAGCCGATCGGTTCGTTCCTGTTCAGCGGTCCCACGGGCGTGGGCAAGACCGAAGCGGCCAAGCAGCTCGCCTATATCATGGGCATCGAGCTGATCCGCTTCGACATGTCGGAGTACATGGAGCGCCATGCGGTGAGCCGTTTGATCGGCGCGCCTCCGGGCTACGTCGGGTTCGACCAGGGGGGTCTCCTGACCGAAGCCATCACGAAGAAGCCGCACGCGGTGCTGCTGCTCGACGAAATCGAGAAGGCGCACCCGGACATCTTCAACGTGCTGCTGCAGGTCATGGACCACGGCACCCTGACGGACAACAACGGACGCAAGGCCGACTTCCGCAACGTGATCATCGTGATGACCACCAATGCGGGTGCCGAGACCATGAACAAGGCGACCATCGGCTTCACCAACCCGCGTCAGGCGGGCGACGAAATGGCCGATATCAAGCGCCTGTTCACGCCGGAGTTCCGCAACCGCCTGGACGCGACCGTGAGCTTCAAGGCACTGGACGAGCAGATCATCCTGCGCGTGGTCGACAAGTTCCTGCTCCAGCTCGAAACGCAGTTGGCCGAGAAGAAGGTCGACGTCACGTTCAGCGACGGCTTGCGCAAGCACCTGGCAAAGAAGGGCTTCGATCCGCTGATGGGTGCCCGCCCGATGCAGCGCCTGATCCAGGACACGATCCGTCGTGCACTGGCCGACGAGCTGCTGTTCGGACGCCTCATCGATGGCGGCCGCCTGTCGGTCGACATCGACGACAAGGGCGAGGTGCAGCTGGACATCCAGCCGCTGCCCAAGAAGGAAGGCAAGTCCAAGCCTGAAGCCGAAGAGGCTGCCGCAGGATAAAGCAGGGCGGGCAACGCCGGTTCCGCGGTATTCCTGGCACCACTGAAAAGGCCGGTAGCATTCGCTGCCGGCCTTTCCTTTTGGGGCCGGAACTTACCCCGTACGCAGTTTTACTTTGATCCTCCCCGAGCTCAGTCAGGAATGGAAAACCGGCCTCTCTTTGGCCTGGAGCGGCTATATCGCCGTGCTGTCGGTCTGGATCGTGATGCAGAAGCGCGCGCCGGTGTCCACGATGAGCTGGATCCTGTCGCTGGCGCTGTTGCCGTTTGCGGGCTTCGTCATCTATTACTTCCTTGGGCCGCAGCGCTTGCGCAAGCAGCGCGTCAAGCGCCTGCGCAGCCGCGCCAAGGCCCATACGCAGGGCGAACTGGCCCGGCTGCGAGACGCGGCACAGAATGCGCCGCCGGCGCTGCAGCAGATGGCGCGGCTCGGCACCGCCGCGTGCGGGCTGCCGGTTTCCAGCGCCACCGGTGTCGAGCTGCTCTCGGGCGGCGCGCGCACCTTCGACGCCATCTTCGATTCGGTGCGCGCCGCGCGCGACCACATCCACCTCGAGTACTACATCTTCGAGCCCGACAAGATCGGCACTGCGCTGCGCGACCTCTTGGTAGAACGCGCCCGGCAGGGCGTGGCGGTGCGCCTTCTGCTGGACGCGCTGGGTTCCAAGCGCATTGGCCGCAAGTTCATGGCGCCGCTTGTTGCCGCGGGCGTGGAGGTTGCGCTATTCCATGACACACGCATCGGCCGGCGCCTTCGGCCGGTAACCAACTACCGCACTCACCGCAAGATCGTGGTGTGCGACGGTCGCGTGGGCTTTACCGGCGGCGTCAACATCACCGACGAGGAAGACAAGCGCACGCGGCCCGACGCCTATCACGACGTGCACCTGCGGATCGAGGGCAGCGCGGTGCGCTGGCTCCAGACCACCTTTCTCGAAGACTGGGCCTACGCCACCGGCGAAGACCTTCGCAACATGGACCACCTGATGGGCGCCATGCTGCCGCAGGTGGAGGCGGGCGACATTCCTGTGCAAATTGTGACCAGCGGCCCCGACAACATGCTCGAGCCCATCCACCGCATGCACGTGGAGGCCATTCACTCTGCCAGCGAACGCGCCTGGCTCACCACCCCGTACTTCGTGCCCGGCGAGCCCGCCATGATGGCACTCACCAGTGCGGCGCTGCGCGGTGTGGACGTGCGTCTTCTGGTGCCTCGCCGCAGCGATTCGGCCATTGTGAGCGCCGCCGCGCGCTCCTATTTCGACGAACTGATTGCGGCCGGCGTAAAGGTGTGGGAGTACAAGGCGCGCATGCTGCACTCCAAGACCTTGGTGGTCGACGACCATTGCGCGATGATCGGTACCGCAAATTTCGACAACCGCAGCTTCAGGCTCAATTTCGAGGTGAGCGCGGTGGTCTACGGGCCCGAGCTGGCGCGCCCCTTGGCGGCGCAGTTCGAAACCGACCTCCACAGTTCCGGCGCGGTGCGCGCCAACCGCCCGCAGAGTTTCTGGCGCCGCCTTGGCGACGCGATTGCACGATTGTTTTCTCCCTTGCTCTGAATGAACCACACCTTTCTCTGGCACGACTACGAAACCTTCGGTGCGGTGCCGCGCCGCGACCGGCCTTCGCAATTCGCCGCCATTCGCACCGACGCGGAGCTGAACGAAGTCGGCGAGCCGCTGATGATCTACTGCAAGCCGGCGCCCGACTACCTGCCCAGCCCCGAGGCCTGCCTGATCACGGGCATCACGCCGCAGGTGTGCCTGGAGCGCGGCATTCCAGAGCATGCCTTCGCCGCGCAGATCGAGAAGGCTTTTTCTCAGCCCGGCACCATCGGCGTGGGCTACAACACCATCCGCTTCGACGACGAGGTCACGCGCTTTTTGTTCTGGCGCAATCTCATCGACCCCTATGCGCGCGAATGGCAGAACGACTGCGGCCGGTGGGACCTGCTCGACGTGGTGCGCCTGACCTACGCGCTGCGGCCCGACGGCATCGAGTGGCCGAAGAAGGAAGACGGCAAGCCCAGCTTCAAGCTCGAGGACCTGGCGCGCGCCAACGGATTGCTGCATGAATCTGCGCACGATGCGCTTTCCGACGTGCGCGCCACCATCGCGCTGGCCCGGCTGATTCGCGAGCGCCAGCCCAAGCTCTTCGAATTCGCCTTCGGCCTGCACAAGAAGGACCGCGTGGCCAGCGAACTCGGTCTGCCGGCCATGCGGGAAACGGCCAAGCCTTTCCTGCACATTTCGGGCATGTTCCCGGTCGAGCGCGGGTGCCTCAGCGTGATGTGGCCGCTTGCGAGTCACCCGACGAACAAGAACGAACTCCTCGCCTGGGATCTGGCGCACGACCCGAGCGAGCTGCGCGACATCGACGTGGAGACCCTGCGCCTGCGCCTTTTCACGCGCACCGCAGACCTGCCCGAAGGCGTGGTCCGCCTGCCGCTGAAGGGCATTCACCTCAACAAGTCGCCGATGGTCGTCGGCAACCTGCGCACGCTGGCGCCCGCCATGGCCGAGCGCTGGAACGTCGATCTCGACGCGGCCATGCGGCACGCGGCCATCGCACGCGACCTGCCCCACATGAGCGCCATCTGGTCGCAGGTGTACGCCCGACCCAAGGAGGCCACGCCGGATGTGGACGAAGACCTGTATGGCGGCTTCGTCGGCAATGCGGACAGGCGCCGGCTGAACCAGCTGCGCGCGCTGTCGCCCGAGGAACTCGCGAAGGACCGTACCGGTTTTGACGATGGCCGCCTCGAGGAAATCCTCTTCCGCTACCGGGCGCGCAATTGGCCGGAGCTTCTCAGCCCCGAGGAAACCGAACGCTGGGAGGCGCTGCGCGTCGCGCGGCTCTTCAAGGGCGAGGGCGGGGCGCGCACTATCGAAATGCTGTTCAGCGAAGTCGATGCGCTGTCTGAAACGGCGGACGAGCGCGGCGAAGAAATTCTTGGTGCGCTGTACGAGTACGCCGAGGCCGTCGCGCCGGAAGCCTGAGGCAACCGACCCGGTGAGCCGCACCATGCGTCCGATCGTCACCCGCCTGCGCCTGGCAGCTTCGGCCGCAACGCTAGCCATGCTCGCCGGATGCAGCACCCTGCCATCCGCGCCCGGACCCTCCACGGCCTGCACAGCCGGCTTCAACGCTTTGGAACGCGACACCCTGTACTTCGGCCGCGCCATTCCCTCCGGCGGGCAGGTGTCGAACGCGCAGTGGACCGCTTTCCTCGATTCGGTCGTGACGCCGGCCTTTCCGAAAGGCCTCACCGTGATCGATGCCGCGGGGCAGTGGCGCGGCGAATCGGGCAACGTGGTGCGCGAGCCCTCCAAGCTCGTGGTGCTGCTGCACTCGCGTAGCGCCGACGACGATGCCGCCATCGCACGCATCATCGACACCTACAGGCAGCGCTTCGGCCAGGAGGCCGTGCTGCAGGAAAGGCAGTCCGTCTGTGTCCGCTTCTGAAGAAAACGACCACAACGCCGTTCGCCGCCTGGCGGCAGCCGATGCTGCGGCCTACCGCGCCTTGATGCTCGACGCCTATGCCACGCACCCCAGCGCCTTCACCACCACCGTTGAGGAGCGCTCCGGCCTGCCGCTTGGGTGGTGGGAAGAACGGCTGGGTTCGGATGCAAGCGAGGCAAGCGTGGTCTACGGTGCTTTCGACGGCGCGGGCAGGCTGGTGGGTGCGGCCGGTTTGAGCTTCGAAGCGCGGCAGCGTGCCCGCCACAAGGCCACGCTCTTCGGCATGGCCGTGGCGGCGTCCGCGCGCCGCGCCGGCTTCGGCCGGCGGCTGGTGCTTGCGGTGCTGGCGCATGCGCGCGCAATCGAACGGCTGCGGCTGGTGCAGCTCACCGTCACCGAGGGCAACAGCACCGCGCAAGCCCTCTACGAGCGCTGCGGGTTCCAGATTTTCGGCGTGGAGCCGCTGGCCATTGCGGTCGATGGCGCCTTGCTGGCCAAGGTGCACATGTGGTGCGACCTCAGGGCCTCGCCTGCGTAGAGTGCCTGCGCGGCGGCAAGCGCAAAGCTAGGGCTTGCGAATCATCCAGCTGGTGGCCTGCTCGCGGCCCGGAAGGTGCAGCGCGGCGGTGGCGGCCGGCGTTTCCGCCAGCAACTTTCCCTTGCGGAACACCTTGAGCCTGGTGGCGCGCAGCCGAATCGCTTCGACCGCATCGCGCGCCTGCAGCAGCACAAAGCTCGCGTCGCAGCCCGCTTCGATGCCGTAGCCTTCGAGGTGCATCACGCGCGCGGCGTTCGTGGTCACGGCCTCGAAGCATTGGCGGATGCCGGCCTGGCTCGTCATCTGCGCCACGTGCAACCCCATGTGCGCCACCTCGAGCATGTCGCCCGAACCCATGCCGTACCACGGGTCCATCACGCAGTCGTGGCCGAAGGCGACGTTCACGCCCGCGGCCATCAGCTCGGGCACCCGGGTCATGCCGCGGCGCTTGGGGTAGGTGTCGTGGCGGCCTTGCAGGGTGATGTTGATCAGCGGGTTCGAAACGACGCTGACGCCGCTCTGCGCGATGAGCGGCAGCAGCTTGCTCACGTAGTAGTTGTCCATCGAGTGCATCGACGTGCAATGCGAGCCCGTGACGCGGCCCCGCATGCCCAGTCGCCAGGTTTCGGCGGACAGCGTCTCGATGTGGCGCGAGAGCGGATCGTCAGACTCGTCGCAATGCATGTCGACCAGCTTGCCGTGCTCGGCCGCGAGCTCCATCAGCAGTGTGACGCTGGCCGCGCCATCGGCCATGGTGCGCTCGAAATGCGGAATGCCGCCGACCACGTCCACACCCTTGTCGAGCGCGCGCTTCAGGTTGTCGACACCGCCGGCCGAGCGCAGCACGCCGTCCTGCGGAAACGCGACGAGCTGCAGGGCGAGGTACGGCGCGACCTGGCGCTTGACCTCGAGCAGCGCGTCGACCGCGAGCAGGCTGGGGTCGCTCGTATCCACATGCGATCGCACGGCCAGCAGGCCCTTGGCCACTGCCCAGTCGCAATACGCCAGCGCACGCTCGATCAGCGCATCGGCCTTGAGCAGCGGCTTGAGCTCGCCCCACAGCGCAATGCCTTCGAGCAGCGTGCCGCTTTCGTTGACGCGCGGCAGGCCGTAGCTCAGCGTGGCGTCCATGTGGAAATGCGGATCGACGAAGTGGGGCGCAAGCAGAAGGCCTTGTGCATCCAGCTTTTCGTGCGCCGGTGCGTCCAGGCCCGCTGTGACTTCGGCGATGCGGCCGCCCTGCACGGCAATCGACATGCCGGTGCGGCCGTCGGGGAGGGTGGCGTTGGTGATGAGGAGGTCGAGCATCGTGGGAGGTGTTCTTGTGTGTCGGCTGCGTGCGTTCAGCGCGTGCGCTGCGCCCGGTAGCGGTACTGTCCCGGTGCCGGGCCGACCTCGATGGTCACGCGGCGCAGCTTGTCGTCGTGGCCGGACGCGGCCTTGGCCGTGACCACGATGCCGCGCGGCGTCGCGCGGCAGGCGAGGTCGGTGAGCGCAATCTCGGCATGGTCGTTGTCGAGCTCGGCAATGGCCAGTGTGTGATCGGCATGCAGGCTGCCGTTGGCGTCGCGCGCCATTCGCTGCACATAGAGGAACGACTGTGCGTACTGGTCGGCGTGCACCACGCGGTACATGCCCTCGTGGTTCTTGCCCCAGGTGCCGCACAGCTGCACCCAGGTGACCGAATCGGGCGTCTTGAAGGTGTCGTAGCCGAGGTCGCTGCCCAGTGCATGCGCACCGGCGCCGCACAACGTGGCCAGCACAGCGAGCAGCATCTTTCGCACTGCGGCAGCGCGCGGCATCAGCGCTCCCCCTTGCGATAAGGCTTCATCAGCGCCTGCGGATAGCTGGCCTTGCGCGCCACCAGCACCAGCGCGAGGATGGATAACAGGTACGGCAGCATCAAGTAGATCTGGTAGGGCAGCACGGCATCGCCCGATTGTTGCAGCCGAAGCTGCAGCGCGTCGAAGAACGCGAACAGCAGCGCCCCCAGCAGGGCCTTGCCGGGCCGCCATGAGGCGAACACCACCAGCGCCACGCAGATCCAGCCGCGGCCGTTCACCATGTTGAAGAAAAAAGCGTTGAACGCGGAGAGCGTGAGAAATGAGCCGGCCATGCCCATCAGCGCCGAACCCGCGACGATGGCCCCGGTGCGCGTGCCCGCGACCGATACGCCCTGGCTCTCGGCCGCCTGCGGGTTCTCGCCGACCATGCGCAGCGCCAGGCCCAGCGGCGTGCGGTACAGCACCCATGCGATGGCGGGCACGAGCAGCAGCGCGAACAGGGTGAGCGAGGTCTGCGCATTCAGGATGGGCAGCGGCAGCCAGTCCATGGGCGCGAAAGGCGTGATGGTCGGCGGCGTGTTCACTTTCGGAAAGCTCACGCGGTAGCAGAAGTAGCTGAGTGCAGTGGCCAACAGCGTAATGCCCAGCCCCGAGACGTGCTGCGAAAGTGCCAGGCCCACGGTGAGAAAGGCATGCAGCAGCCCGAACACCATGCCCGTGAGCGCAGCCGCGGCCACGCCGGCCCACAGCGGCGCGCCGGCATACACCGCGAGCCAGCCGGTGAAGGCGCCCGCCACCATGATTCCCTCGATGCCCAGGTTGAGCACGCCCGCGCGTTCGCACAGCAGCACGCCGAGCGTGCCGAGGATCAGCGGCGTGGCGATGCGCAGCACCGCCACCCAGAAGGCGGGATTGGCGAGAATGTCGAGCAGGTCGGTCATGGGGAGTTTCTCCCTCCCCTTTCGGGGGAGGGCCGGGGTGGGGGCAGGCGGCGTTCGAGGTGGAAGCCGATGCCCCCATCCCAGCCTTCCCCCAGCGGGGGAAGGAGCAAGACCGAAGAGGACAGCGCTGTCATTTCAGTCGCACCCGGTACTGCGTCAGCAGCGTTGCCACCAGCACCGCTATCAGCGAGGCCGCCACGATCACGTCGGCGATGTAGGTCGGCACGCCCACGGCGCGGCTCATGGTGTCTGCACCGACCAGCACGCCCGCCACGAACACGCCGGCGGCAATCACGCCCAGCGGATGCAGCCCGGCCAGCATTGCGATCACGATGCCGGTGTAGCCGTAGCCCGGCGACATGTCGAGCGTGACATAGCTGGTGCGGCCCGCCACCTCGATGGCGCCGGCCAGTCCGGCCAGCGCGCCGGAAAGCAGCGCCACCATGACCACGGTGCGCGTCACCGGCACGCCCGCAAACTCGGCCGCACGCGCATTGGCGCCCACCGCGCGAATGTCGAAGCCCAGCACCGTGTACTTGAAGATCGCCCAGACGATCACCGCGAGCGACACCGCCCAGAGCAGCCCGGTGTGCACACGCGTTTGCGCAACCAGCTTGCCGAGCTCCAGGTCGGGCTGAAGCGACACGCTCTGCGGCCAGCCCATGGCGGTCGGGTCTTTCATCGGCCCGTCGAGCAGCGCCGACACGCCGAGCAGCACGATGAAGTTGATCAGCAACGTGGTCACCACCTCGTCGACGCCGAGCTTGTTCTTCATCAGTGCAGGGCCGAGCAGCAGCAGGGCGCCCGCCACGGCGGCGGCCAGCATCATCAGCGGAAACAGCAGCCACGGCTGAAGCTCGAAGCCCGTGCCGCCGTGCATGCCGCCCACGGCCACGGCGGCAAGCGCGCCGGCGAACAGCTGCCCCTCGGCGCCGATGTTGAAGAGCCGCGCCTTGAACGCGACCGTGGCGGCCAGGCCAGTGAGGATGAGCGGGATCGCGCGCGTGAGCGTCTCGCTCCAGGCGAACACAGAGCCGAAGCCGCCCTGCAGCAGCAGCGCATAGGTGCGGCCGACTGGTGCGCCGGCCCAGAGCACGAGCAGCGCGCTCACCAGCATGGTGAACAGCACCGCGCCGATGGGGGCCAGCACCAGTGCGGCACGCGATGTTTCGTGGCGTCTTTCGAGCCGCATCATGACCGGGCCTTCCCGCGCGAGGCGTCGGTCGCGCCGGCCATTGCCAGGCCGATGGCTTCACGTGTCCAGGCCGAGGCCGGGCGCGCCTCGCCCAGGTGGCCGCCGTGCATCACGGCCACACGGTCACCGAGCGCCAGCACTTCGTCGAGGTCGTCCGAAATCACCAGCACCGCCGCGCCGGCATCGCGCGCGGCAATGAGCTGCTGCTGCACATAGGCCACGGCGCCGATGTCCAGACCCCAGGTCGGCTGGTGCGCGACGATGAGGCGCGGTGCGCGGGTCGGGTATTTCCTGTTGTCGGCATCTTCTGCCTGCTCGGGCGCGAGCAATGCGCGTCCGAGGATCATTTTCTGCATATTCCCGCCGGAGAGCGAACGCGCCGGGGACATCAGGCCGGCGCCGCGCACGTCGAATGCTTTTTCGATGCGCCGCGCGTGCACTCGCGCGGCCGCGCGTCGCACGAACACGGACCAGCGCGAAAACACCGGGCTGCGCAGCCGCTCCGAAACCGCGTTCTCCCACACCGGCATGTCGCCGACCACGCCGACTGCGTGCCGGTCTTCGGGAATGCGTGCCACCCCGCGCTGCACCAGACGAGAGGGCGAGGGCGGCAGCGCGCGGCCCATCAGCAGGGCCGTGCCGGAGACAGCGCGGCGTGTGCCGCACAGCAGTTCGGCCAGTGCGACTTGGCCGTTGCCCGAAACGCCCGCAATGGCGGTGATCTCCCCGCCGCGCAGCGTGAGCGACACCTCCCGAAGCGGGCTTGAATGGTCTTGCGCGCCGCTCTTGGCCGATGCGGTGCTCACACGGTCGAGCACGCAGACCGCATCGCCGACAGACCCGGCTGGCCGCCGCTGCGGAGCTTCGACCGCATGCCCGACCATCCACAACGCGAGTTGCGCCTGAGTGGTGTCGGCCGTGCGCGCCTCGGCCACCAGCTTGCCGCCGCGCAGCACGGCAATGCGCCGCGAGACCCGCAGCACCTCGCCCAGCTTGTGGCTGATGAAGATCACCGAGAGGCCCTGCGCCACCATCTGCGCGAGCGTGGCGAACAACGCTTCGCTTTCCTGCGGCGTTAGCACGGCAGTCGGCTCATCCAGGATGAGAATGCGCGCGCCGCGGTACAACGCCTTCAGTATCTCGACGCGCTGCCGTTCGCCGACGGAGAGGCTGCCGATCTTCGCGTCAGGCTGCACCGGCAGGCCGAAGCGCTGTGCCACTTCGAGCAACCGGGCGCGAGCCGCGGTGCGGCGCGAGAACACGCGCCAGAGCGGCTCCGTGCCCATCATCACGTTGTCGAGCACGCTCAGGTTGTCGGCCAGCGTGAAGTGCTGGTGCACCATGCCCACGCCCGCCGTCAGCGCCGCCTTGGGGTTGCCCGGAGGCAAGGGCGCGCCGAAGACTTCGATGCTGCCTTCGTCCGCGACATAGTGGCCGAAGAGGATCGACATCAGCGTCGACTTGCCCGCGCCGTTCTCGCCGAGCAACGCGAGCACTTCGCCGGCCTGCAGGTCGAGGGAGATGGCGTCGTTGGCGACGAGGGAGCCGAAACGCTTGGTGATGCCTTGCAGGCGGAGAACAGTAGTGCCGTTCATGAAGGTCTTGCTCCTTCCCCTTTCGGGGGAAGGCTGGGATGGGGGCAAACAGCGCTCATAACGTCACTGCGATCGATCGAGCGCCGCATGCCCCCACCCCGACCCTCCCCCGGAAGGGGAGGGAGTGAAGGCAGGGTCACTTCCATGCAGCCAGGAACGCCAGCATGACCTTGGCCGAGTTGTCGGCCGCAATGCCCATGAAGGTGCCCATTTCGTTCGCGCCTTCGCCGCCGCCGGCCAGGTCGCTGAGCGAGCGGAAGGCGATGTAGGGCACGCCATTGCTGTAGGCCACCATGCCCACGGCCGCGGTTTCCATGTCGAGCACGTTGGCCTGGAAGGTCTTGAAGGTGTACTCGCGGTAGGCCTTGTTGTCCATGAAGGCCTGGCCCGAAACACCATTGCCGCCGACGACGAGCTGGGGCTTGCGCGCCAGGCACTTGCCGGCACTGCAGTTCGCCAGGTCGACGTTGCGGATGCTGCGCGCCACCTCGAGCATCTTCGGATCGGCCTCGAACCAGAACTTGCGCTCGATGCCCGGCTTTGCAGCCGAGCGCACCTCTACCGGACGCGGATGCATCATGCCGAAGTTGGGCAGCGTGGCATCCTTGATGAACGGCGGCGCGGTGAACTTGCCCGGCGCGGTTTCGCGCGCCATCAGCACCTCAAGGTACTGGCCCCACTGGGCGGGCACCGTGACGTCGCCGACATGCAGCGATGGGTTCACCCCACCCGCAATGCCGCTGAACACGATGCTGGTCACGCGAAAGCGGTCGAGCACCAGCTGCGTGTTCATCGTCGCATTGGTCATGCTGATGCCCGAGAGGAACAGCACCACGGGCTTGCCTTCCAGCGTGCCGGTGGTGAACTCGACGCCGTTGACGCTGTGCCTGGCCGGCCCCTCCAGTCGGCTCAGCAACAGCTTGAGCTCAGGCTCGAAGGCCGAGATCACCGCGATGCGCGGCGTGTCGTCCAGCCGGATGCCGTTGGCGGTAGTGCCGGCAGGCTTGTAGACGCCGGCGCAGCCCGCAAGACCGATGGCCAGCACGCCGGCCGCAAGAAGAGAACGCCAGCGCATCTTCAACGGTCCTCTCACTTGGCGGTCGATTTGGGCTGGGAGTCGTCGACCTTGATGGTGACCTTGCCCGCCAGGATGTCAGCTTGCTTGGCCTTGACCTTGGCGACGATGTCGGCCGGAACCTTCTTCTCGAAAGTGCCGAGTGGCGCGAGCTCGGAGCCCTTGTGTTTCATGGTCGAGTAAACGCCGTAGTCCTCGGCGGTGAACTTGCCTTCCTTCACGAGCTTGATCGCGCGGTCGGCCGAAGGCTCGAAATTCCACAGGGCCGAGGCAACCACCGTGTCCGGGTACTGCGCCTGCGTGTCGATCACATTGCCGATGGCGAGCTTGCCTTTTTCCTTGGCCGCGTCAGAGACGCCAAAGCGCTCGGCGTACATCACGTCGGCACCCTTGTCGATCATTGCGAAAGCCGCTTCCTTGGCCTTCGGCGGATCGAACCAGCTGTTGATGAAGCTCACGCTGAATTCGACTTTGGGGTTGGTTTCCTTCGCGCCGGCCATGAACGCGTTCATGAGCCGGTTCACCTCGGGAATCGGAAAGCCGCCAACCATGCCGATGCGGTTGCTCTTGGTCATGCCGCCCGCCACCATGCCGCTCAGGTACGCCGGCTCCTGAATGTAGTTGTCGAACACGCTGAAGTTGGGCGCCTGCGGCTTGAGCGACGAGCCCATCAGGAAGGCGACCTTGGGAAAGTCTTTGGCCACCTTGCGTGCCGCCGCTTCCACGCCGAACACTTCGCCAAGGATCAGCTGGTTGCCGCCCGTGGCGTACTCGCGCATCACGCGCTCGTAGTCGGCATTGCTGACGTTCTCGGTCGCCTTGTATTCGATCTCGCCGCGCGCCTCGGCAGCCTTGAGCGCCTTGTGGATGCGGCCCACCCATTGCTGCTCGAAGGGCACGGTGTACACCGCCGCCACCTTGAGCTTGGCCTGCGCCAGCGCAAGGCCGGGTGCGCCCGCCGCAAGGGCCGCGGCAATGGCGGCGGAACGAATGATCAACTGACGGCGTGCTGTCACGGTGCTTCTCCTCGAGGTATGAAAATCTTCTTGTTGCCGACCGAATCGCGGCAGCCGCCGCCTGAGGCATCGGCTTTACTTCGTGCCGAATATGCGGTCGCCAGCGTCGCCAAGGCCCGGCAGGATGTAGCCGTGGCTGTTCAGCTCGCGGTCGATTGCGGCGGTGTAGATCGGCACGTCGGGGTGGGCCTTCTGCATGGTCGCCACGCCTTCGGGGCAGGTCAGCAGGCAGACGAACTTGATCGATTTCGGGTTCAGCTCTTTCAGGCGCTCGACCGCAGCCACCGCCGAGTTGCCGGTGGCCAGCATCGGGTCGACCACGATCACGTCGCGGTTCTCCATTTCGCCCGGCATCTTGAAGTAGTACTCGACGGCCGTGAGCGTCTTGGGATCGCGGTACAGGCCGATGTGGCCGACGCGCGCGCCCGGCACCACGGTGAGCATGCCGTCCAGAATGCCGGTGCCCGCGCGGAGGATGGACACCAGCACCAGCTTCTTGCCGTCGATGACCTTGGCCTGCATGGTCTCGAGCGGGGTCTCCACTTCGATGTCCTGCATCGGCATGTCGCGCGTGACCTCGTAGGCCATGAGCATGCTGATTTCGTTCAGGAGCCGCCGAAAGCTGTTGGTGGAAGCGTCCTTGCGGCGCATCAGCGTGAGCTTGTGCTGGACGAGGGGGTGGTCGACGAGATGGACGTTGCTCATTTGATTTTTCTGCCGTTGCTGGACCCGCGAGTCTAAAAGACGGTGCCGTCGCTTTCGATCAGGAGCGGTGGCGCTCCGTCACGCAAGCGCTGTGCCAGCACGCGGCCCGCCGCCCAGGTGCCGCCCTCGAGCACGCAGGCCAGCGGCAGTTCCTCCTCGGTGCGGTCGAGCATCTTGCGCACGCGGGGCGCCAGCTCGTCGAGCAGCGCCACGGTGAGTGCACGCCATTCGACGATGAACTCGTCTCCGGCTTTCCAGGTGCGCGCAAGAGAAGCCGGGTCTTTCGGCACGATCACGCCGCTGTCGATCAGGAGGCCGCCGTTGCGGTATTCGGGCAGGGCGGTGAGCGCATCGAGCTGGCGCACCTTCACGCCCGCCCACTCGAAGGGCTCGAGCAGCGAATAGGTGAGCCATTGCGAGAGTTTGTGGAACGGCATCCATCCGTTGGTGAGGCCGGGCCCGCGCACCGCGCTGTGGCGCCAGCAGTCGCCAAGCGCAAGGGCCGGGTCGCTCGAACCGATGCCGCCCGTGGTGTCGCTGCCGTCGACGGCAATGCTGTCGATGGAGTTGGCCGAGGGCCAGATGCGCGAGAGCGTTTCGAGCAGCAGCGACAGGATCTGGTGCGCGGTGATTTCTGCTGTGGGCGGTGCGGCAGCGCCAAAAGGAGCGACCAAGGCGTCGAACATGCCGGCCGGCCGGCCGTCGTCGCCGAATGTTTCGGGCTGTTCGCTCATCGCTTCGCCCAGCCGGCGCAGCAGCACGGTGCGGCCGGCAAGGCCCACCAGCGGATTGACGTCGCTCACCTGGAAGGCATCGCCGAGCCGGTCGGTGACCAGGCCGCGCAATCCCGCCGCGTCGGCTTGCAGCGGATGGTCCGGGTCGGACGAGAAAAGCCCGCTCGTGAAGGCATGGAAGCTCGCCACGCCCAGGCCTTCGGATCGCGTGAAACGCTGGCCCGTGGCCGGCTCGGTGTAATGCCAGTTGGGGCCGGCGCCGGCATCGAGCAGCACGCTCACCAGCACCAGGTCGATGTGGGCGCGGGCCCGCTGGCGGGCGTCGATGCGGTCGCCGAGCAGTGCGTCGAGCTGCTTCAGCCGGTCGACGCCGCCAGCCTCGAAGTGGCGCCAGCGGCTGTGATACGGAATGGTGTCCCATGGGTAGCGCTCGCGCGTGACCTCGGCCACGGCGCGGGCCGCGTCGTCCGCTGCATCGTCGCCGCCGATGCGAAACCATCGCGACTCGCCGCTGCGTGCGCGAGCGAGCAGCGCGGCCGCGCGCTCGCGAATGGCACCGGTGGTGCGCAAGAGGGTGGCGGCGCCCGCGGGGCGGCTGGTGTCGGGCGCGAATTCGGTCGCCGGATCGATGTCGCCCGCGCTGCCGGCCGGCAGGTTGCCCGATCCGTCCGCGGGCAGGTAGTTCTGGCTGTGTTCCTTGTTGTCGCTCATTCGCTCAATCCCCGGCCCTTGGCCTTCTTGAGTTCTTCGGCGGTCGGCACCGGGCCGGGCGTGAAATAGCCGGCGGCCATCTTCGCGTCCATCTCGACCCGGGCGTCGGCCGGAATCAGTTCGTCCGGAATGTTCACGCGCTCGCCGATCTCGATGCCCGAGCCGGTGATCGCGTCGAACTTCATGTTGCTCATCGACACGAGCCGATGGATTTTCTTGATGCCGAGCCAGTGGAAGACGTCCGGCATCAGTTCCTGGAAGCGCATGTCCTGCACGCCGGCCACGCACTCGGTGCGTGCGAAATACTGGTCGGCCGTGTCGCCGCCCACCTGGCGCTTGCGTGCGTTGTAGACCAGGAACTTGGTTACCTCGCCGAGCGCGCGGCCCTCTTTGCGCGAATAGGCAATGAGGCCGACGCCGCCGCGCTGCGCGCCCTGGATGCACTCCTCGATGGCGTGCGTGAGGTAAGGGCGGCAGGTGCAGATGTCGGAGCCGAACACGTCGGAGCCGTTGCACTCGTCGTGGATGCGCGCGGTGAGCTCCACCTCCGGGTTGGCCAGGTCGCGCGGGTTGCCGAAGATGTAGAGCGTTTGTCCGCCGATGGGCGGCAGGAAGACTTCCAGGTCGGAGCGCGTGACGAGTTCGGGGTACATGCCGCCGGTTTCCTCGAACAGCGTGCGGCGCAGGTCGGTTTCGGAGCAGCCGAATCGCCGCGCCACTTCGGGCAGGTACCACACGGGTTCGATGGCGGCCTTGGTCACCATGGCGGCACCGCCGGTGGTGAGAAAGTGGCCGTCGGCCTTGAGCCGGCCGCTTTGCAACGCCTCGATCACCTCGGGCAGGATCACATGCGCCTTGGTGATGGCGATGGTCGGGCGAATGTCGTAGCCGGCCGCAAGCTCCGCGGAAAACACATCGGCCACCAGCGCGCCCCAAGGGTCGAGCGAAACGATGCGGCCCGGCTCGCTCCACTGCGGATAGGGGCCGATCACGTCGGTGGGCGCGGTGTTGGTGAGGTCGGCCTTGTGTTCGCGCTTGAGCGCGCCTGCCGCCACGGCAAGCGCGCGGTAGACGCTGTAGGAGCCGCTGTGCGTGCCGATGACGTTGCGGTGCGCCCGCTTGGTCGTGGTGCCGACCACCGGCCCGCGCTCGGTGGCGGTGGCCGCGCCCCATCGGATGGGCAGCGCACCGAAGCCGCCGGCATGGGAGGTCAGCCGGATATGGCCGGTCGACGAGGAAGCGTGGAGCGGGGGAAGGGGAGAGACGGAGATCGCTGGATCCGCGGAAATGCCAGGGGTCGCGGGAGGCGCCGAGATGGAGGAACGGGTCGCTGTGCTATCTGCGGACATTGGAGGCCCTCAAAAAATGCAATGTACCGATGAGCCGCGCCGCTGGCAAGCAGCGGCGCGCTCATGGCACTTGCCTTCGCGGGCACTCGCGGAGCACGCCCGGGGAGGGGCCTGCTTCAGGCGGGCGAGGAGCGCAGTCCGTAGGCCTTGCCGCCGACGAAGAGGTATTCGGCGCGCAGCACCGGATCGCCTTTTTCGCCGGTGAAGGTGAAGCCCAGCACCGAGACGGGAGTGCCGGGCGTGATCTCCTCGACGCCCCACGCTTGAAGACGCGTGAGAGGGGCCAGCTCGACAAGCCACTTGCGGTCGCGGCGGGTGGGCAACTGGGCCTTGGCCAGCAACCCGGGGCCGTCGACGGCCGTGCTCTGCTTGGGCAGCGGGCGCTGCTTCAGGTCGGCGGGCAAGGTCGGGTTCTCGGGCAGTTCCAGCTCCAGCTCGCCATGAGGGTTGCGCCACATGACCTTGGTTGCGCGGCCCTCCAGGTAGAGCGGGCGGTCCTGGTCGAAACTGCTCCAGCCGTGGTGAGCCCACGCCGGAAGGGCCAGGCCCAGCGAACCAGCAACGAACATGCGCCTTTGCATCATCTCGGACTCCTTGTTCAGTTCAGATGTAAGCGATCCAACGCCCGCAGATGATGACAGCGAGCCAAAACCCCAACGACAGCAGGCATTGCACCTTGGGTATGGCGCCGGTGGCCGCAAGGCCGCCGCGCGCGTGGAACCAGGCGGCGTTGGCGCCGGCCAGGCAGATCATGAGCAGCTTGACGCGGAATGCCGAGTTGGCGAGCAGTTCGCCGGGCTGGCTGGCAAACATCGTGAGGCCCGTCGCGGCGCACAGGCCAAAACCGGCCAGCGCCGGCAGCAGCGTAAGGCGGGCCAAATGGCTTTGCGACAGTTCCTTGCCTACGCCGAGCACGCGCAGCTCGAACACAAGCAGCCCGCCGAACAGCATGGCAATGCCCACGATATGCACCACCTCCAGCGCCGGATAGGCCCAGGGGTGCGAAGCGAGGCCGGCCAGCATCCGCGTGCCTCAGGTGCGGGCCGAAGCCGGTTCAGGGGCCAAGGGGCATGCGGCAGCAGGTGGCACGGGCGCTCCTTCAGTGGGTTCGGGCAAGCTTAGCCCAGGACGCGACGCGGCGGACGCCGGGGTCCGGCGGGTAACGGCACAATCCGGCGGAACCTTTTTCTTGAACGGGCTGTAACCAGCCGGTCCGATGGCACGAAACACTATGGACAGCAGGACGCGAATGAGCGACGCCGAGGCGGCGTTGCGGAGCCTGTTCCTGCGGGGCCTTGCCGGTGACGCAGCGGCTTACCGCGAATTCCTGCAAAAACTCAGCGCGCACTTGCGCGCTTTTCTGGGCAAGCGCCTTTTCGGCTGGCCCGACGAAGTGGAAGATCTTGTCCAGGAATGCCTGCTCGCCATGCACAACCAGCGCCATACCTACCAGAGCGACCAGCCGCTGACGGCCTGGGTGCATGCGATTGCGCGCTACAAGATGATCGACCTGCTGCGCGCCAAGTCGGCACGCGAAGCGCTGCATGATCCACTGGACGATGACCTGGCCGTGTTCGCCGAATCGGCCATCGACGCCAGCGATGCGCGCCGCGACATCGGCGGCCTGCTGCAGACCCTGCCTGAGCGCCAGCGCCTGCCCATCGTGCATGTGAAGCTCGAAGGCCTTTCGGTGGCCGAAACGGCAAGCCTGACCGGTATGTCGGAATCGGCCGTGAAGGTCGGCATTCACCGCGGCCTCAAGGCGCTCGCGGCCAGACTCAGGAGCAAGACGCCATGAAAACCGACGATCTCGTGGCCATGCTGGCCACCGGTGCCGCGCCCGCGCCGCGCCGCGCCGCCGGGCGGCGCCTGGCGCTTGCCGTGCTGGCCGGCGTACCGCTGTCGTTCGCCATCCTGCTCACCGAATACGGTGTTCGCCGCGATCTGGTGCAGGCCATGTTCTGGCCGATGTTCTGGGTCAAGGTGCTGTTTCCGCTGTGCATTGCGGCGGCGGCCTTCGTGGCGGTGCAGCGCCTCGCGCGCCCGGGCGTTCCGGTGCGGCGCGCCTGGATCGGCATTGCCGTGCCGCTGCTCGTGGTGTGGGTGCTGGCGGCGATGTCGTGGTTCAACGCGCCGCCCGAAGAACGCATGCCGCTGCTCATGGGCGAGTCGTGGCGCATCTGCGCGGTCAGCATCGGGCTCATGGCGCTGCCCGTCTTCGCGGCGGCGCTGGTGGCGTTGCGGGGGCTGGCGCCCACGCGTCCGGCCTTGGCGGGCGCGGCCGCCGGCGGTCTGGCGGGCGGGGTGGGGGCGGCCGTGTACGCGCTGCACTGCATGGAACTGACGGCACCGTTCCTCGCGGTCTGGTACGTCAGCGGCATTGCGGTGCCGGTGGTACTGGGCGCAGTGCTGGGGCCCCGCTTGCTGCGCTGGTAGATCGCGCCGAGATCGCGCCGGCCGGGCGGGGCCCGGCCTCAGCGCTTCTTGGCCCCGAAGATGCCGCCCAGAACGCCGCGCAGGATTTCCTTGCCGACCGAAGTGCCCATGGTGCGCACCGCCGACTTGGCCATGGTCTGCACCAGGCCGTCACGCTTGCCGCCGCGCGGGCCGGTGCTGCCGAAGAGCAGGTCGTTCAGCATGCTGCCGCCGCCCTCGGAAGATTCCGCCGCACCCTTGGCACCCGGCTTGGCCGCCGGTGCATCTGGCGCGGTCTCGGCGCGGCCCTTGAGTTTTTCGTAGGCCGATTCACGGTCCACCGTCTTTTCGTACACGCCGGCGACAAGCGAATTGGCGATCACGGCCTGGCGTTGTTCGGCAGTGACAGGGCCGATCTGGCTGCCCGGCGGCACCACGAACACGCGTTCCGTCACGCTCGGACGCCCCTTGGCGTCGAGAAAACTCACCAGCGCCTCGCCCACCGCAAGTTCGGTGATGGCGGTTTCGATGTCCAGGCCCGGCTTCTGGCGCATGGTGGTGGCCGTGGCTTTCACTGCCTTCTGGTCGCGCGGGGTGAAGGCGCGCAGCGCATGCTGGACGCGGTTGCCCAATTGGGCCAGCACCGAATCCGGAATGTCGAGCGGGTTCTGCGTCACGAAATAAACGCCCACGCCCTTGGAGCGCACGAGCCGCACCACCAACTCGATGCGTTCGACCAGCGCCTTGGGCGCTTCGTTGAACAGCAGATGGGCCTCGTCGAAGAAGAAGGCCAGCTTGGGTTGGTCCGGGTCGCCGATTTCGGGCAGCTGTTCGAACAGTTCAGACAGCATCCAGAGCAGGAACGTGGCGTAGAGCCGCGGCGAGTTCATGAGCTTGTCCGCGGCCAGGATATTGACCACGCCCTTGCCGCCCACGGTTTGCATGAAGTCGGCAATGTTGAGCATCGGCTCGCCGAAGAACTTGTCGCCGCCCTGGGTTTCGATCTGCAGCAGGCCGCGCTGGATGGCGCCCACGCTGGCCGCGCTGATGTTGCCGTATTCGGTGGTGAACTGGCTCCCGTTCTCGCCCACGTACTGCAGCATGGCGCGCAGGTCCTTCAGGTCGAGCAGCAGCAGGCCGTTGTCGTCGGCAATCTTGAACACCAGGTTCAGCACGCCGGCCTGGGTTTCGTTCACGTCGAGCATGCGGCCCAGGAGCAGCGGGCCCATGTCGGAAACCGTGGCCCGTACCGGGTGGCCTTGTTCACCGAACACGTCCCACAGCGTAACGGGGCAGGCGGCCGGTTCGGGCAGGTCGATGCCGCGTTCCTTCAGCGTGGCCGCCATCTTCTCGCCGATGCTGCCTTTCTGGCTCATGCCGGTCAGGTCGCCCTTGACGTCGGCCATGAACACCGGAACGCCGATGCTAGAGAGCTTTTCAGCGATGGTTTGCAGGGTGACCGTCTTGCCGGTGCCGGTGGCGCCGGTGATCAGGCCGTGGCGGTTGGCCAGGCTGGGCAGCAGGGCGCACTCGGTGGTGTCGTGGCGTGCTATCAGGAGAGGGTCGGCCATTGAGGGCTCCGGGTCGTATCGAAGCGGGCAGTCTAATCAAGCGGCGCTCCTATAATCCACGGCCCCCGAGGTAGTTACGGAAAAAGTTTCAGGAGGTTTTTTTGTCATCGACTGCTCAGCCCCCCATTCCCGCCGTTGGCGATTCACCTGAACAGTCGCCGATTGAAAAAGAGTTGGCCGTCTTGCTCGTGAACGCGCTCAATCTGGAAGTCGCTCCCGAAGACATCGTGCCGACCGACCCGCTCTACGGCGAAGGCCTGGGCCTCGATTCCATCGACATCCTCGAAGTTGCACTCGAGGTGTCCCGGCGCTACGGCTTCCAGTTGCGTTCGGACGACGAGCGCAACCAACAGATCTTCCAGTCGCTGCGCACGCTCGCGACCCACGTCGCCCAGCACCGCAGCGCCTCCTGATCCATGTCTCGATGGCGACTGGCGCTCCTGCTGCTGGTGGGAGTGGCCTATGCCGGCCTCTCTCACTGGATGATGCTGTTCCACCCCACCGAGCCGTGGGCGGTGGTGGTCTTGCTCGGCCCGCTCTGGCTGGCAGCCATGGGTTTTGCCGCCAGCAAGCTCGGCCGTTGGGGCTTCATTGCCGCCATGCTGCTCGGCATAGCGGGCTTTGCGCTCGTGTTCCTGGGTGAGGCGGGCGATACCAATCGGCTCTATGTGTTCCAGCACGTGGCCATCAACGGCCTGCTGTGCGGCTGGTTCGGCGCTTCGCTGCGCGGGCCCGGCCTGCCGCTGATCACCCAGTTTGCCCAGCGCGTGCATCCGCTCAAGGGCCATATGCTGGCCTACACCACGCAGCTCACCCGCATCTGGACCGCGTATTTCGCGCTCGTGGTCGTCTCGTCGATCGTGGTGTACCTGAGCCTGCCTTTTTCGGCCTGGTCGCTGCTGGCCAATGTGCTGACCCCGCTTTCGGTGACCCTGCTTTTCGTGGGCGAGCACCTGGTGCGCTACCGGCTGCACCCCGAATTCGAGCGCACGCGGCTCATTGATGCGGTGCGCGCCTTCCAGGGAACATCGCCCATCGACAACGGCACCGGCAGCCGGTAGAGCAGGGCCCTGCGTGACCGCCGAAACCCGCCTGCTGCCGCTCATCACCAACCGGGACCTCGGCGCGCCCCTGGCCTGGCGCGCCGGCGTGCCGGTGAGCACGCGCCAGTTCCTGGCCGACGTGGCCCGGTTCGCGCCGGTGCTCCCCGCAGAGGGCAAGGCCGTCAACCTGTGCGTCGACCGCTACGCCTTTGCCGTCAGCCTGGCCGCTGCGCTGGTGCGCGGCCATGCAAGCCTCTTGCCGCCCGACGCCCGGCCCGACACGCTCGCGCGGCTGCTCGACTCCGGTGGGTCGAATCTCTTCGCGCTGACCGACGATGTCGGCCTGGCCACCCCCGGCATGCCGCGCGTGCTGATCGAAGACCGGTCCAGCCCCGAAGGCGGCGCCGGGCTCGAGGTGCCGGCCGTCGACGGCGGCATGCACGCCGTGAGCCTGCTGACCTCCGGCTCGACCGGCGTGCCCCAGCCGCACGCCAAGCGGTGGGAAACACTGGTGGGCGATGTGGCCGTGGCGGTGGAGCGGCTCGCCAGCCTGCTCGGGCGGCCATCGCTTGCCGGCCTGACGCTGGTTGCGACCGTGCCGGTTCAGCACAGCTACGGACTCGAATCGTCGGTGCTGCTGGCCATGCTGGGCGGCGCCGCATTCGAAAGCGGACGGCCGTTCTTTCCGGCCGATGTGGTGAAAACGCTGGCCTCGGTGCCGCGCCCGCGTGCGTTGGTCACCACACCTTTCCACTTGAAGACGCTGCTGCTCTCGGGCATCGAGCTGCCGCCTGTCGACCTGATTCTTTCGGCTACCGCGCCGCTATCGCCGCAGCTGGCGGCCCAGGCCGAGCAGGCGCTCGGCGGCGTGCTGATCGAAATCTACGGCAGCACCGAGTCCGGCCAGGTCGCCACCCGCCGCACCACGCAAAGCGAGGTCTGGGAGAACTTCGGCAACATTCGCGTGCATGCCGAACCGGGCGAGGGCGACGGACCCGAGCGCTTCATTTTCAGCGGCGACTTCCTGCCCGAGCCCACGCCCATGGCCGACGTGCTCGAACTTCTCGATGCGCGCCGCTTCCGGTTGTTCGGCCGGGCCAACGACCTGATTCACGTGGCGGGGCGGCGCAGTTCGCTCGCGCATCTGAACTATCACCTCAACAGCATTGCGGGCGTTGAAGACGGCGCGTTCTGGCTTCCCGACGAAGTGGCCGACGGTGTGGTGCGTCCCGTGGCTTTCGTGGTGGCGCCCACGCTCTCGGCCGGCGAAATCATCACGGCGCTGCGGCAGCGGCTCGAGCCGGTGTTCGTTCCGCGGCGTGTGGTGCAGGTCAAGGCTTTTCCGCGCGAAGGCACCGGCAAGCTCACCGTGCGCGCGCTGCGCGAATTCGCGCTTGCGCAGCTTGCGGGAGACGACACCCCGGTGGAGTTTGCCCATGCGGTGCCCGTTGATCACCCGGCGTTCGCGGGCCACTTTCCCGGTCAGCCGCTGCTGCCTGGGGCGCTGATACTGGCCGAGGTCATGGAAGCAGTGCAGCGGGTGCCGGCACTGGTTGCCCGGCTTGGCACGCACCCCACGCTTGCTGCTGCCAAGTTTCTGGCGCCCGTGCGGCCGGGGAGCATGCTCTCCATCGAACTGCAACCCGAGGCGGGCGCCGCGCGCGGCGTGCGTTTCGACGTGCGCTGCGACGGCGTGGTGGCTGTCACCGGCCGCTGGACCGCGGCGCCAGGCTCCGCGTGATGAAGCACACCGAAGCCGAGACGCACGCCGTGAAAGAGGCGTCGCAGACGGGGCAGCGCGGCGACTGGGCGCGCGCCCCCGAGCGCAGCAACATGCTGGCCCTGCGCTTCATCTGCATGATGGCGCTGGTTTTCGGGCGCCACATCACGCGGCTGCTGCTGCCGCCGATCAGCCTGTACTTTCTCTTGTTCGCGCCCACGCCGCGCCGCCACATCAAGCGCTACCTGTTCAGGGCCATTGGCCCGCGCGCGGGGTGGATCGACGGCTATCGCCTGCTGCACGCCTTTGCCTCGACGGTGCTCGACCGCGTGTACTTCCTGCGCGGGCGCATGGATCTGTTCGACGTGAAGGTCAAGGGCAACATGCCGCTGGAGACCGAGGCGCTGCAAGGGCGGGGCGCCTTTCTGCTGGGCGCGCACGTCGGCAGCTTCGAGGCGCTGGGCGCCTGCAAGCACCACAGCCAGCACAAGCAGGAGTTGCGGCTCGCGATGCTGATGTATCCCGACAACGCGCAGCGCATCACGGCCATTCTGAACGCGATCAGCCTCCCTGAAGCGCGGCCTCACGTGATCGCGCTGGGCCGGCCGCATTCGATGCTTGCCCTGCGCGACTGGCTCGACCACGGCGGCCTTGGCGGCATGCTGGCCGACCGTACGCTGCCGGGCAGCGAGGACCAGCCCGCGCAGCAGCGCGGCAACAACATCGTGCTGCCCTTTTTGGGCCAGCCGGCCAGCTTCAACGACGGCCCGTTCCGCCTCGCGGCGCTGCTGCGGCGCAAGGTGTTCTTCATGGCCGGCCTGTACGGCGGCGGTGCGCGCTACGATGTCCAGTTTGACCTGCTGGCCGACTTCAGCGAACGCGCCTCCGACCCCGCCGAGCGGGAACGCCGCATCCGCGCGGCGGTCGAAGCCTACGTGGCGCACCTCGAAGCGCTGTGCCGCGCCTACCCCTACAACTGGTTCAATTTTCATGATTTCTGGCTCGAAGATTCGGTTTGACTGGCTTTGCAGGAGCCTGCTGCTGGCACTGGCCTGCTGCGCCGCGCCCGCGTGGGCTTTCGACTTGTCCGAGCTGATGGGTCTTCTTTCCAAGCAGAAGAGCGGCGAGGCGCGCTTCACCGAGCAGCGCTTCGTGCACGGCCTGGAAGGCCCGCTCGATGCGCGGGGCACGCTGAGCTTCGAGGCGCCGGACAAGCTGGTGCGACGCACCTTGTCGCCGCGCGTCGAAACCATGGCGGTCGAAGGCAACACGCTCACGCTCTCGCGCGGCGGCCGCAACCGCACGCTTACGCTCGACAGCATGCCCGAGCTGCTCGGCCTGGTCGAAGCCATGCGCGGCACGCTGACGGGCGACGGCACCACGCTGCAGCGCTATTTCCGCAGCACCGTGGGCGGGTCGGCCAGCAACTGGACGCTCGACCTCACGCCCATCGACAGCCGCCTGGCGGCGCAGATGCGCAGCATCCGCATCTCGGGCCGCGCCAGCGAAGTGCTGGGCCTTGAAATGGAATTCGTCGGCGGCGACCGCTCGGTGATGAACATCACGCCCGAGCGCGCGGGCGCCGCTCCCGCGGCTCCCTCTGCGCCAGCGGGCGCTGCCGGGCGCACCACGCCGTGATCGCACGCGAGACCGGGGGAGGGCCGCCGAGCTGGCAGCGCCGCGCGTTGGTGCTGCTGGTGTGGGCGCTGGTCCTGATCGGCGGCGGGCTGCAGATCGCGCGCACGCATTTCAGCGCCGACCTTTCGGCCTTCCTGCCCAAGAGCCCCGACGTGCGGCAGCAGGTGCTCATCGAGCAACTGCAAAGCGGCGTCGCCTCGCGCACGCTACTGCTCGGCATCGAGGGCGGCGCCAGCGTGGAGCAGCGCGCCGCGGTGTCCCGCGCGGTGGCCAAGGCCATGCGCCAAAGCCAGCTGTTCGACCTGATCCAGAACGGCGATACGGGGGACTGGACCGAAGCCGGCACCTGGGTCTTCGATCACCGCTACCAGCTCTCGCCGGGTGTCAAGCCCGAGCAGTTCACTGTTGATGGACTGCGCGATGCAATCAACGAGACGCTCTCGATGCTGGGCACGCCGGCCGGCAACGTGATCAAGCCCTTGCTCGACCGCGACCCCACCGGCGAGACGCAGCGCATTGCCGTGGACCTGGCGCCGGCCAGCGCGCCGCGTACGGAGGGCGGCGTATGGATGTCGCGCACCGCGCCCCGCGCGCTCATGATTGCCACCACGCGCGCCGCGGGCAGCGACCTCGACGCACAGGCCGCGGCCATCGCGCGCGTGCATGCGGCCTTCGATGCCGCCACGCGCGGCATGGGCGAGGCTGGGCCCAAGCTGCTGCTCAGCGGCCCGCCGGTGTTCTCGGTGCTGAGCCGGGACAAGATCAAGACCGAAGCGATCCACCTTGCAATCGTGGGCGGCATCGTCATGGGTGGGTTGCTGCTGCTGGCGTTCGCGTCGCCGCGCGCGCTGGTCATCGCGTTCCTGCCCGTGGCCACGGGCGTGGTCATCGGCACTGCCGCGGTGAGCGTGGTGTTCGGCTCCGTGCACGGCATGACGCTGGGCTTTGGCAGCACGCTGATCGGCGAGACGGTCGACTACGCCATCTACTACCTCATTCAGGCGCGCGGCGCGGCCGTGGCCGGCACCGGCTGGGCCAGGTGGCGCGACGTGCATTGGCCCACCGTGCGGCTCGGGCTGCTCACATCGGTGTGCGGGTTTGCGGCGCTGGTGTTCTCTGGCTTTCCAGGCCTCGCGCAGCTGGGCGTTTTCTCGATAGCGGGGCTCGTGGCCGCCGCGCTCGCCACGCGCTACGCGTTGCCCATGCTCGCGCCGGACGGCGCCACCGGGATGGGCATGCGCAAGTACATGGCGCGCGGCGCCGGCCTGCTGGTTCGCGGCCTGCCGCGCCTGCGCTGGGTGCTGGCCGGACTGGGCGTGGCCGCGCTGGCGCTGGTCATCTGGCAGGGCGGCCATCTCTGGCGTGCCGACCTCGGCGCGATGAGCCCGGTGCCCAAGTCGGCCCAGCAGCTCGACGAAATGCTGCGCGCCGACATCGGCACCGGCGATGGCAGCACGCTGGTCGTGGTCTACGGCGCCGACGAAGAGGCCGCACTGCGCAATACCGAGGCAGCCGCGGCGCGGCTCGAGGCGCTGGTCGACAAGGGCGAGCTCGGCGGCTTCGAAACCGTGACGCGCGTGCTCCCGAGCGTTGCAACGCAGGCGGCGCGCCTGGCCAGCCTGCCGGACGACGAGACCCTGCGAACCCGGCTGGCCGAGGCCACGCAAGGCTCACCTTTGCCCGCCACGCGTCTCGGTCCTTTCCTGGCCGAAGTCGAAGCCGCGCGCAAGCTGGCGCCCGTGCGGCGAGCCGACTTGAAGGACGGCCCGCTCGGTTCGGTCGTCAACACGCTCATGTACCAGCGCCCGGGCGGCGGCTGGTCGACGCTGGTGGTTCTTCATCCGGGCCCGAAGTTCGATGCGGGGCGGCTCGAGGCGGCGCTTGCGGGCGCGCCTGAAGTGCAAGTGGTCGATGTGGGCCGCGAACTTGCCGGGCTCTATCAACGCTACCTGCATGAGGCCTTCGTGCAGGTGCTGCTCGGCGCATTGGCCGTGGTGGTGCTGCTCGGCATCTACCTGCGTTCGGGCAAGCGCCTGCTCGCGGTGTGCCAGCCGCTGGTCGTTGCGGTGGTGCTCACGCTCGGCGGCATGGCCGTGCTCCAGGTGCCGCTGGGCATCCTGCACCTGGTCGGGCTGCTGCTGATCGTCGCGGTCGGCTCCAACTACGCGCTGTTCTTCGACCAGCTGCGCGTGGCGGGCCGGGCCGATGAGGACACGCTGGCCTCGCTGATGCTGGCCAACCTGACCACCGTGGTGTCGTTCGGGCTGATCGCGATTTCGGACATTCCGGCGCTGTCGTCAATCGGCCGCGTGGTCGCGCCGGGTGCCTTGCTGGCGCTGCTGCTCTCGGCCGCCTTCGCGAGCCGCATGGCGCCGCCGCCCGCACGCGGCTGATGGGAAAATCCCGAGCCATGTCATCCGCATCCGCCGCACCGTCTGAATCGTGGCCCTGGCCGCCGGCCATTCGCGCGAGCGCGGCCTTGCACGTGGCCGCCATCGGCGCGGGCGCGCTGGTGCCGGGGGCGATGCCCTGGGCCATCGGTGCCGTCGTGCTGAACCATGCGCTCATCACCGGTGCGGGGCTCACGCCGCGCAGCAGTCTTCTGGGGCCTAACGTCACGCGCTTGCCCGAGGCGGCCGGCGCCAGGCGCGAAGTGGCCATCACCATCGACGACGGCCCCGAGCCCGAGGTCACGCCCCGGGTGCTCGACCTGCTGGACGCGCATGGCCAGCGTGCCACCTTCTTCTGCATTGCCGAGCGCGTGCTTGCGCACCCGGCGCTCGCGCGCGAGATCGTGGCGCGCGGCCACAGCATCCAGAACCACACCGCGCGGCACCGGCACAATTTTTCTTTTCTCGGGCCCCGGGGCTTTGCGAGCGAGATTGCGCGGGCGCAGGAAATCCTCACGGAAACCACGGGCCACCGCCCGACCTGTTTCCGTGCGCCGGCCGGCCTGCGCAATCCGTTCCTCGAGCCTGTGCTGCATCGCCTCGGCCTTTCGCTCGTGAGCTGGACCCGCCGCGGCTTCGACACGCGCGAAGGCGACCCTGCCAAGGTCATGGCGCGCCTTGCCCGCAACCTGCAGGCGCGCGACATCCTGCTTCTGCACGACGGCAACGCCGCGCGCACCCCTGAAGGAAATCCCGTGTTGTTGGAGGTATTGCCCTTGTTGCTCGAACGCCTGCGCGCCGAAGGCCTTAGCGCCGTCACCTTGCCCGAGGGCCTGAAGCGATGAGCGCGGTGCTGCCTTCCTCAACCGGCACGACCGACAGCGCATGGCGCGAACTGCACGAGGCCGCCACCATTCCCTACAAGAAGGGTGGCAGCTTTGCCTGGCACTTTGCGCGCGGCAAGCTGGGACGCGACCCGGTGTTTCGTGGGCTGCTCGAGCGCGGCTTGATCGGCCCGGAGCATCGCCGCGTGGTCGACATCGGCTGCGGGCAGGGGCTTTTTGCGAGCCTGCTCGCATCGATGAGCCAGATGCAGGCACAGGGCCGCTGGCCGGCGTCATGGAAGCGCACGCCGGCGGCGGCCGACTACACGGGCATCGAGCTCATGCCCAAGGACGTGGCGCGTGCCGAGGCTTCCATCGGGCATCTGCAACCGGCGCCGAAGCTGGTCTGCGCCGACATGTGCTCGGCGGCGCTGCCGGACTGCGATCTGGTCGTGATTCTCGACGTGCTGCACTACGTGAACATCGAGGCGCA
Organism: Variovorax sp. CCNWLW225; assembly: GCF_037204045.1. Lineage (NCBI taxonomy): Bacteria > Pseudomonadati > Pseudomonadota > Betaproteobacteria > Burkholderiales > Comamonadaceae > Variovorax > Variovorax sp. CCNWLW225. The sequence goes on along the minus strand of NZ_JBBCBV010000010.1, from coordinate 146,209 downwards.
AGACGGTGTTCTGCAGCGCGTGCGCGATGCACTGCGGCGCGGCGGCAACCCGAACGCGCGGCTGCTGCTGCGCGTGGGCGATGCGTCGAGCAAGCGCGGTTTCGCCATCAGCCAGTGGGTCGACCGCACCGTGACGCGCATCCGCGGCCACAAGGTGTCGCCCACCTGGGGCCGTCCGCTGGCCGACTGGATCGCGGTGCTGCAGCGGCTGGGTTTCAGTGTGCAGAGCATTCCCATGAGCGAGGGCACGCCGTTTGCCAACGTGCTGCTGGTGGCCGACCTGGAGCCCTCTGCGTGACAACGGCTCCGCAAACGCTCGACCGTGCGGGCATTGCGCAGCGCATTCCGCACAGCGGCAGCATGTGCCTGCTCGATCGCCTCGAGCGCTGGGACGCCGAATCCATCCATTGCAGCACCCGCACGCATACACAGCCCGACAACCCGCTGCGAACGGCGGGCGGCCTGCTCGCGCCCAACGCCATCGAATACGCCGCGCAAACCATGGCGCTGCACGGTGGTCTGCTGGCCGCCGAAGGAAGTACGCCATCGGCCGGCTTTCTGGCGAGTGCGCGCAACGTACGCTTCTCGGTTGCTCGCCTCGACGACGTTGCCGGCGCACTGCAGGTGCAGGCGCGACGCCTTTCGGGCGACACGAACCAGATCCTTTATGAATTCGCGGTGAAAGACAGCGACGGCCTCATGCTGGCCGAAGGCCGCGCCGTGGTGGTGCTGAACACACCGCTTGCAACCGGAGCCACTGCCTCATGAGCCTCGAAGGAAAACGCGCACTGATCACTGGCGCCAGCGGCGCATTGGGCGCCGCCATGGCCGAGCGCCTAGCACGCGATGGCGCCACCGTGCTTCTGCACGCCAATTCGCGGCCCGAAGCGGTGGAGCAGCTGGCAGCCACGATTGCGGCGGCTGGCGGCAAGGCCGAATGCCACGTTTTCGACCTGCGCAGCGACGAAGCCTGCCGTGTGGCGTGCGAACGGATGCTCGAAGATGGGACGGTCCAGATCGTCGTCAACAACGCCGGCGTGCACGACGACGCCGTGCTGCCCGGCATGCGTGCCGAACAGTGGCACAAGGTGATCGACGTTTCGCTCAACGGCTTTTTTCGCGTGACGCAGCCGCTGCTGCTGCCGATGATGCGCACCCGCTGGGGCCGCGTGCTCAATATCTCGTCGGTCTCGGCGCTGACCGGCAACCGCGGGCAGGTCAACTATGCGGCCGCCAAGGGTGCGCTCAACAGCGCGACCAAGGCGTTGTCGCTCGAAGTAGCGTCGCGCGGCGTCACGGTCAACGCCATTGCGCCGGGCATCATCGCCTCGCCCATGGCCGACGCAACCTTCGACCCCGCCATGGTCAACCAGATGGTCCCGATGAAGCGCGCCGGAACGCCGCAGGAAGTGGCGTCGCTGGCCTCATTCCTGGCCAGCGACGAGGCGGCCTACATCACGGGGCAGGTAATTTCCATCAACGGCGGAATGATCTGAGCTTGCTGCCGGGGCCCTCCGAAGCGCTATCTCTGAAAAGGCGGCGCCCCCCGGAGCTTGCGAAAAACAAGCCCAGGCAGCCGCAGCACGAATTCGACCATCAGCCGCGTGTGCATCCACGTCAGCAGCACGTTGTCGCGCCCATAGCGAAAGTGCGAAACCCCGCCTTCCTCGGCCGTCAGGTACTTCACCGGCGCATCGATGTTCACGGGCTTGACACCCCGCCAGGCCAGCCGCACGACGGCTTCGGTGTCGAAGTCGAAGCGGCGCATCCACGGCTGCCGCGCCATCACGGCGATCAGGTCGGCCACCGGGTACACGCGAAATCCGTAGAGCGAATCGCCGACGCCGGCAAACAGGGTTTCCAGCTGCGTCCAGCCGTTGGACACGCGCCTTCCGCGCACGCGCAGCAGCGGGGCGGAGGCGTCGAACACCGGCCGGCCGAGCACCATGGTTTCGGGCCGCGCCTGCGATGCGGCCATGAACGAAGGAATCAGGTCGGCCGGATGCTGACCGTCGGAATCCATGGTCAGTGCATGTGTGAAGCCGGCCTCGCGTGCCGCGCGCAGGCCGTGCAGCACCGCCGCGCCCTTGCCCTGGTTCTGCGGCAGCAGCCAGACCCGCAGGCCCGGGTCGCGCGCAGCCATTTGCTGCAGGCGTTCGCCGGTGCCGTCGGTGCTGCCGTCCACCACCACCCACACGGGGTTCCATTGGGCTCGCGCCGCTTCGACGGTCGAAAACAGGCGCTCGCCCGTGTTGTAGCTGGGGATCAGGACAAGGTGTGTGCGCGAGGCGTCTGGCATGCGGGGGACGCGTCGGTGGCGCGCTGTTCCATGTTTTGGCGAAAGTATTGTTCCAGCTCCGATTGCAGCACATGGCTGTCTTGCAACGGCGCGAACCGCTCACCCAGCCGCAGCTTGAAGACGATGGGCAGCGGCGGCACGCGCCACAGCGGCCAGCCCTTGCTGAGGTACGGCGAATCGGTTTCGATGAACACGGTCTGGATGGGGGCTTGCGCGAGCTTGGCAATCAGCGTTACGCCGTGCCCGAAGGGGTTGAGCGGCGGCGTTACCGTGCGCGTGCCTTCCGGAAAAATGACCAGCTGCCCGCCGTTGCGAAGGTCTGCCACGGCCAGGCGCACCATGGTGCGCGCCGATTCGTTGCTGATGTAGCGCGCAAGACGCGCACCCGCGCCAAGAAAGATGTTGCGCAGCAGGTCGGCCTTCATGATGCAGGCGCTGCGCGGCAGCCGAGCCACCAGCAGCAGCGCATCGAGCATCGTGGGGTGGTTGGCAACGAAGATCACGCCGGGCTCGCTGCGCATCGGGTCGAGGCAGCTCGCATCGATGCGCATCATTCCGGTCACCGAGGCAAGGCCCCAGAACATTCGGTAGGCAAGGGCGATGGTCAGGCGGCCCAGCTTGCGTGCGGGTGCCTCCGGCATGACCGGATACAGCAGCATGGCGACGAAGTTCCAGACCAGCGAAATCAGGCCCAGGAACAGCAGCAGCGCGTAGAGCATCAACGCGAGCGGAATGGTCGTGAGAATGCGCAGCACGCGGGTCATCGACATCTCGTCGGTCCGGTCGAATCGCAACAACGGGTCAGTCCCGCAGGCGGCCCGGGGCGACGGCATGGGCTTCGATCTCCACCAGCAGGTCGCTGCGGCAGATGTCCGCCTCCAGGTAGACCGCATGGCGGATCATCGGCGCGTCGGCGCCCAGCGCGTTCTCGAGCACGCTGCGCACCGCGTCGGTGTCGGCCGGATGGCGCACATAAACCACGCAGTCGAGCATGGCGAGCGAAAACGTGGCCGTGACCTGGCTGTTGGCCGCCGCGATCACCGCCTCGAGGTTGCGCAGCGTTTCGCGCGTTTGCTCCAGCACGTCTCCCTGGTGAACGGTTTCGTGGCCCACGATGCTCGCGGTGCCCGAGATGAAAAGCGCCACGTCGCCATTGCCGACATCCGCCAGCGCGGCGCGCGAAAAGGTGGGCGAGCGCGGGCCGTAGGTTTCGGGATAGCGGTAGGCCGAAACCTGGCGCGGATTCTCGACCGGCACGGGCGCCGTTTGCCCGGCCAGGAACCGGATGGACAACGCCCCCTGGTGAATGCCCAGCGCGCACGCCGCTGGGGCGCCTTCGAAGGCAGCGCGGCCGGCCTCGAAAAACGCTTCTTGCCGCCCGAGGTTGAACTGGCGGTATCGCTCCAGCCCGCCGCCGTCGGCATTGATCTGCGGCAGGTAGTTCCAGATGCGCAGCAAGTGCGGCGTGGCGGCGTCGTCGAGTGTCTTGAAGAGATCGTGGTACGCGCTGTGCGCGATTTCGGCGAGGTTCTGTTTTTCCGCGGATTCATCGATGTCGATGGCACCGAGCAGCCAGTGGCCGTTGCTGCGCCAGCGGGCGATGCCCGTGGTGCCCGACTGGACCTGCCCGCCGTTCACGTGCCACACGTCGGCCATGGCGCCCTCTGCGGAAAGTACGCGCGCGTTGACCGTCGGCATCCATGCCAGCCCGTGCGGCGTGCCGTAGCCGAGCGCTGCAAAAGGCGCGGTGACGTTGGCGGCCAGCGCAAGGCTGTCGGACAGTGAAAGGCGCTCGACGCGCAGATGAGAAATTTCGCCCTGTACTCGCACGGTCAGCCGGCCTCGACGGTGTTTTCTGGCTTGCGGGCCATGTATTCGGAAAAAACGCCCAGGCTTGCATGCCGGCGCACTTCGGTGAAGCCGGCGGCGCGCAATGCCTCCAGCACGCGCTCGGGGGGAATGCAGGCTTCGATGGTGTCCCAGTAGTAGCGCCACAGCTCCGAGGTGTTGCTGCGGCGGCCGACGACCCGGGCAATCAGCGGCACCACCGCGCGCATGTAGCCCTTGAGCAGGGCGGTGGCGATGCGGCCCTGCGGTTTGGTGATTTCGAGCACCACCAGGCGGCCGCCGGGGCGCAGCACACGGTGGAACTCGCTGAATGCGGCCGCCACGTCGCTGATGTGGCGCATGGCGTAGCCCATGCTCACGAAGTCGCAGCTGGCATCGGGCCGGGGCAGCGATTCCGCCACGCCCGGCACCAGCTCCACGCCCGGCAGGTTGATCTGTTCCATCATGCCCACGCTGGGATCGACGCCCACCAGCTTGCCCGTCGGGCCGATGATCTTGAGCGCCTCGCGCGCAACCAGCCCGGTGCCGATTCCCACGTCGAGCACCTGCGCGCCCGCAACGAGGCCGGCTTGCGTCAGCGCGGCCCGCCGGTATGCCGGGCCGGTGCCGAAGGCGAGCACGCTCTCGATGCGGTCGTAGTCGGCGGCGGTGCTGTCGAAGATGCGGCGCAGAAACGCCTGGTGCTCCGCCTCGTTCTTGTAGTACAGCGGCAAGGGGGTGTGCGGCGGCAGGATGGCCGGATTCCCGGGAGCGACAGAAGGCGATGGCGTCATCGAAGGATTATCACCAAAAGACCTGGCCGCTTCGGCTCCGCCGACGGGCCGTTGCGTGCGCCGGACAGTAAACTCGGAGCCTGCTTTGAAAACACAGGATTGCGAGAAAGAAGTCATGGCCGGACACAGCAAATGGGCAAACATTCAGCACCGGAAGGGCCGCCAGGACGAGAAGCGCGGCAAGCTCTGGACGCGCGCCATTCGCGAAATCACAGTGGCCGCCCGCACTGGCGGCGGCGACCTAAGTGCTAACCCTCGGTTGCGGCTGGCGGTTGAAAAAGCCAAGGCAGTCAACCTGCCGATCGACACCGTCAAGCGCAACATCGACAAGGCCACCGGCAACCTCGAAGGCGTGAATTACGAAGAAATTCGTTACGAGGGGTACGGAATCGGCGGTGCGGCAATCATCGTCGACACCATGACCGACAACCGCGTGCGTACCGTGGCCGAAGTGCGCCACGCATTTTCCAAGCACGGCGGCAACATGGGCACCGAAGGCTCGGTGGCCTTTCAATTCAAGCACTGCGGGCAGATCATCTTTGCGCCCGGCACCGACGAAGACAAGGTGATGGAGCTTGCGCTCGAAGCCGGCGCCGAAGACGTGGTGACCGACGATGACGGCGCCATCGAGGTGCTCACCGCCGTTGGCGACTTCGAAGCCGTGAAGAACGCGCTGGAGGCCGCCGGCCTGAAGCCCGAGGTGGCCGAGGTCACCATGCGGCCTGAAAACACCGTCGAAATAACCGGCGAAGACGCGGCCAAGATGCAAAAGCTGCTCGATGTGCTCGAAGACCTGGACGACGTCCAGGAGGTCTATCACAACGCGGCGCTTTCCGAATGAACGACATACAGCGAATGAAGGCCTGCGAATGAAGGTACTGGTAATTGGAGGAGGGGGCCGCGAACACGCCTTGGCGTGGCGCCTGGCGCAGGCCAACCGGGTCAGCCGCGTGTACGTGGCGCCGGGCAATGGCGGCACCATGAGCGACGAGCGCTACGACTGCATCGACATCACCGAGCCCGCCGCGCTGCGCGAGTGGGCCATGAAGGAAAAGATCGCTCTGACCGTGGTCGGCCCCGAGGCGCCATTGGCTGCCGGCGTGGTGGATGAATTCCGCGCGCACGGCCTGCGCATCTTCGGCCCCACGCAGGCCGCGGCGCAGCTGGAAAGCTCCAAGGCGTTCTCCAAGGCGTTCATGAAGCGCCACAAGATTCCCACGGCCGAGTACGAGGCCTTTACCGACGCGGCCGCGGCCCACGCGTACATCGATGTCAAGGGCGCACCCATCGTCGTCAAGGCCGACGGCCTCGCTGCCGGCAAGGGCGTGGTGGTGGCCATGACCGCGCAAGAGGCGCACGAGGCCGTCGACTTCATGCTGGTCGACAACAAGTTCGGCGTGTCGCACAACGACGGCGGTGCGCGCGTCGTCATCGAAGAGTTCCTGCAGGGCGAAGAAGCCAGCTTCATCGTGCTGTGCGACGGCAAGAACGTGACCGCGCTGGCCACCAGCCAGGACCACAAGCGCCTGCTCGACAACGACGAAGGCCCCAACACCGGCGGCATGGGGGCCTATTCGCCCGCGCCGGTGGTCACGGCCGAGGTGCACGCGCGTGCCATGCGCGAGATCATCCTGCCGACGATTCGCGGCATGGAAAAAGACGGCATTCCGTACACCGGTTTTCTCTATGCCGGCCTCATGATCGATCCGTCGGGCCACCCCAAGACGCTCGAGTTCAACTGCCGCATGGGCGATCCCGAGACGCAGCCGATCATGATGCGGCTCAAGTCCGACCTGTTCGAAGTGTTCTGGCACGCGACCGACGGCACGCTCGACCAGGTCGAGCTGCAGTGGGACCGGCGCGTGGCGCTGGGTGTGGTGATGGCGGCGCACGGCTACCCGCTCTCGCCGCGCAAGGGCGACCGCATCACGGGCATTCCGGCCGAGGCGCCCGATGCCGTGGTGTTCCATGCCGGCACCACGCAGCAAGACGGCGAACTCAAGACCAGCGGTGGCCGCGTGCTTTGCGTGACCGTATTGGCGGACAGCGTGAAGCTCGCGCAGCAGCGGGCTTATGAAGTGGCGGCGCGCATCAACTTCGACGGCGCGCAGTACCGCAAGGACATCGGGTACCGGGCGGTTCACGCGCGCAACAACCCGCAGGCTTGATGCAGCAGACCAATCCGGCAGCAGTCGGCGACTACCTGCGCGGCCTTCAGCAGCAGATCGTCGAAGCGGTAGAAGCAGCGGACGGCGGCGCCTGCACGCGCGATGCCTGGCAAAAAGAACCCGGAGAAAGCCTGCAAGGCCACGGCCTTACCTGCATTCTCGAAGGCGGAGAGCTGTTCGAGCGGGCGGGCTGCGGTTTTTCGCAGGTGCGCGGGCCCAGGCTGCCGCCTTCAGCCACGCAGAACAGGCCTGAACTCGCGGGCGCCCCCTTCGAGGCCATGGGCGTTTCGCTGGTGTTCCACCCGCGCAATCCTTACGTGCCCATCGTTCACATGAACGTGCGCATGCTGGCCGCGTTGCCTGAGGGCAAGGACCCGGTGTGCTGGTTCGGCGGCGGCATGGACCTGACGCCTTGCTACGGCTTCGAGGAAGACGCGGTGCACTTTCACACCGCATGCCGCGATTCGCTCGCTGCATTCGGCGACGACAAATACCCGCGCTTCAAGACGTGGTGCGACGAGTATTTCTTTCTGAAGCACCGCAATGAGCAGCGCGGCATCGGCGGCATCTTTTTCGACGACTTTTCCGAAGGCGGTTTCGAGAACGGTTTTGCCATGCTGCGTTCCGTGGGCAATGCTTTTCTGCCGGCTTACATGCCCATCGTAGAGCGCCGCCGCGGCATGCCGTGGGGCGAGCGCGAACGGGCGTTTCAGCTGTACCGGCGCGGGCGGTACGTCGAGTTCAACCTGGTGTGGGACCGCGGCACGCACTTCGGGCTGCAATCGGGCGGGCGCACCGAATCGATCCTGCTGTCGATGCCGCCGCTTGCAAGCTGGGCCTATCGCCAGCAACCCGAACCTGGCAGCCCCGAAGCCGCGCTGTACAGCGACTTCATCGTGCGGCGCGACTGGTTGTGAGTTTCTCCGGCGCTCCGCGCATCGGCGTTTTCGGCGGCGCATTCGATCCGCCTCACAACGCCCACGTGGCCCTGGCCGAAGCAGCGCTTTCGCAGCTCGGCCTGGCCGAACTGCACATCATTCCTACTGGCCAGGCTTGGCACAAGAGCCGCACGCTCACGCCGGCGCAAGACCGTCTTGCGATGGCGCGGCTGGCTTTTGCAGGGCTTGCGGGCACCGTGGTGGTCGACAGCCGCGAAGTGTTGCGCGACGGCCCCACTTACACGCTCGATACTCTGCATGAGTTGCGGAATGAACAACCCGGCGCGCAGCTGGTCTTGATCATGGGTGCCGACCAGGCCACCGCCTTGCCCACATGGCACGGCTGGCAGGCTATACTCGGCATTGCTATTGTTTCTGTAGCGTATCGCGCACTATCGACGGGCGGCATTGCTCGTTTTGATCCGAAAATGCTGCCCGGCCTTCCGGCTGGCGCACGTTTCGAAGCGCTCGAATTACCGGCCATGGACACCAGCGCCACCGAAATCCGGCGGCGCGCGGCGCTTGGCGAGGACATTTCCTCGCTGGTTCCGTCCGCCGTTGCACGCTATATTGACCAACACCACCTTTACCGCCCTGCCTGATGACCACTGAAGCCGCCGCCAAGAAAGACACCCAAAAACTCCAGCGAGCCATCATCGATGGACTCGAAGACGTCAAGGCGCAGGACATTCAGGTTTTCGACACAGAGCATCTTTCGCCGCTGTTCGAGCGCGTGATCGTTGCCTCGGGCACCTCCAACCGCCAGACCAAGGCGCTGGCCGCGAGCGTTCGCGACGCGGTGCGCGAGGCCGGCTTCGGCAAGCCGCGCATCGAGGGCGAGGACAACGGCGAGTGGATCATCGTGGACTGCGGCGCAGCCGTGGCGCACATCATGCAGCCCGCCATCCGCCAGTACTACCACCTCGAAGAGATCTGGGGCGACAAGCCCGTGCGCGCAAAGCTCGGCGGCACCAAGCCCGCCCTTGCAACCGCCGCCAAGGTGACCGAAGAGAAGAAGCCCGTCGCCGCCAAGATGCCCAACCTGCGCCGTACCAGCGCGGCCAAGACCGCCATTCGCGCGGCCGAGCAAGAGGCCAAGGCCGAAAAGGCCAGCCGGAGCCCGGCGAAGAAAACCGCCGCGAAGAAGGCGCCTGCCAAGAACGCTCCCGCCAAGAAGACCACGACCGCGCGCGTGCCGGTCAAGGTCGTCGGCAAGCCCGCCGCGAAGAAGCCCGCGGCAAAGAAGGCGCCTGCCAAGAAGGCGCCAGCGCGCCGCGCATGAAGCTCCTGGTGGTCGCCGTCGGGCAGCGCATGCCCGACTGGGCGCAGACTGCCTGGGACGACTACGCCAAGCGCTTCCCGCCGGAGCTCAAGCTCGAGCTGCGTGCGGTCAAGACCGAACCCCGCGGCTCCAAGTCGCTCGAAACCCTTTACGCCGCTGAACGCGAGCGCATCGAAGGCGCCATTGCAAGGGGCATGCGCATCGTTGTGCTCGACGAGCGCGGCACCGCGCTCACCACCAAGGCACTGGCCGCGCGCCTGCAAAGTTGGCAAGGCGAGGGCGATGACGTCGCGCTCGTCATTGGCGGGCCCGACGGGCTCGACCCGGCTTTCAAGGCTGCGGCACATGAACGCATTCGCTTGTCCGACCTGACCCTGCCGCACGCCATGGCGCGCGTGCTGCTGGTCGAGCAGCTGTACCGGGCCTGGTCCGTCAACGCGGGCCATCCGTACCACCGGGAATGACACCAGACTTCATCTATCTCGCGTCGCAGAGCCCGCGCCGTGCCCAACTGCTCGGCCAACTTGGCGTTCGCCACGAACTGCTGCTTGCCGGCCCCGATGAAGACGCCGAATCGCTCGAAGCGGCGTTGCCCAACGAATCGCCCACCGCCTATGTGCAGCGCGTCACAGGGCTCAAGCTCGACGCTGCCGTTGCGCGGCGCAAGCGCCACGGCCTGGCCGATGCGCCGGTGCTCTGCGCAGACACCACGGTCGCGCTGGGCCGCACGATTCTCGGCAAGCCCGAAGACGCGCGCGACGCCGAGCGCATGCTCGCGTTGTTCTCCGGCGCCACGCACCGCGTGCTGACGGCCGTCGCGCTGCAGCACGGCCGCCGCCGCCACGCCGCGCTCAGCGTTTCGCGCGTGCGCTTCGCGGCCATCGGCAAGAAGCAGATCGCGCGCTATGCCGCAAGCGGCGAGCCGCTCGGCAAGGCCGGCGCCTACGCAATTCAAGGGGCGGCGGCTGCGTTCATCGAACACATCAGCGGGTCCTATTCGGGCATCATGGGACTCCCGATGTTCGAGACCGCGCAGCTCCTTCGCAGCGCCGGTTTCAATACCTGAGAACTCCATGCAAGACATCCTGATCAACTGGTCCCCGCAAGAGACCCGTGTGGCGCTGGTCGAGCACGGCGCCGTGCAAGAGCTGCACATCGAACGCACGCTGGAGCGTGGGCTGGTCGGCAACATCTACCTGGGCAAGGTCTCGCGCGTGCTGCCGGGCATGCAGTCGGCCTTCATCGACATCGGCCTGGAACGCACGGCCTTCCTGCATGTGGCCGACATTGTGGCGCCGTTCACGCCGGGCTCGCGGCCGAGCGCACCCGCGCCCGACCGCGACCACCGCAACGGCGGGCCGATGGTGCCCATCGAGAAGCAGGTGTTCGAAGGCCAGTCGCTCCTGGTGCAGGTGATCAAGGACCCGATCGGTACCAAGGGTGCGCGGCTCTCGACGCAGATCAGCATTGCGGGCCGGCTGCTGGTGTTCTTGCCGCAAGACAACCACATCGGCGTTTCACAGAAGATTCCTTCGGACCAGCGCGAATCGTTGCGCACCCGAATGCTGGCGCTGATCGAGGCTGCCGCGGCAGCCGACAGCGGCGGCGTGGTGCCGGCCAACACTGGGGGCTTCATTCTGCGCACCAACGGCGAAGACTCGTCCGATGCCGAACTGGCCGAAGACATCGCCTACCTTCGCAAGACTTGGTCTCGCATTCGCGATTCGTCGGGCAAGGTGCCGCCCATGTCGCTGCTGCACCAGGACTTGAGCCTGCTGCAGCGCGTGCTGCGCGACATGACCAGCGAAGACACGCAGACCATCCGCATCGATTCGCGCGAGCAGTTCGAGGTGCTGCTGAAGTTCGGGCTCGAATACATGCCCCAGGCGGCCGGCAAGCTTCAGCACTACAAGGGCGAGCGGCCGATCTTCGACCTGTATTCGGTCGACGAGGAAATTGCGAAAGCACTGGGTCGGCGGGTCGATCTCAAGTCGGGCGGCTACCTGGTGGTCGACCAGACCGAGGCGCTCACCACGGTGGACGTGAACACAGGCGGCTTTGTGGGCGCGCGCAATTTCGACGACACCATTTTCAAGACCAATCTCGAGGCGGCGCAGGCCATTGCGAGGCAGCTGCGGCTGCGCAACCTGGGCGGGATCATCATCGTCGACTTCATCGACATGGGGCGCGACGACCATCGCGAGCAGGTGCTGGCGGAGTTTCGCAAGCAGCTCGCGCGCGACCGCGTCAAGACCACCGCGGGAGGCTTCTCGCAGCTTGGGCTGGTCGAGATGACGCGAAAGCGCACGCGCGAATCGCTGGCGCACATGTTGTGCGAGCCCTGCGCGGCGTGCGGCGGGCAAGGCATCGTGAAAACGGCGCGCAGCGTGGCCTACGACGTGATGCGCGAGATATTGCGCGAGGCGCGGCAGTTCACGCCGCGCGAATTCCGCATCGTTTCATCGCCGCAGGTGATCGAACTGTTCCTGGACGAAGAAAGCCAGCACCTTGCGGGCTTGAGCGACTTCATTGGCAAGCCTATTTCATTGCAGGCCGAGCCCGCCATCGGGCAAGGGCAATACGACATCGTATTGCTCTGACCCGAAGGCCTCGGTTCAGAGCGTCGGGTCCTGTCCCGGCGTTGCACTGCGCACAGCCAGCGTCTGCAGGCGTGCATAGAGCCCGTCGAGCGCCATCAGCTGTTCATGGCTGCCTTGCTCGGCAATGCGGCCCTTTTCCATCACGATGATGCGGTCGGCATGCTGGATGGTCGAGAGCCGGTGCGCCACGATCAGCGTGGTGCGGTTCTGCATCAGGCGCTGCAGGGCGTCTTGCACCAGCCGTTCCGATTCGGTGTCGAGCGCGGAGGTGGCTTCGTCGAGCAGCAGGATGGGCGCGTTCTTGTAGAGCGCGCGCGCAATCGCCAGGCGCTGCCGCTGGCCACCCGAAAGCTGCGTGGCGTTGTGGCCGAGCACGGTGTCGATGCCCAGCGGCAGGCTCTCCACATGGCTGGACAGGTTCGCTGCATCTATGCACTGCTGCACCCGGTCGCGATATATCTCGGAGCCCAGCGCCACGTTGGCGGCCAGCGTGTCGTTGAGCATCACCACGTCCTGGCTCACCATGGCGAACTGCGCGCGCAGGCTCTTGAGCTCCCATTCGGCGGTGTCGTGGCCGTCGAGCAGCACCTGCCCGCCGCTCGGCAGCACGAAGCGCGGCAACAGGTTGACCAGCGTGGTCTTGCCGGAGCCCGAGGGGCCGACGAAAGCCACCACTTGCCCGGGCTCGATGGCAAGGCTCACGCCGTTGAGCGCGCGGGCTTCGTCTTCGCCGCGGTAGCTGACCACCGCATCGCGCAGCTCGATGCGGCCTTGCGCACGCTCGATGCGGAAGCTGCCTTGCGGCTCGGGGGACACATCGTCGATCAGCACCAGGCCGCGCTCGAGGGCGGCCAGGCCGCGGGTGATGGGCGCGGCCATGTCCGCGAGGCGGCGAATGGGCGCAATCAGCATCAGCATGGCGGTGATGTAGGCGACGAAACCGCCCACCGTGAGGCCTTGCTCGCCGCTTTGCCAGAGCGCAATCATCACCACCACCGACAGCGCAAGCGACGCCATCATCTGCGTGAGCGGCGTCGTGGCTGCCTGCGCGATGGTCGACTTCACGGCCAGCCGGTTCAGGCGCTGGCTCAGCTGCTCGAAGCGTTCGCCTTGCGCTTCTTCGGCGCCGTGCAGCCGCACCATGCGGTGCGCGAGCACGTTTTCTTCCACCACGTAAGCCAACTCGTCGGTGGCTTGCTGGCCTTGCTGCGTCAGGCGATAGAGGCGCTTGGAGAACACCTTCATGATCCACGAGATGCTCGGCACCAGGAAGGCGACGATGAGCGTGAGCTTCCAGTTCAGGTAGACCAGGTAGGCGAGCAGCGCAACCAGCGTGAAGCCGTCGCGCGAAAGCCCGAGCAGCGCCTGCACCAGCAGCATGGAGCCGGTCTGCACCTCATACACCACCGTGTTGGAAAGCGCGCTGGCCGACTGGCGTGAGAACAGCGCCAGCTCGGCCCCGAGCAGCCGCTGGAACAGCACGCGCCGCAGCCGCTGCATGCCTTCGTTGGCAATGCGCGAGAGCGCGTATTGGGAAATGAACTGCGCAATGCCGCGCACCGCAAACAGCAGCAGCACGGCAGCGGGCACCATCCAAAGCGCCAACTGGCCGCGGTTGAATCCGCGGTCGAGCAGCGGCTTGAGCAGGGCGGCCATCAAGGGCTCGGTAATCGCGGCCATCAGGGCGCCGACGATCCCGACGGCCCACCAATGGCGTGAGCCGCCGAACCAGGTCATGAGGCGCGCCAGCCGGCGAATCAGGGGAGGGCGTGCGGTCTCACTGCCGGGGGATGCTTGCATGGCGGCGGATTCTACGGGGCGCCCAAACAGGCCTTCAGCAAGGTGTCATGTAGGACCGCGCCGCCCAATACACGTTTTGTGACGGCACGATCAAACCAGTGTGTAACATGTGGCCCGTCGCATCGGGTAGAACTTTTTTCCCCGAAACATCTCCGAACCGCATGAACAAGCCGTTGCCAGTTTCCATTCCAACTCCTTCTTCATCGTTTTTTGCACGCCGCGGTCTTGTCGCGGCTCTTGCTGCAACTCCCATGCTGCCCGCGCTCGCCCAGTTCCGGGTCGAGGTGTCGGGCGTCGGGCTGACGCAGTTGCCCATTGCGCTGGTCCCGTTCAAGGGCCAGGACGCCTCGCCCCAGAAAATTTCCGAGATCGTGCAGGCCGACCTCGAACGCAGCGGCCAGTTTCGCGGCGTCGATGCCTCCGGCCAGGCGCTCGACGAAGCCTCGCGCCCCGACCTCGCGCTGTGGCGACAGCGCACCGCGGATTCGCTGGTGGTCGGCAGCGTCACGCGGCTGGGTGACGGCCGCTTCGACGTGCGCTTTCGCCTCTGGGACGTGGTGCGCGGACAGGATCTCGGCGGCCAGAGCTACACCGTTCCGCAGGGCGACCTGAGGCTCGCGTCGCACCGCATTGCAGACTACGTCTATGAAAAGCTGACCGGCGACAAGGGCATCTTCTCGACCCGCATCGCCTACGTGACCAAGGGCGGCAGCCGCTATTCGCTGTGGGTGGCGGACGCCGACGGCGAGAACGCGCAGGCCGCGCTCGCGAGCCCGGAACCCATCATTTCGCCCGTGTGGTCGTCCAACGGCCAGCAACTCGCGTATGTGTCCTTCGAATCGCGCAAGCCCGTGGTGTACGTGCACAACGTGGCCAGCGGCCAGCGCCGCCTGCTTGCAAACTTTCGCGGCTCCAACAGCGCGCCGGCATGGGCACCCGACGGCAACTCGCTGGCGGTTACGCTCAGCCGTGACGGCGGCTCGCAGCTCTACACCATCGCGGCCAGCGGCGGCGAGCCGCGACGCCTGACGCAGAGCGCCAGCATCGACACCGAGCCGGTCTACTCGGCCGACGGCAGCACGATCTACTTCGTGAGCGACCGCGGCGGTGCTCCCCAGATCTACAAGATGAGCGCCGGAGGCGGCGCGCCAACCCGTGTCACCTTCAGTGGCACCTACAACATTTCTCCTTCTGTCAGCGGCGATGGTCGGTGGTTGGCCTACATCTCCCGCGTTGGCGGTGCCTTCAAACTCCACGTGATGGAGTTGGCAACCGGCAATGTCTCGGCCATCACCGACACCTCGGCAGACGAGAGCCCAAGCTTTGCCCCCAATAGCAAGCTGATCGTCTACGCAACGCACCTGCAAGGCCGCGAAGCGCTCATGACGACCACGCTGGACGGAAAAATCAAGGCACGGCTGGCGGGGCAGGCGGGAGACATTAGAGAACCGGACTGGGGTCCGTTTCAAAAGCAATGACCAAGGTTTATTTGAGGAGTACCCAATGTTGAAACGTACGATTTATTCGCTGGCCATCGTGGCTCTGATTGCTGGCTGCTCGTCGGGCACCAAGCTCAACGACACACCGGTGACCGACCGCTCCGGAACCGCCGGCAGCCAGCAGGGCAGCGCCAGCGGCGTCGCGCCCGTCACCATCGACCCCAATGCCGGCACCGCGCAAGGGCCGGTCGGTATCGAACGCATCGTCTATTTCGACTACGACAGCTACACGGTCAAGCCCGAGTTCCAGTCCCTGATCGACGGCCATGCCCGTTTCCTCAAGGCCAATCCGCAGCGCCGCGTTTCCATTGAAGGCCACACCGACGAGCGTGGCGGCCGCGAGTACAACCTTGCGCTGGGCCAGAAGCGTTCCGAAGCCGTCCGCCGCTCGCTGACGCTGCTGGGCGTGAACGATGCCCAGATCGAAGCCGTGAGCTTCGGCAAGGAAAAGCCGGCGGCTCAGGGCTCGGGCGAAGACGTCTGGGCTCAGAACCGCCGCGCTGAACTCCGCTACACCCGGTGATGCAACACGCTCTATTGCGAGGCGCGGCACTGGCTGCCGCCTTGCTCTGCGTTTCGGCGGGCTCGCAAGCCGCGTTGTTCGAGGATGACGAGGCGCGCCGCGCCATCCTCGACCTGCGGCAGCGTGTCGAAGCCATGCGCCAGCAGACCGACCAGCGGCTGACCGACGAAAACGGCCAGCTGCGCCGCAGCCTGCTCGACCTGCAAAACCAGATCGAGCAGATGCGGGGCGATCTTGCGCGCATGACCGGCCAGAACGAGCAGCTGCAGCGCACGCTGAGCGAAATGCAGTCCCGCCAGAGCACCATCGACGACCGGCTGAAGCAGAACGAACCCACGAAGGTTTCGGTGGACGGACGCGAGTTCACCGCCGACCCCAAGGAAAAAGCCGACTTCGACGCCGCGCTCGGCATCTTCCGTGCGGGGCAGTTCGCGCAGGCGCAGACCGCCTTCGCGGAGTTCGTCAAGCGCTACCCGCAGAGCGGCTACAACGCCTCCGCGTTGTTCTGGCTCGGCAATGCGCAGTACGCCACGCGCAACTACAACGAGGCCATTGCGAACTTCCGCTCCATGCTGTCGCTCGCGCCCGACCACGCCAAGGCTCCCGAGGCCGTGCTGTCGATCGCGAACTGCCAGATCGAGCTGAAGGACACGCGCGCCGCGCGTCGCACGCTGGAAGACCTGACCAAGGCCTATCCGCAATCCGAAGCCGCCCAGGCGGGCCGCGAGCGCCTCTCGCGCCTGCGTTGAAGCCGGCGGAGCACTCCGCTTGAATGCAATCCTTCCGGAAGCACTGAACGCCGCCGCGGCTGTCGTCACCGACACCGCTGCGCCTGACTTTGCGCGCCGCTTCGGCGGCCTCGAACGCCTCTATGGCGTGGCGGGCGCCGCGCGCATCCGCAACGCGCATGTGCTCGTCGTCGGCATCGGTGGCGTCGGCTCCTGGGCGGTCGAAGCCCTGGCGCGCAGCGGAGTGGGGCGGCTGACGCTGATCGACCTCGACCACGTCTCGGAGTCGAACATCAACCGCCAGATCCACGCGCTCGATTCGACCGTAGGGCAAGCCAAGGTCGAGGCGATGCGCGATCGCATTGCGCAGATCAACCCCGAGTGCAAGGTGTTCGCCATCGACGAATTCGTCGAGCCCGGCAACTGGACTGCGCTGCTGGATGCGTCGCAGGCCGAGAACGGGCCCGCAACCGCCGTCATCGATGCATGCGACCAGGTGAAGGCCAAGCTCGCGATGGCGGCATGGGCACGCGCATCGCGCGCCGCCTTCGTCACCGTGGGTGCGGCCGGCGGCAAGCGGCAGGCGCACAAGGTCGACATCGACGAACTTTCGCTCGTCACGCACGACCCGCTGCTTGCCCAACTGCGCCAGCGCCTGCGCAAGGAACACGGCGCACCACGCGAAGGCCGCAAGATCGGCGTGGCCTGCGTCTTCAGCCGCGAAAGCGTGGCACCCCCCGATGCCTCCTGCGCCATCGAAGGCGACGGCTCGCTCAACTGCCATGGCTACGGTTCAGTGGTGAGCGTGACGGCCACTTTCGGCCAATGCGCCGCAGGTTGGGTTCTCGACAAAATCGCGGGCAACGTCGCGCTATAATCTTTGGCTTTGCCGGATTCAACTCTGGCAAAGAAGCGAAAAAGAAAATGGTTCCGGGACGTTAGCTCAGTTGGTAGAGCAGCGGACTTTTAATCCGTTGGTCACTGGTTCGAATCCAGTACGTCCTACCACCCGAATCGCGTGAATATTGAAAGCCTGCTGTCGAGAGATAGCAGGCTTTTTTGTTGCCAAAAAAACAGCCCGCACAAGGGCGGGCTGGAAGGTGACCTGCTGGAGGAGGGAGGATCAGAGAGGATGCAGGCCACGGGGAGAAGGAGCCTCTACTGTGCCCGCCGAACCTGCACGCAACCTGACCTGGCGCGTGCGTCAGTCTTCGTCTTCCCACTTGCCGATGACGGTGCCCAGCACGATGAACTCCGCGCGGATCGGCTCGTGCCTGGGGTTCAACGGCAGCAGCCAGCGGCGGCCGTCTTCTTCCTTGAAGACCTTGAACGTGACCTCGTTGTTCGACTCGAGCCTGGCGATGATGCGTTCGCCGTCGGCGGGCGCTGTTCGCAGCGTGTCGACGAAGATGATCGATTCCGCGGGGTAGCTCTTCAGGTGGCCGTGCGGGGCGGTCATGCTGTCGCCGCGCACGCGCAATGCATAGGTGTTGCCGGCGCTGTGATGCGCAACGCAGGGAATCCATCGCTCGGCATCGATCGGACCTCGGCCGCCGCCGCCGGCCCATGCGGCCGCCTGCGTCCATGCAATGAGCGGCACCGTACCGGGCGTGCCCGGGCTGAATGAAGGGCTCGAGGGCGGCGTTCGCGTGACGCGGTACGGGCCGGGAGGTTCATTGGCGTTGTCTCGGGCCGGACGCAGCTGCACTTCGTCCCATGGAGCGGGGCCGTCGCCGGTGTCGAGCCAATTGGGGTCGACGCGGTACGCGCGAGCCAGGGCGAGCAGGCCCATCGAGCGGCCGGTGTCGCCCCGTTCGATCTTCGAGATGTTCGACTGCTTGACGCCCGAAGCGGCTTCGGCCTGCTTCTGGGTCATCTTGGCGTATTTGCGTGCTGCCAGTGCACGCGCTGCAATAGTCTCCATGGGCGCAGATTTAAGCGCAGGCGAATATTCAACTTGGACTCTAGAATAGTTGAAAGGGAGTATTTGCCATGAAACCACGCAAGTTGGTGCTGGCGCCGAAAGCCTCAGGGCCAACGCAAAAGCAGACGGAAAAACGAGCGCGCGGCATAAAGCCGTGCCACGGTCAGGTTCACCCCATGGGCTGAACCATGCAAAAGCCATCGACACCGGGCCTGTGGCTCGACCGGGCGCTTTGCGCGCTGTTGGCGCTGCTGTCTGCCGCAGCGCTCTTCTACGGAATTCGCCTGCGTGACTACGGCCTGGGCGGGCTGGCCATTTCAGGTCTGGTCACCGCGGCTTGCGTCGGCCTTGCGCTGTTCGACGACTGCGCCTTCAGGCGGGCGCGTGCGGTTCGGGAGGCGATAAGGCGAGGGTCGAGCTGACGCGCACGCAGTCCTTGATGTGCTGCTCGCCCAACGCACGCAAGGCGGCGTAGCCTAACGCGGCCGAAACGATCTGCCCGGCAATCGGCACGTACTTGGCGGCTTGCTTGGCCGTGAGCTTCACGCCGGCATGCCTGGCGAGCTTGATCAGCAGGTCGCGCGTGACCAGCCGGCCCACCAGCAGGGCGCCAACCGTGGTGGCAGCCTTCTGGATGCGCTCGCGCTGGTGCGGCGCGAGCTTTTCGACCTGGGTGACCGAAAGGCCGAACTCGGCGCTGATCTGCGGCACGAGCCGCGAGAGCAGGGCGGCATCGGCCGCCCAGTCGACGCCGGGCACCGGAATGGCGCTGGCGGCAGCGGCCATCAGGGCCTTGCGGCCGATCAGCCGGCGGCTGCGGTGGACCGCGGCAATGAGCTTTTCGTCACCCCGGGCCAGTTCGATGGCGGACGGCATGGCGCGTGTCTCCTTTGCAGGTTCGGTTCAGGCCGCCAGCGCCTCGAGCTGGTCGGACAGGGCCAGCCAGCGCTCCTCGAGGCGGCCGATTTCTTCGTTGAGGATTTTCAGCCGCTTGCCTGCTTCGGCAATTTCAGCCGACGGCAGCGGCTGCGCAAGGCGCGCCTCCAGCGCCGTGCGTTCGGCGCCTGCCGCGCCCAGGCGTTCGTCGATCTGCGCAATTTCGCGCTTGATGGGCTTGGCCTGGTCGCTGCGTTGCTGGCGGCCCTGGGCGTCTTGCTTGCGCTGCTGCGGGTTCTTGCTGGCGGCAGCGGATTCGCTCTCGGCGGCAGCCGGCGCAGGCGCAGCCACGGCGGGTGCAGCGGCACTTGCGGCCTCGCGCACGGCCACCTTGGCCTCTTCGCGCAGCCGCTTGGCTTCGTCGAGCAGGTAGCGCTGGTAGTCGTCGAGGTCGCCGTCGAAATCGGTGACCACACCGCGGCCCACCAGCCAGAATTCGTCGCACACCGAGCGCAGCAGCGCACGGTCGTGGCTCACGAGCATCAGCGTGCCTTCGAACTCGTTCAGGGCCACGGCCAGGGCCTCGCGGGTGGCCAGGTCCAGGTGGTTGGTGGGCTCGTCCAGCAGCAGCAGGTTGGGGCGCTGCCACACCATCATCGCGAGCACCAGCCGCGCCTTTTCGCCGCCGCTCATGGTGCCCACGGGCTGCTTCACCATGTCGCCGCTGAAGTTGAAGCTGCCCAGGAAGCCGCGCAAGGCCTGCTCGCCGGTGGCCTCTTTCACGCTGCTGCCGAGCTCGCGCGCCATGCGCACCATGTGCTCGAGCGGTGTGTCCTGCGGGCGCAGCACGTCGAGTTCCTGCTGCGCAAAGTAGCCGATGTTCAGGCCCTTGCCTTCGGTCACCTGGCCGGCCAGCGCGCCCATTTCGCGCGCGATGGTCTTCACCAGGGTCGACTTGCCCTGGCCGTTGGCGCCCAGAATGCCGATGCGCTGGCCCGCCAGCACCGAGCGGCTGACGCTGCGCAGAATGGTCTTGGGCTCTTCGCCTTCGATCTCATAGCCGAAGCTCGCATTGCTGATCGAGAGCATCGGGTTCGGAATGTTGCCGGGCTCCTTGAACTCGAAGGTGAAGTCCGCTTCGGCCAGCAGCGGCGCCACGCGCTCCATGCGCTCCAGCGCCTTGACGCGGCTTTGCGCCTGCTTGGCCTTGCTGGCCTTGGCCTTGAAGCGGTCGATGAACTTCTGCAGGTGGGCGATCTTGTCCTGCTGCTTGCTGAAGGCGACTTGCTGCTGCTCCATCTGCAGCGCGCGCATGTCCTCGAACTTGCTGTAGTTGCCGCCGTAGCGCGTGAGCTGGGCGTTGGCAATGTGCAGGGTCACGTCGGTCACCGCATCGAGAAACTCGCGGTCGTGGCTGATGACGATCATGGTGCCGGCGTATTTCTGCAGCCAGGCTTCAAGCCAGACGAGCGCGTCCAGGTCCAGGTGGTTGGTGGGTTCGTCGAGCAAAAGCAGGTCGCTTGGGCACATCAGCGCGCGGGCCAGCTGCAGGCGCATGCGCCAACCGCCCGAGAAGCTGTTCACGGGCTCGTCGAGCTCATGCGACTTGAAGCCCAGGCCAAGAATCAGCGCCTGCGCGCGCGGCACTGCGTCGTGTTCGCCGGCATCGGCCAGGTCGGTGTACGCGTGGGCCAGTTCCATGCCGATGTCGCCATCGTCGGGGTTAGCCTCGTAGGCGGCCTCGATGGCGGCCAGCTTCTCGCGCAGCTCGGTCAGGCGGGTGTCGCCGCCCACCACGAATTCGGTAGCCGACTCGTCGGTTTCGGGCATGTTCTGTGCCACCTGGGCCATGCGCCAGTGCTTGGGCACCGAAAAGTCGCCGCCGTCTTCGTGCAGCGTGCCGTTGAGCAGCGCGAACAGCGTCGACTTGCCCGCGCCGTTGCGGCCCACCAGGCCGACCTTTTCACCGGGGTTGAGAGTGACGGTGGCGCCGTCGAGCAGAACCTTGGCGCTGCGGCGAAGAATGACGTTTTTGAGAGTAATCATGAAATAGGAACCGTAGGGGCGATTATCCCGCCCAGCCCCGGACGGCCTGGCGCAAAGGGGCATAGGGGCGAAGAGCGCCCGATAAAGGGGCCGCAGCGCAGGCTGCGGAAAGCGGTGGAGGGGCTTGGCCGGCGCAGCTAACGCGCGCCGGCGCCGGCCAGCAGGGCGGCGCGGGTGACCAGCAAGACCTGGTCCTCGCCCGCCGACGTTTCGAGCCACACCACCTCGAGCTGCGGAAACGCCGCCTCGAAGTAGTCGCGCTCGTTGCCGATTTCAAGCACCAGCACCGCCTGCTCGCTCATGCGCGAAGGCGCGTCGGCGAACAGCTGGCGCACAAAGTCCATGCCGTCGGTGCCGCCGGCCAGCGCCAGTTCAGGCTCGGCGCGGTATTCGGCGGGCAGGGCGGTCATGCTCGCGCTGTTCACATAGGGCGGGTTGCACAGCACCAGGTCGTAGGGGCCGGCTACCTTCTTGAGGCCGTCCGACTCGATCAGCGTCACGCGTGCGTCGAGCTGGTGCCGCGTCACGTTGATGGCGGCCACCTCGAGCGCTTCCACCGACAGGTCGGCGGCGTCCACCGTCACGTCCGGATAGGTCAGCGCCGCGAGCACGGCCAAGCTGCCGTTGCCGGTGCACAGGTCGAGCACGCGCTGCGTGTGTTCGCCGAGCCAATAGTCGATGCTGCCGTCTGCAATCAGTTCGGCAATGAAGCTGCGCGGCACGATGGCGCGCTCGTCCACATAGAAGGGCACGCCCTGCAACCAGGCTTCCTTCGTGAGATAGGCGGCGGGTTTGCGCGTGGCAATGCGCTCTTCGATGAGTGCTTGCACCTTGGCGGTATCGGCGGGGGACACGGGTGTGTCGGCCACCGCGTCCAGGTCGTCCAGCGGCAGCTTCAGGCGCCACAGCACGAGCCAAGCGGCTTCATCAAAGGCGTTGGCGGTGCCGTGGCCGAAGGCGACGCCGGCTTCTTCGAGTCGCTTTGCGCCGGCCTCGATGAGTTCGATGACCGTGCTCATGGATTTGCTCCTTCCCCTTTTGGGGGAAGGTTGGGATGGGGGCGGGCAGAGCGTTCAATAGATGCGCCGATTGCCCCCACCCCGGCCCTCCCCCGGGAGGGGAGGGAGAAAGACAAGCGCTTCATGATGGGTTGAGCAGCACTTCGAGCCGCTCCAGCGTGCGCTTGTAGATGTTCTTCAGCGTCTCGATCTCCGCCACATCGATGTGCTCGTCGATCTTGTGGATGCTGGCGTTGACCGGGCCCAGCTCGACCACCTGCTTGCAGATCTTGGCGATGAAGCGGGCATCGCTGGTGCCGCCGCTGGTCGAGAGCTCTGTCTGGATGCCGGTTTCGTCGGCAATGGCCGCCTGCACCGATGCCACCAGCTCGCCGGGCGTGGTGAGAAACGGCAGGCCGCCGACAGTCCAGGCAAGGGTGTAGTCGAGCCCATGGGCATCGAGCACCGCGTGCACGCGCTTCTGCAGCGATTCGGGTGTCGATTCGGTCGAAAAGCGGAAGTTGAAATCGACAACGGCGCTGCCCGGAATCACGTTGCTCGCGCCGGTGCCCGAGTGGAAATTGCTGATCTGCCAGCTGGTGGGCTGGAAGTACGCATTGCCTGCGTCCCAGCCGCCGGCCGCGTTGATGGCTACCAGTTCGGCCAGCGCGGGCGCAAAGGCGTGAACCGGGTTTTTTGCCAGGTGCGGATACGCGATGTGCCCCTGCACGCCGTTCACCGTGAGCTTGCCGCTCATGGTGCCGCGGCGGCCGTTCTTGATCATGTCGCCGCAGCGCTGCACCGCGGTGGGCTCGCCGACGATGCAGTAGTCGATGGTTTCGCCGCGCGCGGCAAGGGCGTTGCACACGACGACCGTGCCGTCGACGCCGGGGCCTTCTTCATCGCTGGTGAGCAGCAGCGCGAGCGTGAGCTTGGGGTCGGGCGTGGCCTTGAGAAACTCTTCGATCGTCACCACGAAGGCGGCAACCGAGGTTTTCATGTCGCAGGCGCCGCGCCCGTAGAGCTTGCCGCCGCGATGCGTAGGCGTGAAAGGATGGCTGGTCCACTGCTCGACCGGTCCGGTGGGCACCACGTCGGTGTGGCCGGCGAACACCAGCGTTTTTGTTGCCGCGGCGCCGGCGGGGCGGCGCACCGCCCACAGGTTGGTCACGCGAAAGTCGGCCGGGCCGCTCTCGATGGTTTCAAGCGTGAAGCCCAGCGGTGCCAGCCGCTCGCCGATGATCTGTTGGCAGCCCGCATCCTCGGGGGTGACGGAGGGGCGCGAGATGAGTTGTTCGGCGAGCTGGAGCGTACGGGACATCAGATAAAAAGCCAGGGAAGGGCCGGGTCGGTCAGAACTTCACGTCCAGCGTGATGTCGGTAAAGGTGGGTTCGTCGACCTGGTCCGTCAGGTGGCGGTCTTCGGTCTTGGGCTTGGGCGCGGCGCGGTTCTGCAGGCGCCACATCAGGTTGGTGGGCGAGTCGGACTGGGCCAGGCCTTCTTCGCGCGTCACGCGCTCTTCGGTGATGAGGCGGGCAATGTCTTCTTCGAAGGTCTGCGAGCCTTCGGCCATCGATTGCTCCATGGCTTCCTTGACGGCAGAGAAGTCGCCTTTTTCGATCAGCTCGGCCACCAGGGCCGTGTTGAGCATGACCTCAAGCGCCGGTACGCGGCCGCCGGTGGGCGTGCGCAGCAACCGCTGCGACACGATGGCGCGCAGGGCCGAGCCCAGGTCGCCCAAGAGCGTGGGGCGCACCTCGACCGGGAAGAAGCTCAGGATGCGGTTGAGCGCACGGTAGCTGTTGTTGGCGTGCAGCGTGGCCACACACAGGTGGCCCGATTGCGCGTACGCAATGGCGGCCGTCATGGTTTCGCGATCGCGGATTTCGCCGATCTGGATCACGTCGGGCGCCTGGCGGAGCGCGTTCTTGAGCGCCACCTGCAGCGACTCGGTGTCGCTACCCACGTCGCGCTGGTTCACCAGCGACTTCTTGTTGGTGTAGGTGAACTCGATGGGTTCTTCCACCGTGAGGATGTGGCCGGTGGCGTGCTCGTTGCGGTAGTCGAGCATCGAGGCCAGCGTGGTCGTCTTGCCCGCGCCGGTAGCGCCGACCATCAGGATCAGCCCGCGCTTTTCCATGATCAGCGTCTTGAGAATGTCGGGCAGGTTCAGGTCGGCAAAGCTGGGAATGGTCGAGGCAATGTGCCGCACCACCACCGCATAGCTGCCGCGCTGGCGCATGGCGCTGATGCGGTAGTTGCCGGCCCCCTCGAGCATCACGGCCATGTTGAGTTCGCCGGTTCTTTCCAGCTCCTGGATGCGGTTTTCCGGCACCACCTCGGCCAGGAGCGCGAGCGGCGCGGTGGCGGGCAGCACCTGCGCATTGATCGGCACGCAGGTGCCGTTCATGCGGATCAGCACCGGGGAGTGCGCCGAGAGATAGATGTCGGAGGCCTTGCGCTCGGCCATCAGACGAAGGATTCGCTCCATCATGTTCATCGATCTCTCTCCTCGGATGCTGTTGTTGTCTAACGGAAAAAAGCAGGCAGGAAGCTCAGTCGCGCAGCAGGTCGTTCAGGCTGGTCTTGGAGCGCGTTTGCGCATCGACCGTCTTGACGATGATTGCCGCGTAAGTGCTGTAGTCCTGGCCCGACTTGGTCTTCTTGGGCAGGTTGCCGCTGATGACCACGCTGCCGGACGGCACGCGGCCGAAGAAGGTCTCACCGGTGTCGCGGTTGAAAATGGGGGTGCTCTGGCCGATGTACACGCCCATGCCGAGCACCGAGTTTTCTTCGATCACAACGCCTTCGACCACTTCGGAGCGGGCGCCGATGAAGCAGTTGTCTTCGATGATGGTGGGACCGGCCTGCAGCGGCTCGAGCACACCGCCAATGCCCACGCCACCCGACAGGTGCACGTTGGCGCCAATTTGCGCGCAAGAGCCCACGGTGGCCCAGGTGTCGACCATGGTGCCTTCGCCCACATAGGCGCCGATGTTCACGTACGAGGGCATCAGGATGGCGCCCTTGGCAATGTAGCTGCCGCGGCGGGCCACGGCCGGGGGCACGATGCGCACGCCCGATTCCTTCAGCTCGCCGGCCGACAGGTGCGAGAACTTGGTCGGCACCTTGTCATAGAAACCGAGCGAGCCGGCCTGCATCTGCTCGTTGTCCTTCAGGCGGAACGACAGCAGCACGGCCTTCTTGATCCACTGGTGCACCGTCCACTTGCCCACGCCTTCGCGCGTCGCAACGCGCAGCTTGCCGTTGTTCAGTTCGGAAATCACATGCTCGACGGCTTCGCGCACTTCGGCGGAAGCGGCGGTGGGCGAGACATTGGCGCGGTCTTCCCACGCGGCGTCGATGGTTTGTTGCAGTTGCTGGGTCATGGGAGAGTCTCAGGTAAAAAATGGGGCCGGGAAAGCAGCGGTTCAGCGCTCGCCTTTTGCGCCGGACTGAACGAAGCGGACGATGCGCTCGGCGGCTTCCACGCATTCGGCGGTTTCGGCCACCAGCGCCATGCGGATCCGGCCGCGGCCGGGGTTGGGGCTGTGTGCCGTGTCGCGCGCCAGATAGCTCCCCGGCAAAACCGTAACATTGTATTGAGCGTAGAGCTCGCGGGCGAAGGATTCGTCGTCGCCAGCCCACACTTCGGGCACCCCCGCCCAAAGGTAGAAGCTGGCGTCGGGCAGGCGAACGTCGAGCACCGGTTCGAGCAGTGGCGTGACGGCGTCGAACTTGGCCCGGTACTTGGCGCGGTTTTCGACCACGTGGGCTTCGTCGCCCCAGGCTGCAATGCTGGCCGCGGCCACGGTGCCGCTCATGGCGCTGCCGTGGTAGGTGCGGTACAGCAAGAAGCTCTTGATGATGGCCGCATCGCCCGCCACAAAGCCGCTGCGCAGGCCCGGCACGTTGCTGCGCTTCGAAAGCGAGGTCAGCGCAACCAGGTTCCTGAAGTCGCTCCGGCCCAGCTTTGCCGCAGCCTCAAGGCCGCTGAGCGGGGGCTCGTCGCGGAAGTAGATTTCGCTGTAGCACTCGTCGGCCGCAATCACAAAGCCGAAGCGGTCGGACAGCGCGAACAGCTTCTTCCATTCGTCCAGGGGCATCACGGCGCCGGTCGGGTTGCCTGGCGAGCAGACGAACACCAGTTGCGTGCGCTCCCAGACCGAATCGGGAACGCTGTCCCAATCGACCGCAAAATTGCGCGACGCCACGCTCGGAACGTAATAGGGCTCAGCGCCGGCGAGAAGCGCCGCGCCTTCGTAGATTTGATAGAACGGGTTGGGCGAAACCACCACCGGCGCGGGCGATTTGCTGGCGTCGACCACCGTTTGCGCCAGCGAGAACAGCGCCTCGCGCGAACCGTTGACCGGCAGCACCTGCGCCGCCGGGTCGAGTTGCAGAGCGTAGCGGCGTTTCAGCCAGTCGGTAAACGCGGTGCGCAGCTTCAGGTTGCCGGCTGTGGCGGGGTAGGCCGCCAGTGTCGACATGCTGGCCGCCAGCGCCTCCTTGATGAACTCGGGCGTGGCGTGCTTGGGCTCGCCGATGCCCAGGCTGACGGGCGCGAAATCGGCATTGGGCTTGACGCCCTCGAAAAGGAGCCGCAGCCGCTCGAAGGGGTAGGGCTGGAGCTTGGAAAGCAGGGGATTCATGGCCCGATTATGAAGAAAGTCCGGCTTCTATCGATTTGATGCGTGCTCGTGATCGCCAGTCCCATTCACCTGTTCATATGATCAGGTATGGCCATGGGGCCTCAGGGAAGGAAGAACATGGGCAACAAGCCCCCGAGATCGCGCTACGCGCGACAAGAAGCTCGCATTGACAACTGGCAAGTGAGCCGGCCCGCCAGTCGCGGCAGGCGTTTTGCTGGCGTAGTGATCGACCAAGCGTTGGTGTTCTCCACGTTTGGGCTACTGACAAAGTCCACGTTGTGGGGTAACTGGGATCTGGACTCTGGGGCCAGCCCTTGGCAACCCCATTTTGATCACGCGTATCTGGGCTTCGTCATCTTCTGGGGCATGCAGGGATATCTGCTTTTCACCCGGAATCAGACCATTGGCAAGTGGTTGCTCAACATGCGCATCGCCCGACCCGATGGTTCGCATGTGTCGGGCATTCGGATACTTGCACGCTACGGCCTTAGCCTGATGGCGTCGCTTGTTCCTGTGTGGTCTTTGCTGATCAATTGCCTCGTCGACCCTGTCTTTATCTTCGGCGCATCACGCCGGTGTCTGCACGACGAAATCGCGGACACCGTCGTGCTCGAGATCCGACGTCCTGCCTGACCCGAACACACATTTCGCGACCCAGCGCGGTTGCAGCCGATTTACAGGGAATAAGAACTATGACCATGGACATGAGCTTGGCCTTTTTTGTGTTGATCTACGCTTGGGTCACCAAGAAGATCGATGATTTCAGCAGCCACTTCATGCACAGCGCCATGTCCGCGGTTGCCGCCGTTGTTCTTGTGCTGTTCACAGCCTGGATCATGGTGCAGGGCTTTCGCATTCTGACGGGCCAATCGCGCGAGCCGATGATGGGCTTGGTGGTCAATGCGAGCCGCACGACCCTCATCCTGATCGCCGCCTCCACGATGGCTTTGGGGGGCTCCAGCATCCAGACCTTCTTTACCGACACCCTGGCCTCGGGCATCAATGGCCTGGTCACGGGGAGCGATGACTCGCCGGCAAAGGTGATCGATAAGAACCTGGCCTATACGGCGGTGGCGATGGGCGCCATCGAGGGAGCACAGGGGCTCAACGCCAGCAATAGCGCCGACAACGTGGCGGCTGCGGGCCGCGCCTCCCTGATCGCCATGCTGGGCGTGGCCGGCCCACCGATTACGGCGGCGGCTTTGCTGCTGACCTATAAGGTGGCGCTGGCCTTGTTCATCGGGTTAGGGCCGATTTTCATCATCTGCCTGATCTTCAAGGTCACCGAGTCGATGTTCTGGCGCTGGCTGAACTACGGACTAGGCACCTTGTTCTCGTTGGCGGTGCTCAGTTTTATGGTTTCGCTCGTATTGGATCTGACACTGCGGGTGGCCGCGGCGCTATGGGCCGGCAATGCGATCATGGCTTTGCTCGACCAGCAAGGCGGTGCTGGGCTGACCAATCAGGCGATGCAGCAAGGGGGTATTGGCCTCTTGATGACGGTGCTGCTGGTCACCGCGCCGGCGATGGCGGGTAGTTTCTTCGGGGGGACGTTGGGGCAGTTCCAGCCGTTCTCGCAAATGGGTGGTGCATCGCAACCGGGTACGCAAGGGCCTTCGGGGCAGGCGCCCGGGTCGTATCAGCAGCAAACGACCCAGACGACGCAAACGGCGCCTCCTGATGAGACGGGCCGCGGCCCTCTTGGCGGTGCCCGCACTGCAGGCGTCCCCTCTCCCTCTCCGATCGACGCCGTGAAAAGGAGCTAACCATGTCAAAACATCTCTTGCGTAGTTTGCTCGTGATTGCCTTGTGGCTGCTGGGAACTGGGGTGGGCCATGCCGAAGGGAGTTGCCCTCCTGGGATGTATCCAAACAACCCCGGTAGCACCAGCGGGGTGAACGGTTGCAACCCCATTCCAGGCTATGGAAATCAGCAGGCGCCGCAGCCGCCGGCCCAGCAGTGGGAGCGCCGGTGGGGAGCAATTGCGACGGACGGGCCTCAAGGCGCCTTGGGCGTAGCCACCGACAAGCAAAGCAAACGAGAAGCGTCACGGGTGGCCATGCAGGATTGCCAATCGAAGGGTGGGGTGAATTGCAAGATTGACATTGCATATGACAACCAGTGCGTTGTGGTCGTCGTTGGCGATGGCGGGTACAACGTACCGAACGCGCCCACAGCGGCCGAAGCTGTTGAGATGGGCATGAAGACATGTCGCAGTGCTGGACGTACCAACTGCCACGTTTACTACTCCGCCTGCAGCCTGCCAGCGCGAATTCGGTAAACGGCCATGAAACGCCTCGTTGCCACTACGCTCCTTATTCTTTTCACCCTCACGCTCCCCGCTTGCGGACAGTCCATGAAAAACCCGGATATCAAACTTAACCCGCATCCCAAGATGCGTTATGAATTGACGCTGACCGTTCATGATGCCCCCGGGTCGTTTGAATCAGTCACGGGGTTCATGCAATACGAGGTGCAGAACGAACAGGAGTGCGTGCCAGCAGATGCCATCAGCGGACACCACCAGCGTCTGTCCAGTGACCCCGACATCGAGTTAAGGCGCGTCGGCGACAGTCAAACTTACAAGGGCACGGTCTATCTGGATTGGGTGCAGGACGGCGACTATTACGGATTGGGAATGTGTCGCTGGAAGATGGTCGGCTTCTCGGGCGTGATGAAGGCAGGCGACGTGACCTTCAATCCGTTTATTTCGGGCGACCAGATCGCGACAGAGCAGTCAAAGACTGAATTCTTCGCCAAGAAGATCTACGGGGAAAAAATCGAAGCGTCCCAAGTTCCTGTTCCGGACGAGTTGCGCACGACGCCCGGGTTGCATGTTGGTGGAGTGGCGTATTCCGAATGGATTGCCCAACAACCTGAAAAGTTCTTCTCCACCACCCTGAGCGCCAAGGAGGACTTCCAATGAGCATCGACGCCAACGAATACGCTCGCCTGTCCAACGATTCGTACAACGATCGCTCCCAAGAGAAGAATTCCAACAAGACGGTCTCCATCGGAGGCATCGACTACAAGATTCTCGACGTTACTAATGACCCCAAAACGGGTTATCAGGGCACGGCCTACCAGCGCATGGACACCGGCGAAGTAGTCATTGCCCACCGGGGCACTGAACCGGACGCCAAGGATATCAAGGCCGACGCAGGCATGGTCTTCAACGGACGCAACAGCCAACTCGACGGTGCTGTGGCATTTACGGAAAGGGCCATGGCAAGAGCGCGTGAAACGCAGCCCAATTTTGCCAAGCCCATTGCTGTCTCCATCACCGGCCACTCCCTGGGTGGCACGCTGGCCGAGATCACGGCGGCCAAGTACAGCTTGCATGCCGAAACCTTCAACGCGTACGGCCCAAAGGATTTGGCCGACTTAAAGCGCTATGGCGTCGACGTGCATGCTCAGCATCCGAATATCGTCAACCATGTGCGTGCCACCGACGTGGTCGGCGCCGGGGCCCCGCACTTGGGACAGGTAAAGATTTATGCCGCGCAGCAGGACATCGAAAGCCTCCGCCATGGCCGCTATATCGGGGGTTCGCAGCTGCCGGGCAATCCGCTGTTGGCGGCGGACGTCGCAGCGCACTCGATCACGAATTTCCTGCCAGGCAACGAAGCACTGGGCGAGTCGGTTATGAACGCGGCCAACGAGGCGCGCGCGCGTGCCTATGCCGGCCCCATCGCGCAGTATCGCCATGATGTGATGAAAGGGCGGATCGACTTGCGCACGGTGGCGGACCATAGCCTGCCGCCGATCCCGACCGCGAGTGGCCTGCGGTTGGGTGTGCAGGCGGCGGATGCGGCCAGCACGGTGGCGGCGGAGAAAGCAACGCAAGCTATGTTGTCGGGTGCACAGGCGGTCGGATACCGCGCACAGGCTGTCGGCGATGCCACGGGACAGGCCTACGACGCCACGAGCACCGCGGTCGTCCACGCAGCCAAAGCGACTGGCAAGGCCGTCGCTTCAGGCGCACAGGCGGCCAGCAACGCGGCCGAGCGAGCCTACGATGCAACGCGCGACTCGGTGATCACGGGTGCCCAGCGGGCAGGGCAAGCACTTCAGGAGAGCGGCCAAAAGATCCGCGATGACGCCTCCCGTGCCATTGGTAAGCTCACCCGTCCGTGGCTCCACAGCCAGACAGAGGCAGCCCCGCTCTTGAACCAGCCAGAGCATCCTGGCAATGGGTTCTATAAGCAGTCGCTTGCCGGCTTAGAAAAAATCAATGCCGAGCGCGGCATTCCCTCTGATCACCGCACCTGCAATGCCGCTGGCACCTTGGCTGCAGGAGCTTGTCAATCCGGCTTCAGACAGATCGACCACGTGGTGCTGAATGAGGACGGCAGCAAGCTCATTGCGGTGCAAGGTAAGCTTGGCTCGGCGCATTCCAAGGTGATTGATGTGGACACGATGGTGGCGCTGAACACGCCCTTGGCGCAGAGTTCGCAAGCCTTCGTCGATGCGCAAAATCAGCAACAGAACCAGCGTTTGCAGCAGGCGAATCAGCCTGTCCAGACGCAGGCTGCCCCGGTTCTGTCTTGAGGATGCTCGCCGACCGCTCCGGCCTGCTCAGGAGCCGCTGCGCCGGTAGAACGCGAGCGACCCGGCCAGCGCCAGTAGCATCGCGCCGCAGGTGCGATCGATCCAGCGGGCCGCGGCGGCTGTCAGCAGGCGCATCGCCCGCGCACCGACGAAGGCATAGACCAGCATGACGGCTGCATCGAGCGAGGCGAACAGCACGGCGATGATGGCGTACTGCATGCCTTGCGCGGCCGCCGGGTCGATGAACTGCGGCATCAACGCCGAGCAGAACAGGTAGCCCTTGGGGTTGGTGACTGCCACCAGGAAGGACTTGAGGAAAACCTTGCGACCTTCCTTGGGCATGCCCACCGCCGGCTCGCCTGCATTGGCCCGCGGCGCGTCGAAGCTGCCGCCTTTGGAGCGCAGCATGCGAACGCCCAGCCAGGCGAGGTACACAGCGCCCACCCACTTGAGCATGGAAAACCAGAACTCAGAGGCGGCCAGCAAGGCGCCCAGGCCCAGCGCCACGGCGCCGACCAGGACGAAGTCGGACAGCATGGCGCCCAGGATGCCCGGCAGCGCGCCGCGGACGCCGCGTCTCGAGCCGTTGCTCAGCGCCAGCAGCACGGTCGGGCCGGGCGTGGCAATGGCGGCCAGCGCCACAATGGAGAACAGCAGGGCGGTGGCGAGCGTCATGGCGGCGGGCTTCCTTTATGGGTTCAGATTTTCTTGACGAGCACCTGGCTCTTGCGGTCCCAGTTGTACTTGCGCTTGCGGGCTTCGGGCAGCCAGTCGGGGTTGACCTGCTGGAAGCCGCGCTTCAAAAACCAGTGCATGGTGCGCGTGGTGAGCACGAAGATGCTTTCCAGGCCCATGGCCTTGGCGCGATGCTCGATGCGCTTGAGGATGCGCTCGCCGTCGCCCTGCGATTGCGACTGGGGCGACACTGTCAGCGCTGCCATCTCGGCCGTGCGAGCCTCGGGGTAGGGGTAGAGCGCCGCGCAGCCGAAGATAACGCCGTCGTGCTCGATGACGGTGTAGTGGCCCACGTCGCGCTCGATTTCGGTGCGGTCGCGCTTCACCAGCGTGCCGTCGCGCTCGAAGGGCTCGATCAGCTGGAGGATGCCGCCGATGTCGTCCACCGTGGCTTCGCGCAGGCTTTCGAGCTTTTCGTCGATGACCATGGTGCCGACGCCGTCGTGCACGTAGATTTCAAGCAGCAGCGAGCCGTCGAGTGCAAACGGCAGGATGTGGTTGCGCTCCACGCCGGCCTTGCAGGCCTTCACGCAGTGCTGCAGGTAGAAGGCGGTGTCGGTGGGCCGCTGCGGCGGCGGCAGCGAGGCCAGCAGCTTCTCGGCTGCGGCAAGCGGCAGTTCGGTGTCGATGGGGTTGTCTTCGCTTTCGGGCAGTTCGCTGTCGATGCGGATGCCCGGAATTTCTGTCAGGAAGATCAGCTTGTCCGCCTGGATCGAAATGGCCACACTGGTGGCAACTTCTTCCATCGTCAGGTTGAAGGCCTCGCCCGTGGGCGAGAAGCCGAAGGGCGACATCAGCACCATGGCGCCGAAATCGAGCGTGCGGCGAATGCCGACCGCATCCACCTTGCGCACCAGGCCCGAATGCTTGAAGTCCACACCGTCGACCACGCCGATGGGGCGCGCGGTAATGAAGTTGCCCGAGATCACGCGGACGGTCGAGCCGGCCATCGGCGTGTTCGGCAGGCCTTGGCTGAATGCGGCCTCGATCTCGTAGCGCAGCTGGCCGGCGGCTTCCTGGGCGGAATCGAGCGCCACCTCGTCGGTAATGCGGATGCCGTGCGAATAGCGCGCCTCGTGCCCCTTGGCGGCGAGCTGTTCGTTGACCTGCGGGCGGAAGCCGTGCACCAGCACGATCTTGACGCCCATGCTCTGGATCAGCGCCAGGTCTTGCGCAATGTTCTGCAGCTTGCCCGCCGCAATGGCCTCACCCGCCAGGGCGACCACGAAAGTCTTACCGCGGTGCGTGTGGATGTAAGGCGCGACCGAGCGGAACCAGGGCACGAAGGTGAAGTTGAAAACGGTGGACATGGAGCGTGATTGTGCATTCTTGAACGAAGGTTCGCGCGGCTCAGGCCAACGCGCGCAGCAGCCGGGCGGCACTGGACCCCGCAACGGGGCCGCCCGGCGCCTCGGCAGGCTCCGAGCCGGGGAGCTTGCGCGCCTTGAAGGTGGCCAGCAGCGCGGCGTAGGCGTCGGTCGCATCGGCCGCATCGATTGGCAGGTCGAGCATTTCGGCCAATTGCTGCGGCGCCACTGAGCCCTCGCGCACCAGCGCATCCACCACCGCCATGAAGGCGGGCGTGTGCGCCTCGAGCAATGCCAGGGCGCGTGCATGCTCCTGCGCGAGCAGCGCTTCGATCTCGGGGTTGGTGGCCCTCAGGTCGGTGTTGAGGTTGTCATCGGCGTCGTTGGCCACGTCGGTGCGGCTCAGCCGTGTGCCGAAGGCGTAATGGCGCACGTACTGCGCGGCGTGGGCGGTGGCTTGGCGGAAGTCTTGCGACGCGCCGGAAGTACAGGCTTGTTCGCCGAACACCAGCTGCTCTGCCGCACGGCCCGCCAGGCTCACGCAAATGCGGTCGCGCAGGTTCTGCCGCGACCATGCCTTGCGGTCTTCGTAGCTGTTGTAGCCGCCTTCGAACGATGCGACGTTGATCTTGATCTCCTGCGGCGCGCGTCGGAAGAGCAGGCCGTAGGCCACGCCGTGGCCGGCCTCGTGCACGGCCAGCAGGGCCCGAAAATCTTCATTCGAGCGTTGCTTGAGCCGATTGAGCTCGAGCCTGACCGCAAAGCTGCGGCGCACCTCGCGCTTGCCTTCCCGGTACCGAGCCACGATGCAAGCCTTGTCGCCCGTCGTTTCAAGCGACAGCCACACCGGCTCTGTACCGCCCGCGCCTTGCTCCAGCGCCCAGAGTGCCGCGTTGACCAGCGTCGCGCTCAGGATCGCGTGGATCGAGGAGAACAGCGGGCGCGTGCCCTGTGCCGGGAAAACGGCGTTGGCGTAGATCTGCTCGTACACGCTCGACTCGAGCATGAAGCGCACACCCGAGCTTTCGCGGATCTCTTCCACGTAGCGGTCGCAGATCGAAAGAATCAGCTGCACATAGGTGGCCCGGCTGAACGACGGGTAGATGACGTGGTTGTTGCCCAGCCGCGCAACCTGTTCGGGCTTGAAGCGTTCGGCCAGCGCCTTCTTCACGTCGATCAGCGAGAGCTTCTTCGTCAGCGCATGGAAGATGTCGGCATCGGTGTCGCAGTCTTCAACACGCCGCGCGGTTTCGGCATACATCTCGTCGAGGTTGCCCGAGACGAACACCAGCAGCTTGCTGTAGTCGGTTTCCCAGCTTTGCTGCGTATCGCGGAAAGCGCGCAGCCGCGCATGCACCTCGGAAGGCTTCCACGCCATGATTTGCAGCAGCGTTTCGGGCAGCTTGAGGCAGCGCTTGATCTCCTGCGCTTCCCAGGGGGCGAGGTGGAGCTTTCGCTTCTTTGCCTTCTTCTTGTCGGCGGGGCCGTCGCGGTCCTGCTCGTATTCGGCTTGGGCGAGCGATGCCTCGATTTCACCGAGCATCGACAATGCCGGCGGCAGCCGGCCGTCGGAGAGCAGCGCCCACACGTCCTGGTAGCGCTCGACCTTGGCGTCGTGGCCGTTGCTCTCGAGTGTGCGAAAGCGCTGGAACTCGTCGAGCACCAGGATGCCCGGCGTGCCTTCGTCGATGCCCGATTCGGCCAGCATGGCCGAAATCGAACCCCGGCTGCTGTAGCCCGAGCCATGGCTGAAGCCGTCCATCTGCACTTCGATGAAGCGGTCGTAAAAGCCCAGGTGCTGCGCGAGCCTGCGCACCAGCTGCGTCTTGCCGGTGCCCGTGAGGCCCCACAGGCACACGATGACCGGGCGGCTGATGAGTTGCGGAAATACGTACCACGCCCGCAGTGAATCGATCACGCGGTCGATGATGTCGTCGATGCCGAAGAGCTCGGTCTTGAGCGCCTGGGCAACTGCCTGCAGATGGCGCGTCCGCTCGGAGAGCGCCGC
This sequence comes from Variovorax sp. CCNWLW225, assembly GCF_037204045.1. Classification (NCBI taxonomy): domain Bacteria; kingdom Pseudomonadati; phylum Pseudomonadota; class Betaproteobacteria; order Burkholderiales; family Comamonadaceae; genus Variovorax; species Variovorax sp. CCNWLW225. The sequence goes on along the minus strand of NZ_JBBCBV010000010.1, from coordinate 110,653 downwards.
ATGCAGGTCTGGATGAATGTCGTTGGACATGGAATTCTTGAAAATAAAAACGGAAATGAAGAAGCCGCCGCTCCCTCGCGGGCGAGAAGGCGGCAATGCAGATGCTGTGTGAGGGTCGGTTGCTGCGCTTCGGCCGTGGAAGCGAGCAGGGCGTCCGGTGCAACGGACGCGCGGGCTTCTTCTTCAGGCCGGACGCGGCAGCTCGACCCCGCCATGCACCGGGGCATGGCTTGCGCGGCGGCCGCGCAAAGTGGGGGGTACGAGGAAGGAGGTCATGGGCGCAATCGTAGCGGCGGGTTGCGCGGGAGTAAAGACTATTTACTCCGCCTGTTGCGTGGCAGCCGCGCATTGTGGGAGCCGTGCAACAGTGGCGGCGCGCGCCGATAATCGACGGTTTGCCTGCCGCGCCTTCCCCGAATAGCTTTCCCTTGACGACCACGACACCTTCCGCTCCCTTGCGCATCGACTTTCCCGAATCGCTTCCCGTCTCGGGCCGGCGCGATGAAATCATGGCCGCCATCGAGGCGAACCAGGTGGTGATCGTCTGCGGCGAAACGGGCTCCGGCAAGACCACGCAGTTGCCGAAGATTGCGCTGGCGCTCGGCCGCGGCAAGCTCCATGCGCCGCCGGGCAAGGGCCGGCTCATCGGCCACACGCAGCCGCGCCGCATTGCGGCAAGCTCGGTGGCCAAGCGCATTGCCGAAGAACTGAAGACGCCGCTGGGCGACGTGGTCGGCTTCAAGGTGCGCTTTCAGGACCGACTGAGCCGCGATGCCTCGGTCAAGCTCATGACCGACGGCATCTTGCTGGCGGAAACGCAGACCGATCCGCTGCTCAAGGCCTACGACACGCTGATCATCGACGAGGCGCACGAGCGCTCACTGAACATCGACTTCCTGCTGGGCTACCTGCGCGAGATTCTTCCGCGCCGGCCCGACCTGAAGGTGATCGTGACCTCGGCCACCATCGATGCCGACCGCTTTGCGCAGCACTTTGCGTCGGGCAAGGGACCTGCGCCGATCATTTACGTGTCGGGCCGTACTTTCCCAGTCGAGCAGCGCTATCGGCCGTTCGAGGAGTCGCGCGAGCATGACCTGAACGACGCCATTGCCGATGGCGTCGACGAGCTCTGGCGCGATCCGCACAACGCGGGCGACATCCTCGTTTTTCTGCCCGGCGAGCGCGAGATCCGCGAGGCCGCTGACCACCTGCGCCGCCACCTGAGCCACCAGCCGCTGCTGCGCAACGCCGAGGTGCTGCCGCTGTTCGCACGGCTGTCGGGCCCCGAGCAGGACCGTATCTTCGACGGCCACACGGGCCGGCGCATTGTGCTCGCCACCAACGTGGCCGAAACCTCGCTCACCGTGCCGGGCATCCGCTACGTGATCGACACCGGTACGGCGCGCGTCAAGCGCTACAGCTTCCGCAGCAAGGTCGAGCAGCTGCTGGTCGAGCCGATCAGCCAGGCCGCGGCCAACCAGCGCGCGGGCCGCTGCGGGCGCGTGGCCAACGGCATCTGCATCCGGCTTTACGACGAGAAGGATTTCGAAGGCCGGCCGCGTTTTACCGACCCCGAGATCCTGCGCTCCTCGCTCGCGGGCGTGATCCTGCGCATGAAGTCGCTGCGCCTGGGCGACGTGGCGCGTTTTCCGTTTCTCGAAGCGCCTTCGCCGCGCGCGATTGCCGACGGCTACCAGCTGCTGAACGAGCTCGGCGCGGTCGACGACGCCAACGAACTCACGGCTACGGGCGCCGAGCTGGCCAAGCTGCCGCTCGATCCGCGCGTCGGACGGATGATCCTGGAGGCGCGCACGCGTGGCGCGCTCGAAGAAGTGCTGGTCATCGCGTCGGCCCTCAGTGTGCAGGACGTGCGCGACCGGCCGATGGATGCGCAGCAGCAGGCCGACCAGGCGCATTCGAAATTCGACGACGAGAAGAGCGAGTTCAGCGGCTACCTGCGGCTGTGGAAATGGATTTCCGATGCGCGCGGTGGGCATGGCGATACGCACAAGCTGAGCAACCGCCAATACGAACAGCTGCTGCGCCAGAACTTCATCAACATCCGCCGCGTGCGCGAATGGCGCGACATCCATTCGCAGCTGCTCACGGTCGTGACCGAGCACAAGTGGCGCATCAACGCCGAGCCCGCGGGCTACGAACCTCTGCACCTGTCGATGCTGGCGGGCCTGCTCGGCAACGTGGGCTGGAAGCTGGAAGACGACGAGGCGTATCTCGGTGCGCGCGGCATCAAGTTCTATCGCCATCCGGGCGCGCACCTGAAGAAGAAGCCGGGCCGCTGGATCGTCGCGGCCGAGCTGGTCGAGACCACGCGTCTCTTCGGCCGAGGCATTGCCAACATCGAGCCGCAGTGGCTCGAACAGGTGGCCGACCATCTGCTGAAGAAGCAGTTGCTCGACCCGCATTGGGAGAAGAAGGGCGCGCAGGTTTCGGCGTTGGAACGTGCAACGCTGTACGGGCTCGTGGTCTACAGCGGGCGCCGGGTCGACTTCACCAAGGTCGATCCGGTGGCGGCGCGCGAGATCTTCATTCGCGAAGCGCTGGTCGGCGGGCAATGGGAAAGCAAGTTTCCGTTCCTCACGGCCAATCGCAAGCTGGTGCGCGAAGTCGAAGGGCTGGAGCACAAGGCGCGCCGGCAGGACGTGCTGGTCGATGAAGAATTGATCTTCGCCTTCTACGACGCGCAGTTGCCCGCCGACGTGGCGAGCGGCATCAGCTTCGAGAACTGGTACCGCCATGCCTCGAAGGAGCAGCCGCGCCTGCTGTACCTGACGCGCGAAGAGCTGATGCGCCACCAGGCGGCAGGCATCACCACACAGTCGTTTCCGCCCACGCTGCGGCTCGGCGGTGTCGATTGCGCCGCGAGCTACCTGCACGAGCCGGGCGACGCGAAGGACGGTCTCACGGTGAGCGTGCCGCTTTTTGTGCTCAACCAGGTGAGCGAAGAGCGCTGCGAATGGCTGGTTACCGGCATGCTCAAGGACAAGATCCAGGCGCTGCTCAAGAGCCTGCCGCAGCGCCCGCGCTCCAGGTTGGTGCCACTGCCCGATTCGGCGGCAAAGCTGGCGGAAGAACTCTCGGCGCCCGAGGTGTTCGGCCACGGCTCCCTGACCGACGTGCTGCTCAAGCGCGTGCGCGATGCCACGAGCATCGACGTGAAGCGCGCCGACTTCAAGCTCGACATGCTGCCGCCGCACCTGTTCATGAACCTGCGCATCGTGGACGAGCACGGGCGCCAGCTTGGCATGGGGCGCAACCTGGGGGCGCTCAAGGCCGAACTGGGCGCGCAGGCGCGCGGTGCCTTTCAGGCGTTGGCGGGGCTCAACGTCAAGGCATCCGCGGAGCGAAAACCGGCGGATGGTGCCGATGGGCGCGCGCAAGCCAAGGGCAACGCCGCCGCGCCGGCACAGGCCGCGCCGAGCTTGCCCGCCGGCCAGCGCTACACGAGCTGGAGTTTCGGCGAGCTGCCGGAACTGATGGAAGTGCGCCGCGGATCGCAGTCGCTCATCGGATTTCCGGCGCTGCGCGACGAGGGTGACGCCGTCACCATCGAAGTGTTCGACGAACCCGCCGTGGCCGCCGCAAAGCACCGCGCCGGCCTGCGCAGGCTGTTTGCGCTGCAGCTGAAAGACGCGCTCAAGTACCTCGAGAAGAACATCCCCGATCTGCAGAAGATGGCGGTGGCCTACATGCCGCTCGGCACATCGGAAGAGTTGCGCACGCAGATCATCGACGTGGCGATCGACCGCGCGTTTCTGCAGGAGCCGCTGCCCACCGACGAGTTTGCATTCAAGCGCCGGCTCGAAGAGGGCCGGGGCCGGCTCACGCTGATTGCGAACGAGGTGGCGCGGCTTGCATCGACCATCCTGGTCGAATACGCAGCTGCCGCGCGCAAGATCAAGGACACCAAGATCCAGCCCGAAGCCGTGCAGGACGCCGCCCAGCAGTTGCAGCGCCTGGTGGGCAAGCGGTTCATTGCCGATGCGCCGTGGTCGCAGTTGCAGCATTTCGCGCGCTACCTCAAGGCGATCGTGCTGCGGCTCGACAAGCTGCGTGCCGACCCGGCGCGCGACGCCGCCAAGCTGGCCGAACTGCGCCCGCAGGAGCAGCGCTACTGGCGCCTGGTGGCGGAGCGCAAGGGCGTGGTGGACGATCGCATGCTCGAATTCCGCTGGCTGCTCGAAGAGCTTCGCGTGAGCTTCTTCGCGCAGGAACTGCGCACGCCACAGCCAGTCAGCATCAAGCGGCTGGACAAAGCCTGGGCCCAGCTGCAGGCCTGATCGCAGGCCGCAAAAAAGAAGCCCGCTTGCGCGGGCTTCTTCAGGTGCGAGAAATTTCAGTGAGCGCTATATGCGTCCCATGAGCACCAGGATGATCACGATCACCAGGACGAGGCCCAGGCCACCGCTTGGCCCGTAGCCCCAGCTGCGGCTGTAGCCCCAGCTCGGCAGCGCACCGATCAGCAGCAAGATCAGAATGATCAGCAGAATGAACGAGAGGGACATGCTTTTCTCCTGGACGTTGTTGTTACGAGATCGATGCTCGTTGTCCCGGAGCGCAAAACACGACGGAAAGCCGCTCCTTCGGCGGTCAGGACTGTCCTACCGTTGGCGTCGGCCTTGAAGCCGCCTCAGCACTCAAAGGCGGGCGAGACGGTCCAGCGCGGAGATCAGCGTCTCGTCCTTCTTGGCGAAGCAGAAACGGACCACTCGCTGGTCGAAGCCGTTGCCGTAGAAGGCCGACAGCGGAATGGCCGCCACCCCGATCTCGCTGGTGAGCCACAGGCAGAAGTCGGCTTCGGAGAGATCGCTGACTGCCGAGATGTCGACGCACTGGAAGTAGCTGCCTTCGCTACGCAGCAGCTTGAAGCGGGTCTTTTCGGCGAGCCCTGCGGCAAAAAGGTCGCGCTTGTGCTGGTAGAAGGCCGGAAGCTCGAGGTAGGGCTTCGGGTCGGCCATGTACTGCGCGAGCGCATGCTGCATGGGTGTGTTCACCGTGAACACGTTGAACTGGTGCACCTTGCGGAATTCCGCCATGAGCGGCGCCGGCGCCGCCACGTAGCCGACCTTCCAGCCGGTGACGTGATAGGTCTTGCCGAAGCTGCTCACGATGAAGCTGCGCGCCGCAAGGCCCGGGAAGCGGGCCACGCTTTCGTGCTGCGCACCGTCGTAGATCATGTGCTCGTACACCTCGTCGGCAATCACGAACACGTCGGTCGGCGCGAGCAGCTCTTCGAGCTTGCGCATTTCGACCGCGGTCCAGATGGTGGCGCTCGGGTTGTGCGGCGTGTTGACGATGATGGCGCGCGTGCGCGGCGAGAGCGCGGCGGCAATCTTGTCGAAGTCGGGCCGGAACGTGCCCGGGGTGAGGGGCACGCGCACCACGCTGCCGCCTGCAAGCTCGATGTTGGGCACGTAGCTGTCGTAGCAAGGCTCCAGCACGATGACCTCGTCGCCCGCGCGCACCACGGCAAGAATGGCCGTGATGATCGCCTGCGTGGCGCCCGCGGTCACCGTGATTTCGGTGGCAGCGTTGTAGCTGTGGCCGTAGAGCGCGGCAATCTTGCCGGCAATGGCTTCGCGCAGTGCGGGAATGCCGGGCATCGGCGGATATTGGTTGTGGCCCGCGGCCATGGCGGCCGTCACGTCTTCGAGCAGCTTTGGATCGCAGTTGAAGTCGGGGAAGCCCTGGCCGAGGTTCACCGCGTTCTTCTCGGTTGCCAGCGCGGACATCACGGTGAAGATGGTGGTGCCGACGGCGGGCAGCTTGGTGGTGATCTCCGGCGTGCGTGGGGCGGAAAGAACAGTGCTCATGGTCGTGGTCGGAAGCTGGGGCTGCTGAATATCAAAGATCGTAGTCTTGCTGATGCCCGCTCAGGGCCTTGGCAATCAGGTTGCGGTCGAGCCGGTCGGACAGCAACTCGGCAAACTTGAAGACGAAGTTGCGAAGGTAGGCACTGCGCTTGAACGCCACGCGTGCAATGTTCTGGCCGAACACATGGCCCATGGGGCGCACCACGAGGTCGGCGTTCGACTCGTCGCGCACCGCCATCTCGGCCACGATGCCCACGCCCAGGCCAAGCCGTACATAGGTCTTGATCACGTCGGAATCGATGGCCTCGAGCGCGATGCGCGGCGTGAGCTTTTTCTGCGCAAAGGCGTGGTCGATGCGCGTGCGGCCGGTGAACGACGGGTGATAGGTAATGATGGGCTCGTGCGCCAGGTCTTCGAGCGAGATGCGCTCCTTGGCCGCCAGCGGGTGGTCTTTGGGGAGCACCAGCACGTGCTGCCATTCGTAGCAGGGCAGGGTCACCAGCTCTGCGTAGTCCGCGAGCGATTCGGTCGCAATGCCCACCTCGGCAATTTCGTCGATCACCATGCGCGCCACCTGGTCGGGCGAGCCCTGGTGCAGGCTCACGTTCACCTTGGGGTAAGCCTCGCGGAGCTTGGCCACCGGCACCGGCAGCACGTAGCGCGCCTGGGTGTGGGTGGTGGCAATGGAGAGGGTGCCGCTGTCTTGCGCGCTGAATTGCTCGCCGATGCGCTTGAGATTGCCCACTTCCCGCATGATCAGCTCGATGCTGGCAATGACGTGCTGGCCCGGCTCGGTGACCCGCTTGAGGCGCTTGCCGTGACGGGCGAAGATCTCGACGCCGAGTTCTTCTTCGAGCTCGATGATGGCTTTAGACACCCCTGGCTGCGAAGTATGGAGCGCCTTGGCCGCCTCCGTGAGGTTCAGGTTCCGCCGCACGGCTTCCTGAACAAACTTGAATTGGTGCAGATTCATATCAAATTCCGTCTTATTGCGGAATTCATTATGCCTTCGGAGTCTATCGAAATGCCCGGGAGTTCAAGATTTGGTTGCGATTCTGGCCAGCAGCTCGACCAGTTCAGGCTCTTCGCCCACGATGTTGGCAAGCTGGAATTCGACTTGGGGCCAAGTGCCGCGCAGGGCGTCGAGTTGCAGCGGAAGGTCTTCACGGGCGTGCTTGCCCATGCCCAGGAACAGCGGAACGACCCTGAGCGACTTGGCGCCGCTCGCAATCAACGCTGCCGACGCGGTGCGCAGGTCGGGCGTTGCCAACTCCATGTAGGCGCAAACCACCCGCGCCTGCGGATCGAGCGCCGTGACGCGCGCGGCCACGGCCTCGATGGGCTCGCGCCAGCGCTCGTCGCGCGAGCCATGGGCCAGGAGGATGATGCCCCTTGCATTCACCGTCGTCATGTCCGGCTTCCCGCTTCTATCTTCGAAGAACGAGCCAGCTGAATGCGGCAAGCGACATGACCGAATAGATCAGCCCCGGCGCAGCGGCGGTCAGCCATGGTGACCAGTTGCTCAGGTTGCCGAGATAGCCGAACACGTTGTTCAGCAGGAAAAAGCTGATGCCGATCATCACGCCGCCGAACACATAGGTGGTGATGCCGGTCTGGCGGAAATGCAGGTACGCGAAGGGCAGGGCGAGCACCACCATCACCAGGCACGAAAGCGGATAGAAGACCTTGCGCCAGAACTGGATCTCGTAGCGCTGGGCGGTCTGCCCGTTGGCTTCGAGGTGGCTAATGTAGTCGAACAGGTCGATGGTGCTCATGCGGTCGGGCCGCAAAAGGGCGACCGACACCATTTCGGCCGTGAGGGTGGTCGGCCACTCGATCTCTGGCACCCGGCTGGTCAGGATGTGTGCCTTGTTGGCGTCGCTGCGCGTGTCGTAGTCCTGCAGCTCGACATCCGACAAGACCCAGCGGTCGTCGAGGATGCGGGCAGAAGTTGCGAGCAACTGCTTGCGCACATAGCCCTTTTCGTCGAACTCGAAGATGCGCGCATTCCGAAGAGAGCCGTCGCGCGAAATGGACAGCACGTTGACGGCGTACGACACGTTGTCGCGCTTTTCCTTGAGCCACGCGCCTGTATTGCCGACCAGCGAGAAGGTGCCCTGGTAGCGCGACTTGAGCAGCTGACCCGTGCGCTCGGACGCAGGCGCGATGTAGTCGCCGATGGCAAAGGTCAGGAAAACGAACCCGACACCCAGCAACAGCAAGGTGCGCAGCGCGCGCCAGGGGCCGAGGCCGCTGGTGCGAAGAATGGTGTATTCGGAGCTTTGCGCCAGCCGCGCCATCACGAAGATGCAGCCGATCAGCACCGTGATCGGGAGCAGCTCATAAAGGTGGCTCGGAATGAGCAGGGTCACGTAGACCAGTGCCTGCGCCGGGCCGTAGGCCAGGCTTTCGGGCTTGCCGATGGATTGCAGTTCATCGACAAAGTCGAAGAAGAAGAACAGGCTCAGGAAGCCGAGCGTCACGAAGGCCACGGCCTTCAGTGCCTCGACGTAGATCAGGCGTCGGATTGTTTTCACGTGGTCGGGTCGATCTTGGTGGGCTGGGACTGCAGGCCGCCGGCAATGACGCGTTCCGTCCTGCGCCGCCTGCCCCAGTTGTTATTGCGCAAAACCAGCCATGCCACGCCGATCAGCAGCACGCCGCCGTGAAGCAGCAGCATGAAGGAGCCCATACCGTAGCGGCCCGAGCTGATCCAGCTTTGGCCGAGGTTGAGCATGTTGTAGTAGACGACGAAGGCGAACAGCGCGAACAGCAGGTTGCCGCTGCGTCCCACGCGCGGGTTGACGCTGGAGACGGTCAGTGCGAGCAGCACGAAGTTGATGGCGGCCAGCAGCATGCCGATGCGCCAGGCGAGTTCGCCGCGGTTCGCGTCGCCGGGCTCTCGCAGGAGCTGGAGCGTAGGCTTGGCGCGGGCCGGCGTGGAGTCGGTGGTAAACGAGTCGTTGCCGCCGGCGCGGGTGCCGTAGGTCTCGAATTCGCTGATCTTGAGGCCCGAGGTTGCCGTGGGCAGCAGCGGGCGTTCGACCCGCTGGCCGTTGCTCAGCATGAGGTAGCGGTGCTCGCCCACGTTCTCAATGCGGCCGCTGCGCGCCGATGTGGTGATCTGCAGCCCCCGCTCGATGGCCCAGATGAACACGTTGGTGGCCGTGGCGCCGTCGGGCGTGTCCTTGTCGATGAAGAAGACGCGGATCCGGCCGGCCGACTCACGGAATTCGCCGGGCGTGACGCGTTCGATGTCGCTGCGCCTTTCATACTGCGCGCGCATGCCGATGGTCTGCGAGTTGGCCCAGGGCCAGCCCAGCAGAGCCATGATGGCGATCAGCGCGAGCACCGGCCAGGCAAAGCGGAACAGCGGCTGCACGAAGTCGACCAGGCCGCGTCCGCTGGAGAACCAGATCACCATTTCGCTGTCGCGGTACATGCGCGACAAGGTGCCGACAATGGCGATGAACAGGCTCAGGCTCAGGATGGTCGGCATGTAGCCGAGCACCGTGTACGCCATCACGAGGAACACTTCGGACGGGTTCACGCTGCCCTTGGAGGCGAGCCCGAGCGTGCGGATGAGCATCATGGTCATCACGATGGTGACCAGGACCACGAGGGTCGCTCCGAAGCTGCGCGACAGCTCCTTGCGTAGGGAAGAATGGAATAACATCGTTCGAGGAAAAAAAGGATTATGGACTTTCAGCTCAAGACCCTCACCGTCGCCCGCGCCGCGGCCGAAAAATCCGACGTTCTGATCGTGCTCGTCGGCAGCGCCCCCATCACCGCCAAGGACCCGCTTTCCGCCCTGATTGCCAGCGCGCGCAAGGCCGGCGACCTGCCCGACAAGGCCGGCAAGCTGCTCGCGCTCTACCATCCGGACGAGGTGGTGGCCTCGCGCGTGGTGCTCGCTGCCATTGGCGACGGTAAGCCTGCGTCGGTGCGCAGCGGCGTCATCGCGGCGGTCAATGTGGCCAAGGCCCATGCGCCCAAGCGGGTGGTGATGGTGTTTGCGCATGAAGCCGACGGCGCGGCGGTGGCCTGCGCCGTTGCCGCGGCGGCCGACGCCAGCTATGTCTACACCACAAGCAAATCGAAGGCTTCGAACGGCGACGGCGGGCGTTCCATCCGAAACCTCACGGTGGGTGTGAGCGATGCCACGGCTGTGAGCAAGGCCTTCGATGAAGCCCGGGCCACGGTGTCCGGCATCGAATTTGCCAAGGAATGGGGCAACCGCCCGGGCAACTATTGCACGCCCACGCTGCTGGCTGACGCCGCGCAAGGCCTGGCCAAGCTGCCCCGCATCAAATGCGAGGTGCTGGGCCCCAAGGAAGTGCAGAAGCTCGGCATGGGCTCGTTCGCGGCCGTGGCGCAAGGCTCGGCCGAGCCGCTGCGCTTCATCGTGCTGCGCTACCAGGGCGGCCCGAAGGACCAGGCGCCCGTGGTGCTGGTCGGCAAGGGCATTACTTTCGACACCGGCGGCGTCTCGCTCAAGCCGGCGGCCGAAATGGACGAGATGAAGTTCGACATGTGCGGTGCGGCCAGCGTGCTCGGCACCTTCCGCGCGCTGGGCGAAATCCAGCCCGCTATCAACGTGGTGGGCCTGGTGCCCTCGTGCGAGAACATGAACGACGGCCGCGCCATCAAGCCCGGTGACGTGGTCACCAGCATGAGCGGGCAGACCATCGAGGTGCTGAACACCGATGCGGAAGGGCGCCTCATCCTGTGCGACGCGCTGACGTACGCCAAGCGCTTCGACCCCGCTGCCGTGATCGACATTGCCACCCTCACCGGTGCCTGCGTGGTGGCGCTGGGCGGCGTGCGCAGCGGCCTTTTCACGGCCGACGAAACGCTGGCCGCCGCGCTCCAGGCGGCCGGGGAAGAATCGCAAGACCGTTGCTGGCGCCTGCCGCTGGACGACGAATACGCCGACGGCCTCAAGAGCAACTTTGCCGATGTGGCCAATGTGGCGGGCCGTGCCGGCGGCGCCATTACCGCGGCCAAGTTCCTGCAGCGCTTTGCCGGCGATTTTGCGTGGGCGCACCTGGACATCGCAGGTACGGCCTGGAAGAGCGGGGCGGCCAAGGGATCGACCGGCCGCCCGGTGGGCCTGCTGGTGTCTTACCTGATGGAACGCGCACGCAGCGGTGCGGCCAAGGCCGCGCCCGCGCCGAAGGCCGCGCGCAAGAACGCCGGCCCCGCCGCGCGAAAGGCCTGGTCCGCACAGTGACGGAAATCGGCTTTCACTTCAATACGCCGGACAAGGTCAACTATGCCTGCCGGCTGGTTCGAAAGGCCGTGAGCGCGCGCGGGCTGCGCGTGGTGGTGGTGGGCGAGGCGCAGGTGCTGGAGGCGGTGGATGCCGCACTCTGGCAACTCTCGCCGTCCGACTTCATCGCGCATTGCCGCGGCGATGCGCAGGCGCACATGGTGGCCCGTTCGCCGGTCATTCTTTCGGCCGAGGGCGCGGATGTTGCCTCGCTTCCGCACCGCGAGATGCTCGTGAACCTGGGGCCCGAGGTTCCGGCGGGCTTCGAGCGGTTCGAGCGCCTGATCGACATCGTGAGCGACGAAGCCACGGACCGGCAGATCGGCCGCTCGCGGTGGCGCCACTATGCCGACCGGGGCTACACCATCCAGCCGCACGATTTTGCGAGGAGCGCTTCCTGATGGCCAGCACGCTGCGTACACCGCCCCGGTTCGTTCCTACCCTGACCACCGTGCTCGATCTCCCGGCCGAGCCCGTGGCCGCCGAGGCCGGCAAGCCGCCTGTTCCCGCCAGCACGCCGGCACCGCCGGTCGACCTCGCCGAAGCGGTGGCGTTGCCCCCGGCCGAGCAGCGGTCCGACGCCGAAATCGTGCGTCTCGAAGAGCAGCTCTTGCATCGGGTGCTGCAGCGCGTGGACCTGTCTTTGGAAGAGCGTTTGAGCGACACGGTGTCGGCCGCCGTTCAACAGCAACTCGACTCGATGCTGCCTCGGCTGCGTGAAGAAATCGAGGCCGTTTTGCGTGCTTTGGTCATCGAGGCAATGGCCGCCGAACTCTCGGAAAACACAGGGTCTACGCCAGCTTCCGGAGCATAAAGCTTCAGCTAAACTGCGCCGCAGGTCGGTAGGCGTGAGGGTGCCGCTGGTCCGCGGCGCGAAACTTGCGAGGTCTGCGCGCCCGGATCACACGACCGGTTTCTTGTTTAGTTTTATTTATCCATGTTCTGGAGGTTCTCATGCAATTGAAATGGACTGCGGTCGCACTGGCTGCACTCACGCTTGTGGCTTGCGGCAAAAAAGAAGAAGCAGCTGCACCCGCCGCACCGGCGCCCACGGCAGCGGCCCCGGCACCTGCAGCGCCTCCGGCAGACGCACTGGTCGTCAAGATCGGCCACGTGGCACCCACCAGCGGTCCGATTGCCCACCTTGGCAAGGACAATGAGTTCGGCGCCCGGATGGCCATCGAAGACCTGAATGCCAAGGGCCTCAAGATCGGCGACAAGGTCGCCAAGTTCGAGCTGCTGCCCGAAGACGACGCAGGCGATCCGAAGCAAGGCACGGCAGTGGCCCAGAAGCTGGTCGACAGCAAGGTCAACGGTATCGTGGGTCACCTGAATTCGGGCACCACCATCCCCGCTTCCAAGCTCTACAGCGACGCCGGCATTCCGCAGATTTCGCCTTCGGCAACCAACCCCAAGTACACGCGCCAAGGCTTCAAGACCACGTTCCGCGTGGTGGCCGACGACACGCAGCTCGGCGGCACGCTGGGCAAGTACGCTGTCGAAACGCTGAAGGGCAAGAACATTGCCGTGATCGACGACCGCACGGCCTACGGCCAGGGCGTTGCCGAAGAATTCGAAAAGGCAGCCAAGGCTGCCGGCGCGACCATCGTCGGCCACGAGTTCACCACCGACAAGTCGACCGACTTCAACGCCATCCTGACCAAGCTCAAGGCTGCCAAGCCCGACGTGCTGTTCTTCGGCGGCATGGACGCCGTTGGCGGCCCGATGCTCAAGCAGGTCAAGCAGCTCGGCCTGAACGTCAAGTTCATGGGCGGCGACGGCCTGTGCACCGGCGAACTGCCGAAGCTGGCTGGCGATGCCATCGGCGAAGAGATGGTGGTTTGCGCTGAAGCCGGCGGTGTCGACGGCGATTTCAAGCAGCCGCTGGAAGACTTCAAGGCCAAGTTCAAGACCAAGAACGGCGTGGATGTGCAGATCTATGCACCGTACGTGTACGACGCGGTCAACGTGCTGGCCGAAGCCATGGTCAAGGCCGGTTCCGCCGACCCTGAAAAGTACCTGCCGGAAGTCGGCAAGGTGCAATACAAGGGCGTGACTGGCCCGATCGCCTTCGACGAAAAGGGCGACATCAAGAACGGCGCGCTGACGCTCTTCACCTACAAGGGTGGCGTGCGTACGCAAATCGCCGTGGTGCGCTGATCGGCTTCACCGCATGGCGCAGCAATGCGCAAAAAAGAAAAAGGGCCTTCGGGCCCTTTTTTGTTGCCTGCCGCCTTACGCCGGTAATCAGGTGAGGGCAGCGTGGCCCGAGGGCCGGTCGGTGTTGCAGTATTCGATGAAGGCGTCGAGATCGCGCGATTTGTCGAAGACCGCGTCGGCGCCCAGTGCCTCGCAGCGGGCGCGGATGTCGGCCGTGACGTAGTTGCTCAGCACCACCACGCGCTGGCCGGGTCCGCGGGTCTTGCAGCCCGAGAGCACGCCAAGGCCGGAGCCTTCCTTCAGGAACAGGTCGATGATGAGAAGCTGCCAGTCGTGGGGATGGGCGGCAAGCCAGGCGAGCGCGGCCGACTCGGTTTCAGCAAACCCGACGACCTGTCCATTGACAAGGTCCTCGAGGGCCGGAACCAGGTTGTCTCTGATGGTCTTGTTGTCCTCTACGAGGAACGTGATGAGGGCCATGCCGTGGTTTCGCTTTGAGAACCAATAGCGTAGCGTGCCGGATGAGTCCGCAGCGTAGGAGAAGGGATAAGGCGCAATCCATTCGGCCGGGACGGACCGAAAAGACGGTCAGTCCGACGCGCCAGCTCGAATCCTTGCCTTGAGTTCTTCCGCCTCGGCCTGGCTTTCGTCCCGCTCGGCAGTGGCTTCGAGCCGCTTTTCGATTTCTTCGCTCAAGGCCGCGTTGACCTCGGCCAGTGTTTCCGCCGACTTGGCCAGCTTTTCCTCGAGCTGGCTGGTGTGCTCGATGGCCTGGGCCACGTCGCCCACCTGTACTTCTTCAGGCAGCCCCTGTTCGAGAACCGTGTTCACGACCGCAAGGTTGTCCGATGCCCGCTGCACGTCCGCGGCAACCGCTTCGGTCTTCTCCAATGTCTGTTCGAGTGACGTGTCGCCACGCGATGAAGTTTGTTGCTGTCCGGCCATCCGGGCTCCTTTAGCAGGCGTGAAAAGTAAGACCTTTGGATGGTACCGCCAGACGACCTCGGTTGGCGGTGCCGGGCGCGTTGCTGGAGTACAACGGCGCCCACAAAAAAGCCCAAGGTGCCTTGGGGCAACTCGGGCTTTCTTCTTTTTCTGCATGTTCGCGAACGGTTACGAACAATCAATCTCTGGCGGAGCAGGCGGGATTCGAACCCGCGGAGGGCTATTAACCCTCACACGCTTTCCAGGCGTGCGACTTAAACCGCTCATCCACCGCTCCTGAGCCCTCGATTGTAGCAGTCGCTCAGGCCGGATTTTGCGGTTTGCCGGCCTGGACCATGCGCATGGCCGAGGCGATGAGCGCCGCCGTTTCGCTCATGTTGCTCGGCACGATCAGCGTGGTCTTGGAATCGGCCGCCACCTTGCCGTAGGCATCGACGGCGCGCTCGGCCACCTTGAGCTGCACGGCCTGTTCACCGCCCGGCTGGCGAATGGCCGCAGCCACGCGCTCGATGGCGTCAGCCGTGGCGGTGGCCACCGCCGTGATCGCGGCCGCCTCGCCCTGGGCGTTGTTGATCTGGGCCTGCTTTTCGCCCTCGGAGCGGGCAATGAAAGCCTCGCGTTCGCCGGTGGCGATGTTGATCTGCTCCTGCCGGCGGCCCTCGGAGGCGGCGATGAGGGCGCGCTTGCCGCGTTCGGCGGTGATCTGCGCCTGCATGGCCAGCAGAATTTCCTTGGGCGGCGTCAGGTCCTTGATTTCGTAGCGCAGCACCTTCACGCCCCAGTTGAGCGCCGCCTCGTCGATCGCCGCAACCACTTGCGCATTGATGACGTCGCGTTCCTCGAAGGTCTTGTCGAGCTCGAGCTTGCCGATCACGCTGCGCAGAGACGTTTGGGCCAGCTGCGTCACGGCCACGATGTAGTTCGACGAGCCATAGCTCGCGCGCATCGGGTCGGTCACCTGGAAGTACAGGATGCCGTCGACCTGCAGCTGGGTGTTGTCCCGCGTGATGCAGATCTGGCTGGGCACGTCGAGCGGAATTTCCTTCAGGCTGTGCTTGTAGGCGACCCGGTCGATGAAAGGGATCAGGAAGTTGGGGCCGGGCGTCATGGTGCCGTGGTACTTGCCCAGGCGCTCGCGCACCCATGCGTTCTGCTGCGGTACGAACTTGACCGACTGGCTGATGAAGATGATCGCAATGACCAGGATGATGATGGGAACCGAAAATTCCATGATGTTTCTCCTCTTGAATTCTGTGTTTAGGTCTTTTCGACCACGAGGCGGCTGCCGATGACTTCGACCACGCGGTGCTCTCCGGCCGACGGGACGCGGCCCGCGCGCTGCACCACCGTCCACTGGGCGCCACGATAGCGCACGGTGGCGGTGCCCTCGGGGCTCCATGCCTCCACGTGGATGATCTCGCCGATGTCCATGTTGACGTCGCGATTTGCCTCGGTGGGCGGGGCGGCCGGCCGCCTGCGCTGCACGGCATACCAGACCAGCACCGCACCCACGCCGACCACGGCCGCCACGACCAACTGCGTGACCATGCCCATGCCCAGGTGCGCGGCAATGGCTGCGGCTGCAAAGCCGGTGGCCAGCAGCAACAGGTAGACCGTACCCGAGAGCAATTCGAGCACGATCGCGGCTCCCGCTATCAGCCACCAGATGGTGGAATTCGCCATGTCTTCTCCTCTTTGATGGACGCTCGACATTCTGAGTCAAAAGCTCACGCAATCCTTCATCCGAATTCCGTACACTTCGCGCCTCATTGCCTGTCCGGAGCCCTGCTCATGAAATTTCGCTTCCCCATCGTCATCATCGACGAGGACTTCCGCTCCGAAAACACCTCGGGCCTCGGTATTCGCGCGCTTGCGCAGGCCTTCGAAAGCGAGGGCTTCGAGGTGCTGGGCGTCACGAGCTATGGTGACCTGAGCCAGTTTGCCCAGCAGCAAAGCCGTGCCAGCGCGTTCATCCTGTCGATCGACGACGAGGAATTCACCGTGGGCCCCGACCTGGACCCGGCCGTGCTCAGCCTGCGAAACTTCATTGGCGAAGTGCGCCGCAAGAACGCCGATGTGCCGATCTATATTTACGGCGAAACCAAGACTTCGCGCCATATTCCGAACGACATCTTGCGCGAGCTGCACGGCTTCATCCACATGTTCGAGGACACGCCGGAGTTCGTGGCGCGCCACATCATCCGCGAGGCCAAGAGCTACCTCGAAGGCGTGCAGCCGCCGTTCTTCAAGGCGCTGATCGACTACGCCGAAGACGGTTCGTACTCGTGGCACTGCCCGGGCCACTCGGGCGGCGTGGCGTTCCTGAAGAGCCCCGTAGGCCAGATGTTCCACCAGTTCTTCGGCGAGAACATGCTGCGCGCCGACGTCTGCAACGCGGTGGAAGAACTCGGCCAACTGCTCGACCACACCGGCCCGGTGGCGGCCAGCGAGCGCAATGCGGCGCGCATCTTCAACGCCGACCATTGCTTCTTCGTGACCAACGGCACCAGCACCAGCAACAAGATGGTGTGGCACCACACGGTGGCGCCCGACGACGTGGTGGTGGTCGACCGCAACTGCCACAAGTCGATCCTGCACGCGATCATCATGACCGGCGCGATTCCGGTGTTCATGAAGCCCACGCGCAACCACTTCGGCATCATCGGCCCGATTCCGAAGAGCGAGTTCGAGCAGAGCGCCATCAAGGCCAAGATCAAGGCCAACCCGCTGCTCGCCGACGTGGACCCGAACAAGGTCAAGCCGCGCGTGATGACGCTCACACAGTCGACCTACGACGGCGTGATCTACAACACCGAGACCATCAAGAACATGCTCGACGGCTACGTCGACACGCTGCACTTCGACGAGGCGTGGCTGCCGCATGCGGCTTTCCACCCGTTCTACGGCGCCTACCACGCCATGGGCAAGCGCCGCGTGCGCCCCAAGGAATCGCTGGTGTTTGCCACGCAGTCGACGCACAAGCTGCTGGCAGGTATCAGCCAGGCCAGCCATGTGCTGGTGCAAGACTCGCAGAACCGTGCGCTCGACCGCGACCTGTTCAACGAGGCCTACCTCATGCACTCGTCGACCAGCCCGCAGTACGCGATCATCGCGAGCTGCGACGTGGCCGCCGCCATGATGGAGCCGCCTGGCGGCACCGCGCTGGTGGAAGAGAGCATTCTCGAGGCGCTCGATTTCCGCCGCGCCATGCGCAAGGTGGAAGAAGAGTTCGGCAAGGACGAATGGTGGTTCAAGGTCTGGGGCCCCGAAAAGCTCGTCGACGAAGGCATTGGCCGCGCCGAAGACTGGATCATGACGGGCGAGAAGAACGGCAAGCCGAGCAAGAGCAAGAAGTCGCCGCGCAACTGGCACGGCTTTGGCGAGCTGGCCGATGGCTTCAACATGCTCGACCCGATCAAGTCGACCATCGTGACGCCCGGGCTGGACCTCGAGGGCAACTTTGCCGAAACGGGCATTCCCGCGAGCGTGGTGACCAAGTTCCTTGCCGAGCACGGCGTGATCGTGGAGAAGACCGGGCTCTACAGCTTCTTCATCATGTTCACCATCGGCATCACCAAGGGCCGCTGGAACACGCTGCTCACTGCCCTGCAGCAGTTCAAGGACGACTACGCGCGCAACCAGCCGATGTGGCGCATCCTGCCTGAGTTCTGCCAGCAGCACCCCGGCTACGAGCGCCTGGGCCTGCGCGACCTGTGCCAGCACATCCATCAGCTGTACGCGCGCTACGACGTGGCGCGCCTCACGACCGAGATGTACCTGAGCGACCTGACGCCGGCCATGAAGCCCAGCGACGCCTTTGCCCACATTGCGCACCGCAAGACCGAGCGCGTGGAAATCGACGAACTCGAAGGCCGTATCACCACCAGCCTGATCACGCCGTACCCGCCGGGCATTCCGCTGCTCATTCCGGGCGAAGTGTTCAACAAGAAGATCGTCGACTACCTCAAGTTCTCGCGCGAGTTCAACCTGCAGTGCCCGGGCTTCGAGACCGACATCCACGGCTTGGTGGCGCGCATCGACGAAACCGGCAAGAAGCGCTATTACGCGGACTGCGTGGCCGCGCCGAAGAAATAACAAAGAGCCGAGGAAGCACGCGGCACGCTCGGCGTGCTGCGTTCAAGAGGACAGGTCGATCCGCACCCGCATGAAACGGGCGAACCTCGGCAGGCCGCTGGCGTTCAAGCCGTTGAAGCGGTAGGTCACCCAGCTGCCGACCGCGGGCGGATTGTCGCGCTCGGCATCGGTCAGGCCGGTGCCGAGCTTGAAGCGCTTGCCTTCGGGCGTTTCGACCAGCAGCGCACCCAGCCGCCCGCCGTGCCTGCCTTTGCCCGGCACATGACCCACCACGCGGGCATCCGCGTCTTCATGGGGCTTTACCTTGAGCAGGTCGTTGTTGCGTTCCGCGCGATAGAGCGATCCGCCCCGATGCAGCATGAGGCCTTCGCCGCCCATCTTCACCGTCTTGTCGAGCAGTGCCTGCAGATCCGCATGCGTGGTGGCCCGCTCTTGCGGCACAGCTACTACCCAAGGGGCGTCAGTGATCGGCAGCAGCTTGCGCAGCGCCGCCAGCCGTGCCGTGAAATCACCGCCCTGGCTCGGCAGGTCGAACACCATGAAGCGGATGCTGTGCCAGGCGCCATCGTTGGGCGTCTGGCTGCGCGCGGTAGAAACGGCGTGCGCAAACTGGCCCCGGCCGGCCCACAACTCGCCGTCGAGCGGCTGCTTGGGCAGCGGTGCGGTAAACCAGGCGGGTGCCGCCACCGGCTCGCCGCCGCGCGTCCAGAGGCGCTTGCCGTCCCAGTAGCCGCGCACCCCGTCGTACTTTTCGCTGACCCAATAGTCGGCCAGCGACATGCCGGGGCGATAGACCTCGGCCAGCATCAGCGCTGGGGCGACGGCGCGCGCCGCGGCCGCATTGGCCGCCAGCGCGCCGATCCCGGCGAGCAAGAGGGAACGTCGGGTTAGCAAGAAGTCGTTGCCAATCGATGAAGGAATGTTCTGTCGAAGCCGGGAGCCAGTCCCTTATTCGGCCATTCCCGCCACGACGTTGCTGAAGCCGCCATCCACGTAGGTGATTTCGGCCGTGACGCCGCTGGCCAGGTCGCTCAGCAGAAAGGCGGCCACGTTGCCGACTTCTTCGATCGTCACGTTGCGGCGGATCGGAGAGGCGTCTGCCACGGCGGACAGCATCTTGCCGAAGCCCTTGATGCCGCTGGCCGCCAGCGTCTTGATGGGGCCGGCGCTGATGCCGTTGACCCGCATGCCCTTGGGGCCGAGCGACGCCGCGGTGTAGCGCACTGAAGCTTCGAGCGAGGCCTTGGCCAGGCCCATGGTGTTGTAGTTGGGCAGCGCGCGCTCGGCGCCCAGGTAGGTCAGCGTCAGCAGCGCCGATTTGTCGTTCAGGTAGGGCAGGGCCGCCTTGGCCATGGCCGGAAAGCTGTAGGCGCTGATGTCGTGCGCAATCTTGAAGCCCTCGCGCGAGAGCCCTTCGAGAAAATCACCCGCAATGGCTTCACGCGGAGCGAAACCGATGCTGTGCACGAAACCATCGAACTTGGGCCAGGTCTGCGCCAGATCGGCAAAAAGCTTGTCGATCTGCGCGTCGTCGCCCACGTCGCAATCAAAAATCAGCTTGGAGTCGAAATCGGCGGCGAATTCGGTGATACGGTCCTTGAACCGCTCGCCGACATAGCTGAAGGCGAGCTCGGCGCCTTGTTCGTGGCAGGCCTTGGCGATGCCGTAGGCAATGGAGCGATTGCTCAACACGCCGGTGATCAACAGTTTTTTGCCGGAAAGAAAGCCCATGAAGTTGCCTCGTGAAAATCTTGGGCAGAATTCTCGCATGCGAGGTTGGCTGCTTTTATTGTTGGCGTTCTCGGCGGCTCCTTCGTGGGCCGCCCATGCCTATGCGCAATTCGGCGATATCAAGTATCCGCCCGGTTTTACGCACTTCGGCTACGTGAATCCCCAAGCGCCAAAGGGGGGCGAATTCAGGCTGGTGCCGCCCACCCGGCCGACGAATTTCGACAAGTTCAATCCGTTCACGCTCAAGGGCACCGCGCCTTCGGGCCTTGGCGCGCTCATGTTCGAGAGCCTCATGACCGGCAACTCGGAGGAGCCGACCACGGTGTACGGCCTGCTGGCCGAAGATGTGGATGTTCCGGCCGATCGGCTCTCGGCGACCTTCCGGCTCCATCCCAAGGCCCGCTTCAACGACGGTTCGCCGGTGCTGGCCGCCGACGTGGTGCATTCGTTCGAGACCCTGACGGGCAAGCTCGCCGCGCCGCAATTCCGCACCATCTATGCAGAGGTGAAGAAGGCGACCGCAGTCGGCGAACGCACGGTGCGTTTCGACTTTGCAAGCCCGAATCGGGAACTGCCCCTTGTGATCGGCGGCATGGCGGTCTTCAGCCGCAAATGGGGCGGTGGCAAGCCCTTCGACCAGATCGTCACTGAAGTGCCCATCGCCTCCGGTCCCTACAAGCCAGCCAGCGATCGCCTGGGCCGCGACATCACCTACGTGCGCCGAGGCGACTATTGGGCCGCCGACCTGCCGGTGCGCAAGGGGCTCTTCAACTTCGATCGCGTCGTCTACAAGGTGTACCTGGACGAGACCGCACGTTTCGAGGGGCTGAAGGCTGGCGAGTTCGACTTCATGCGCGAGTTCACTTCGCGCAACTGGGCGCGCCAGTACAAGGGCAAGCAGTTCGACAGCGGAGAGATCGTCAAGCGCGCTTTCGAGAATCAGAACCCGGGCGATTTCCAGGGCTACATCTTCAACACCCGTCGGGACAAGTTCAAAGACGTGCGCGTTCGCCAGGCCATCGGCCTTGCCATGGACTTCGAGTGGCTCAACCGACAGCTCTTCTATGGACTCTACAAGCGGGTACAGGGCTATTTTCCGAACAGCGAGTTTCACGCCGATGGCCCGCCCAAGCCCGACGAGTTGGCGCTGATGGAACCGCTGCGCGACAAGCTCAAGCCCGAGGTGTTCGGGCCCGCACCAAAGCCTTCGAGCACCGAGCCTCCCGGCAGCCTGCGCGACAACTTGCGCCAAGCGAGGGCGCTGCTGGCCGAAGCCGGATGGACTTACCGGGACGGCGCCCTGCGCAACGACAAGAACGAGGCCTTCACGATCGAATTCTTGAACGACCAACCCACGATGATCCGTGTCGTGACGCCCCTGCAGGCGGCGCTAAAGAAACTGGGTATAGAAACTACTTTCCGCACGGTCGATTTCTCGCTGGCGCAGCAGCGCATGGACAACCATGACTTCGACATGACCACCCGGCGTATTCCCGGCAGCACTGCGCCCGGAGGCGAACTCTTCGAGCTGTTCGGTTCGAAGGCCGCGGAAACCACGGGGTCGGCCAACTCCTGGGGCATTGCCGACCCGGCGGTGGACGCCGTCCTCGGCAAAGTGGTTGCTGCGACCACCCGGCCAGAACTCGCGACAGCTATGCGAGTGCTCGACCGGGTGCTGTCGCACGGCCATTATTCGATTCCCATGTACTACGGCAGCGCCTTCCTGATCGGCTACCGGCCGGCCGGCGTCATCCTGCCGCCGACCATTCCGCCGTACTACGATGCCGGCGACTGGGCGCTCACCACTTGGTGGGCATCGCCCACAAACAAGTGAACAAGGCTCGTGTGACCCGGAGGACTGCACCCTGATGGCCAGCTACATCCTCAAGCGCCTGCTGCTAATGATCCCGACGCTCCTGGGCGTACTGATCATCACCTTCGCAGTCATCCAATTTGTGCCCGGTGGCCCGGTCGAGCAGATGGTGTCGCAGCTGCAGGGCCGCGACTCGGGCGGTGAGAGGGCCGCGGCTGGAGGCGCTGGTTACCGTGGCCGCCAGGGGCTCGATCCGCAACGCATCGAAGAGATCAAGACACTCTACGGCTTTGACAAGCCCGCGCATGAGCGCTTCTGGCAGATGCTCAAGTCTTTTGCACGGCTAGATCTTGGGCAGAGCTTCTACCAGCGCAAGGCGGTTTGGGACCTGGTGAAGGAAAAGCTACCGGTATCGATCAGCCTGGGCCTCTGGACCTTTTTCATCAGCTATTTGATCGCAGTACCGCTCGGCGTCGCGAAGGCAGTGCGGGCCGGCTCGCGGTTCGACTTCGTCACCACACTCATCGTGCTGGTCGGCTATGCGATTCCCGGTTTCGTGCTGGGGGTTGCGCTGCTCGTCGTCTTCGGCGGGCAACTGCAGTGGTTTCCCTTGCGCGGGCTGACGTCGCCCAACTGGGAAACCATGAGCTGGGGGGCAAAGATCGTTGACTATCTTTGGCACATCACGCTGCCTGTAACGGCCATGGTGCTCGGTAGTTTTGCGGTGACGGCCATGCTCACAAAAAATTCGTTTCTGGAAGAAATTCGCAAACAGTACGTGCTGACCGCCCGTGCCAAAGGTTTGGCCGAGAAGCAGGTGCTGTGGAAACACATCTTCCGCAACGCGCTGATTCCGATCATTACGGGATTCCCGGCGGCCTTCATCGGCGCCTTCTTTACAGGCTCTCTGCTGATCGAAACGCTTTTTTCGCTCGACGGCCTCGGATTGCTTAGCTACGAGAGCGTGATCCGGCGCGACTATCCCGTGGTGCTGGGCACGCTGTACCTGTTCACGTTGATTGGCCTGTTGACCAAGCTCATTTCCGACCTTTGCTACGTCTGGGTCGACCCGAGGGTGAAATTTGACTGACGTATTGCCCGTCTCGCTCAGCCCGGGGCGCCGCGCCTGGCGCCGCTTTCGCCGGAATCCGCTCGGATTCTGGAGCCTTGCCATCTTCACGGTGCTCGTCGTCCTGAGCTTGTTTGCCGAGGTGTTGTCCACGGACAAGCCGCTTGTCGTGCGCTACGAGGGACAAACCTATTTCCCGGTGCTGCGCGACTACGCCGAAAAAACCTTCGGCGGCGACTTCGAGACCCCCGCCGACTACCTCGATCCGTTCATTCGTGAGCGGATCACCTCAGGCAAGAACTGGGCGATCTATGCGCCCAACCCATACGGGCCGCAAACGCTCAACTACTTTGCCAAGCTGCCGAACCCAGCCGCGCCATCGCGAAGCAACCTGTTCGGCACGGACGATCGCGGGCGCGACCTGCTCGCCCAGTTGATCTACGGTTTTCGCGTGAGCGTGCTGTTCGCCTTGGCGCTGACCGCCATTGGCGTGGTGCTGGGGATCGCGACGGGTGCCATCCAGGGCTTCTTCGGCGGCAAGACCGATCTGGCATTCCAGCGCTTCATAGAGATATGGGCATCGATGCCGGAGCTATACCTGCTGATCATCTTCAGTGCGATCTTTACGCCCAGCGTGGCATTGCTGCTGATCCTGCTCAGCCTGTTCGGGTGGATGGGCCTGGCGGACTACGTGCGCGCCGAGTTCCTGCGCAACCGGCAGATGGACTATGTGCGTGCCGCCCGCGCCTTGGGCGTCGGCAACCTGCAGATCATGTGGCGCCACATCCTGCCCAACAGCATGGTGCCGGTCGTCACCTTCCTGCCGTTTCGCATGAGCGCGGCCATCCTGGCGTTGACCTCGCTCGACTTCCTTGGCCTGGGTGTGCCGCCGGGCACGCCGTCGCTCGGCGAGCTGCTGAGCCAGGGCAAGGCCAACATCGATGCCTGGTGGATTTCGCTTTTCACTTTCGGGGTGCTGGTCGTCACGCTGATGCTGCTGACGTTCATGGGCGACGCACTGCGAGATGCGCTCGATCCACGAAAGGCCGACAAATGAGCGAAATGACCCATCAGCCGCTGCTCGACGTAAAGGGCCTGCGCGTCGCGTTCGGTGGCAAGAGCGTGGTGCACGGCGTCGACTTCCGCATCGCCGTGGGCGAAAAGCTCGCACTTGTCGGCGAATCGGGCTCGGGCAAGACTGTCACGGCCCTGTCGCTGCTGCGGCTGGCGCAGAACGCCGAAGTGACCGGCTCCGCCAAATTGTTCGACGCGCGAAGCGGCTCGAATGCGCGCGATCTGCTGTCGATTCCGGAGCGTGAACTGCGCGGCATCCGCGGCAAGGAGATCGCGATGATCTTCCAGGAGCCGATGACGGCGCTCAATGCGCTCTACAGCGTGGGCGACCAAATTGCCGAGGTGCTGGAACTGCACGAAGGGCTTTCCGCGCGGGAGGCGCAGGCGGCTGCCGTCCGGTTGCTTGCCGACACCGGAATTCCCGAGCCGGAGCGCCGGGCGAGGTCGTTTCCGCACCAGCTTTCGGGCGGCCAGCGCCAGCGCGCCATGATTGCCATGGCGCTCGCCTGCAAGCCACGCCTGCTGCTGGCGGACGAACCGACCACTGCGCTCGACGTCACAGTGCGCGCGCAAATCCTCGACCTGCTTGCCGACCTTCAGCGCAAGCACGGCATGGCCGTGCTGTTGATCACGCACGACCTCAACCTGGTGCGCCGGTTTGCCGACCGCGTCGCGGTGATGGAAAACGGCCACATCGTCGAGCATGGCGCTGTCGGCACCGTGTTCGAAGCGCCGCAGCATGCCTACACGCGCAAGCTGATCGACAGCCATCCGGAGCGCGACGTCCCCGCGGTGGCCGTGGGCGCGGGTGCGAAGCCGGTGCTGGAGGCCACCGGGCTGCGGGTGAGCTATCCGGTGTCCAGGCCGGGCATTGCGGGCTGGTTCCGCAAGGGTGAATTCATCGCGGTGGAGAACGCCGATTTCCGCATAGCCCCCGGCGAAACGCTGGGCGTGGTCGGCGAATCCGGTTCGGGCAAGTCCACGCTGGCGCTGGCCGCGCTCGGGCTGTTGAAGTACCGCGGCGCGCTGAAGGTGGACGGCAAGGGGTGGGCGGTCGACCGCGCGTCCGACCTGGCCCTGCGCCGGGTCATGCAGGTGGTTTTCCAGGACCCGTTTTCTTCGCTCTCGCCCCGCATGACGGTTGAGCAGATCGTAGGGGAGGGGTTGCGAGTGCACGCACCCGAACTGGGCACGGTGCAGCGGCGGGCGCGAGCTCTTGCAGCCTTGGCCGACGTGGGGCTGAGCGAGGCGCAGTTTCCGTCGTTGCTCGACCGCTATCCGCACGAGTTTTCGGGCGGGCAGCGGCAGCGGCTCGCAATTGCGCGCGCATTGATCGTCGATCCGCAGCTGCTGGTGCTCGACGAGCCCACCAGTGCGCTCGACGTCACGATCCAGAAGCAGGTGCTGGGATTGCTCCAGCGCCTGCAGCGCGAGCGTGGCCTGAGCTATTTGCTCATCACGCACGACGTCGAGGTGATCCGCGCCATGGCGCACCAGGTCATCGTGATGAAGGACGGCGCCATCCTCGAAACCGGCCCGGTCGAGCGCGTGCTCGATGCACCCGAGCACCCCTATACAAAGAAACTGGTGGCCGCCGCGCTGCTGGAATAACAACGGAACTGAAGAAAAATGTCGGGAGTCGGACAAAACCGGCGCGGTGCCTGGCGCGCGGCGCTGGCCTGCATGGTCACTTTGGCTGTGGCCATGGGCCTGGGGCGTTTCGCCTTCACGCCCATGCTGCCGATCATGCTGCACGAGGGAAAGCTGCAGCTCGAGGCCGGAGGCGTGCTAGCTTCACTCAATTACCTGGGTTACTTCCTGGGAGCAGTCAGCTGCGCGGCCATCGGCATCAAGGCCAAGAGCATGGTGCGCGGCGGGCTGGCCGCCACGGCGGTGCTGCTGATCGGCATGGGCGTGCTCCACAGCTTTACCAGTTGGGGCATCCTGCGCACGGCCGCCGGCGTGATGAGCGCCTGGGTTTTCGTCTTTGCATCGGGGTGGGGCCTCCGGCGATTGGCCGAAACCAATTCCCCGGCTCTGGCCGGCGTGATCTACACGGGGCCGGGCATCGGCATTGCCATGACGGGCCTGCTCGGCGGGGCATTGGGCCGCTGGGGTTCGGAAGCGGGATGGATCGGTCTGGGCGTGCTCGCGGTGGTGCTGGTGGCGCTGATCTGGCGGATATTTGATGACGGCGACCTGCCCGCCGCCACCGGTTCCACGGCGGCACCTCCGGCTGCAGCCGGGCCGGCTGCTTCGGCGTCGGCTCGCAGCGACGCGATCTGGCTGGTTGCGCTGTATGGCCTGGCCGGCTTCGGCTACATCATCACCGCGACGTTCCTTCCGGTGATCGCCCGCCAGGCCCTGCCGGGTTCGCCCTGGCCCGACTTCTTCTGGCCGCTGTTCGGGCTGGCCATCATTCCAGGCGCGCTGATCGGCGCCCGCGCGCCCGTCCACTGGGACAACCGTTTGCTGCTGGCCGTGGCCTATGCGCTCCAGGCGCTGGGCGTGGTGCTGTCGGTCGCATGGCCGACGATCACGGGCTTTGCCCTTGGGAGCCTGCTGCTCGGCATGCCGTTCACGGCCATCACGCTTTTTGCCATGCGAGATGCCCGCCGCTTGCGGGGAAATGCCGCGGCCGGGCTGATCGGCTTCGCGACGGCTTCCTATGGGGTCGGGCAGATCATCGGGCCGCTGTTTGCGGCGCCGCTGGCCCAGCGGACCGGGTCTTTCCAGCTGCCGCTGCTGGTGGCCGCCGCCGCATTGGCGCTTGGTTCCGTGCTGTTTGCGCTGGTCTGGTCCAAATCCCGGCGCCGGCAGGCGTTTTGAGCCGCTCCAGCCACTTCATTTATCACAGGAATAGCATATAATTCGAGGCTCACGACCAAACGGGCGGGTACCAACCGCCCGTTTTTTTTGGTCTATGCATTTTCAATGCGTGGCATCCGTGGCGGGCGGGTGGCGCGTACAAGCATTTCGCACAGGCATTTTTACAAGGCGTTTTCGAACACGTGGCATTGCAGCAGATTGTGGAACAAACCGTAGCCGGACTCGGCTACGACCTGGTCGAGATCGAACGGTCGGCCGGGGGATTGCTGCGCGTGACGATTGATTTGCCCTGGACGGCCCCCACATCGGAAGCTGTGGCTGCCGGTATTCCCGAGCCTTTCGTGACCGTCGAAGATTGCGAAAAGGTCACGCGGCAGCTGCAATTTGCGCTCGAGGTCGATGGTGTCGATTACAAGCGGCTCGAGGTTTCCTCGCCGGGTATTGACCGTCCGCTGCGCAATGAGCAGGATTTCGAACGTTTCGTGGGCGAGATCATCGACATCACGCTCAAGGCGCCGATGGGTGCCGCGGCGGCGGGGCAGGTGTCTGCTACCCGCAAGAAGTTTCGCGGCACGCTGGAGCGCGTGGAAGGGGCCAACGGAGCCCCGGGCTGGCAAATCGTCTGGAGCGATGCGCCCGAGCCCAAGCCGGGTCAAAAAGTGAGCAAGAAGCGCGCGCCTGCAACGTTGCATGCGCTCGGCTTCGTGCTGGACGAGCTGCGCGATGCGCGGCTTGCGCCAATTGTGGATTTCAAGGGCCGCAAGGCCAAAACCCAACCGGGTTTTTCGGATATTGACGACGGAACGAATGTTCCGGACTGACTAGAGGAGTGGTGGCATGAATCGCGAAATGTTGATGTTGGTGGATGCGATCTCGCGCGAGAAGAACGTCGAGCGCGACGTGGTTTTCGGCGCAGTCGAGTCCGCACTGGCGCAGGCCACCAAGAAGCTCCACCAGGGCGACGTGGACATCCGCGTCTCGGTTGACCGCGACAGCGGCGACTATGAAACCTTCCGCCGCTGGCACGTCGTTCCGGACGAGGCCGGCCTGCAGCTGCCCGACCAGGAAATCCTCCTGTTCGAAGCCCGGGAAGAAATGCCCGACATCGAGGTCGACGAATACATCGAGGAAGCGGTTGAATCCGTGCCCATCGGCCGTATCGGTGCCATGGCGGCCAAGCAGGTCATCCTGCAGAAGATCCGCGACGCCGAGCGCGAGATGCTGCTCAACGACTTCATGTCGCGCGGCGACAAGATCTTCGTGGGCACCGTCAAGCGCCTGGACAAGGGCGACATCATCGTGGAGGCCGGCCGCGTCGAAGGGCGCCTGCGCCGCAGCGAGATGATCTCCAAGGAAAACCTGCGCAACGGCGACCGCGTGCGGGCCATGATCATGGAGGTCGACCTGACGCTGCGCGGCGCGCCGATCATCCTGTCGCGCTCGGCACCCGAGTTCATGATCGAGCTGTTCCGCCAGGAAGTGCCCGAAATCGAACAAGGCCTGCTCGAAATCAAGAGCTGCGCCCGCGACCCGGGTTCGCGCGCCAAGATCGCCGTGCTGTCGCATGACAAGCGTGTCGACCCCATCGGCACCTGCGTCGGCGTGCGCGGCACGCGTGTCAACGCCGTCACCAACGAGCTCGCCGGCGAGCGCGTCGACATCGTGCTGTGGAGCGAAGACCCAGCGCAATTCGTGATCGGCGCCCTGGCTCCGGCCAACGTATCGTCGATCGTGGTCGACGAGGAAAAGCACGCCATGGACGTGGTGGTCGACGAGGAAAACCTCGCCATCGCCATCGGCCGCGGCGGCCAGAACGTGCGCCTGGCTTCCGACCTGACCGGCTGGAAGATCAACATCATGGACGCCAACGAGTCTGCGCAAAAGCAGGCCGTCGAAACCGATGCCAGCCGCAAGCTCTTCATGGAAAAGCTCGACGTCGACGAGGAAATCGCCGACATCTTGATCTCCGAAGGCTTCAACAGCCTCGAGGAAGTGGCCTATGTGCCGATCTCCGAAATGCTGGAGATCGAAGCTTTTGACGAAGACACCATCAACGAGCTGCGCACGCGCGCCAAGGATGCGCTGTTGACCATGGAAATCGCCAAGGAAGAGGGCGTCGAGACCGTCTCGCAGAATCTGCGCGACCTCGAAGGCCTCGACCCCGAGCTGATTCCCAAGCTGGCCGAGGCGGGTGTGCACACCCGCGACGACCTCGCCGACCTCGCGGTCGATGAACTCACCGAGATCACCGGCCACAGCGCCGATGACGCCAAAGCCCTCATCTTGAAAGCCCGCGAACATTGGTTCGCCGGCCAAGAGTGATGGTCATGGAGGCACGAAACCAATATGTCCAGTACCACTGTCGCCGAGTTCGCGAACGAGCTCAAGAAGACTCCCGAAACCTTGCTTGACCAGCTCAAGAGCGCAGGCGTGCCCAAAGCGGCACCCACCGATGCACTCACCGAGGCTGACAAGCAGCGCCTGCTCGGCTTTCTCAAAGCCAGCCACGGCACCGCCGAGCCCGAGCGCAAGAAGATCACGCTGACGAAAAAGTCGACCAGCGAGATCAAGCAGGCCGACGCCACCGGCCGCGCCCGCACCATCCAGGTCGAAGTGCGCAAGAAGCGCACCTTCATCCAGCGTGACGACGGCCACCCGGCCGTGCCCGAAGCGCAACCCGTGGCCGAAGCGCCCGCCGCGGCACCCGCCGCACCCCGCATCGACGAGGCCGAACTGGCCCGCCGCGAGGAAGAGGCGCGCCGCCAGGCCGAGCTGATCCGCCGCCAGGAAGAAGAACTGGCCGAGAAGCGCCGCCTGCGCGAAGAAGCCGAAGCCCGCGAACGCGAACAGGCAGAAAAGGCCGAGCGCGCCGAACAGGCCGAGCAGGAAGCCGCCCGCGTCGCCGCCGAGAAAAAGGCTGCTGCCGAAGCCGCCGCCGCGCCCGCCAAGGAAGCGGCCAAGCCGGTGGCAGCACCTGCGGCCGCCGCAGCTGCTGCCGCGGAGCAGCAAGCCGCAGACACCAAGCTGGCCGCCCAGACCGCCGCCACGCAAGCCAAGGAAGACGCGAAGGCCAAGGCCGCCGCTGAATCGAAGGCCCGTGCCGACGAGGAAGCCGCTCGCGCCAAGGACCTCGACGAGCGTCGCCGCAAGGCACTCGCCGAAGCCGAAGCCATTCGCGCCATGATGAACGCACCGGCCCGCGTGCTGGTGCCGCACAAGGCGCCCGAGAAGCCGCAGCCCGAAAAGGCCGCGGTCAAGGGCACGCTGCACAAGCCGGCCGCGCCCGCGGCTCGCCCCGGTGCGCCCGCCGCAGCCGGAGCTCCCGCAGCGCCTGGCGCCGCCGGTGCCGGCAAGGAAGTCAAGTCGGCCAAGCTCTCGTCGAGCTGGGCTGGCGATCCTGCCAAGAAGAAGGAAATCAAGACCCGCGGCGATGCCAGCGGTGGTGTCGGCCGCGGCAACTGGCGCGGAGGCCCGCGTGGCCGCCGTGGCAGCAATGACCGTGGAGGCCACGAAGAGCATGTGCAGGCCGCACCGGTCGAGGCGCGCATTCTTGAAGTGCACGTGCCTGAAACCATCACGGTGGCCGAGCTCGCGCACAAGATGGCCGTCAAGGCGCAGGAAGTCATCAAGCAGCTCATGAAGCTGGGCCAGATGGCGACCATCAACCAGTCGCTCGACCAGGACACCGCCATGATCCTGGTGGAGGAAATGGGCCACAACGCGGTCGTTGCCGCGCTGGACGACCCGGAAGCCTTCACCGACGAGGACGTGGGCGCGCAAACCGCCGAAGCGCTGCCGCGCGCACCGGTCGTGACCGTCATGGGCCACGTCGACCACGGCAAGACCTCGCTGCTGGACTACATTCGCCGTGCCAAGGTTGCCGCGGGCGAAGCCGGCGGCATCACGCAGCACATTGGTGCATACCACGTGCAAACCGAGCGCGGCATGGTGTCGTTCCTCGACACCCCGGGTCACGAGGCTTTCACGGCCATGCGTGCCCGCGGTGCGCAGGCCACGGACATCGTCATCCTGGTGGTGGCGGCCGACGACGGCGTCATGCCGCAGACCAAGGAAGCCATCAAGCACGCGAAAGCTGCTGGTGTGCCGATCGTGGTTGCCATCAACAAGATCGACAAGCCCGACGCCAGCCCGGACCGCGTGAAGCAGGAACTGGTGGCCGAAGAAGTCGTGCCTGAAGAGTACGGCGGCGACGTGCCGTTCGTGCCGGTGTCCGCCAAGACGGGCCAGGGCATCGACGACCTGCTCGAACAGGTACTGCTGCAGGCCGAAGTGCTGGAACTCAAGGCGCCGGTGGATGCCGCCGCCAAGGGCCTGGTCATCGAAGCCCAGCTTGACAAGGGCCGCGGCCCGGTCGCAACCGTGCTGGTTC
Source organism: Variovorax sp. CCNWLW225 (assembly GCF_037204045.1). Classification (NCBI taxonomy): domain Bacteria; kingdom Pseudomonadati; phylum Pseudomonadota; class Betaproteobacteria; order Burkholderiales; family Comamonadaceae; genus Variovorax; species Variovorax sp. CCNWLW225. Next base: position 79,444 of record NZ_JBBCBV010000010.1, on the reverse strand, counting down.
AGTCCGGCACGCTCAAGACCGGCGACGTGGTGCTGGCCGGCTCGACCTATGGCCGCGTGCGCGCCATGCTCGACGAAGACGGCCGGACCATCAAGACCGCGGGTCCGTCGATCCCGGTCGAGATCCAGGGCCTGACCGAAGTGCCGCAAGCGGGCGACGAGTTCATGGTGATGAGCGACGAGCGCCGTGCGCGCGAAATTGCCACCTACCGTGCCGGCAAGTTCCGCAACACCAAGCTGGCGAAGGCCCAGGCCGCGAACCTGCAGAACATGTTCACCGACCTTTCGGCCGGCGAAGTGCAGACGCTGCGCATCATCATCAAGGCCGACGTTCAGGGTTCGCAGGAAGCACTGGCCCAGTCGCTGCTCAAGCTGGCGAACGAAGAAGTCAAGGTGCAGATCGTGTACGCCGGCGTCGGCGGCATCAGCGAAAGCGACATCAATCTCGCCATCGCCTCCAAGGCCATCGTGATCGGCTTCAACGTGCGTGCCGATGCCGGTGCGCGCAAGCTGGCCGAAGGCAATGGCGTGCAGCTGAACTACTACAGCATCATTTATGACGCTGTGGACGAGATCAAGGTTGCGATGTCGGGCATGCTGGCACCGGAGCGCCGCGAGGAAATCATCGGCTCGGCCGAGATCCGCACGGTGTTCGTGGCCTCGAAGATCGGTACGGTCGCAGGTTCGTACATCACCTCGGGTTCGGTCAACCGCAGCGCGCATTTCCGCCTGCTGCGCGACAACGTGGTGATCTACACCGGCGAAGTCGACTCGATCAAGCGCATGAAGGACGATGTTCGCGAAGTCCGCGAAGGCTTCGAGTGCGGTATCAAGCTCAAGAACTACAACGACATCAAAGAGGGCGATCAGCTCGAGTTCTTTGAAATCAAGGAAATCGCCCGTACGCTGTAAGCGTTCGACGCGAGAGAGTCCATGCCGAAAAGAAAAGCCGCCGCGCCCAACCGCGCGTTCAAGGTTGCCGATCAGATCCAGCGCGATCTGACGGAGCTGATCGCGCGCGAGTTGAAGGACCCGCGCGTGGGCATGGTCACGATCCAGGCGGTCGAGGTCACGCCCGACTATGCGCATGCGAAGGTGTTCTTCAGCGTGCTCACAGGCGACGTGGACGAAACCACCGAAGCGCTGAACCAGGCCGCGGGGTTCCTCCGCAATGGCCTGTTCAAGCGCCTGCACATCCACACCGTGCCAACGCTGCACTTCCTGTTCGACCGCACCACCGAGCGTGCGGCCGACATGAATGCGCTCATTGCGCAGGCCGTCGCTTCGCGTTCGAAAGACGACTAGCCATGAACGCGCCACGCACAAGGGTGCAGCGGCGCCCTGTGCATGGGGTGTTGTTGCTCGACAAGCCGCTGGGACTTTCCAGCAACCAGGCCCTGCAAAAGGCCAAGTGGTTGCTGCGCGCCGAAAAAGCGGGCCATACCGGCACGCTCGATCCACTCGCGACCGGTGTGCTGCCCCTGTGCTTTGGCGCAGCCACCAAGTTCAGCCAGTTGCACCTCGACGCAGACAAGACCTACGTGGCCACAGCCCGCCTTGGCGTGAAGACCGCCACCGCGGACGCCGAGGGCGATGTCATTGCCGAGCGCCCGGTGCACGTCACGCCTGAAGACCTGGCCCGTGTCGAGGCGCAGTTCACCGGCCCGATCCGCCAGGTTCCGCCGATGCACAGCGCGCTCAAGAAAGACGGCAAGGCGCTGTACGAATACGCGCGCGAAGGCATTGAAATAGAGCGTGCGCCACGCGACGTGGTCATTCATCGGCTGAGCATCACGCGAACGGACGAAACCGCCCTGCGGATCGTTGCCTCGGTGAGCAAGGGCACCTACATTCGCACCTTGGGTGAAGACATCGGCGAAGCCCTGGGTTGCGGCGCGCACCTGACCTCGCTGCGCCGCACGGCAACCGGCGGCTTCGGCGAGGCGCAGTGCGTCACGCTCGAGGCGCTCGAGGCCATGGGCGAGGAAGAGCGCCTGGCACAACTCCTGCCTGCCGAATCCCTGGTGGACGGCCACAGCCGCGTCATGCTCGGCAACGAAGATGCGGCACGTTTTCTCTCGGGCCTGCGCCGCCGCGGCAGCTGGGCCGATGCCGACGAGGTGGCGGTGTTCGGCATCGAACCGCGGGCCTTCCTGGGAACGGCCCACATCACGGCCAACGAATTGATTCCGGGGCGCTTGCTGAACCCCATCGAAATCCAGCAAATTCTTTTGAACGCACAACAGACCGAAGCGACACCATGAGTACCAAGCAAATCCGCAATATCGCCATCATTGCCCACGTGGACCATGGCAAGACCACGATGGTCGACCAGCTGCTGCGCCAGTCGGGCACCTTTGCCGAGCACGAGAAAGTGGTCGACACGGTGATGGACAACAACGCCATCGAAAAAGAACGTGGCATCACCATCCTGGCCAAGAACTGCGCCGTGACCTGGGAAGGCACGCACATCAACATCGTCGACACCCCCGGCCACGCGGACTTCGGCGGTGAAGTGGAGCGCGCGCTGTCCATGGTCGACGGCGTGGTGCTGCTGATCGACGCACAAGAAGGCCCGATGCCCCAGACCCGCTTCGTGACCAAGAAGGCGCTGGCCCTCGGCCTCAAGCCGATCCTGGTCGTGAACAAGGTCGACAAGCCGGGCGCCAACCCCGACAAGGTGGTCAACGCCGCCTTCGACCTGTTCGACAAGCTCGGCGCGACCGACGAACAGCTCGACTTCCCCGTGGTCTACGCCTCGGGCATCAACGGCTGGTCGTCGCTGGAAGAGGGCGCACCCGGTGAACAGTGGGGTCCCGACATGTCGGCGCTGTTCAACACCATCCTGAAGCACGTTCCGTCGCAAAAGGGTGACCCGGACGCGCCGCTGCAGCTGCAGATCTCCGCCCTCGACTTCTCGACCTTCGTCGGCCGCATTGGCGTGGGCCGCATCAGCCAGGGCACGCTCCGGCCCATGACCGACGTGCTGGTCATGGAAGGTCCGGACGGCAAGACCGTCAAGGGCCGCGTCAACCAGGTGCTGACTTTCCAAGGCCTGGACCGCGTGCAATCGACTGAAGCCGGCCCCGGCGAAATCGTGCTGATCAACGGCATCGCCGACATCGGCATCGGCGTCACCGTGACCGACAAGGACAAGCCCGCGCCGCTGCCCATGCTCAAGGTCGACGAGCCGACCCTGACCATGAACTTCTGCGTGAACACCAGCCCGCTGGCCGGACGCGAAGGCAAGTTCGTCACCAGCCGCCAGATCTGGGACCGCCTGCAGAAGGAGCTGCAGCACAACGTTGCGCTGCGCGTTAACGAAACCGACGAAGAAGGTATTTTCGAAGTGATGGGCCGCGGTGAACTGCACCTGACCATCCTCCTGGAAAACATGCGCCGCGAAGGCTACGAAATGGCCGTGTCGAAGCCGCGCGTGGTGTTCCGCACCGTGAACGGCGAGAAGCACGAGCCCATCGAGCTGGTCACGGCCGACATCGAAGAACAGCACCAGGGCGGCGTGATGCAGGCACTGGGCGAGCGCAAGGGCGAACTGGTCAACATGGAACCGGACGGCCGCGGCCGTGTTCGCCTGGAGTACCGCATTCCGGCGCGCGGCCTGATCGGCTTCACGAATGAGTTCCTGAACCTGACGCGCGGCTCGGGCCTCATCAGCAACATCTTCGACAGCTACGAACCGCACAAGGGCGACATCGGCAGCCGCAAGAACGGCGTGCTGATCTCGATGGACGACGGTGAAATCTTCACCTACGCCCTGGGCAAGCTGGACGACCGCGGCCGCATGTTCGTGAAGGCCAACGATCCGGTGTACGAAGGCATGATCGTCGGCATCCACAGCCGCGACAACGACCTCGTGGTGAACGCCACGCGTACGAAGCAGCTGACCAACTTCCGCGTGAGCGGCAAGGAAGATGCGATCAAGATCACGCCCCCGATCGACCTCACGCTGGAATACGGCGTCGAGTTCATCGAGGACGACGAACTGGTCGAAATCACGCCCAAGAGCGTGCGCCTGCGCAAGCGTTTCCTGAAGGAAAGCGACCGCAAGCGCGCCAGCCGCGAAACGGCGAGCTGATCGCCGGCACCGACACCGACACCGACCACCGATGCTGCGCCTGACGCACGGAGGGGCCGTGTGGATGATGGTCGCCGTGACCCTGATGTGGGCCACGGCGGGCGTTGTCACGCGGCACCTTGCGCAGGCGCATAGTTTCGAGATCACCTTCTGGCGCAGCCTCTTCACGCTGCTTGCGCTGCTGGTGATCTTGCCGCTTTGGCGGGGCCGGGCGGTGTTTTCGCAGATACGGCGCGGCGGCCGCGCGCTGTGGATTTCGGGCGTCTGCTGGACGGTGATGTTCACCGCCTTCATGGTGGCGCTCACGCTGGCTTCCACTGCCAGCGTGCTGGTGACCATGGCGCTCGGGCCGTTGTTCACGGCGTTGGCCGCGCGCATCTTCATCGGCCACCGGCTGCCCGTTCGAACCTGGCTCGCCATCGTGGTGGCCGGGCTCGGCATTGCGTGGATGTACGGCACGCAGCTGGTGCAGGGCGGGGCGGCGGGCGGATCGCTGCTTGGAACCCTGGTGGCGCTTTGCGTGCCACTGGCCGGTGCCACCAACTGGACGGTGGTTCAGCATGCGAATGCCAAGGGGCAAGACATCGACCTGGTTCCCGCGGTGCTCATCGGCGCGGCGCTCAGCGCGCTATTCACACTGCCCTTTGCGCTGCCTTTTCAGGCGAACGCGCACGACCTCGGCCTGCTTGCCTTCCTGGGCGTGTTCCAGCTGGCAATTCCGTGCGTGCTTTCCGTGCTTTGCGCGCGGGTGCTGAAGGCGCCTGAGGTCGCCTTGCTCGCGTTGCTCGAGGTGATCTTCGGCATTGCGCTGGCGTGGCTTGGTGCCGGCGAAACGCCCGCGCCCAGTGTGCTGACCGGTGGCGCGCTGGTCATTGGCGCACTGGTGTTCAACGAGTTGCTCGCATTGCGCGGACGGCGCACCACGGCGGCAGACAGCGTGCTGCCCAGCGCGCACTAGGCGGACCGAAACAAGAAAAAAAGCCCCGACTTTCGCCGGGGCCTTTTGCATTCAGCGGATGGCCGGCCTCAGGGGCGGGCAACCTTCCAGGCGCCGTTCAGGACGCCGTCGCCGGTCTTGTCGCCCGGCTTGCTGTCCTTCGTCCAGTAGTAGAGCGGAGAACCCTTGTAGGCCCACTGCCTCTTGCCGTCTTCACGCACGATGATGGTGTAGCCGCCCATGGGCTTGGCGGTTTCGGCCACGGGGAGCGGCGGCCAGTTGGCGGCGCACTGGGCGTTGCAGGCGGAGGTGCCGGCGCCGGGAGTATCGCGGGCGAAGGTGTAGAGCGTCATGCCGTTCGGTCCGACGAGCACGCCGTCGGCGGTGCGAGTGGGGGTGTCGGGTGCGCTGGCGGTCTTGTTGGACATGCCACCGCAGCCGGCGAGCAATGCCGCCGCGAGGATCGAGGCGCTGAGCAATTTCATGCAGTTTCTCCTTCAGTTGAAAAATCGCGAACACAAGCCAGTTGGATGCGCGAGCCGGCAGTTTATGCCGGCCTCAAGGCAAATCGCGGTAGGCGGGCGTCGCGAGTTCAGCAAAACATCACGTGCACTCAGGGCTTGGCGGTTTTCCAGGCCCCGCCAACGCCGTCGCCGGTCTTGTCGCCCGGCTTGGTGTCCTTGGCCCAGTAGTAGAGCGGCCAGCCCTTGGCCGCCCACTGCTTCTTGCCGTCGTCCCGCGTGACGAGGGTGAAGTCGCCGGCCGGCTTGTCGGCGTCCGTGGCCATAAAGGGTGGCCAGTTGGCCGCGCAGCCCCCATTGCATGCCGACTTGCCGCTGCCGGCGGTGTCCTTGTCGAAGGTGTAGAGGGTCATGCCGTTCGGGCCGACCAGCGCGCCGCCCGCGGCCTTGGGCTGGGCGAGAACGGGAAGCGCGAGCAGGCTGCCGAGCAGCGCCGCGGTAATGCCGGCGGAAGAAACGCGAAGAGGCGACATGGAAGACTCCTGGTTGGTGCACCGACCAGCCGGCGGCACCGCATAAACACCTGCAGTGGCGTTTTATTCCATGCCGCGCAAAAAAGAAACTAGCGGCTGCGGCTTTTCATGGCGCGCTCCACCTCGCGCTTGCCTTCGCGGTCCTTGATGGTGTCGCGCTTGTCGTGCTCGGCCTTGCCCTTGGCGAGCGCAATCTCGCATTTGACCTTGCCCGCCTTCCAATGCAGGTTGAGCGGCACCAGCGTGTAGCCCTTTTGTTCGACCTTGCCGACCAGCCGGCGGATTTCTTCCTTGTGCAGCAGCAACTTCTTGGTGCGGACGGAGTCAGGGTTGACGTGGGTCGACGCACTCTTGAGCGGATTGATCTGCAGGCCGACAACGAACAGCTCGCCGTCGCGAATCACCACGTAGCCGTCGGTCAGCTGCACCTTGCCTTCGCGCAGGGACTTGACTTCCCAGCCCTCGAGGACGATGCCGGCCTCGAAGCGTTCTTCGAAGAAATAGTTGTACGCGGCCTTCTTGTTGTCGGCAATGCGGGAGGAGGTATCTTGTTTCTTGGTGGCCATGGCTCGGAAAGATGGGGACGCATGGCTTCAATACAATCCGTCGCGCACGCTGTCCCGATTCTATGAAAACCGTCAACAAGTCCGTCCTCATCTGGTACAGCGCCGAAGAGATGTACGCGCTCGTCACCGATGTGGAGAAGTATCCGCAGTTCCTGCCCTGGTGCGACAAGGCCCGGGTCATCGAGGAAGACGAGGCCGGCATGACCGCCGAAGTCGGCCTGGCTTTTGCCGGCCTTCACCAGAGCTTCACCACCCGCAACAGCCACGTACCGGGGCGCGAAGTGCACCTCAAGCTGGTCGACGGGCCGTTCTCCAATCTCGACGGCATCTGGAAGTTCGCACCCGTGGGCGAGCCCGGCGACCGGGCCTGCCGGGTCGAGCTGCACATGAGCTACGGCTTCAGCAACTTTGCGCTGCAGGCGCTGGTGGGGCCGGTGTTCGACACCGTTGCCTCCAGCCTGGTCGAGGCCTTCGTGAAGCGCGCCGAGCAGGTCTACGGCAAGGAAGGATGATCGAAGTCACGCTGAGCTACTCGCCCGCACCGCGCGAGGTGTTCGAGCAAGTGCTGCGGCTGCCGCCCGAGGCCACCGTGGACGATGCCGTGAAGGCCAGCGACCTCGCGCAGCGCTTCCCGCAAATGGATTGGCGCCAGGCCATGACGCCCGGAATCTGGGGCAGGGAAGTCGAATGGAACCAACTGCTCAAGGACGGCGACCGCATCGAGTTATGCCGGCCCTTGGCGGTGGACCCCAAGGTGGCGCGCCGCGAGCGCTTTCAGCGGCAGGGCGCACGGGGTACCGGCCTTTTTGCAAACCGCCGCAAGGGCGGCAAGGCCGGCTACTGAGTCTTCGAGACTACTTGCAGTCGCTCTGGATGATCGACTGAAGGCGCTTCTGCTCGGCGGCCCGGGCCGTGTCGTCCATGATTTCGCGCTCGCCCTTGGCGTTGACCTTGGCCACGCGGATGCCGCTGTCGAACGTGGCCTTGCCCTGGCGTGCGCGCTCGCAGTTCTCGGCCTTGATCTTGGCGTTTTTCTCCGCCTCAGCGGCCTGCTTGGCTTTTTCTTCAGCCTGTGCCTTCTTGGTCTTTTCCTCGAGCTCCTTGTCGACCGTCGGCGGCTTGGGCGCTGCGGCGGCTTCGCGGGCCTTGGGGGCGGCTGCCTCGTCGGAGGCGGCACCCTCGGCGGGAGCCGAGCCAAAACCGGTGCGGGCCGGGGGCGGCGAGCCCGCGCGGCGCAGGATGTTCTTCTCGGGAATAGCGGGCGGCGGTGCCTGGTCGCTGAAGACCTTCTTGCCGCTCTTGTCGATCCATTGCCATTGCGCGCTGGCCGACAGCGGCAGCAGGCAAACACATCCCAGTACGAGCCAATGCGCGAATTTCATGCGGCGAGTTTAGCTGGGCCTTACGTTTTGCAACACGAAAGGCCCACGCTTTCCACGCCGCCGAGTTGGGAATTGGCGACGTTTGACGCTCTCGCAACCCGCGCCGATATCGGTCGAAGCCCCCTCAGGGGACGGGTAAGTACCGGGCATCGTTACAATCCGTCTTTTGGAGCTTCACCCATGCGCCTTCTCGGCAAAGCGCTCACCTTCGACGACGTGTTGTTGGTGCCAGCGTTCTCCCAGGTCCTGCCCAAGGACACCTCCCTCGCCACCCGCTTCTCCCGCAACATCGCGCTCAATCTGCCGCTGGTTTCCGCCGCGATGGACACCGTGACCGAGGCTCGCCTCGCGATCGCCATTGCGCAAGAAGGCGGCATCGGCATCGTGCACAAGAACTTCACCGCGGCCGAGCAGGCTGCGCAGGTTGCCAAGGTGAAGCGCTACGAATCCGGCGTGCTGCGCGACCCGGTGGTGATCACACCCACGCACACGGTGCTGCAGGTCATGCAGCTGTCCGACGAGCTGGGCATCTCGGGCTTTCCGGTGCTCGACGGCGGCAAGGTGGTGGGCATCGTCACGGGGCGCGACCTGCGCTTCGAGAGCCGCCTGGACGTGCCGGTGAGCGAGATCATGACGCCGCGCGAAAAGCTCATCACGGTGCCCGACGGCACCACCCTTGCTGAAGCCAAGGCGCTGCTCAACAAGCACAAGCTCGAACGCCTGCTGGTCATCAACAGTGCGTGGGAGCTCAAGGGCCTGATCACCGTCAAGGACATCACCAAGCAGACCAGCTTTCCCAATGCAGCGCGCGACCCGAGCGGCCGCCTGCGCGTGGGCGCGGCCGTCGGCGTGGGGGCGGGAACCGAAGAACGCGTCGAGGCGCTGGTCAAGGCCGGTGTCGATGCCATCGTGGTCGACACCGCGCACGGCCACAGCGCCGGCGTGATCGAGCGCGTGCGCTGGGTCAAGAAGAACTATCCGCAGGTCGACGTGATCGGCGGCAACATTGCCACCGGCGACGCAGCGCGTGCGCTGGCCGACGCCGGCGCGGACGCCGTCAAGGTCGGCATCGGCCCGGGTTCTATCTGCACCACGCGCATCGTTGCCGGCGTGGGCGTGCCGCAGATCATGGCCGTGGACAACGTGGCCACTGCGCTGCAGGGCACCGGCATTCCGCTGATCGCGGACGGCGGCATCCGCTATTCGGGCGACATCGCCAAGGCCATTGCCGCGGGCGCAAGCACCGTGATGATGGGTGGCATGTTCGCGGGCACCGAAGAAGCCCCCGGCGAGATCGTTCTGTTCCAGGGCCGCAGCTACAAGAGCTACCGCGGCATGGGCTCCATTGGCGCCATGCAGCAGGGCAGTGCCGACCGCTACTTCCAGGAGTCGACCACCGGCAATCCCAATGCCGACAAGCTGGTGCCTGAGGGCATCGAAGGCCGTGTGCCGTACAAGGGCTCGATGGTTTCCATCGTGTACCAGATGTCGGGCGGCTTGCGTGCCAGCATGGGGTACTGCGGCTGCGCCACCATCGAAGAGATGAAGAACAAGGCCGAGTTCGTCGAGATCACCACGGCGGGCATTCGCGAGAGCCACGTGCACGACGTGCAGATCACCAAGGAAGCGCCGAACTACCGCGCCGAGTAAGCCTGATCTGGCCAGATCTTGAAAGTCAGGCCAGATTGGGATTAGAATTTGGGCCAGATTCCAACTTTCTGGCCCAAATGCAATCCATCGGCATCGCCGAAGCCAAGAACAACTTCTCTGCCCTGATCGACATGGTCGAAAAGGGCGAGGAGGTTCGCATCACCCGCCACGGCAAGGAGGTGGTGCGCATGCTGCCGGTGCGGCGCAAGCCCGTCATCACCGACGAGCAGATCGAACGCGAACTCGGCCAGATCGACGCGCTGCACGCCAGCATCAAGCCCGGCCAGCCCGTGCGCGCGTTGCTCGACGAAGGGCGCCAATCGTGACAGCCTTCGTCATGGACGCTTCCGTCACCGCCGCCTGGCTGCTGCCCGATCACGCCAGCGAGCACACCCGCAAGCTCTACGCCGCCATTCGCCGCGACGAAGTGGAGCCGCAGGCGCCCAACGCCTGGCAATGGGAGTGCGCCAACATCCTTGCCAACGGCGTTCGCAGCGGCCGCATTCCTCCTTCGGCCGTCGAAGGGCTGTGGAGCGTGCTCGATGCCATTCGCCACCGCGTGGAACTGCACGAACTCGCGCCGGCCCAGCACAAGGCGGTGTTGGCCGTCGCCATCGACGCCGGCGTTTCGCTATACGACGCGGGTTACCTGTGGCTCGCCAAATCGCTCAATCTTCCGCTCGCCACCTTCGACGAGCAACTCATCCAGGCTGCGCCGCAAGCGGGCGTCAGGCTGTTCGACATTTCAACGCTCTGACCGAGTCTTCTCCATGCAACACGACAAGATCCTCATTCTCGATTTCGGCTCGCAAGTCACGCAGCTCATCGCACGCCGCGTGCGCGAAGCACACGTGCTCAGCGAAGTGCACCCTTGCGACGTGACCGACGAATGGGTGCGCGAATACGCAGCCGACGGCCACCTCAAGGGCGTGATTCTTTCGGGCAGCCACGCGAGCGTGTACGAAGAAACCACCGACAAGGCGCCGCAGGCCGTGTTCGACCTGGGCGTGCCGGTGCTCGGCATCTGCTACGGCATGCAGACCATGGCGCACCAGCTCGGCGGCAAGGTCGAGGGCGGCCACAAGCGCGAGTTCGGCTTTGCGTCCGTGCGCGCCCATGGCCACACCGCGCTCTTGAAAGACATCGCCGACTTCACCACGCCCGAAGGCTTCGGCATGCTCAACGTGTGGATGAGCCACGGCGACAAGGTCACCGAACTGCCCCCGGGCTTCAAGCTCATGGCCAGCACCGAGAGCTGCCCCATTGCCGGCATGGCCGACGAGGCGCGCCGCTACTACGCGCTGCAGTTCCACCCCGAAGTCACGCACACCGTACAGGGCAAGGCGATCATCGATCGCTTCGTGCTCGGCATCTGTGAGGCGAAGCCCGACTGGGTCATGCGCGACCACATCGCCGAAGCCGTGCAGAAGATCCGCGAGCAGGTGGGGGATGAAGAAGTCATCCTCGGCCTCTCGGGCGGCGTGGATTCGAGCGTGGCTGCCGCGCTCATCCACCGCGCCATTGGCGACCAGCTCACCTGCGTGTTCGTCGACCACGGCCTCTTGCGCCTGAACGAAGGCGACATGGTCATGGAGATGTTCGAAGGCAAGCTGCACGCGAAGGTGATTCGCGTCGACGCCAGCGACCTGTTCCTCGGCAAGCTCGCCGGCGTGAGCGACCCTGAAGCCAAGCGCAAGATCATCGGCGGCGAGTTCGTTACCGTGTTCAAGCAGGAAGCCGCCAAGCTCAAGGCGGGCGATGGAGGCCACAAAGGCGCCACCTTCCTCGCGCAAGGCACCATCTACCCTGACGTCATCGAATCGGGCGGTGCCAAGAGCAAGAAGGCCGTCACCATCAAGAGCCACCACAACGTGGGCGGCTTGCCCGAGCAGCTCGGCCTCAAGCTGCTCGAGCCGCTGCGCGACCTCTTCAAGGACGAAGTGCGCGAACTGGGCGTGGCACTCGGCCTGCCGCCGGAGATGGTGTACCGCCATCCGTTCCCCGGCCCGGGCCTGGGCGTTCGCATCCTCGGCGAAGTGAAGAAGGAATACGCGGACCTGCTGCGCCGCGCCGACGCAATCTTTATCGAGGAGCTGCGCAACTTCAAGGACGACGCCACCGGCAAGACCTGGTACGACCTCACGAGCCAGGCATTCACCGTGTTCCTGCCTGTGAAGAGCGTGGGCGTGATGGGCGACGGCCGCACCTACGACTACGTGGTCGCGCTGCGCGCCGTGCAGACCAGCGACTTCATGACCGCCGACTGGGCCGAGCTGCCTTATGCGCTGCTCAAGAAGGTGTCGGGCCGCATCATCAATGAGGTGCGCGGCATCAACCGGGTGACGTACGACGTGTCGAGCAAGCCGCCGGCAACGATCGAGTGGGAGTGAGGTTCACTTCTCCATAAAAAAAGCCGCTGCTCCCAGCGGCTTTTTTTGTTCCTAGTTGCGCTTCCAGGGGTTCCACCAGCGCCGGGAAGGTTGCCACGGTGCGAGTGGCCGGGTGTCCAGGTCGTAATTCATGGGTGGTACATCGCCGCGAAGCTTTCGTACCTTCACCTCAAGGGCATGGGCGATGCCGCGTGCATGCCGGTCTCCGCGAAGCGCGCGCCTGCGCCACTCTGCCGCCTGCGCGGCCAGGGCATGCTGATCTGAGTCGTCCAGTTCCACCATGCCGGCATTGTTTATTTTTGCCGATCGCTGGCTGTAGGCGGATGGAGTACGCGCTTGTACGAAAAGATACAAACGCCCGCCTTTTTGCGACAGCGCGTTCAGGCGGCGCTGTCGCCAAGCCCGGGCGCACTCAAGCCGCGACCACGATCGGAAAACGTGCCCGCAGCCCGTCCGCCCCGCGCTCGAAAGGCACCGTGATAGCGTCCCTCGCAGCTTGGGGAAGGTTGCGCCAGAGAAAGTCGCGCGCGTTGCCAGGGTCGCCGGCCACGTAGAGCTGCGTGGTCAGCAGTTCACGCGTGCCCAGCTTCACCTTGACGTGAATGTGCGGCGTCCGGCCGCTGTAGGGCACGGGACGGATGGTGCGGAAGCGGTAGCTGCCGTCCTCGCCGACTGCCACGCGGCCAAAGCCCTGAAAGGCCGCATCGGCGCGATCACCGTCACCGGGGTGGTGGTAATGGCCGTTTTCGTCGCATTGCCAGATCTCGACCTGCGCGCCGCGCAGCGGCTTGCCGTCCAGGTCGGTCACCGAGCCGTCGACCCACGCGGGCTGGCCGCCACGGTAGTTCAGCGTGCCGTTGCGCAGCAGATCGTTGTCGGAATCGCTCGGCAGGCGGACGGGATAGAACGGCCCTTCGGTTTGCGATGGCGTGGCCATTCGGGCCGCTGCGGGCTGGGCCCGGGCGCCCAGCCAGAGCGCGGGAAAGACGACCATTGCCGCGGCGACGCTGCGCCGTGGAAGGCCGCCCGCTCGGCCAGTCCGCTCGGACGGTGCTCGATCCGGTGCGGATTCGACCCGGACAGATCCTGGTTCTGGCGTGGCGTGCATGGCTTGTCAGAGCCGCGGCGCACGCGCGAGTTCCGCGCCTTCGTCAATCGGCGATTGGGCGTGCTCGCGGCTTTTGGAACGCGCTGCGACCACGCGCCGCCTTCGCCCGGACCACACACCCTTGCGCATGGTCGTTGATGAGGCCCATGGCCTGCATGAAGGCGTACACGGTGGTCGGCCCGACGAACTTCCAGCCGAGCTTCTTCAGCGCCTTGGAAAGCGCAATGGAAGCCTCCGAGGTCGAAGCGCTCTGCGGTTCCGCAAGCGAGCCGGCATCGGGCTCATGGCTCCAGAAAAAGGCCGCCAGCGAGCCGTGGCTCGCGACCAGTTCTTGCGCACGGGCGGCATTGTGGATCACCGCCTCGATCTTGCCCCGATGCCGGACGATGCCCGCGTCTTGCAGCAGGCGCTCGACGTCTTTCGCGGTGAAGCGGGCCACCTTGTCGAAGTCGAATCCGTGGAACGCCGCGCGGAAGTTTTCCCGCTTGGCAAGGATGGTGCGCCAGCTCAACCCCGACTGGAAGCCTTCCAGGCAGAGCTTCTCGAACAGGCGTCGGTCGTCTGCCACCGGAAAACCCCATTCGGTGTCGTGATAGGCAAGAAATTCCGGCGCGCTTGCGCACCAGCGGCAGCGTGGGTGGCCGTCGGGGCCGTCGATCAATGTGGTCATCAGGTGGATGCGGTATAGGGATAGTCAACCCAGCAGAAAGCCGAGCCGCTCGTCGGCGCGGGCCGGCGCAATTTCCATGATCTCGGCGCTCACGACCTTCTCGGCAACGAACGGATCGGCGTCGACGCGCGCCTGCAGCTCGGCCATGGTCGTGCGGTGCGCAAGCACGGTACCACCCTGGTTGGGCTTGAGGCTGCCGGCGAGCATGAACACGCCGTCGTCGAAACCGCGCTGGAGCCACGCCTTGTGGCCTTCCATCCACTGGGCTGCATTGGCCTTGTTGCTTGAGAATTTGAGGAGCACGATGAACATGGTTTTCTCTGTTTGTGGAGGGTGATGGGTCTGGGGGTCAGCGGTTGCTGGTGGCTGGCTTGCGCGCGCAGGACTCGAGCCACTCGCACAGCTGCCGCACTTCCTGCTGCACGAAGGACTTGTCGCGAAAGGCATTGGCCAGCACGGCCACGCCCTGGCTCCGGGCGAGCAGGTGCATGGCGAGCGCATCGGCATCGGCCTTGCGGCCCAGCAGCGCGAACTGCTTTCGCAGCCAGACGCGGAACAGGGTGAACAGGCCGTTGGCCTGCTTCAGCGAGGGATGGTCCAGCTTGGCGAGTTCGGTAGACAGCGTGCCCACCGGGCAGCCGTGCCGCATGATGAGAGATTGGTTGGCAACCAGGATGTGAATGAAGCTTCGGATGCGGCTTGTGGGATCAGGACCGCATGCTTCCCATTGCGCCAGCATGCCGCGCGTCTGGCCAAGGCGCGCGGCAATGACCGCATCCAGAATTTCGTCCTTGGTCTTGAAGTGATGATAGAAATTGCCGCGCGAAATGTTCACCACCTTCGCAATGTCGGCGAACGAAGTGGCCTCGAAACCTCGCGTGTAGAACAGCTGGTCCGCAGCATCCACGATCTGCTCGCGTGTGGTCTTGTCGGCCATGGCGGTCATCTGCAATCCGGTATCTCCTGCAACTAGGACGGCTGTCCTAAACGGCGCGGAGAATAGGGCAGCCGCCCTGATTCGTCAAGAACGCAAATCGCCTGGCCGATGCGGGTGCTTTCGGTAAGCTATGGGCCCAGCAGCAGTCCGAATCTCCGGGGGAAGACGCTCTTATTTTTGCCATGCCCGAACAGCTTCTTCTCCCAGGTATCGATCCTCCGCCGCCGCCCCTGCGCCGCGTTCGCGGCACAGCGCCCCGCAAGGAGCGCCTGCCGCGCTCACTCTTCCTGGCGATCTTTCCTCACGCTGAAGACGCCGCTTCGATTGCCGCGCTGGGCGCGCGCCTCAAGGACCGGCATGCACTGAAGGGAAAGCTGACCGAGGCGCATCGCCTGCATGTCACGCTGCATCACCTCGGCAGCTATCCGACGGCGGTGCCGCGCAAGCAGGTGCAGGCCGCCATCGACGCGGCAGCGAGCGTGGCGCCTCCGTCTTTCGATGTGGTGTTCGACGAGGTCATGCGGTTCGACAAGAGCAAGGCATTCGTTTTGTGCGGCAGCGAAAGCGGGACATCAGCGCTGGCAGCCTTCAGGCAGCGTCTTGGCGAAGCGCTGGCCGATGCGGGCTTCAAGCCCGATCACGGCTTCACGCCTCACATGACCCTGGCCTACACGCCCACCAAGGTCGAGCGGCATCCGATCGAGCCGGTCCGGTGGAGGGCGGATTCGTTCGCCCTCATCGAAAGCCACGTGGGCGAAAGCATCCATGAGGTGCTCGGTCAGTGGCCCGCGGTCCGGCCCGCCTGAAGTTCTTCGCCGCCGCGCTCTAGTCGCTGTCCGCAAAATTGTCGAACAGCAATCCGCGCAGCCACTGGTTGCCCGGGTCGCGATGCACCTTCGCGTGCCAGAACAGGTTGATTGCAATCTGCGGCAGCGGCACCGGGTGAGGGCGCCACACCAGGCCGAACGGCTCCGCAATGCTCTGCGCCAGCCGCTCCGGCACGGTGGCGATCATCTCGCTCGATCGCAGGATGTGGCCAATGGCCACGAAGTGCGGCACCCTGAGCCGAATGCGCCGCTGTATGCCTTGCGCAGCCATCACGTCGTCGGCCTTGCCGTGGCCCGTGCCGGCGGCCTGCACCAGCACGTGGTCGGCCGCGCTGAAGTCCTTGAGCGACACGCTGCGCTTGCGCGCCAGCGGATGAGCACTTGAGAAGAGGCACACATAACGCTGCAAGAACAGCCGGCGCTGAAACACGCCTGCCTTGAGCTGCGGCAGCAGACCGATGGCAATGTCGACGTGGCCGGCCTCGAGTTCATCGCGCAGGCTGGCCGCGGCGTTGTTACGCACCGTGCTGATCGTCACGCCCGGCGCCGTGCCGGACAGCGTTTCCATGAGCTTGGGCGTGAAGTAGATCTCGCCGATGTCGGTCATGGCAAGCGTGAAGCTGCGCGTGCTGCTGGCGGGGTCGAACACCACCTGCTGGTTCAGGGCCGAATGCAACGCGCCCATTGCGTAGGCCACCGGTTCGGCCAACTGCAGCGCAAAAGGGGTGGGCTCCATGCCACGCGCCGTGCGCAAGAAAAGCTCGTCGCCCAGCAGCTTGCGCAGCCGCGCCAGCGCATTGCTGATGGCCGGCTGCGAAAGGCCTAGCGATTGGGCCACCGCCGAGACGCGCTTTTCGGCCAGCATGCGGTCGAACACCAGCAGTAGGTTGAGGTCGATGTCCTTGAGTTGCATACGGACCTTTATTCATGGCGGTGATGTAGCCGATTCACCGGATTCTATTGGTCAATCTGTGTTCGCCGCGCATCATCCGCTCCAGAGACAGGCCGGCCTCTTGAGCCGGCGCAAAGAAAAGCCCCCGATGGACCTGCACATTCACCCGATTGCCCGCACGCTCGAAGTCCGCCCCGGCGCGAACCTGCTCGAAGTGCTGCGCGAGCACCATGTGCCGGTGTCTTACAGCTGCATGTCGGGGCGCTGCGGAACCTGCCGCTGCAAGGTGGTGGCTGGCCAGGTGCTCGACGCCGGGCAAGACGCGATCCGCCCCGACGGGCAGGGTGAGCGCTACGTGCTGGCTTGCCAGAGCACGCTGACCGAAAGCTGCACCATCGAGATTCCGGAGCCCGACGAGGTGGTGGTGCATCCGGCGCGCATCCTCAAGGCGATCGTGACCGGCATCGACGTGCTCACGCACGACATCCGCCGCCTGCGACTCAAGCCGAACAAGCCGCTGGAGTTTTCACCGGGCCAGTACGCGCAATTGCAGTTCGCGCCCGACCTGGCGCGGCCGTACTCCATGGCCGGATTGAGCCGCGATGCGGAGCTCGAATTTCATATCCGCAAGGTGCCCGGCGGGCGCGTCACTGCGCACATCTTCGAACAGTTGCGCGTGGGCGATTCGGTGCGGGTCAGCGGCCCGCTCGGCACGGCCTACCTGCGCACGAAACACCGCGGGCCGATGCTCTGCGCGGCCGGTGGAACGGGGCTTGCACCGATTCTCTCCATCGTTCGGGGCGCGATTGAGGCCGACCTGATGCAGCCGATTCACCTTTACCTCGGCGTGCGCTCCGACGCCGACGTGTACGGGCTCGCCGAGCTCACCGAACTGCAAGCGCGGCATCCGGGACTGAAGGTGCATGTGGTGGTCGTTACCGGTCCCGCGAGCGAGAACCAGCGCCAGGGCCTCATCACCGATGCCATCCGCGCCGACTGGCCCGGCAGCCTCGACGGCTGGCGTGCCTACCTCTGCGGTTCGCCGCCGATGGTCGAGGCCGTGACCCAGCTGGTGCATGCGCGCGGCCTCGCACCCGAGCAGACCCATGCCGATGCCTTCTACCTGCAAGGCACCTGAAGAACAGAGACAGACGGACAAGAAAAGGAGACCCGCGATGAGCACGCAAGATGTATTTCCGATCGAGCTGCGATGGGAAAGCGAAAAGACCAGCCGCATTCCCTTCATGGCCTACACCGACGAGGCGCTGCACAAGAAGGAGCTGCAGCGCTTCTTCTACGAAAAGCACTGGTGCTACGTGGGCCTGGAAGCCGAGATTCCGAACCCGGGCGACTTCAAGCGCACGGCCATCGGCGAGCGCTCCGTCGTCATGTCGCGCGACGAAGCGGGCGCCATCCACGTGTTCGAGAACGTCTGCGCCCACCGCGGCATGCAGTTCTGCCGCGAGCGCCACGGCAACAGAAAGGAGTTCGTCTGTCCGTACCACCAGTGGAACTACACGCTCAAGGGCGACCTGCAGGGCGTGCCATTTCGCCGCGGCGTGAAGCAGGACGGCAAGGTCAACGGCGGCATGCCGGCCGATTTCAAGACCGAGGAGCACGGCCTCACCAAGCTCAAGGTGGCCTCGCGCGGCGGTGTGGTGTTCGCATCGTTCGACCACGACATCGAGCCCTTCGAGGACTTTCTCGGCCCCGACATCCTTGGCTACTTCGATCGCCTGTTCGACGGCCGCAAGCTCACCATACTCGGCTACAACCGCCAGCGCATTCCCGGCAACTGGAAGCTGATGCAGGAGAACATCAAGGACCCATACCACCCGGGCCTCCTGCACACATGGTTCGTCACCTTCGGGCTCTGGCGTGCGGACAACAAGTCGGAGCTCAAGATGGATTCGCGTGGCCGCCACGCCGCGATGATTTCCACCCGCGGCAGTGCGGGCAAGGCCGCACAGGTCACGCAGGTGTCCAGCTTCAAGGAGAGCATGCAGCTCAAGGACCCGCGCTTTCTGGACATCGTGCCCGAGCCCTGGTGGAACGGGCCCACGGCGGTAATGATGACGCTGTTTCCCAGCCTCATCCTGCAGCAGCAGGTCAACAGCGTGTCGACGCGCCACATACAGCCCGTGGGGCACGACGCCTTCGATTTCGTCTGGACGCACTTCGGCTTCGAGGACGACACCGAGGAGATGACCCAGAGGCGCCTGCGACAGGCCAACCTGTTCGGGCCGGCCGGTTTTGTCTCGGCCGACGACGGCGAGGTGATCGAGTTTTCGCAGGAGGGCTTCGAGCAGAAGCCGTATCACCGCACGCTCGCCGAACTGGGCGGACGCGAGGTCGAGAACACCGATCACATGGTCACCGAAACGCTGATCCGCGGCATGTACCGCTACTGGCGCGAAGTGATGGAGGCGGCATGAACCTCGACGCCAACGCCTACCTCGAACTGTCGCGCCTGTACGCGGCCTATGCGCATGCCGTCGATTCGGGGCAGTGGGACTTGTGGCCCGCGTTCTTCATCGACGAGTGCAGCTACAGGCTGCAGCCGCGCGAGAACCACGAGCGCGGGCTGCCGCTTGCCACGCTGTCTTTCGAGAGCCGGGGCATGCTCGAAGACCGGGTCTACGGCATCAAGGAAACGCTGTTCCACGACCCGTACTACCAGCGCCACGTGGTAGGCCTGCCGCTGGTGCACAAGGTCGATGCCGACGGCACGATCCACAGCGAGGCCAACTACGCGGTGTTCCGCACCAAGCTCGACCAGGTCTCGACGGTGTTCAACGTCGGCCGCTACATCGACACGGTGGTTGCGACCCCTGACGGACTGAAGTTCGCGACACGTCTTTGCGTGTTCGACAGCGAGATGATCCCCAACTCGATCATCTATCCCATCTGAGCCCCCCAAGTTTTCGAAGGCATCCACCTATGACCACAGTGACATGGATCGACGCGGCGTCGGTCGACGAGGTTCCCACCGACGACGTGGTGGGCATCGAAGTGCAGGGCAGGGACATTGCCCTGTACGGCACCAAAGGCGGCATTCACGCGACCGACAACATCTGCACCCACGGCCACGCGCGACTTTGCGACGGATTCCTTGAGGGCCACGAGATCGAATGCCCGCTGCACCAGGGTCGCTTCGATGTGCGCACCGGCAAGGCGATGTGCGCGCCGCTCACCGAGGACCTGCGCAGCTATCCGGTGAAGATCGAGGGCGGGCGGGTGTACCTCGCCATCGAGCAGTAGGCGCTCCGCCAAGCCGTCTGTTGCGCATCGGGTCTGGGCAATCTGTATCTGTTGCGCCAAACGCGGATGGCGACAATGAGGCCATCGTTTGATGGAACCATGGAAACCGTATGACCGCGCAGACCCGAGACCAGATTGCCGACCGAATTGCCGCCGAGCTGGGCCACAGCTTCGAAGGCGAGCTTGTTGCCGGCGGCAACTACATCCCTGTGGTGCGCGACGGAAACACCCTCTACACCAGCGGCCAGGTGCCGCGCGTGGGAACCACCGTTGTCGTCACCGGCCGCGTGGGCGACCAGGTGTCGCTCGGCAAGGCCCGCGAAGCGGCGCAAATCTGCACCTTGCGCTGCCTCACGCTGCTGCGGCGCGAGCTCGGTTCGCTCGACGAAATCGGCAAGCTGCTGCGCGTGGGTGTGTTCGTGCAGTGCACCGCCGACTTCACGCAGCAGAGCGAAGTGGCCGATGCCGCATCGGAGCTCCTGCACCGCGTGTTCGGTGATGACGGCGTGCATGTGCGCACGGCGGTCGGGGTGTATGCGTTGCCCAAGAACGCAAGCGTCGAGCTGGAGATGACCGTCGTCGCCAGGCCCGCCGCCAGTTGATGCGCTAGCGCTTCGGCAGGTCGACGATGTCGCGCGCCAGCGCGGCGATCGTGAGCGGCGCGCACCCTTCGGCGTTGTTGCTCACGGTGACATAGGCGCGCTGGCCTGCGCCAGTGGTGCCTGCAATCACCTTGGCCAAAGCCGCGCGCGTTTCCGGATCGGGGTCGACGATCTTGTCGAACGGCCCGTAGAGTTTTTCCGCATCTTCATAGCCGAAGCGGCCGTGCCGGCGATGCAGGTTCCAGCGGCACACCAATGGGCCTGGCCACAGCGCGCGCAGCATCGGCAACTGGTCTTCGATGGGCGGCATCTTGGCGTGCAGCCCATGCAGAAGGTCGCGCCCGTGCTGCGCAGCATGTCGGCGAAGGCGGGGCACAGCAGTTGGGGGTCGCGCACCTCCACGGCAATGACCGCGTCCGGGGCCGCCTGCTGCAAGCCGGGCAGGGCCTGCAGCATGTCGCCGATGCGGGTGAGCAGTGCGGGCTGGTCGGCCAGCAGTTGCGAAGGAATCGGGCTCAGCTGGAACACCAGCGCACCGATGCGGTGGCCGAGGCCCTCGAGCGCGGGCTGCACAAATTCCTGGATGGCGATCTCGCTGTTCAGAAACACCGGATTCACCTGCGTGCCGCGGCCGCTCTCGTCGCGCACCGTGGCGTCGGTCACCAGGCTCGGCGCCTTCACCACAAAGCGAAAGTCGTCCGGCACCATGGCCGCATAGCGCGCGTACTGGCTTGCCGTAAGCGCGCGGTAGAAGTTGCGGTCCAGGCTCACGGTGCGAAAGAGCGGGTGTTGCGCCAGCGCGGCGAGCCCGTTTTTCGAGAGCACCGATTCGGCGTATTCGCCGTCCCATACCAGGTTGGCCCAGCCCGGATAGCTCCATGAAGAGGTACCGAGCCGAAGCGCCGGCGGAAGCGCCGCGGCCAGCTCGATGAGTGCCGGGTCGGCCGCCATCGCCGCCACAGTGCCGCCGCGTGGTTTCTTCTTTGCGGGCGGCTCGGCCTCGGGCTCTTGCGGCGCCGCTGGTGGCGCCTCGGGTGGGCGCGGAAGATCGGGGAAAAGGGAGTCCTGCACTTCAGCCATGTCTGGGGCCGCATTCTCGGCCAACATCGGCCGGCCTTGCCGCGGCGGGCACAATTCGCGCCATGAAACAGTGGTTGCGTACGCAGGTGGGCTGGTGGCTGGCATGGCTGGCCCTTACGGCCGTGGGCGCGGTGTGGCTCGCGCGCGCAGAGCTGGCCCAGCTGCAGCAGGCTTTCGAAGCCGACGTGCGCATTGCGCACCGCCTCATGAGCCAGCAGATGGTGCAATACGACGCAGTGCTGGCCACGCTGGCGCTGCTTGAAACCGGCAGCGGCGCAGATCGCCCGGAGCAGCGACTCTCTTCGGTCTATCCGTCGATCCTGCGCGTGCAGCGGCGCGCGGGGGACGAACCTTGGCCCGACGAGAAGCATGCGGGCGCCTTGGCCGCAGCAGAAGCCCAGTCGCGCAGCCAACGACGCGCCGAACTGGCCGCCGTCGATCTTGCGCAAGGCCGATACCAACTCGTGATCGGCGCCACGCCCGTGAGCTATTCGCTCGAAATCGACCTGGCCGGCTCGGTGCCGTGGCGCGACTGGCCGATGAATCCCAAGCAAAGTCCGGTGCGCGTAAGCCTGCAGCGGGGCGGGCAGCAGTTTGTCCTGCAGCCGGGGCATGCAGCCCCGGCGGATACGGGCGGCTGGCGCTTCGGCCTCACCAAACCCCTCGCGTCTCCGAGCCAGCCTTTCGACCTTGCGGCCGAGCGCCGCGTGGGCTGGGCCGAACTGCCATGGCGCGGCATTGCAGGCTGGGCCGCGGCTGTGGCGTTGCTGCTCGCCGGCTTGTGGACCGCCCAGCGCCAGCGCATTGCGCGCCGCCGTGCCGAAGAGCTGCTGCGCCTCGGCCAGGTGGCGCGGCTCAATGCGCTGGGCGAACTCTCCGCGGGCTTGGCGCACGAGCTGAACCAGCCGCTTACGGCCGTGCTGGCCAACGCGCAGGCCGCGCGGCGGCTGCTGGACGACGATCCACCCGAGCTTGCTGCGGCACGAGACGCCATGGGCCAGGCCGTGGAGCAGGCGCGCCGCGCGGCCGGCGTGGTCGGCCGGCTGCGCCGCGTGATCGAGCGCCCGGAGGCCGGTGGCGACGTCAAGCCGTTGGTGCTGCAGGAGGTGGTGCGCAGCGCCATGCATCTGCTGGCGCCGGAGTTCGCGCAACGCGGCGTTGCCGCCCAGTTCGACGCCACCGCGCAGGCGCCAGTGCGCGTGCAGGCAGAGGCGGTGGCGCTCGAGCAGATCGTGCACAACCTGCTGATGAACGCCTTGCAGGCGCTCGACCTGGTGCCCGTGTCCGAGCGGCGTCTTGCGGTTTCGGTCGGCCGCAACGGCCAGGAGGGCGTGCTGACCGTGACCGACAACGGGCGCGGCATTTCGCCCGAGGCCATGCCGCGTCTTTTCGAGCCCTTCTTCAGCACGCGTGAAGGCGGTTTGGGCCTTGGCCTGAGCCTCAGCGAAACGCTGGCGAGCGGCATGGGCGGCAGCCTGAGCGCGGCCAATGCGACGCCGCGCGGCGCGCGCTTCACGCTGCTGCTGCCGCTGGTGGCGGCCTCGACCAAGGAGCGTGCGGCATGAACAGCACGGCCCCGCATTCGCCGTTGTCGCCGCTCGTTCATCTCATCGATGACGACCAGGCGGTGCGCGACAGCCTCTCGCTCTTGATTGGCACAGTGGGCCTGCGGGTGCAAGGCTGGGCCGATCCGCAGGCCTTCATCGACAACTTCGACCGCGCGAGTGTCGGCGCCATCGTGCTCGACGTGCGCATGCCCGGCATCAGCGGGCTCACCGTGCTCGACCGGCTGGTGGCGCAGGGCGTCGACCAGCCCGTGATCATGCTCACCGGCCACGGCACCGTCGAGATGTGCCGCCGCGCCTTCAAGGCCGGTGCGGCCGAGTTTCTCGAGAAGCCGGTGGACGACGAGCAATTGCTCGAAGCCCTGCAGCACGCCGTGCGCCAGCATGTGCGCTCCCGCGAACGCGCGCAGGCCGACAACGCCGCGCGCGAGCGGGTGGCGCAGTTGTCGGAGCGCGAGCGCGAGGTGCTCGCCTTCATCGTGCAGGGGCTGACCAACAAGGAGATCGCGCGCATGCTGGCGCTGTCGCCCCGCACGGTCGAGACGCACCGGGCCAACCTGTTTGCCAAGCTCGACTGCGATTCGCTCGCGCAGCTGATTCGCCGCTACGCCGTGCTGGTGGCCGGGGACGCTTGAACCCGGCCGCTCCGTAGTTCTACGGAGCGCCGGGCGTAGCCGTACGAATGGCCGCGGCGGCCGGTGTTTTCTACAGTGGCGCAGCTGTCGGCAACGCGCCGGCGCAACCACCCGCATCCACTGGAGAAATCGAAAAATGCGTTCCACCCTTCGCCTTGGCGGCCTCGCCATCCTGCTTGCCGCATCCGCCGTACAGGCCCAGACCGCCGCGCCCGCGGTGCGCACTGAAAAGAACATCTCGCTTGCGCTGGCCAACCAGATCGCGGCCGAAGCCGTGGCTGCCTGCGCCGCCAACGGCTACAACGTGGCCGCCACCGTGGTCGACCGCGCCGGCACCGTGCGTGCCGTGCAGCGCGCCGACAACGCCGGTCCGCACACGCTGGCTTCGAGCGAGCGCAAGGCCTGGACCTCGGCATCGGCCAAGAACGCAACGCAGGCCATGATGGAGGGCTCGCAGAAGAACCCGGCCGGCGCCAACCTGGTCTACCTGCCGGGCGTGCTGCTGCTGGGCGGCGGCGTGCCGGTGAAGTCGGGCAACGAAGTGATCGGCGCCGTGGGCGTAGGCGGTGCGCCTGGCGGCCATCTGGACGAGCAGTGCGCCAATGCCGCGCTGGACAAGGTCAAGGGCCTGCTGGGTTGATGATGATGAAGCGCGGCATCTGGTCCGGGGCTCTGGCGGTCGCGCTCGGCATGGGCGCGGTGCTTGGCGCGCAGGCCCAGGTGCAGCCGCAAGCGGCCGAGGTGCTGGCCTATGAAGGGCTGCACCGGGCCGCCTGGCATGGCGACCTGCCAAAACTCAAGAGCCTGATTGCCTCCGGCGCCAACCTGGACGCACGCGATGCGCGGGGCCGCACGCCCTTGCACGTAGCCGCCCATGCGCGGCAGCGCGAAGCGGTGAAGCTGCTCGCCAAGGCCGGCGCGAAACTCGATGCGCTTGAAGACGATCGCTACGACGCGGTCACCATCGCGTCGGTGGCCGATGACGTCCAGACGCTGGCGCTGCTGCTGTCGCTTGGCGCCAGTGCAAAGCAGGTGACGAGTCGCTATGACGGCACCGCACTCATCGCGGCGGCGCACCTGGGCCACGACGAAGTGGTACGCCAACTGATTGCAGCCGGCGCGCCGCTGGACCATGTCAACAACCTGCACTGGACGGCGGCAATCGAAGCCGTCGTGCTCGGCGACGGCGGTTTGCGTCACCAGCGCACGCTCTCGGCGCTGGTCGATGCCGGTGCGAACCTGCAGCTGACCGACCGCCAGGGCAACACGCCGCTGCAGCTTGCCAAGGCCCGCGGCTACACCGCGATGGTGAAGCTGCTGGAGGCACCGCGCTCAAGATAAGGCGGCTCGGGGGACAATCGGGCCTCTCCACGAGGAAACCGCCCCATGTACATGCCCCCGCAGTTCAACGCCAAGGATCCGGCCATTGCGCTGGAGCTGATGCGTGCACACCCGTTCGCCAGCCTTATCTCCAATGACGACGAGGGGCTGCCGTTCGTCACGCACCTGCCCATCGTGGCCGAGCAGCACGAAGGCGACCAGCTCGTGCTGCTGGGCCACTGCGCCAAGCCCAACCCGCACTGGCGCTACCTGCAGGCGCGGCCGCAGGCGGTCGTCACTTTCATGGGGCCGCATTCGTACCTGTCGCCTTCGGTCTACCCCGACCTGGCGCGGGTGCCCACCTGGAACTATCTTGCGGTGCATTGCACCGTCGAGGCCCGGCTGATCGAAGAGCCCGGCGACAAGGATGCGCTGCTCAAGAAGCTCATTGGCGACCATGAGCCCGCCTATGCGCAGCAGTGGCGCGATTTGGGCGAGGAGTTCCAACTCAAGATGCTGGCCGGCATCGTCGGCTTCGAAATGCGCGTGACCTCGCTGCAGTGCAAGCTCAAGCTCAACCAGCACCGCCGCGAATCGCATGGCGCCATGCGCGCCGTCTACAGCGCCGGCACACCGGACGAGAAGGCCCTCGCGGTGTGGATGGAGCGCCTTGGCATGACGGGCGAAGCCCCGGTGGCACAAGGAAGCTGAGATGCGCATATTCGGATTGCTCGGCCTGGTGCTGGCACTGGTGATCGTCGGGCTGCTTGCGAAGAAGCAATTGGCCACCACTGCAGCCCCGGCGTTGTCGGTGGTGCCCGGCGCTGCATCACCCGCGCCAGGCGAGGCGCCGGCCAATGCGCGGGCGCAAGTGCAGCAGGTTCAGACCCAGGTCAACCAGGCGCTCGACGCCGCGGCGCAAGCGCGCAAGATGCCGGATGACAACTGAGCCCCTACAGCTTTCGCAGACCGGCGACGCGCACTGGATGGCGCTGGCGCTGGACGAGGCACGCCGGGCCGCTGAAGCCGGCGAGGTGCCCGTGGGTGCGGTGCTGGTGAAGAACGGCCAGGTCATCGCCACCGGCCGCAACACGCCAGTGGCGCAGCATGACCCGAGCGCACATGCCGAGATCAACGCGCTGCGCGCCGCGGCCGCTGCGCTTGGCAACTACCGGCTGGACGGCTGCGAACTCTTCGTCACGCTCGAGCCGTGTGCCATGTGCGCGGGCGCCATGCTGCATGCGCGGCTCGCGCGCGTGGTGTTCGGCGCGGCCGATCCCAAGACAGGCGCGGCCGGTTCGGTGGTCGATCTTTTTGCGGAACTCCGGCTGAACCATCGCACGCAGGTGCAGGGCGGTGTGCTGGCAGCCGAATGCAGCGCCGTGCTCCAGCAATTCTTCAAGGAGCGGCGCGATGCGGCGCGCGAGCAGGCCGAGCCCTTGCGCGATGACGCACTGCGCACGCCGGCCGAGCGCTTCGATGCGCTGGAGGGCTACGCCTTCGAGCCGCGCTACGTCCAGGACCTGCCCAGCCTGCAAGGCTGGCGCATGCACTACATAGACGAAAGCGAAGGCGAAGGCCCGAGCGCCGCGCAGACAGCCTGTTGCCTGTGCCTCCATGGCCCCGGCGAATGGGGCTACTTCTTTCGCCATCTCGTGGGTGCGCCGAGGCTGCGCACGCTGGTGCCGGACCTCATCGGCTTCGGCAAAAGCGACAAGCCCAAGCGCGAAGCGGTGCACACGCTTCAATGGCACTGCCAGGTGCTGAGCGAATGGCTCGACCGCATGCCGGCCGAGCCGATGGTGCTGGTGCACAGCGCCGCAGGCACCGGGCTCGCGGCGTTGCTGCAGACTGCCAGACCCGAGCGGTTCACGGCCGTGCTCCTTGCACCCGATGCCGGCGAGCCGGTGGGCAATGCATGGCGCGCGCCGTTCCCGGACCGTGGCTACCAGGCCGCGCTGCGCGCGCTCGGGCCCATTGCTTCGTCATCGGGTCCGAGTGCCGAGCAGGCCGCGTCGCTCGCACAGAAGGCTCGCAACGCAATGGGATACTCGGCGGCGTGACCAAACACATCTACATCTATTCCCCCTCCAGCGCGATCCGCGACAAGGCCGCGTTCCGGCGCGGCGTGGCAAGACTCAAGGCGCTGGGCTATGAAGTCGAAGTCGACGAGGCCGCGCTCGCAGTGCACCAGCGTTTTGCCGGCGACGACGCGACACGGCTCGCCTCGATCAGCCGCGCTGCCGCCAGCGGGGCCGACATTGCATTGATTGCGCGCGGCGGCTATGGCCTCACGCGTATCCTCGACGCCATTCCCTACAAGGCCGTGGCCAAGGCGATCCAGCGCGGAACCGAATTCGTGGGCCTGAGCGACTTCACGGCCCTGCAGAACGCGCTGTACGTCAAGACCGGCGCCGTCACGTGGGCCGGCCCTGCGGTGGGCGAAGACTTCGGTGCCGAGGGCGGCGCCGACGACATCATGGAAGCCTGCTTCGACGACCTGGTCAGCGGGCAGGGCGAAGGCACCGGCTGGCGCATGCCCGTGCGCGACGCCGGGCTGAAGATCAAGCCCGTGCATGACGCCACCCTGTGGGGCGGCAACCTTTGCGTGCTCATCAGCCTGCTCGGAACGCCTTATTTCCCGCAGGTGGATAAAGGCGTGCTCTTCATCGAAGACACCAACGAGCACCCGTACCGCATCGAGCGCATGCTCGACCAGCTGCGCATGGCCGGCGTGCTGGCAAGGCAGCGCGCCATCGTGTTCGGGCAGTTCACCGGCATGCGCAAGGTGCCGGGCTATGACCGCGGGTTCGGTTTCGATTCAGTGGTCGACCGGCTGCGCGCGGCGCTCAAGGTGCCGGTGCTCACGGGGCTGCCCTTCGGACACGTGCAGACCAAGGTGCTGCTGCCCGTGGGGGCCAAGGTGGAACTTGCCGCCGAGGGGCGGGATGTGTTCATGGTCTGGGGGCACAGGCACGCGCATGGCCACGATGCGCATCACGCGCACGACCACGCGCATTGACCGCCCGGTGCCGGCGCCGCTATTGGTGCTGCGTAAAGCGCTGGTGCACGCGCGGGCCCATCGAGCCCGGCAGGCCGCCCTCGAACATGCTGTTGATGGCCTTCATCTGGCGGCGGGCTGCCGCTTCGCCATCGATGGCGCTGAGCGCCACCATCACGTCCTGGCGCAAATACCAGAGCGACTCCACATCGGTCGCAAACCGCACGCGCTGCGCAACGCGCTGTACCGAATGGCCGCCGTGCGCCTGCAGCACCGAAAGCATGGCCGAACGAATTCTTCCCAACTGGTTTTCTCCCATCCGGGGAGACCCGAAACCGGGAATTCCGAAGAAGCGAAAAAAGCGACGAAAAGTCAGCATGAGGACTAAAAGCGTATTGCCGGAAGCAAGGACGGTTGCTACCTTAAGCCTCAGTCGGGCGATTAACAAGTTCTGAAACAGTGTTTCTTGTTTGTAAACAACAAACTTTACGCTTCAATTGAAGTGGTCGTTGGCGTTTGACTACGAAAGTTGTAAAAATTAATGTCATCTAGCGAATGGCCTAACAAGTTCAAAACGCATAAATGGGGTTAACAGGTTCGTCCCAAGCGTCGATCCGCCAACTGGCCGTTAATGTGTGGGCATCAGCAACTGTTGCCATCGAGTTCTCCCAACAGCATGGATGCCAATTCCACAGTCGTTTTCGCTGACCTGACCGGGAGCTCCCGGGTCTTTGAAGCCATGGGAAACGCGCGCGCCACCGAAACGGTGACGCGGCTCACCCAATGGATTGGCAGCATCTGCCAGGCGCACGGCGGCAGGGTGGTTAAGTCGCTGGGCGACGGCGTTTTTGCCATCTTCTCGCACGCCGCCGCGGCCACGCATGCGGTCATCGAGTTGCAGCGCTACCACCAGAAGCGCCTGGTGGCCTGGCCGGCGCCGCTGCGCATGGCGCTGCAGATCGGCGTGGCAAGCGGCGAAGTGCTCGAGGTGGAGGGCGACTGCTTTGGCGATGCGGTCAACCTGGCTTCCCGGCTCAGCGACCTGGCGGGACCCGGGCAGATCTGGGCCACCGACGCCGTGATTTCGCAGTTGCGCGAAGTGGGCGTGCGGCATCGCGACCTGGGCCTCATCACCATTCGGGGCCGCAGCGAAATGTCGGCCGTTCACCGCATCGACTGGCAGGAGGAGGTGACCTCGTTCCTGACCGTGCCGGCCGCGCTCATGCCCATGCGCCTGCCCGACTCCTCCTTCGGCCAGATCGAGCTCGCGTGGCTCGACGTGCGCTCCATGTTTCGCACTGAAGAGTTGCCGATTCACCTGGGCCGTGTGAATGACGCGCAATTCGTGGTCACCGATCCACGCGTTTCACGGCTGCATGCGCGCATCGAGCTGCGGCAAGGCAGTTGCGTGCTGACCGATCTCAGCACCTACGGCACCTGGGTGCGGTTTCACGGCAACGGCGGGCCGAGCAACGAGATTGCGCTGCGCCGCGAAGAATGCGTGCTGCATGGCAGCGGAGAGATCGGCCTGGGTGCATCGCTGAGCGATTTCACCGCGCCCACCATCGCCTTCAAGACGGCCGGTACCGAAATGCTGCTGTCGCCGGGCGCCGCCCGGCGCTGAAAAACTACTGCGGCGCCGAAAGAATTGCGGCGAGCTGGCCGAAGTCGATCGGCTTCTGAAGATGGTGGTCGAACAGGTCCTGCGCCGAGGCGCCGGCGGCGTCTTCCGCTGAAAAGCCTGAAATAGCGACCAGCAGCCGCGGGGCGCCTTCCGCAGCCTCCGAGCGCAGCCGCCGCGCCACCTCGGCACCCGGAAAATCGGGCAGGGTCAGGTCGATGAGCGCCGCATCGAAGTGCTCGGCCTTGGCCGCATCCATCGCCTGCTGCGCGGTGTAGGTGCAGCGGGCGGTATGGTCCTGCAAGGTCAGCAGTTCCTGCAGCAGGTCTGCGGCGGCCTGGTTGTCGTCGACGATCAGCACATTCACGGTGGCACGCTTTCAATCAGCTTGGGCGAACCACGCAGTATCCCGGTCAAACGCAAGGTGTGCAGTAGGAAGGCGCCTACGCTTCCGCTTGCGCCGCAGTCCGGGCGACGGATTCCAGCGGCAGTTCGACCCGGAACAGCGCCCCTTCGCCCGGCGTGCTCTCCACCTCGATGCGGCCGTTGTGCAGGCACACGATCTTGCGCGTGATGTACAGGCCCAGGCCCAGGCCGGACGCGTGCTTGCGGCTGTCGTCCGTGCGTTCGAACTGCTCGAAGATGCGTTGCTGGTCTTCAGGTGCAATGCCGATGCCCTGGTCGCGCACCGTGATGTGCGCGGTGCCGCCAACCCGGCCGAGCACCATTTCGACCGGCTTGCCGCGGCCGTAGCGCAGTGCGTTGGTCAGCAGGTTGGTCAGCACCTGTTCGATGCGGAACTCGTCCCACACGCCCCGCAGTTCGCGCGGCGCCTCGAGCGCGATCTCCGAGCCGGCGGCCTCGGCCTGCTGGCGCAGGCCCTCCACCACGGTTCGCGCAAGGGCGGCAAGGTCCACCGGCTTCGGCTGTATCGAGAGCGCATCGCGCCGCATGCGCGTCACGTCGAGCATGTCGTCGATCAGCCGCACCATGTTGCGTATCTGCCGCTGGTCGCGTTCGATCATCGCGGGCAGCCGGTCCGCGGCAAAGGACTCCAGGTTGCCCTTGGCCACATGCAGCTGCCGCAACTGCGTTTCGAGATAGAGCGTGTTCAGCGGCGTGCGCAGCTCATGCGAAACCATCGACATGAAGTCGTCGCGCATCTGCACCGCGCGCTCGAGCTCGCGCTGCGCATGCCGCAGCTGCTGCACCAGTTGTTCCTGCTTGTGGTTGGCGGCAGCCAGCTTTTCCATCTCCTGGCCCAGCGCCTTGCGGTGGCGGTGCAGGTCGACGAACACGTTGACCTTGCTCGTGACCGCATGCGGATCGAGCGGCTTGTGCAGGAAGTCGACCGCGCCGCTTTCGTAGCCCTGGAAGGCGTAGTTGAGTTCGCGGCCCGCCGCGCTCACGAAGATGATGGGAATGTGCCGCGTGCGCTCGGTGCCGCGCATGAGCTCGGCCAGTTCGAAGCCGTTCATGCCGGGCATCTGCACATCGAGAATGGCCAGCGCAAACTCGTGGTCGAGCAGCAGCGCAAGGGCTTCCTCGGCCGAAGTCGCGCGGTACACCGCGCGCCCGGGGCCGCGAATCAGGGCCTCCAGCGCAAGAAGGTTTTCCGGCAGGTCATCGACGATCAGCAGCTTGCTTTCGACGTCAATGGGCATGGGTGGACTCCAGTTGCAAGAGCAATGCGCGGAGCTCGCGCAGGGGCAGCACGTGATCGGGAAAATGCAAGGCAATGGCCGCTTGGGGCATGATGGAAATCTGGGCTTCGTTGGGGTCCTGAACGGCGGTGATGCCGCCGGCCTGGTGAATACGCTGGAGGCCCTCGGCGCCGTCTTCGTTTGCGCCGGTCAGCAGCATGCCGGCGAGCGCGGGGCCGTAGGCGTCGGCGGCGGAACTCATCAGCACGTCGATCGAGGGTCGCGAAAAATGCACCGGCGGCTCGCAGCTGAGCGAAAAGCGCCGATCGCGCTCGATCGACAGGTGATAGCCCGGCGGTGCGAAATACACATTGCCGGCCGCGAGCGGCATCTTGTCCGCCGCCTCGTGCACGGGCAGGTGCAGGCGATCGGCAAAGATCTGCGCCAGGTGGCTTTCGTGGTTTTCGGGCACGTGCAACACGATCACGACCGGGAGCTTCCACGATGCCGGAAGCCCATTCAGCAGCGTGAACAACGCCTCGATGCCGCCGGCGGATGCGCCGAGCACCACGGCCTCGACGCGCCGGCCCGGGGTTGGGGGTGCGGTCAGCTTCATGTGGCCTTGCGGTAGATGCGCTCCGGCTTCGAATGCGCATCGAAACGCTGCGAGTAACTCGAAAAGTCGATGCTCTCCTTGGAGCCCAGCCCGAGAAAGCCGCGGTGGCAGAGCGACTCATGAAAGAGGCCCAGCGCGCGGTCTTGCAGCTCGCGGTTGAAATAGATGAGCACGTTGCGGCAAGACACCAGCTGCGTCTCGGCAAACACGCTGTCGGTGGCCAGGCTGTGATCGGCAAAGATGACGTCGGCGCACAGCGATGGGTCGAAGCGGGCGGCCTCGTAGGCGGCCGTGTAGTAGTCGGAGAAAGAACTCCGCCCGCCCGCGCGCTGGTAGTTGGCCGTGTACCCGCGAACCGCCTCGATCGGAAAGATGCCCTGCCGCGCCTTTTCGAGCGAAGCCGGGTTGATGTCGGTCGCGTAGATCTGCGTGCGCGAAAGCAGGCCTTCTTCGCGCAGCAGGATGGCGAGCGAAAACACTTCTTCGCCGGTGCTGCAGCCTGCCACCCACACCTTCACCGAGGGATAGGTGTGCAGGATGGGCACCACATGCTGGCGCAGCGCAAGAAAGTAGGCCGGGTCGCGGAACATCTCGCTCACGGGAATCGTCAGGTACTGCAGCAGCCGGCCGAACAGCGCCGGGTCGCGCAGCACTTTTTCCTGCAGCGCCGAAATGCTCGGCAGCCCGAGCTGCGCGAGCGCATGCAGCACGCGCCGCTTTTGCGATGCCACCGTGTAGTTGCGGAAGTCGTAGCTGTACTTGAGGTAGATGGCCTCCATCAGCAGCCTCAGCTCGATCTCCGTGTTGCTCAACGGGGAGGGCGGGGAGGCTGGCAGCGGCGAGGGCGGGACGGTGGAGGTCACAGCCGCTCCATTTTCGGCAACCACACGCGCAAGAGCGAGAACAGGCGCTCCAAATCCACAGGCTTGGCCAGGTAGTCGCTGGCGCCGGCGGCCAGGCACTGCTCGCGGTCGTCCTTCATGGCCTTGGCGGTAATGGCAATCACGGGCAGCTTGTCGAAGCGCGGGTCGGCGCGCAGGCGGCGCGTGGCTTCCAGGCCGTCCATCTCCGGCATCATCACGTCCATCAGCACCAGGTCGATCTCGCGCACCTGGGCGAGCTTCTCGAGCGCCTCGCGGCCGTTGCGGCCGATCTCGACCGCCGCGCCGCGCTGCTCCAGCGCGCTCGTCAGCGCGAAGATATTGCGCACGTCGTCGTCCACCAGCAGGATGGTGCGGCCCTCGAAGATGCGGTCGCGCCCGCGCGCGGCCTTGAGCATGCCCTGGCGCTCGCTGGAAAGCTCGGCTTCCACCTTGTGCAGGAACAGCGTGACCTCGTCGAGCAGCCGCTCGGGCGACCGGGCGCCCTTGATGATGATCGAGCGTGAATAGCGCTGCAGCTCGGCTTCTTCGTCGCGCGTGAGATTGCGCCCGGTGTAGACGATCACCGGCGGAAACGAGACGATTTCTTCCGCCGCCATCTGCTTGAGCAACTCGCCGCCCTGCATGTCGGGCAGGTGCAGGTCGGTGATCATGCAGTCGAACACCCGCTTGCGCAGAAGCTCGAGCGCCTCTCCGCCGGAGCCCACGGCAATGATCTCGATGTCTTCGTCGCCGATGAGCCGTATCACGCTCTCGCGCTGCAGCGCGTCGTCTTCGACCAGCAGCACGGTCTTGACCTTCTGCGTGAGCTTTTCCTCCAGCCGGGCGAACACCTGCATCAGTTCGGCGCGGGTGGCCGGCTTCTGCGCGTAGCCGATGGCGCCCATGTGCAGCGCAGCGGCCTGCGCGTTGTCGGCGGCCGACACCACATGAATCGGAATGTGGCGCGTCTTCGGCGAATCCTTCAGCCGCTGCAGCACGTCCAGCCCGGTGCTGTCGGGCAGGCGCATGTCGAGCAGGATCGCGTCGGGCAAGAATTGCTGGGCCAGCTCGAAGCCGTCCGCAGCACCATGCGCCACCAGGCAGCGGTAGCCGAGCTCGTGCGCCAGGTCGTAGAGGATGTGCGCGAACTGCGGCTCGTCCTCGATCACGAGCACCCGGCGCACCTGGTCGCGCGGCAGCTCGCGGTCGTCGGCAAAAAGCGGTGGCGGTACGGCGCCCCCAGGTGCCGGCGGCGCGGGCAGCGCATGCCCGGTGAAAGAGGTGGGAAAGGTCGAAGAGGGGGCCAGCGCCGCAGGCGGTGTGGCCGGAACCGGGGCTGGAGCCGGCGCTTCCAGCCCTTGCGGCGCCACGGCCGGCAACTGCAGCGTGAAGGTGCTGCCCTGGCCGGGCTGGCTTTGCACCGCGAGCGTGCCCCCCAGCAGCCGCGTGAGGTCGCGCGAAATCGAAAGGCCCAGGCCCGTGCCGCCAAAGCGGCGGCTGGTCGTGCCATCGGCCTGGTGAAAGGCTTCGAAGATCAGCGCTTGCTGGTCGGGTGCAATGCCGATGCCGGAATCGGAAACCGCGAAGACCGCGCCGCCGTCCGGCGCGGCGGAAACCACCAGCGCCACCTCGCCGCTGTCGGTGAACTTGATCGCATTGGAGAGCAGGTTCTTCAGGATCTGCTCGACCCGGTGCCGGTCGGTTACCAGCAGGGGCGGTGTGCCCGGGCGCATCTCCAACCTGAAGGCCAACCGCTTTTCGCCGGCCAGTGGCTTGAAGGTGCTTTCCAGGCTCTGCGCGAGTTTGTCGAGCGCCACGTTCTCGACCACGATCTCCAGCTTGCCCGCCTCGACCTTCGAGATGTCGAGGATGTCGTTGATGAGCGTCAGCAGGTCGTTGCCCGACGAATAGATCGATTCGGCGAACTTCACCTGCTCGGGGCTCAGGTTGCCCTGCGGGTTGTCGCCAAGCAGCTTGGCCAGGATGAGCGCACTGTTGAGCGGCGTGCGCAGCTCGTGCGACATGTTCGCCAGAAACTCCGACTTGTAGCGGCTTGCCCGCTGCAGTTCGTCGGCCCGGTCTTCCAGGTCGCGCTGCACGCGGCGCAAGGCGGCGTTGCGCTGGTCCAGCGCCTCGGTGCGCTCCGAAAGCTGGCTGTTGGTCTGCTCCAGCTCGGCCTGCTGGTTCTCCAGCATGGCCTGCGAAGCCCGCAGCGCGCGCGACTGTTCCTCGAGCTCCTCGTTGGCGGTGCGCAGTTCTTCCTGCTGCACCTGCAGCTCTTCGTTCAGCTGCTGCGTTTCGGCCAGCGCGTCCTGCAACTGTTCGCGGTAGCGGGCCGCGGCCAGCGAATCGCCGATGTCTTCGCCCACCAGGTCGAGCAGGTCGTTGGCGCGCGAATCGGGCGCGGCCGGAAGGCCGAGCTCGACCACGCCGTTGACCACGCCGTTGCTCGACACCGGCATCAGCAGCACGGCCGAGGGCGCCATTTCGCCCAGGCCCGAATTGACCTTCAGGTAGTCGGCTTGGATCGGCTCGACGAGCATGCGGCGCCGCTCCGCCGCGGCCTGGCCGAGCAGGCTCTGGGTGGGGGAGAACACTTGTGGCGAAGCCTCCGCCTCCATCGAGAAGCCGTAGCTCGCCGCGCGGCGCAGCGACCCGTCCCGCTCGCGAACGTACAGCGCACCCACCGCGCTGCCCAGGTGCCGCGAGCAAAAGGCCAGGACCTTGCGGCCCAGGTCGTTGGCGCTCAGTTCGCCCACCAGTTCGCCCACCAACTCGGTTTGCGCACTTCGCAGCCACGCCTGCTGTGCCAGCCGCTCGGCATGCGCGGCTTGCTCCTGCAGCACCACGTCGTAGCTGTTCGAGAGCCGCACCAGCTGACGCCGGCCGAAGTACGCCACCAGGCCGGTGAACAGCAGCGTGAACAGCAGGAACGTGCCCACCACCAGCCAACTCGTGCGATTGGCCTGCTCGCTGCGCTGGAAACGCAAGCCCTGTTCGGTCTCGATGAAGCCGGCAAACTCCGCCCGCATGGCGTCGCTCAGCTGCTTGCCGCGGCCTTGCCGCACCGCCTGCTGGTAATCGGAGCCGCCCTTGCGCACGGCGATCAGGCCGCGGGCGTATTCATTCCAGTCCTGCTGGAGCGCGGCGATGCGTTCGAGCCGCTCATGCTGCTGGCGGTTGTCCGAAACCAGCTTGCCGAGCGCGTCGATGTCGCCCTTGATCCTGGGCAGGGCGGTTTGGTAGGGCTCCAGAAAGCTCTCGTCCCCGGTAATGAGAAAACCGCGCAGGCCGGTTTCCATGTCGATGCTGCGCCGCTGCAGCTCGCTGGCGCTGCGCGTGACGCGGTCGGAGTGCTCGACCGCACCAATGGTCGACAGCAGAAAGACGATCAGGCCGACGAACACCAGTGCGCCGATCAGGCCGCCCAGCAGCGGCAGTTTCAGGTTGCGGCTCAGCAGGCGGTCGAAATCATCGGGGTCGATCGCGGTCGGAGTTTTCATTCGGGCAAGATTTGTAAGCAAAACTTTTCTAGTTTTGCCCAAGTCCGAGGTCCTTTGTGTCGGAGAAGGCCCCGAGACGCTCCTGTGCGGCAAATGCGGTGCGCCAGCTGGGGCTCGCAGTTATACTGTTGTTTCATACAGTGCCAGCCAAGTGACAGCGAAGCCTTCGATCAAGCTGCAGAACGGGGTAATCGATCCGCCCGGCGAGCGCACGGTGTCCGTCAAGGCGCTGTGCGCCTTCGCGGCCAAGGAGGGCGACCTCGACCTGCGTTTTGTGCCCGCGCCCAGCGCGCTCGAGGGCATGGCCGGCCACGCGCTGGTGCAGGGCCGGCGCGGCGACGGCTACCAGAGCGAGGTGGCGCTGGTCTCGCACTGGGGCGCACTCAAGGTGCGCGGCCGTGCCGACGGGCATGACCCGCGCGAACGCCGCGTCGAAGAAATCAAGACCTTCCGCGGCGACTTCGACGCCATCCGCGGCAACCACCGGGCGCTGCATTGGGCACAGGCACGCACCTACGGCTGGATGCTGTGCGAAATGCATGGCTACGAGCGCATCACCGTCGCGCTGGTGTACCTCGACCTCGCCACCGGCGACGAAACCGTTCTCGAAGAGCAGCACGAACGGGCCGCGCTGCAGGCGCATTTCGAGCGCCTGTGCGCATGCTACAGCGCGTGGGCCGAGGCCGAAGCGACCCACCATGCCGCGCTCGATGGCGCGCTCGGCCGGCTCGAATTTCCGCACGGCACGTTCCGCGCGGGCCAGCGGGAACTGGCCGAGGCGGTATACCGCGCCGGCGTGAACGGGCGCTGCCTCATGGCGCAGGCGCCCACCGGCATCGGCAAGACGCTGGCCACCATCTTTCCGCTGCTCAAGGCCCGGGCCGCGCAAAAGATCGACAAGATCTTCTTTCTTACCGCCAAGACCTCCGGCCGCGCCGTGGCGCTGGACGCGCTGCGCTTGCTGGGCAAAGACTGCGCACAGGTGCGCGTGCTCGAGCTCACCGCGCGCGAGAAGGTGTGCGAATACCCCGACCGGGCCTGCAACGGCGATTCATGCCCGCTCGCCAAAGGCTTCTACGACCGCCTGCCCGCCGCGCGAGAGGAGGCCGCGCGCACCGCACGGCTCGACCGGCAGGCGCTGCGGCACATTGCGCTGGCGCATACCGTGTGCCCCTATTTCCTCGCGCAGGAAATGGCGCACTGGTGCGACGTGATCGTGGGCGACTACAACTACTACTTCGACGGCAGCGCCTTTCTCTTTGCCACCATGAAAGACGCCGAGTGGCGCGCGGCCGTGCTGGTCGACGAGGCGCACAACCTGCTGGAGCGCGCACGCGGCATGTACACCGCACAGCTCGACGGCCCGGCGCTCGAAGAAGCCCACCGCGCGGCGCCTGCCGCGGTGCGCGGCCCGCTCGCCCGGCTCTACCGCGAGTGGGACACGGTGCAGCAATCGCAGACCGACCCCTATGACGTTGTCGACGAGGTGCCCGAGCGCTTTGCACGCGCCCTGCAGGCGGCCAACATGGCCATGGGCGAGTACTTCGCCGCCACGCCGGAGGCCCTGCAGGGCCCGCTGCAGCGCTTCTTCTTCGACGCGCTGCAGTTCGCCCGGCTGGCTGAATCGTTCGGCGACCATTCGGTTTTCGAGCGAACGCTGGGACCCGCGCAAGACCAGCAGCAGCGCAGCCTGGCCATTCGCAACCTGGTGCCCGCACCGTTCCTCGAACCGAGGTTTGCCGATGCCGCATCGGTCACCTGCTTCTCCGGCACCTTGTCGCCTTTCGAGTTCTACCGCGACGCGCTCGGGCTGCCGGCGGACACGGCCTTGCTCGACGTGGCGTCGCCTTTCTGCAGCCGGCAGCTGCGGGTGGAAGTGGCCATGAACGTGTCGACCCGGTTCCGCGACCGCGCGGGTTCGCTGCGCAGCGTGGCCGAAATCATCGGCGCGCAGTTCGAGCGCCTGCCGGGCAACTACCTCGCGTTCTTCAGCAGCTTCGACTACCTTGAAAAGGCCTGCGCGGCTTTCCTGGCCAGGCACCCCGGCGTGCCGGTGTGGGCGCAGACCCGCGGCATGGCCGAGGCCGAGCGGCGCGACTTTGTGGCTCGCTTCGAAGAAGGCGGGCAGGGCATCGGCTTTGCCGTGCTCGGCGGCGCGTTCGGCGAAGGCATCGACTTGCCCGGAAGCCGGCTCATCGGCGCCTTTGTCGCGAGCCTGGGCTTGCCGCAATACAACGCCCTGAACGAGATCACGCGCGAGCGCATGCAGGCGCGCTTCGGCAAGGGCTACGAGTACACCTATCTCTACCCCGGCCTGCAAAAGGTGGTGCAGGCGGCCGGCCGGGTCATTCGCACCGAGCAGGATCGCGGCGTGCTGCATCTGCTGGACGACCGGTTTGCACGCGCCGAAATCCGTCAGTTGCTGCCGCCCTGGTGGGAACTGCAACTGGGCGGCCCGGCGCGTGCCAGAGACGAATGGGGAGGCTTCGATGCGATCCGCTAGGCGCATCCAGCTGGCCGACGAGCCCGACCTGTTCGGCGAGGTGCCGGCGGCCGCGATCGAAGGCCTGCGGTACGAGCACGAATTTCTCACGCGCGCCGAGGAAGAGGAGCTGCTGCGCATCGTGCAGGGCTTCGAGCTGCGGGAGATGCGCTACAAGGAATACACAGCGCGCCGCCGCGGCATCAGCTTTGGTGGCAGCTACGACTTTGCCAACCATCGCTTGAAGCCCGGCGCCGCAATGCCGGAGGTGTTCCACCCGCTGAGGGCCAGGGTGGCCGAATGGATGGGCATGGCGCCCGAGGATTTCGCCCACATGCTGGTGGCCGAATACCGACCTGGGACGCCGCTCGGCTGGCATCGCGACGTGCCCGACTTTGAAGACATCGTCGGTGTTTCGCTGCTCGGCGATGCCGTGATGCAACTGCGGCCCTATCCACCGGCCAGCGCCAGCGCACCTCCGGGCCTCGAGCTGCTGATGGAGCCGCGCTCCATCTACATGCTGCGCGGCGAAGCGCGCTGGGCATGGCAGCACGCCATTGCGCCCACCGAGACGCTGCGCTATTCGATCACCATGCGCACGCGGCGGCGCACATGACATCTCGCGCGGCCAGGGCTTAGGCGGGGGCTGCCGTTCGAGTCCGTCGCGGGGCGCGCACCGGCCGGGGCGCGGGGGCTGCACGCTTGGCAGTTTTAGTGGCCGCCGTTTTCTTCATCACATCCGAGGCGACCCGCAGGTCCTTGAGCCAGGCTTCCCACGCGGCCTCTCGTTGCTCGGGGTCGCCGCGCAGCAGGGCAGAGGGGTGCAGCGTCACCAGCACGCGGTGGCCGGCGGCATTCTCCTGCCACTGGCCGCGCTCCTTCATCACGGCCACGGGCCGGCCCAGCAAAGAGCGCGCGGCCGTGCCGCCCAGGGCGATGAAGGCGCGCGGCTGCACGAGTTCTATCTCGCTTTCGAGCCAGTGCCTGCAGGCCTCGGCCTCGCGCTGGCCCGGCGTCTTGTGGATGCGGCGCTTGCCGCGAAGCTCGTACTTGAAATGCTTCACGGCATTGGTCACGTACAGCTTCTCGCGCGACCAGCCGAGCTCGGCCACGGCGCGGTCGAACAGCTTGCCGGCGGGGCCCACGAAGGGGCGGCCCACCAGGTCTTCCTTGTCGCCCGGCTGCTCGCCCACCACCATCAGCACGGCCCCGACCGGGCCTTCGCCAAAGACCGACTGCGTCGCGGGCTCGCCCAGCGGGCACTCGCGGCAGGCGTCGGTGGCGATGCTCAGCGCCTTCAGGGCGGCAGTGGCTTCGTTGCGGTGAGACACGGTCGAGACGACGTGTGGTTTGCGTTCAGCCGGCCGCCCTCAGTGCGTGCCGCCGCCCCGCCGCGACTGGGTCTGGTTGCTGCTGCCGACGTGGCTTTCGCGGTCATGGCGGCTTTCGGCGGTGCGGCGTGGCTCGTTGCGGGGCGTGGGGCTCTGGTTGCCCGCCTTGTTGTGATCGGGCGGGAGCGAGCCGCGTTCATCGGGGGTGTTCGGGTTCGTCTTCGACATGAATTGCTCGTTGAAAAATGCGTGGACATGCATTTCTCCGCGCGCCGCGCGGCCGCCTGTGTGGGAATAGACCCACGACGGGCGTCGTCCAAGCCGGGCGCTCGCGGCGGCAGCGAGCCAATAGCTTCGAGCCATGTCATTTCCGGTTTGCAACCGTTGGAGAAAGGCACACGCATGACGCACATCGTCCTTGGCGCGACCGGGCATGTCGGCTCGGTGCTGGTTTCTGCGCTGCTTGCGCGAGGCCAGAAGGTGATCGCGGTCACGCGCGACGCCGCACATGCCGAAGCCTTGCACCGGCAGGGCGCCACCGTCGCTGAGGCCGACGTGTTCGACGTGCCTTCGCTGCGGCGCGTGGTGGCCGGCGGCAAGCGCCTGTTCCTGCTCAACCCGCCCGCGCCGCCTTCGACCGACACCGCTGCAGAGGAGCAAAGGAGCCTGGATTCCATCCTCGAAGCGATCGAAGGCTTGCCGCTCGAGAAGATCGTTGCCGAATCGACTTACGGTGCGCAGCCTGGCGACCGCATCGGCGACCTCGATGTGCTCTACCGGATGGAGCAGGCGCTTGCGGCCCAGCCCGTGCCAGTGAGCGCGATTCGTGCCGCCTATTACATGAGCAACTGGGACGCCTCGCTCGAGACCGCGCGGAGCGAGGGCAAGCTGGACAGCATGTATCCGCCCGACTTCACGCTGCCGATGGTGGCGCCGCGCGACCTCGGCGAGTTTGCGGCGCGGCTCATGCTGGGCGAGGCCCGCTCTTCCGGGCCGCACTATGTCGAGGGGCCGGAGCGCTACTCGCCACGCGATGTCGCTGAGGCGTTCGCAGAGGCACTGGGGCGGCCGGTGGAAGTGGTCGTGACGCCGCCCGACCGATGGGAGCAGGCGTTTCGTTCGATGGGATTTTCGGAGGCCGGCGCAAGGTCTTATGCCGCCATGACGCGCCTCACCCTCGATAACAAGGAAGAGCCGGAAAGGTCCGAACGCGGGGCGACTTCATTGCGCGAATACATCTCGGCGCTGGTGAAGAAGGGCTGAAAACGCCAAGCTGCCGGGCCAAATTTTTCTGATTTTCAAAATCAGCCATCGCCCTGTCCGATAACAAGAAAAGACACCCGTGCACCGGCGGACCCTCGATATTCCGCAACTATCTCTATCGCCTGCAAGACAACTTGCATCCGGCCCTTCGCACGTTCTATGCACGTGAAGCCGCCGTGTTGCACGAGCTTGATTCGAACCGTCAGCCTACGCCGGTCAACGCCGCTCAAACCGTCAGCATCTCGCATCGGAGCTGGCGGTTTGCCGCGGCCGATCTGCGTCGATACGATCCCGCGCCTTGCTCCTAAGGATTACGCGGATGCCGCCAACGACTGCTACCCACCCGACGCGCGCGCCGTCAAAAAACGCGAGCTGGCAACAGCGCAGCCGGCGCCACGTGTGGCATCCGTGCACGCAGAGCATCAGGCTGGAGGCGGTGCCGCCGCTGCCGATTGCGCGGGGCGAGAGGGTCTGGCTCTACGACCACGACGGCCGCCGCTACCTCGACGCGACGAGTTCGTGGTGGGTCAATCTCTTCGGCCACGCGCACCCGGCCATCAACGCCGCGCTGAAAGACCAGCTCGACACGCTCTCGCACGTGATGCTCGCGGGCTGCACGCATGCGCCCGCGGTGGAGCTGGCCGAGCGGCTCGCCGCGCTGACCGGCCATGCGCTCGGCCATTGCTTCTACGCCTCCGACGGCGCATCGGCGGTGGAGATCGCGTTGAAGATGAGCTTTCATGCGTGGCGCAACGCGGGCCGCAGCGGCAAGCGCAACTTTGTCGCGCTGCGCAACGGCTACCACGGCGAGACGCTGGGCGCGCTGCATGTGACCGATGTGCCTGTGTTTCGCGATGCCTATGCGCCGCTGCTCGCGAACGCGCACCTTGTTGCCTCGCCTGACGCACGGGCCGCACTGCCTGGCGAAGA
The DNA here is from genome assembly GCF_037204045.1 of Variovorax sp. CCNWLW225. NCBI lineage: Bacteria > Pseudomonadati > Pseudomonadota > Betaproteobacteria > Burkholderiales > Comamonadaceae > Variovorax > Variovorax sp. CCNWLW225. The sequence goes on along the minus strand of NZ_JBBCBV010000010.1, from coordinate 37,280 downwards.
TGCAGCCGACGTGGCACGGCGCGCCGCCGCCGAACTGGAGGCACTGCTGGCCGAAAGCCATGCGTCGATTGCCGCCGTGATCGTCGAGCCGCTGGTGCAATGCGCCACGGGCATGGCCATGCACGACCCCGAATACCTGCGCCTGGTGCGCGCGCTGTGCGACCGCTACGGCGTGCACCTCATCGCCGACGAGATCGCAGTGGGTTGCGGGCGCACCGGCAGCTTCTTCGCGTGCGAGCAGGCCGGCATCTGGCCCGACTTTCTTTGCCTCTCCAAGGGCATCAGCGGCGGCTACTTGCCGCTGGCGCTGGTGATGACGCGCGATGCGATCTACGAAGGCTTTGTCGACGACGACGTGGCGCGCAGTTTTCTGCATTCCCATTCGTACACCGGCAACGCTCTGGCCTGCCGCGCTGCCATTGCAACGCTCGACCTGTTCGAGCGCGAGGATGCGCTGCGGCGTAACCGAGCGCGCGCCGAACGGCTCGTCGGCCGGTTGCGCGAAGGGCTGCGCGGAATACCGGTCGATCACCTGCGCCAGCGCGGAATGATCACGGCCTTCGACGTGCGCGAACCTGGTGCCCGGTTTGCCGAGCGCTTCCATCTGGCCGCGCGAGCGAACGGGTTGCTGATGCGGCCGATCGGCGCCACGGTGTACCTGATGCCGCCGTATGCGATTGGCGATGGCGAGATCGATCTGCTGGTCGATGCAACGCTGGCCACGCTGCGTGCGCTCGACGTGCCCGGCCGCGCGGAACAGGGGGGCCGCGATGTCGCGCTTGCTTGAGCGCCTCGAGGGCGAGGTTGCAGCGCTCGACGCGCAGTCACTGCGCCGCAGCAGGCAGATTGCCGAGACGGCCTGCGCGCCCGAGCAGACGCTGACGCTTGCCGGCGCACAAGCGCAGCGCGCCATGCTCTGCTTCAGCAGCAACGACTACCTCGGCCTTGCCGCGCACCCGGCGCTGGCCGCCGCATTGGCCGAAGGCGCGGCACGCTATGGCACGGGCAGCGGCGGGTCGCACTTGGTGCTTGGCCATTCGCGCGCGCATGCGGAGCTGGAAGAGCGGCTCGGCGACTGGATGGCGCCCTTCATTCCCGAGGCGCGCAGCCTGTTCTTCTGCACGGGCTATATGGCCAACCTTGCGGTGCTGTCGGCGCTGGGCGGCGCCGATGCGGTGATTTTTTCGGAGTCTCTCAACCATGCGTCGCTGATCGACGGTGCGCGGCTCGCCAAGGCGCGGGTCGAGCGCTATCCGCATTGCGACCTGGCCGCGCTGGATGCGCAGCTCGGCGCCTGCGAGGCGCCCGTCAAGCTCATCGTGAGCGATGCGGTCTTCAGCATGGACGGCAACATTGCGCCGGTGGCCGGGCTGCTCGCGCTGGCGGAGCGCCACGATGCCTGGCTGGTGCTGGACGACGCGCACGGCTTCGGCGTGCTGGGCGCTACGGGGCGCGGCGTGCTGCAGGCGGAGGGCCTGCGCTCGGAGCGGCTGGTGCTCGTCGGCACGCTTGGCAAGGCGGCCGGGGCTTCGGGGGCGTTCGTGGCGGCGCACCGCACCGTGATCGACTACTTGGTGCAGCGGGCGCGGCCGTACATCTTCACCACCGCTGCACCGCCGGCCATTGCGCATGCGCTGCTTGCAAGTCTCAGGCTGATCGAAGGCGAAGAGGGCGATGCGCGCCGGGCGCGCCTGAAGGCACGCATCGCCCAATTGCGCCGGGGCCTCGGGGCCATCTTGCCTCCCGACGCCAGCGCGTGGCTGCCGGAATCGCCCACCGCGATCCAGCCGCTGATCGTCGGCGGCAACGCGCGTGCAATGGAAACAATGGCGCAGCTGGATGTTCGCGGCCTGCGCGTGGGTGCGATCCGTCCGCCGACCGTGCCCGCCGGCACCGCGCGCCTGCGGATCACGCTCTCGGCCAGCCACAGCGAGTCCGATGTGGCCCGGCTGGTCGATGCACTGGGCAATGCATTGGCGCAGCAGCCAGAGGTGCACCAATGACGCCCCGCCGCTGGTTCGTTACCGGCACCGACACGGGCGTCGGCAAGACGCTGGTCAGCAGCGCAATGCTGAGCCTGCTGGCCGACTCCGGCCTGCGCTCGGTCGGAATGAAGCCGGTGGCGGCGGGCCTGGACTTGGTCGATGGTGCGTGGCGCAACGACGATGTCGAGCAGCTGAATGCCGCAGGCAATGTCGATGCGCCGCTGGCGCTGCGTTGCCCCTACCTGCTGCGCGCGCCGATGTCGCCGCACCTGGCGGCGCGGGAAGAGGGCGTGCGCATCGAATTGCCGCCGCTGCTCTCGGCCTTTGCGGCGTTGTCGGCGCGTGCCGACGCGGTGGTGGTCGAGGGGGTTGGCGGGTTCTGCGTGCCTTTTGGCGACGACCTCGACAGCGCAGACCTGGCCGTGGCGCTGGGCTTGCCCGTGGTGCTCGTTGTCGGGCTGCGCCTGGGCTGCCTGAACCACGCGCTGCTCACGGCCGACGCCATCCGCGCGCGCGGCCTTGTGCTGTCGGGTTGGGTCGCGAGCATCATCGAGCCGGGGATGCTTGCGCCCGAGGCCAACCTGCAGACCTTGCGCGGCCGGCTCGGGGCGCCCTTGCTCGGTGTGGTGCCGCACCTGGCGGAGGCATCCGCTCCCAATGCCGCGCGGCATCTCGACCTGCGGGCATTGCGCGCCACCGGGGCGCACCCGGCGCGGCGGGCTGCCGCGCTCGCCTGAGCTGGCCAGGCGCTCAGCCGCGCTGGCCTGATTCCGCCAGGCGCTTGGCCCGCGCGCCGCCTTGGCGTTCGAGCATCCAGCCCGGGTATTCGGACGGCAGCGCGCTCACCTTGTCGAGCGTTGCAAGCTCATCGGCGTTGAGCCGGATGCCCGTTGCGGCAATGTTGTCGTCCAACTGCTCGACGCGCTTGGCGCCCACGATCACGCTGGTTACCACCTGCTGGTGCAGCAACCATGCCAGCGCGATCTGCGCCACCGACACCTTGCGCGGCTCGGCCAGTTCGCGCATCGCGTCGATGCAGTCGTAGGCCCGCTCCACATTCACCGGCGGAAAGTCGAAGGTGGTGCGGCGGCTGCCTTTTTCGGCTTCGGTATTGCGCCCGTACTTGCCGCTGAGCAGGCCGCCCGCCAGCGGGCTCCAGACCATGAGGCCGACGTTTTCGCTCCGCAGCATGGGCGCGAGCTCGCGCTCCAGGTCACGGCCCGCAATGGTGTAGTAGGCCTGCAGCGATTCGAAGCGCGCGAGGCCCTGGCGCTCGGCAATGCCCAGCGCCTTCATGACCTGCCAGGCGGCCCAGTTCGAAACGCCCACATAGCGCACGTGGCCTTGCTGCACCAGGTTGTCCAGTGCGCGCACCGTTTCCTCGATGGGCGTGACCGGGTCGAAGCCGTGGATCTGGTACAGGTCGATATGGTCGAGCTGCAGGCGCTTCAGGCTGGCCTTCACGCCGTCCATGATGTGATAGCGCGAGGCGCCGGCCGCATTGGGGCTCTTGCCGGCTTCGCCGAAAACCTTGGTGGCAACCACGACGTTGTCGCGCGGCACCTTCAGGTTCTTCAGCGCCTGGCCTGTCATGGTTTCCGAGAGGCCTTCGGAATACACGTCGGCGGTGTCGATGAAGTTGATGCCCGCGTCCAGTGCCCGGCCGACCAGGCTTTCGGCCTCGGCCTGCTGCAGGTTGCCGATGTGGCCCCAGATGCCGCTGGCGCCGCCGAAGGTCATGGTGCCGAGGCACAGCTCGGAAACGAACAGGCCGGTGCGGCCGAACTTGCGGTATTGCATGGAGAGGTCCTTTGCGTTGGAGGGGCGTCGGCAAAAAGTATCCGCCCGCGGCCCCCGGGCCGACGAGCGCGTTTCTGCAAAGTCTTTGCCTATTTCTCCAGACCTATGTCCAGGCCCGTGCAGATTCATGAGTGCGGCGCTAAGCTTTGAACCACCCGATCCTCCACGCTGCCCGCACGCCGGCGCAGACTCCGTTGATCCAACTCCGCGACAAGGCCCGAACATGTCCGACGAAACACCCGAAACCACTGCCGCCATCGCCCAGCCGATGCCCCTGGAGCCCGAACTCGACGAAGCCAGGAAGGAACTGGTGGCGCTGATCAACCGCATCACCGGCGGGCGCGACGGCACGGTGGAAACACCGGTGGCCGGCCTGCAGGTGTTCTGCATCAGCAAGCCCGACGGTCCCAAGCACGCCTTTGCAACCCCGGCGCTCGGGCTGATTGCCCAGGGCTCCAAGCGGATCATCGTGGGCGACGATATCTATGTGTACGACCCGATGCACTACCTGGTGACTTCGGTCGACCTGCCCGTATGCGGCCAGGTGCGCCTGACGAGCGACAACGAACCCTATCTCGGCGTGCGTCTGGAACTGGCAATGGACGACATCGGCGAGCTCATCGGCGACGAGAAGCTGCCCGCCAAGGCCAATGCGCCCGCCTCGCGCGGCATGTACGTCAACCGCATTGCCATGCCGGTGCTGGAGCCGGTGCTTCGGCTGCTGCGGCTGGCCGAATCGCCCGAGGACGTGCCGATCATGGCGCCGATCATCAAGCGCGAGATCATGTACCGCCTGCTGGTGAACGGCGAGGGCGCGCGGCTGCGGCAGATTGCATTGCAAGACAGCCACACCCAGCGCATTGCCAAGGCCATCAGCGCGCTGCGCGTCAACTATGCGCAGTCGCTGCGCATCGAAGACATGGCGCGCGCGGTGCACATGAGCGTGTCGTCGTTCCACCATCATTTCAAGGCCGTCACGGCCATGAGCCCGCTGCAATACCAGAAGCAGCTGCGCCTGCAGGAGGCGCGCCGCCAGATGCTGATGGCCGGTGCCGACGTGGCGAGCGCTGCGCACAGCGTGGGCTACGAGAGCCCGTCGCAGTTCGCCCGCGAGTACGGCCGCATGTTCGGCGCGCCGCCGCTGCGCGACAAGCGGCGCTGGCTCAGCGACGCCGAGAACGACGCGCAGCTGGGCGGCGCGACCATGGCGGCGGCCTGAGCAAGGGCGCTGGCGCGCTGTTCAGCGCGCCCAGCGCCAGTTCTCGATCTCGGGCATGTCCTTGCCGTGGCGAGTGACATAGGCGCGGTGCTCCAGCAGCTTGTCGCGCAGATGTTGCTGCACATGGCCCGCGCTGTTGCGAAACCGCTCCACCCGCCCAATGGCGTCGGCGGCCAGGTGAAAGCGGTCCAGCCGGTTGAGCACAGTCATGTCGAACGGCGTGGTGGTGGTGCCTTCTTCCAGGTAGCCGTGCACATGGAAGTTGCCGTGGTTCGTGCGCTTGTAGGTCAGCCGGTGGATCAGCGACGGATAGCCGTGGAATGCGAAGACCACCGGGCAGCCGGTGGTGAAGATCGAGTCGAAGTCCGCATCGGGCAGCCCGTGCGGGTGCGCATCGGGTGACTGCAGCGCCATCAGGTCGACCACGTTCACCACGCGCACCTTCAGGTCCGGCAGCATCGTGCGCAGCAGGTCGACCGCGGCCATCGTTTCGAGCGTGGGCACGTCGCCAGCGCAGGCCATGACCACATCGGGCGTGGCGCCTTCGTCGTTGCTGGCCCAGGTCCAGACGCCCAGCCCCACCGTGCAGTGGCGCACCGCGGCATCGATGTCCAGCCACTGCGGGCCGGGCTGCTTGCCGGCCACGATCACGTTCACGTAGTTGCGGCTTCGCAGGCAATGGTCGACCACGGAGAGCAGGGTGTTGGCATCGGGTGGCAGGTACACACGCACCACCTCGGCCTTCTTGTTCACCACATGATCGAGAAAGCCCGGGTCCTGGTGGCTGAAACCGTTGTGGTCCTGCCGCCAGACGTGGCTGGTGAGCAGGTAGTTGAGGGAGGCGATCGGCCGCCGCCATTCGATGCCGCGTGTCACCTTGAGCCATTTGGCATGCTGGTTGAACATCGAGTCGACGATGTGGATGAACGCCTCGTAGCATGAGAAGAAGCCGTGGCGCCCGGTGAGCAGGTAGCCCTCAAGCCAGCCTTGGCACAGGTGCTCGCTGAGCACTTCCATCACGCGTCCGTCGGGCGACACATGGTCGTCACCGGGCAGGATCTCGGCGGTCGAGGTCCGCGCCGTCACGTCGAACAGGTCGCCGAGCCGGTTCGACGTGGTTTCGTCCGGCCCCATCACGCGGAAGTTGCGTGACGCTGAATTCAGGCGCATTACCTCGCGCAGGAAGCGGCCCGCCACGCGCGTGGCCTCCGCGTCCGACGCGCCGGGCGATTCGACCGCGACAGCATGCTCCCGGAAGGGCGGCATTGCCAAGTCGGTGAGCAGCAGGCCGCCGTTGGCGTGCGGGCTGGCGCTCATGCGCTTCGCCCCCTTGGGCGCAAGGGCCGCAATGTCGACACGCAACGCGCCGCCGTCGTCGAACAGATCCTCGGGCCGGTAGCTGCGCATCCAGTCTTCGAGCAGCGCCACATGGCCTGGCTTGCCAGAAAAACCCGTCAGCGGCACCTGGTGCGAACGGAACGTGCCCTCGACCGGCACGCCGTCCACCTGGCGGGGGCCGGTCCAGCCCTTGGGCGAGCGCAGCACGATCATCGGCCAGCGCGGCCGTTCGCTGAAGCCGTTTTTTCGCGCGCGGGCCTGGATGGCGTGGATGTCGTCGAGCGCCTTGTCGAGCGCTGCCGCCATCAGGCGGTGCATCTGCGCAGGATCGTCGCCGGCCACGAAGTACGGTTCGTGCCCGTAGCCTCTCATCAGTTGCGCCAGTTCTTCGTCGCCGATGCGCGCGAGCACGGTAGGGCCGGCAATCTTGTAGCCGTTGAGATGCAGGATGGGCAGCACCGCACCATCGCTCGCGGGGTTCAGGAACTTGTTCGAATGCCAGCTCGCGGCCAGCGCGCCGGTTTCCGCTTCGCCGTCGCCGACCACGCAGCAGGCGAGCAGGCCGGGGTTGTCGAACACGGCGCCATAGGCGTGCAGCAGCGAATAGCCGAGCTCTCCGCCTTCGTGAATGGAGCCCGGCGTTTCGGGCGCCACGTGGCTCGGAATGCCGCCCGGAAACGAGAACTGCGTGAAGAGCTGCTTCAGCCCTTCGGCGTCCGGCCCGACATGGGGGTAGACCTCGCTGTAGGTGCCTTCGAGGTAGGTGTTGGCGACCACGCCCGGCCCACCGTGTCCCGGCCCGGCAATGAAGATGGCATCGAGCTCGCGCGCGTTGATGACCCGGTTCATGTGCGCGTACACGAAGTTGAGGCCCGGCGTGGTGCCCCAATGGCCCAGGAGGCGCGGCTTGATGTGGGCCAGCTCGAGCTTCTCGCGAAGCAAGGGGTTGTCCATCAGGTAGATCTGGCCCACGGACAGGTAGTTGGCCGCGCGCCACCAGGCGTCGAGAAGCGAGAAGTCCTGCTCAGCCGCAGGCGGGGAGGTAAGAGGCATGGGCTGCTTTCTTCGGGTTGGCACCCGAAGTGTCAAAGCTTGGGCGGTGTAGCGGCTTGATGCGTATCAACCGTGGTCAACTGGTTCACGATGGTTCCGATGCCTTCGGCGCGGCGCACGGCGCGCTCCACGGCGGTCTTCAGACGTTCGCTGGCAAGCCTGCCCTGCAACGTGACCACGCCGCCTTCCACGCACACGTCCACATCGCATCCCACCACCGCCGGGTCCCAGTTCAGCTGGGCGAAGACCTCGTGCCTGAGTTCAAGATCGGGGTTCATTCCAAACCTTTCGAAAAAGAGGTTGTTCGAACAGGGCCGTTCTTCTTCTTTTTCGTCGCGCTCGGCTCACAGGATGCCGCGATCGAGCCGGGGGTGCAAATGCAACCCCTGGGTTTTCTCGGGCGTTTTTGGGGCAGGCGCCGGCCGGCTGGACGGCGCGGCCGCGTGGCAGGCCGTTAGGGCGTGAAGGTGACGCGCTTCGCGATGAGCACGCCGTTTTCTACTGCGTCGCCGACCACGGTCACGCGGCGGCCGTTGGCCAGCTGGACGATGGTTCCGCCTTCGAACGCGGTTCCGGGGCGGCCGGCGTCCACCTGGCGGCCCTGCACCCGGAAGTTGGAGGGCGACTGGTAGCCGCCGATGGCACCGATCAGCGTGAAATCGACCGGCCCGCCGACGCCCGGGACGTTGCGGATGCGAAGCTTCGTCACCACCAGCACGCCGTTGGTCATGAAGCCGTCGAGTTCGAGCTTGACGCCGTTGCCGATCGACGACGCCAGGCCGCCGGTGATGAGTGCGTTGGACGCATTGACCGCCGTGCCGAGAACCTTGAAGTCGCCGAGCCCGTTGTAGTTGGCGACGATGCCCGCGAGCTGCACCGCCGCGGTGTTCTGGGTGGGTATGGCATACCAGCCCTGCACCTTGGTGGCGTTGAAGATGCCCGCAAACGGAGCCACGGTGCCGCGCACGCGGACGATGGAGCCCTCGGCGAGGGTGGATTCATCGATGCCGCCGGAGAACAGGGCGCCGCTGTACCTCACCGTGATCTGTCCGAGCGCGAAACTCTTGCCGATGCGGTCGAGGTTCTGCACGAATCCGGTGACCAGCGGTTCGGCCGAGGCCGGCTTCAGCTCGACGCGGGTGGCACGCAAGGTGCCCGGCGTAGAGGGCAGGCCCCACACCTGAACCTGGCTTGCGGTAACCAGGTCCGACAGGCTGTTTCCGCCGCTCCACACGGTGGCGTTGTCGGTGGTGACCGTGGTGCCCATCACCACAAAGCTGCCGCCTGCAAGGTCGATGGAAGAAACCGCGCCGCGCAATTCGGCCGCCGAAAACACCTGCTGCGCCGTGGCCGCGGTGAACTGGTTGTCGATCTTGCCGGCAATGCGCACGCTCATGCCGATCTGCAGCTCGCTGGTGTCTTCGAGGTTGAAGTTAGCGGGAGCGATTCCGTCCGGAGCTTCCGGATAGGTCTTGTAACGCACGCCGTTCAGGATGATGCTGCCAATGCCGCCCACGGAGCCTACGCCCGTCGCGTCGGCGGTGCTCACGCCGGTGCCGCCCGAACCCACGCCCGAACCGTCGTCGGTGCCGTTGCCCGCGGTGCTCGTGCCGTCGCTGCCGCCGCCGGTGCCCGTGCCCCCGGTGCCTGCACCGCCCGTGCCCGTACCGTCGGATCCGCCCGCGGTGCCGGTGCCGCCGCTACCGCCGGTGCCCGTACCAGGGGAGCCGTCGCCGCTCCCGCCGCCCACGGCCGCGCTGCCGCCAAGGCCCACGCCGCCGACGGAAGTTCCGCCGCCGCCACCCCCACCGCCGCACGAGAGCAGCAGGGCCATTGCTCCGGCAAGGAGGATGCCGCGCATCCAACGGTAGTGGTTCTTCATGGCGTTTTTTCTTCCCGCTTGGGGGCGACGACCGGCGCAAGCGGCGCGGCGTCGTCTTCATAATAAGTGTAGATGCCGACCCGGATGCGCCCTTTGGCGCCGTTGGGGGCGCGGTCGACGGCGCGCGTCATCTCGCCCGCCAGTTCGTGGTGCAGGGCGGACCAGCGTTCGCGCACCAGCTGATGGATGCTCTCGCAATCTTCCATCCCCAGGCCGCGCGCGTACACCGCGCGCTCGAGCATTCGAGGCTGCTCGCCAAGGGTGTTGGACACCGCGGCCAGCAGGTGGTCGCGGCCGTTATCGCCCAGAAACGCCAGCATGGCCTGCAGGTTGTCCACCGGCACGAATCCGTCGACCTTGAGCTCGGCGCAGCCGTCCTGCTCGGCCGCCATGTTCAGGCGCACCAGTTCGTCGAGGATGGCGCGGTGGTGCACATTGCCGCGGCTGCCAAGCCGTGCCACGGTTTCGAAGGAGGGAATGTCCTCGGCGTCGGCGGTGATCGGAAGCCGCTGGTAGGCCTGGTTTTCCGACACCATCTGCAGCCACAGTGTGAAAGTCTTGGCCGCGGCCGAGATTTCCGTGTGGGGCAGGGCATCCACCGGAGCGCGAACCTTGGAAGTCACGGCCTTGCGATTCAGCCCGGTCGTGACCGACAGCTGGCTGATATTGGGCTTTGCCACACCCTGCTTGCGCCAGGAGCGCGTGGCTTCCTCCAGCAGCAGGTCGCGCAGCAAGACTTCCAGGTGCGGGTGCTTCACCCCCATGGCCAGGGCGAGCCGCACCACCGGCCGCAGAATGCGGCCGCACGCGGCAAGTGCCCAGTCCAGCTGGTGTTCCATGAAATGAGACGTTTTTACTGATTCAATCGCGGTGCAAGGGCGTGAACTGACCGCCCCTGGGGCCCGTGTTAGTGCACTATTGTCCGCATCGCCGAGGATCGCACAAAAAAGACCTCATTCATGCACCACAGGTACCCACACTGGTTCGGGTGATCGACGAACGCCCGGTGGCGCTGATTTTCACCACCCGCTCCTGGTTGCCCACGGGGCTGGCGCGGCAGATCGTGATGTCGGCCGCGGTGCCGCCGACGCCGGTGGCGTCGAAGGAGAGGGCGCTGAGCCCGGCGCCGTCGCGGATCTGGTAGCCGCTGGCGGTGGCCGGCTGCTTCTGGATCACCTGCCCGCCGCTGCTGATGACGATCCAGCCGGCTTCCCATTGGCCGTTGGTGGCGCAGGCCGTGCCGTTGGCCGAGGCGCACAGCGTCACGGCCGCGTTGCGCTTGATGGCTTCGCTGCGCGCCAGCTGGCTGCCGGCTACCAGATCGGTCGCGTAGGAAGTCAGCCGGCTCGAAAGCCGAATGTTGTCGAACGAAGGGACGGCCACTGACACCAGCACCACCAGCACCACGATGGTGACCATCAGCTCCACCAGCGTGAAGCCACGTGTTCGCATGCCGGCGGTTGTCTGCACCTTGCGCACCCTTTTACTTCTGGATGAACCAGTAGACGCGGCCCTTGGGCTGCGTGAAGGCGGTCTTGACCGCGGCACCCTTGGGGCTCAGGAACGAATCGGGGTTGGCGCCGATCACCACGTCGCGGAAGCTGCCGTTCACCATGACCCGTCCCACCACGGGCGAGGGCGCAAGGCCGCCGCCGACCACGTTCTGGAACCGTGCGCCCTGCGCGCCGGCGTTCAGGTAGGCCAGGTTGTAGACGTTGGCCGTGCCCAGGTCGGCGCGGCACGACTGGCGCACCGACGGGTCGGTGGGCGTGTGGGTGTTGAAAGTGGTGTTGCCATAGGCGGTCACCGACGAGGTCACCACCTGTTCGCCCGGCGCAAGCACCAGGTACCAGCCCTTCTTGGCCGCCAGGGCGGTGGGCGAAGGCTCATCGGTGCCCGTAATGGCGAGCAGCGAGCCGTGGCACAGCAGCGAGTTGCCGTCGCAGTTGCCCGATTCGCTGGTGAGCCAGGTCGCGTCGGCGGGCTTGTCCACCATCATGTAGAAGCGGTTGGAGACGCTGAGCGCAGCGGTGTAGGAGCGCAGCGGCTTTTCGCGGTCGCCTGATCCCAGCAGCAGCACGTTCATGCCGTTGTCCTCGACCACGTCGGGGCCGAACATGAACTTGCGGTTGGGCGTGCAGGTGGTGCTCGCAACATCGCAGCCGAGCGAAGCGATCTTGGTCATCGTCCAGCTGCCCGGTGCGGCAGCGCCGATGGCAATGCGGTAGACGTTGCCGCCCAGGTCGGCCGCATAGGCGATCTTGGCCAGCCCCGCGCTGTCGTTCACGACCGTGACTTCGCCGGTGACCCCGCGGTCGGTGATGAAGGTCTTCAGCACATTGCCGGTGCTGGCATCGAGCACGTAGATCCTGTTGCCCTTGGCCGCCGCCCCGCAGGCTTGGGCCGCAGCGGTGGTGTCGACGTCTTCGCACTTGTCGTAGCCGCCACCGAACATCACCATGGGCGTGCTGCCCGAACCGTAGCCGGCCGACTTGACGATCTTCGGCGCCGACCAGGTCTGGCCGATGCCTGTCATGTCGTTTGCACCCGTGTCGCAGCCGACGTCATTGTCCTGGTTCGGGCAACCCCTGCGCCACTTGAGAATGGGCGAGGCGGGGTTCGACACATCGAAGGCATAGACCAGGCGCCCGCCGCGGCGCATGCTCGCGTAGAGCCAGGCTTCGTTGCCCTGGCGGTAGGCCGCCATCGCACCGTCCATGCCGTAGGGCTTGGGGGCGGTCGCGCCCACGCTGACAGGCAATCCGGGAAAGTTGATGCGCGTGATGTTGTCGTACAGCCGCTTGATGCTGCCGTAGAACTCCGGCGGCACGAAGGACCACATCTCGCTGCCGGGCGCCGCGGAGCCGATGGCGGCGCTCTGGTTGCCGTTGACCGCGCGCAGCATGCCGTCGTTGGCGCCGTAGAACACCACCACCTGCGGCTCGCTGTCGCTGCCGTAGTTGATGGCCACCGGGCGCGAGTGCACCACGTCGCCGTGCACCGAAGGGCGCATGGCCGTGGTGGAGGTGAGCGGCGTGCCGTCGGCGGCACGGCGCTCGTCACCCTTGTTGTCCAGGCCGCGAAGCCATTCGATCAGCGCAGTGCGCTCGGCGTCGGTTGGCACACCGAGCGCCTCTTTGGTGATGCCCGCGGTATTGCCGGTGGCAAAGCTCGTCAGGATCGAGCAGTCGTCCGCAGCGCAGGTTTTCACGTTGCGATCGGCCGTGAGCAACTGCCGCAGCATGTAGCCTTGCGCGCCTTTTTCCACCACGTTGCCGTCGGGGCTTTCGGCGGCCTCCTTGCCAAGGCAGTCGCCGGCGGGGCGAAAGCTCCAGTAGGCATCGGTGGTGCTTGGCGCCGGTGTCCAGAAACTTCGCGCGCAGGGCGCGATGAAGCCGGTCTGGTTGTTGATGGCGTTGGTGTCGGCCGCGTCCTGCAGGATCAGCTGGTTGTTGGTGTCCAGGCCGAGCTTGTACTGCTTGAGATTGCCGTTCCAGCGCGGATAGGCGGAATCGTCGGGCCGGAACATACCCACGAACACCTGGTTCAGGTAGGTGCCCTGCGTGTTCACGCTCACGGGCAGGCTCACTGACGAGAAGACGCTGTTGACCGACTGGATCTTGCTGAAGATGTCGTCCAGCGCCTCTTTGAGCGCTACGCCCAGGTCGACCTTGGCGCTGAGGTCGTAGTACTCGCCTTTGCTCTGGCCGGCCATGCTCTTGAGCAGCGCGCTCCAGCCCGGCCCCTGGCCGCCGGTGGCCTTGGCGGCCTCGACGGTGTAGACCTTCACGCCCATGCTGGTTTGCAGGAACTTGGCCCATTCGTCTGCCACGTTGTCCTGCGAGCCGCTTGGGCTCAGCGGGATCATGGTGGTGGTGCCTCCGGCCGCGCGCAGGGCGTTGGTCGAGGTGGTGGTGTCGCTGTTGTTGTCTTGCGCGGCGCCGTTGCTGATGTAGATGACGTAGGTGCCGATGCAGTTGGTGGTGTTCGGCCCGCGATAGGTGCTGCTGTTGATGGCCGCCAGCGGATTGTCCGGAAGCGCATAGATCGCCTTGGACGCCGCGGTACCGAAGACATTGCCGGTGTAATCAGCCTTGGCCTTGTTGTTGCCGCCCATGGGCGCGCCGCTTGCCAGATAGCGGTAGACCTCGGCCATCATCTTGCCCGCCTTGCCGCCATTGGACTTGTCGTCGAGCTTGTCGAAGCTGCGGATCAGCGCGCCGTACGTGCGCCTGTTGTCTTCGTCCATCATGCGCACGCCGGCACGCAGGTAGGCTCCGTCGATGTTCGAATTGCCGCCGCCCGTTTCGCTGAACATCATCACGCCGACCTTGAACTTGCCGACCGGCAGGCTTTCGAAGGCGCTGGCCAGCGCATTGATCTCGGCGGTGAAGGGCTGGTTCCAGTTGGCCGTGTTGTCCAGCACGAACAGCACGTTGGGCGCGTCCGTCACGGTCTGGTTGTAGCCGACGAAAAGATCGATGTCCTCCGCCTGCGCCGCGGAAAGGCCGAACATCAGCAGCGCGGCGGCCCACAGCGGCCGGAAGAAGTTCTTTTTCATGATGTCGATCCGTTCATCGTCGTGATCATTCGCAGGAGAGGTCTGGCTACGAGCACAGCGCTTCGAATTGCTCTTTGGTCAGCAGCGCCCGCACGCCTTGGCGTACGGCAGTGACCGTGCCGCTTGCGGTGTCGGTCACGCTGGTGCTGATGTCCCACACCGTGTTGTATTGGTCGGGCAGGGCATTGAGCCCCGAGCCGCTGGTGGAAGAATTTCCGCCGATACCCCCTGGCCCCGCAGTGCCGCCGCCCGTGTCGGTCGACTTGGTCGCGCGCACGCAGGTGGGGGGGGCGATGGCCACGGTGTAGTCGGTGGTGCCGTCGTTGTTGATGTCCACCCGGCTCTGGGTGGCCTGCGGCATGGCCAGCGAAGGCGAGCCGTCCACGCCCGGCAGCAGCAGGGAGGACGCCACCTCTTCGATGGCGCGATTGGCCGCGGCCACCGCCTCGTTGCGGTTCTGCATGTTGCCCACCGACTTGAGGTTGGTGTTGCTGAGCGTGAACCCGGCCGTGACGGCAAGGGTGATCAGCACCAGCATGATCAGCCCGACGATCAGCGCCGCGCCGCCTTGCCTGTGCATGGGGAATGAGGATGGCATCTTCACGGCGTTTCCCTGCGGCCGGTCACGTTGGTCATGCGGATCGCGGTGGTGAAGGCATGCCGCTTGTAGCGGTCGTTGAAGGGCCCGAGCGTTGCGCTGCCAAGGTTGTAGGTGCGCGTGTCGCTGTGGCCCGGAGACACCTCGATGCTGCGGGCCACCACGTAGAGCTTGACGGCCGCCACGTTGATCAACTGGTCGGCGGTGCAGGGCGAAGCGGTGCTGCAATGAACGAAATTGCCGTCGGGGCTACCGTCGCCGCGGTTGGTGGGGGAGGACCTGACGGCCGCATCGGCCCAGGAAATGGCCTGGGTGTAATTCACCGCCGCGCCGGTCTTGCTTAGCGTGTCCAGGCCCAGTTCCACGCGAAACCCCTCGACGCCTTCGATGAGAGGCACGGGCGGCTGCTGCGCCAGCCCCGTCGCCGAGAGATCGAAGCGCGAACGCGCCAAGGTCGGGATGCCGTCGCCGACTGTTTCGGCGTAGTCGCGCACGTAGTAGATATCGGAAATGAACTTGCGCTTGGGTGACGGGGTCGTGCAGTTCTTGCTCATCATGGTGGCAAAGCCCGCCGTGGTGAGGTCGAAATCCGACGGCTTCTGCGTGCCGCAGAAAGACGACTGGAAGTACAGCTTCCCGAGCGTGTTGGCTTCGCAATTCGGCATGCCGGCTATGCAGGTCTCGGCGTGGCGCACCACCAGCACGTCGGTGTCGGCTTTCTTGTTCGTCAACAGGCCGGCGCAGCTGGCCGGCACGGCGTCGTACGCCTGCACGGGCATGTCGAGCAGGCTGCGCTTGTAGTCCTCCGTCCAGTTCACCGCCGAATAGGGCAGGCACGGATCGGGCGCATTGCCGGTAGGCACCTTCGCCGGCACGCCCGACACCGTGAGGTCGTCGAACTCTGGCATGTAGTTTTCCCAGAAGCCCGCGTGCGTGATTTCGTTCTCGAGCACAAAGACGCTGAGGCGGCCGCCCTCGATCTGGCGGTTGACCTTGACCATTTCGCGCTGGGTGTTGTTCACATTGAGGAACAGCGCAATCAGCGCCGCCAGCACGATCAGCATGATCGTGACCGACACCATCAACTCGATCAGCGTCAGGCCGCGCTGACGCTGCAGGGTATGCGCAAGTTGGCGGGTTTTGCCTGCTGGGCGCGCGCGCATCATGAAAGCGTCCCGATGCGCACCAGCGTCGTCACGGTCCGGCGGCACCTGTCGGCGGTGCACTGCGGGTTTGGTGTTGATGCAGTGGGGGCCACGTCGTAGGCGTCCTTGCCGCAGGCCACGCCTTCGGGCGGTGCGGCAATGGGCACCAACCCCTGCCAGGCGACGGTGATCAAGTATTCGTTGTTGCCCAAGTCCTCCACGCAGCCGCGCCCACCGATCATGGCGCCCAGCTTTGTGTTGCCCGAGGTTTCGGCCGCGCCCTGCAGCGCGTTGCACCACTCCATGGCGTCGATCTGCTGGCGCGAGCCCGTGCCGGTGGGGCAGGCGATGCCGGCGCCCAGCGGCGAAGCAGTGACGTAGCTGGAGGCCATGCGGCGATTGATTGCAATGCGGCTGGCCATGTCATTGAGCAGGATCAGCGCCTGCGAGCGCTGGTAGGACTCCATCTCGGACGACTGGAGGCGTGCCTGCAGGCCCACGAGCCCGAACAGGCCGAAGGCGAGGATCAGCAGGGTGACCAGCACTTCGATCAGCGTCGCGCCGCGTTGTGCGCGGGCGCGTCCGGCGGTCGTGCGGGGCTTCACCATTTGTCGGCCGGCGTTTTCGCGCCCTGGTTATCGAGGGTGAGATTGCCGTCGGACTGCTGCGTTCCGCTGGGCGTGAAAGTCAGGACAAAGCCTGGAATCTCGGTCGTGACGGTGATCGTGTAGTCGTAGTTGGCGGCAACGTCCGCGGGCAGCGCGTAGCCGCTGGCCGTCAGCGTCGTCTTGTCGGCGTAGCTGCGGTTGGCCAGCAGGAACTGCTGCTGCCGGTTGGCAATCTCCATCATCTGCGCCTGGGCGGCGGAGCGTTTGGCGCGGATCACGTAGCGGTTGTAGCTCGGGATCGCGATGGAGGCGAGGATCGCGATGATCACCACCGTGATCATTACCTCGATCAATGTGAAGCCATTGCGCCGACGCGAAAACGAGAGCTTTTTCATTCAGCTGGCCAAGGTAATGATGTGTCAGATTGTATGTAAATGTGAATTTATCACATTCAAGCGTTAAATAGTGCGCCTATGGCCCGGACTATTTCGCGTCTGCAAGGCAGGTGTTGTGTACCGGCACATACGAAGCACCGACACATTCAACACTTTGAAAAGGGTGCCGAGGCGAGGATGCTTCCGACTGATGGACGCTGGCGTCGTCCTACGCGCGGGCGCTCCGGAGTTCCCAGAATCGATTCATTGCCACTTTGCTCCTCGAGTGAGCAGGAGTCGAACGAAATGAACAGAGAACCCGGAAATCTGGGCTCGGGCGACGGATCCCGGCCCACCACCAGCGGCGGGGTAGACAACATCGGCGCGGGAGAAAAGTTCACCAGCAGTTCTTCGGCCACCGGAGAACAGGACTCGGCACCGGCCCCCGCCGAGCGCATGGCGAGCAAGCGCAAGAACGTGGAGGCATCGCGCCACGACGGTTCCGCGGCCTACGGGTTGCGGGAAGACCTCCGCTCTGAAACCAACAAGGAGCCGAGCAAGCCCTAGCGGCTTGCGCGGCCGAGGAGCCCCCATGACGACTTCGGAAAAAGCTTTCCCCTTTCCCACATCCAAGAACCACGGCAAACCCGCGGTCGAGCCGGCCAAGCCGGTCGAGCAGGCGCCCAGCGAAGAGGCCCTGGACAGCGGCGTCGAAGAGTCCTTTCCCGCCAGCGACCCGGTTTCAGTGACCGTAACCAAGGTCAAGCTACCGAAGGCGCAGCAGGACAAGGACAAGGAAAAAGCGGAAGAGACCGGCGGCAAGCAGACCTAGGCAGCCGCAACCAGGCCACGACCGAAGGCGGCGGACTGCCGGGCAAGCTTCTTGCACGCCCGCGCATGCCGCCCGGGGCAATCCCCATGGCAGGACCCGGCCTCGGGCGGTAGATTGCGCTCCTGCCCCCAGCGGCAGAGACAGCTCTCACTACTTTTGGCCCCCGAGGAGTGTTCGTGGACGCATGGTCGAGCCAGCAGCTTTCCACCCTGTATGGGCGCGAGATCTTCCGATCGCGCGAGGCGGACGAAACCCATGCGCTGGTAACCCATGAGCTGAAGGCGCACCGGAGCACCTGGGGTCGCGGCAATGTCGATGCGGTTTTCTGCCGGGCAGAACTCAGCGCACTGTCGCTGTGCATCCTGCGCTACGGCTGCGATGTCGACATCGAGCCCGACACGCTGGGCAATTTCGTGCTGGTTCAGATGCCGCTGCGCGGCCATGCCGAAGTACATACCGGCGGCCAGACCGTGCAGATCCATCCCGGCCAGGGGGCAGTGGTGTCCGCGCACAAACCCGTGCGGCTGCGCTGGCATGCGGACTGCGAGCAGCTGATGCTCAAGATCGACCTTGCCCGTCTGCAGGACGTGGCACGCCGAACGTTTGGCGCAAGGCCCGCGGGCGGTGCAGGGGCCGCGGCAGAAATCGGCGAAATCGACTTCGAGCTGCCGCTCCGGCTCGACGATGCCGCGGGCACCCAGTGGTGCCGCATGGTGGCCGGCCTCGCATCGCTGCTCCCGGCGGACGGCCACGAGCCGTACGACCCGCGCTGGCTGGCCCACTACGAAGACAACCTCATGCTCTACCTGCTGTGCCACAGGCCCAATTCGGTGCGGCGGCAGCACGACGCGCTGCGGCTCGGGTCGGAGGCGGCCAGCATGCGGCAGTTGCGGCTTGCCGAAGAATTCATGCGCAGCCGGCTCGATGCGCCGCTTTCGCTGGAAGAGGTGGCAGAGGCCGCCGGCGTGTCGCGGCGCGCGCTGGGGCTGCTGTTCAGGCGCTACCGCGATCTTTCACCGATGGAAGTGCTGCGCAACATGCGGCTCGATGCCGCGCATGCCCAATTGGCGCGGCACGACGGCGCAAGCGTGACCGAGGTCGCCTTCGGCTGCGGCTTCTCGCACCTGAGCCGTTTCGCCGCCTGCTACCGCGAGCGCTTCGGCCGACTCCCGCGCGAAACTTCGCGAGAGCCGGCGCGGCACTAGACCTCCGGCTTCGTCAGGCCGGCTTCATTGCGCACTTGGCGGACGAGCTGTCCTGGTAGTTCTGCAGCACCGTGCCGATCACCTTGTTGGCGATGCGCCCGTTCGCGTCCTTGCCGATCACGCGCAGGTAGTAGTTCTGAATGGGAAAGTTGTTGGCGCCGTAGCTGAAGTCGCCCCGCACCGACTTGTACTTGGCGGCCTTGATCGCCTTGAGCAGCGCCGGCCGGTCGGCCACCTTGCCGCCCACGTCCCGCACTGCCGCGTCCATCGCCATGAGCACGTCATACGCCTGGCCCGCATAGAACGACGGGTTGCGCCCGTTGTTCTGCTCCCGGAATTCCGCCACGAAGCGCTTGTTTGCCGGGTTGTCCAGGTCGTATGACCAATGCGCGGTGTTGAAGAGCCCGAGCATCGGCTCGCCCACGGCGGGAATCATGTCTTCGTCGGCCGAAAAGGCGGTCGAGATCAGCGCCACGTCTTTCGACAGGCCGGCGCCGACAAACTGCTTGATGAAGCTCACGCCCATGGCGCCCGGCAGAAAGAAATAGAGAGCGTCGGGTTTGGCTGCGCGAATCTGTGCGATCTCGGCGGAGTAGTCGAGCTGGCCGAGCTTGGTGTAGAGCTCGTCGCTCACCGCGCCCTTGAAGTTGCGCTTGAAGCCGGTGATTGCATCCTTGCCGCCGGGGTAGCTCGGCGCGATGAGCGCTACCTTCTTGAAGCCCTTGTCCGAAGCGAACTTGCCCGCTGCTTCGTGGTACGCATCGTTCTGGTAAGACGCGCCGAAGAAATACGGGTTGCACCTGGCCCCCGAGTAGTCGCTCGGGCCGGTGTTGCTCGAGAGATAGGGCACCTTGGCCGCGAAAAGCGGCGCCCCCACGGCCAGTGCGACGGTCGAGCCGATGGGACCGGTGAACAGGTCGATCTTGTCGCGCAGCAGCATGCGCTCGACCACCTGCCGGGCCAGGTCGGGGCTGCCGCCCGTGTCCGCCTCGACAAACTCCACCGGCACCCCGCCGAGCTTGCCGCCCAGCTGCTTCATCGCCACCGCGAAGCCGGCCTTGGCCTCGGCACCGCCCACGGCAAACGGCCCGGAGAGGTCCATTGCCAGGCCGACCTTGACGGTTTGCGCCTGGGCCTGGGCTTGCGGTGCGAAAGCGGCCGTGACGGCGAGCGCCAGCAAAGCGACGGCGGTTGGGATTCTTGCCTGCGACATGAAGGATCTCCTCAAGGGGGTGATTCGGATGGCGTGGGGTGCAACAAAGGTATGTATGCGCGGGGGCCGAGTCTCCACGGCACGCGAATGGCGGGCTATCCACTTTTCGCGCGGCATGCGCCTGCAAGAAGTGGACAGACAGCGCGCGGGCCGCTCCACAGAATCGTCCGCCGAACCCCACCACTTCGGAGACTCGCCCCATGAGCCAATACATCGACATCGCAGCCGCCGACGGCCAGACCTTCCGCGGCTACCTGGCATTGCCGCCTTCGGGGCAAGGCCCCGGCATCGTGCTGTGCCAGGAGATCTTCGGCATCAACGACTACGTGCGCGAGGTGGCCGACCTTTACGCCGAAGAGGGCTACGTGGTGCTCGCGCCCGACCTGTTCTGGCGCATGGAGCCGAATGTCGAGCTCGGCTATTCGCCCGAAGACTGGCAGCGCGCTTTCGGCTTCTTCCAGAAATTCGATGTGGCCGCCGGCGTTTCGGACATCACGGCCAGCGTGAAGGCGCTGCGCGCGCACCCGGCATGCACCGGCAAGGTAGGCGCGCTGGGCTTTTGCCTGGGCGGAAAGCTCGCCTATCTTGCGGCCGCACATTCAGGCGTCGATGCGGCGGTGGGCTACTACGGCGTAGGCATCGAGGCAGACCTGGACGTGCTGCCAAAAATCGAGTGCCCCATTGCGCTGCACTTTGCCGAGCTCGACAAGTTCTGCCCGGCTGAAGCGCGCAACCAGGTGCTCGAGGCCTTTGCAGGCAAGCCCGGTGCGCAGATGTATGTGTACCCCGGCGTCGACCACGCATTCGCACGCACCGGCGGCGAGCATTTCGACAAGCCCTCCACGCTCATGGCCCACCAGCGCTCCATGGCGCTGTTCAAGGACGCCATCGGCCCCGTCTACGACCTGTCTGCGCTCTGGGACAAGCACTGCGAATACGAGTTCGCAACACGCGACGTGGTCGCCACCATGGGCACGATGGTGAGCGAGCCCTATGTGAACCACATTCCCACCATGACCGGCGGGGTAGGGGCCAGGGAGCTCTCGCGCTTCTACAAGCATCACTTCATTCCCACCACCCCGCCGGATACGCGGCTCACCCCCATTTCGCGCACCGTGGGCGCCACGCAGATCGTCGACGAGATGCTTTTCTGCTTCACCCACACGGTGGAAATCGACTGGATGCTGCCGGGCATCGCGCCTACCGGCAAGCCGGTGGAAATTCCGCTCGTTGCCATCGTCAAGTTTCGGGGCGACAAGCTCTATCACGAGCACATCTATTGGGACCAGGCCAGCGTGCTGGTGCAAATCGGCCTGCTCGATGCAAAGGGCCTGCCGGTGGCGGGTGTCGAGACGGCGCACAAGCTGGTGGACGAGCACCTGCCGTCGAACACGCTGATGCCGCGCTGGCAAAAGTCGGCCAGCCTGACCATCGCCGATCCCGCCCTGCCGCTGGGATGATGGCGGGCGATTCGGAGATGCTCGAACTGGTGGTGGAAGCGGTGAGGCCGCTCACGCCTGCCATCAAGGCCTTCGTGCTGCGCAGCGCGCATGGCGGTGCCTTGCCGCCGTACACGCCCGGCGCGCATCTGGGCGTGCAAGTCGTCCAGCCCAACGGACGTATCGGCCAGCGCGCCTACTCGCTGGTGGCGCCGCATGCGGAGAGCCGCAGCTACGAAATTGCGGTGCTGCATGAACCGAAGGGCTCGGGCGGCTCTGCGTGGATGCATGGGTTGACGCCCGGCGCCGTGCTGACGGCGCAGCCGCCGCGCAACGACTTTGCGCTGCGTACGGGCAGCGTGCCGCCGCTCCTGATTGCCGGCGGCATCGGCATTACGCCGCTGCTGTGCATGGCGCGGGCGCTGGCAGCCGAAGGGCGCGCATTCGATTTTTTCTATGCCACGCGAAGCGCGGGGCATACCGCCTATCTGGAAGAAGCGCGCGCACTGGGCGCCACCGTCGTTCATGACGGCGGCGACCCGGCCCGCGGCCTCGATCTGCGCGCTGCGCTTTCCGCCCCGCAGCCCGGGCGCCACCTTCATGTGTGCGGACCCAAGGGCATGGTGCAGGCCGCGGTCGACGTGGCACGCGCTCTCGGCTGGCCCGGCGACCACGTGCACTGCGAACTGTTTGCCGGTGCGCTGGAGCAAGAGGGCGACAAACCTTTCGAAGTGCGCACGCTGCGCTCGGGCAAAACGCTGACCGTGTCCGCCCACCAGAGCCTGCTCGACGTGCTGATCGCTGCCGGGCTGGACCCTTTGTACGACTGCCGGCAGGGCGACTGCGGCGTGTGCGCCGTGGCAGTGGAAGAGGGCGTTCCCGACCACCGCGACCACAACCTGAGCGCCCGAGAAAAAGCCGAGGGCCGGACCATCTGCATCTGCGTGTCCCGCGCGAAGACGCCGCACCTGGTGCTCGACATCTGACCACGATATTTCAGGAGACCCATTCCCATGACCATCGACCTGCAGGCACTCGTGCAGCCTGACCGCGTGCACAAGCGCGTTTACACGGACCCCGCCATCTTCGAACTCGAGATGGACCGCGTCTTCGGCCAGGCCTGGCTCTACGTCGGCCATGAGAGCCAGGTGCCCAATGTCGGCGACTACTTCACCACACGGCTCGGCCGCGAGCCCGTGGCAATGGTGCGCCACACCGACGGTGCGGTGAACGTGCTCTACAACCGCTGCCCGCACAAGGGCGCGAAGATCGTGCCTGACGGGAGCGGCAGCGCCGGCAAGTTCTTGCGCTGCCTTTATCACGGCTGGACCTTCAAGTGCGACGGCAGCCTGCTCTCGGTGCCGCTGCGAAGCGGCTACGAAGACACCGCGCTCGACCTGAAGGCGCAGCAGCACTCGGTGCGCAAGGTGGCGCGCGTGGCCAGCCACCGCGGCTTCGTGTTCGCGAGCCTGGCCGAAGAGGGCCCTGAGCTCGTCGAGTTTCTGGGCGGCGTGGCCACCTCGCTCGACAACTTCTGCGACCGCGCGCCGGACGGCGAAGTGGAGGTGGCCGGCGGCGTGCAGCGCGTGATCCAGCGCAACAACTGGAAGATCTTCTTCGAGAACCTGCACGACACCATTCATGCGGTGGCCACGCATGAATCGTCCTGGCGCGCGGCCAAGGAAGAATTCGAATCGATGCCGGCCGGCACGCCCAAGCCCTTCGAGGTGGTGATCGTCGATGGCAACGGCGAGCCGCTGGAGTTCTGGGAAAAGCTCGAACTCAAGGGCTACGACCATGGCCACGGCTTCATGGAAGGCATCTTCGTGCCGCCCACCGACCCGGTGAGCCTGGCCTACGTGGCGGCGCTTCAGGCAAAGCAGGGCGAGGCGCGTGCCGACCAGATCCTGCGCGTGAACCGGCACAACACCATCGTGTACCCAAGCTGCTCGCCGCACACCTCGTTCCAGCAGATCCGGGTGATACGGCCGCTCTCGGTCGACCGCACGCTGGTGGAAATTTTCAGCTTTCGCCTGAAGGGCGCGCCGGAGGCCACATTCCAGCGCACGCTCAAGTACACCAACATCGTCAATTCACCGTCGTCGAACGTGATGCCCGACGATTTGGAGGCCTACAACCGCGTGCAGGAAGGCCTGGCTTCCGATGGCGGCGACTGGGTCAGCATGCACCGCGGAATGGGCCGCGACCAGCCCTTGCCGGGCGGCCGGTCTTCCAACGGCAACAGTGAAATGCCGCCGCGCAACATGTTCGCCGCCTGGGCTTCGTACATGGGCGTGAGGACCGGAGGCGCGGAATGAACTTCAACGACTGGCAAGAGCAGCAGGACATCACGAAGTTCCTGTTTAACGAAGCACGCCTGCTCGACGAGCACCGCTGGGACGAATGGCTGCGGCTGTTCACGCCCGATGGCCTGTACTGGGTGCCGCTGGTACACGGCCAGACCGATTACCTCAACCATGCCTCGCTGTTCTGCGAAGACGCCTTGCTGCGCTCGATGCGTGCGCGGCGGCTCGAGCAGGCCCGCGCCTATTCGCAGCAGCCGCCGACTCGCACCGTGCACGTGCTGGGCAACATCTCGCTCGAGTCGCGCACTGAAGCCGGCTGCGTGGTGCGCTCGACCTTCCACCTGCTCGAGTGGCGCAAGACCGAACAGCGCGCGTTCGGCGGCAGCGTGCTGCACACGCTGCGCCGCGAAGGCGCCGAGTGGCGCATCGAAATGAAACGCGTAGAGCTCGTCAATTGCGACGCGCCGCACGAAGCCTTGCAGGTGTTCATGTGACCAATGCCGCATTGCTCGCCATGCACTACCAGAACGACGTGCTGCACGTGGACGGCAAGGTGCGGGTGGGCGTGGCCGCCGACGACCCCGCGCGGCCACGCCTGATCGCTTCTGCCGCGCGGCTGATTGCCGGCGCACGCGCGAGCGGCGTGCCGGTCATCTTCGTGCGCATCGCCTTCGCACCCGGGTATGCGGACTGCCTGCGCAACAGCATGCTGTTCCGCCGCGTCGCGGAAACCGGCGCCGTGCTGGACGGGCATTGGGGCGCAGAGTTCTACGCCGAGCTGGCACCGCTGCCCGGCGAGGCAGTCGTCACCCACAAGCGCAACAATCCGTTCTGGGCCAGCGGGCTCGAAGAGGTGGTGCGCAGCACCGGTGCCACGCGGCTGTACGTGGCGGGCATTGCGACGAACCACGTGGTCGAGCACGGTGCGCGCCACGCCAGCGACCTGGGTTATGAGGTGGCGGTGGTGGCCGATGCATGCAGCACCGCACAGCCGCACCTGCATGCGGCCAGCCTGGAAACCCTGGCCATGCTCGCGGATGTGATGCTTGTCGATGAAGCGATTGCACGCATGAAGAACAATGAAGGTCCCAAGAACATGAAAGAACCGAAAGGCACGCCATGAGTCAGCAAGGCAAGGTTGCCATCGTCACCGGCGCCGCTGCGATGCTCGGCAGCGCCATCGTTCGTGCCTTTGTGCAGGCCGGTGCGCAGGTGCTGGCTGTCGATATCGATGCCGTGCGCGGCGAGGCACTGCAGGCCGAACTCGGTAATCGCTGCCGCTTCGTGGCTTGCGACATCGCATCCGATGCGGCGCTCGATGCACTGTTGGCCGATGTGCTCGCCACCGAAGGCCGCATCGACTTTCTCATCAACAACGCAGTGGTCTATGGCGACAACGGCATGGCGGCCACGCGCGGCGAGTGGCTGCGCGCTTTGGACGTCAACCTCGTGTCCGGCGCGGTGCTGGTGCAAAAGGCGGCGGATGCGCTGGCCGCGCAGCGTGGCGCCATCGTCAACATGGGCAGCGTGGGCGGCAAGTTCGGCACGGCAAACCGTGCGCTTTATCCGGCGGCCAAGGCCGCCATCCTGCAGCTCACGCGCAACCAGGCCGCCACGCTGGCGCCACGCGGCGTGCGCGTGAACTCAGTGTCGCCCGGCTGGACCTGGTCCGATGCGTTGAGCCGCATGGCAGGCGGCGACCGTGCGCATGCCGACCGCATGGCGGCACCCCTGCATCCGCTAGGCCGGGCGGGAGACCCGGACGACGTCGCGCAAGTGGTGCTGTTTCTGTGCTCGGACGCCGCGCGCTTTGTGACCGGTGCCGACATCCCGGTCGATGGTGGCTTCTCGATGCTCGGGCCCGACCAGGGGCGATCGGCCCGCGATTGGTTCGACGCCTGAGTTTCTGCGCAAAAATTTTTTTGACGATCGAGAGGAGCGCTGTAACCCCGGCTTCCGAAGTGGCGAACTAGAAAATAACCGCGCATTCCGGCGCGGTTGCAAATGTTCAACCATCTTCGGAGCTCATCCATGATCAACCGTCCTCTCGCCATTACCGCCCTTGCACTGGGCGCCCTTGCCGCCGGTTCCGCCATTGCGCAAGACAAACCCATGGCCGACAAAATGGCTGCGATGGAGAAGTGCTACGGCGTTTCGATGGCAGGCAAGAACGATTGCGCCGCCGGCCCCGGCACCACCTGCGCGGGCACTTCGAAGGTGGATTACCAGGGCAACGCCTGGAAGAACGTGCCGGCCGGCACCTGCGCCACGATCAAGACGCCCAAGGGCATGGGTTCGCTGGCTCCCATCAAGTCCTGATCGGCGCGCGCCGCCATGCCACAAGCCCTCACGGCCGGCGTTGGGCTCAAGCCGGAGCACTACGAGCCTGCGCTCGGCGCACGAACCGAGGGCCTGTGGTTCGAGGTGCACCCGGAGAACTACATGGTGGCGGGGGGGCCGCGGCTCGGGTGGCTGGAAGCGATTCGCTCCCGCCATGCGGTCTCGCTGCATGGCGTCTCGCTTTCGCTGGCGGGTGATACCGAACCGGATGCCGCGCATCTTCAGCGGCTCGCGGCGCTGGCGCGGCGCATCCAGCCGGCGCTGGTGTCGGAGCACTTGGCATGGTCCACATGGAACGGCCAGTACTTTCCCGATCTGCTGCCGTTTCCGCGCAGCACCGCCGCGCTCCACCGCATTGCGGCCAATGTGGCGCGCACCCAGGACGCGCTGGGCACCGCCATTGCCATCGAAAATCCGTCCCACTACCTGCGCATCGATGGGCACGAGTGGGACGAGATCGACTTTCTTCACGAGCTGGCGCAGCGCACGGGCTGCAAGCTGCTGCTCGACATCAACAACGTGTACGTGTCGGCCCGCAACCTGGGTTTTTCAGCCAATGACTGGATCGACCGCTTTCCGCATGCGCTGGTCAGCGAAGTTCATCTTGCAGGCCATGCCGCCGATCCGAACCTGGGCGACACGCTGCTGATCGATTCGCACGATGCGCCCATCGCGCCGGAAGTCTGGCAGCTGCATCGGCGCTTTGTCGAACGCGCCGGTGCCCGGCCCACGCTGATCGAACGCGATGGCAACGTGCCCGCCTTCGAAGAGTTGATGGCCGAGCGCGACCAGGCCGCCGCCGAACTCGAGCACGCCACAACGCAGGAGGCCACCGCATGACCACGCCGCATGGCCTGTTCCAGCAGGCGTTTGCAAAGGCGCTGTTCTCGCCAACCGAAGGGCTGAACCCCGCGATGCGGGAGCTTGCAGCGCAACCCGCCTTCGCCGTGTATCGCAACACCGTGATAAAGGCCTGCATCGATGCACTCGAGGCCAACTTCCCAACGGTCGCGCGGCTGGTGGGCAGCGAATGGTTTCGCGCCGCCGCCGCGCTCTACGTGAATGCCGAAGCGCCGCGAGACGGACGCCTTCTGCATTACGGCAGCGGCTTTGCCGATTTTCTGCACAGCTTCGAGCCTGCCGCCGAACTGGTCTACCTGCCAGGCGTGGCGCAACTCGACACGCTCTGGCGCGAGGCCCATATCGAAGAGGACGCGCCCGCCGCCGATGCTGCATGGGTAGCCCGCCAATCGCCGGAGCAGATGGCAGCCTTGTCTCTCAGACCTCATCCCGCGGCACGCTGGGCGTGGTTCGACGACCAGCCGGTGTTCAGCATCTGGGAGCGCAACCGCGCGCGGGGCGAAGTCACCGATGAACTGGCCTGGAAAGGCGAGGGTGCCTTGCTGACACGGCCGTACGACGCCGTAGCGTGGCAAGGGCTCACGCAGGCCGGTTGCGTCTTTCTCGATGCCTGCGCAAGTGGAGCCACTCTCCAGCAGGCCGCGGAGCGCGCAATGGCCGCCGATGTGCAAGCAGACCTTGCCGCCATCTTTGCTGGCCTGCTGAGCGCCGGCGCATTCACCGCCCCATCTTCATCGCCCGCATCCAACGAAGGAACACCATGAGCACGAATCTCCAGGCGTCAGAGCCAATCGCAACCGGCAGCAATCGCGGCCTGCGCGCCCACTGGAACGCCGCGGCCGAAACGCTCACGCGCGTGGTGACGCACGATGTGCTGGCGCTGGCCACGCGCGTGGCTGTGGCGGCCACCTTCTTCTACTCGGGCCGCACCAAGGTCGAAGGTTTTCTTACGCTGACCGACAGCGCCTACGAGCTGTTCCGCACCGAATACAAGCTGCCGTTCGTTCCACCCGAAATTGCGGCGCACCTTGCGGCCTATGCGGAGCATCTGTTTCCCTTGCTGCTGGTGCTGGGCCTCTTCACACGCTTCTCGGCGCTGGCGCTGCTGGGCATGACGCTGGTGATCCAGATCTTTGTCTACCCCGACGCATGGCCGACGCATCTTTCATGGGCGGCGCTCATGCTGTATCTGGTGGGCCGCGGCGGCGGGCGCCTTTCGCTGGACCACGCGCTGGGCATTCGCTGAGCGCCCTTGCGCCTGCGTCCCTCACCCCTTGGCCGTTGCCCAAGCGGCACGGCCTCCTTGCGCATGTCGCCATGCGCCAGGAGGCCGTCGGTTCGGCGGCAAGGCTTGCCGCCGAGCCTGCTTATTCCTTGATGAAGTTCAGCAGGTCGTTGTTGAGGCGGTCCTTGTGCGTGTCGGCAAGGCCGTGCGGTGCGCCTGCATAGACGATCAGCTTGGCGTTCTTGATCAGCTTGGCGGATGCGCGGCCCGACGCATCGATCGGCACGATCTGGTCGTCGTCGCCATGCACCACCAAGGTGGGCACGTCGAAGCGCTTCAGGTCCTCGGTGAAGTCCGTGGCCGAGAAGGCCGCAATCGAGTCATAGGTGTTCTTGTGGCCGGCTTGCATGCCCTGCGCCCAGAACGACTGGATGGAGCCCTGCGACACCTTGGCGCCCGGCCGGTTGAAGCCGAAGAACGGACCCGAGGCAATGTCGAGATACAGCTGCGAGCGGTTCTCCAGCTCGCCCTTGCGAATGCCGTCGAACACTTCGATGGGGAGGCCGCCCGGGTTCTTTTCGGTCTTCAGCATGAGCGGGGGAACCGCGCTCACCAGCGCCGCCTTCTTGACGCGGCTGGTCCCATGGCGGCCGATGTAGCGCGCCACCTCGCCGCCGCCGGTGGAAAAGCCGACCAGCGTCACGTCCTTCAAGCCGAGCGTGTTGATCACGGTGGCCAGGTCGTCGGCGTAGTGGTCCATGTCGTTGCCTTCCCAGGGCTGGCTCGAGCGGCCATGGCCGCGGCGGTCATGCGCAATCACGCGGTAGCCCTTCGAGGCGAGGAAAATCATCTGCGATTCCCAGCTGTCCGAGTTCAGCGGCCAGCCGTGGCTGAAGGTAACGACCTGGCCGTTCCTCGGGCCCCAGTCCTTGTAGTAGATCTGCACGCCGTCCTTGGTGGTGATGTAGCTCGCGGTTTTTGCAACCGCGGCGGCCGGCTGGCGCACGGGCGACTTGTCGGCGGCGAACACGGCATTGGCGGCGACAGCGAGAGCGGCCATGGCGAAGATGCGGGTAACGGCGTTCATGTTTCTTTCCTTTGATTCGGGTTGAGGTTTCAGGTCGGAATCGACAGAACGAACTTTACGTGTGTGGTGAAACGATTGGTGATAAAAAGTCCTGATAACTTGACTTGGAGTATTTCATGCCTGATCGGCTCGAAGCCCTGCTGACGCACTTTTCCGTCAGCGCGCGGGTGTTCCATACCGGCGCGCTGTGCGGAATCAACGACCTGGACGGGGAGGGCGCAACCGGCCAACTGCACCTGGTGCGCCGCGGGGAGGTGGGCGTCAGTCACGGCGGCGCGGAGGTGCTGCGCATCGAGCGGCCAAGCCTTTTGATGTACCCGCGGCCCATGGCGCACAGGTTCATTACCGACGCGGCGCGCGGCGCGGACTTTGCCTGCGCGCACCTGCAGTTCGAAGGCGGCGCCGCAAACCCGATCCTGGCCGCGCTGCCCGCATTCGTGTGCCTGCCGCTGGAAGAAATCGACGGCACCGAGGGCGTGCTGGAACTGCTGTTCGAAGAAGCCTTCGAGCAGCGCTGCGGCAAGCAGGTGCTGCTGAACCGCCTGTTCGACGTGGTGCTCATCCAGGTGCTCAGGCACCTGATGGAAAAGGGGCAAACCCGCTCCGGCCTGCTCGCGGGGCTGTCGCACCCGCGGTTGCGCAATGCCGTGGTGGCCATGCACGAAAAACCCGCACTCGAATGGACGCTCGACGCACTTGCCGCCGAGGCCGGCATGTCGCGCAGCGTGTTTGCCATCCAGTTCCGAGACACCGTCGGGTGCACGCCGGGGGTGTACCTGCAGCGCTGGCGCGTCGGTCTTGCGCAGCAGGCCTTGCGTCAGGGGCGTCCGCTCAAGCTCATTGCGCAAGAAGTCGGCTACGGAAGCGAAGCCGCGTTGTCTCGCGCTTTCAAGGCGCAAAGCGGCTTGTCGCCGCGGGAGTGGAAGCAGGCCGCATGAGGGCGCGCTCGGGTTGCCGCTGACACGACGGTGCGGTAGCCTCCCGGCTCCAACACTGCCAGGAGTCTCCAGATGCCCAGTCGCTTACTTCTCTCCGCTGGCGCCGCCGTTGCAGCCACCGCGCTGATCATCGGTTGCGGGGTCATGGGTCCGTCATCGGGTGGCAAATCCATGAGCTTCTTCATCACCAGCGTCAACCCCGGCAAGGGCGGCGACCTTGGAGGCTTGGCCGGAGCCGACCGCTTCTGCCAGTCGCTGGCCACGAGTGCGGGGGCGGGCAACAAAACTTGGCGCGCCTATTTGAGCACCGCTGCCGCGAACGGGCAGCCGGCTGTCAATGCGCGCGACCGCATCGGCACTGGCCCCTGGACCAATGCCAAGGGTGTGGTCGTCGCCACCAGCGTGGCCGACCTGCACAGCGCCAACGCCAAGGTCGGCAAGGACACCTCGCTGACCGAGAAGGGCGAGGTTGTCTCCGGCTTCGGCGATCCAGTCAACCGCCACGACATCCTCACCGGCTCGCGCCCTGACGGCACACTGGCCGTGGCCGACCCCGGCAAGGACGCCACCTGCGGCAACTGGACCAGGAGCGACGGCGGCTCCGCCATCGTGGGTCACCACGACCGCAAGGGCACCAATCCCGACCCGGTAGCCAATGCTTCGTGGAACTCGTCGCACGGTACGCGCGGCTGCAGCGTCGACCAACTCAAGATGAGCGGCAGCGCTGGTCTGATGTACTGCTTCGCGACGAACTGACTTCGGCAGAGCGAACTCATCTCCCGGTTCGACTTCCGGAGTCAATCCGGTCTTTGTCGCGATCTCGTTTGCCCGCGAGGGGCCTTTGCTCCAGATAGCGCTCCCACAGATACAGCGCAGGCAAGGCAAGCAAGTGCAGCGTCGCAGTGAGGATGCCAGCGCCAAACAGGGCGATTGCCACCAGAGGGCTTGCCGCAACTCCCAGGATCGTTCTGAACATATTGGGTTTAAAGAAAAGATCAGCGGTCCACTAGCGCCTGCGGACAAAGCTAACCGCCCGCGATGGGAAGCTCGTACGGCTGAGCAGACGGATTACGTAGGATGCTTGCCAGACGAGGCTTGCCAGCCGATTTGGGCGGGCATACTTCGCTCGGCTTGCAAAACTACCGAGCTCCAAAGGACAACACATGACCGCCCAGTTGCAGCATCGCAATAACGTCCACGTGGCCGGCAGCGGCCCCGCCACGCTGTTTTTCGCGCATGGATTCGGCTGCGACCAGAACATGTGGCGCCTCCTGGAACCCGAGTACCGCAAGAGGTACCGCACAGTGCTTTTCGACCTCGTCGGCAGCGGCGGCTCCGATCTCAAGGCATTCGATCCCGACAAGTACGCGTCGCTGGACGGCCATGCCGCCGATGTGATCGAAATCGTGAAGGCCTATGGCGAAGGCCCTGCCATCTTCGTGGGGCATTCGGTGAGCGCGATGATCGGCGTGCTGGCTGACCTTGCCAGCCCGGGCCTCATTGCGGCGCACGTGATGGTCGGCCCATCGCCGTGCTACATCAATGATGGCGACTATGTCGGGGGATTCGAACGCGCCGACATCGACTCGTTGCTGCACACCCTAGAGAGCAACTATCTCGGATGGTCCAGCACAATGGCGCCGGCCATCATGGGCGCGCCGGAGCAACCCGCTCTCGGCGTCGAGTTGACCAACAGTTTCTGCCGCACCGACCCGGAAATCGCGAAGCATTTCGCGCGCGTCACCTTCCTGTCGGACCACCGGGACGCGATTGCCGAACTGCGAACGCCTTCGCTGATCCTCCAGTGCGACGACGACCTGATCGCTCCCGTGGCGGTCGGCGAATACATGCACAAGGTCATGCCCGACAGCGTGCTGACGATCATCGACAACGTCGGACATTGTCCGCACTTGAGCCAGCCGAGCGCCAGCAACGACGCGATCGCATCGTTTCTCTCGCAGCGCGGTTACTAGGCCCGCTCATGACAGCGCTTGGGCCTGCCGATGAGGCGCTGCTCGACGGTGCTCCCTGCGGGCTGATCGAGACGGACGCAAAGGGCGTCTTCCTGCGCGTCAACAAGCCGTTCTGCGTCTGGCTTGGCTATGACAAGGCAGATCTGGTGGGCAAGAAGCGGCTGCAGGATCTGTTGACCATGGGCGCCCGCATCTTTCACCAGACCCATTGGGCGCCGTTGCTGGAAATGCAAGGCTCCATCTCGGAGTTGAAGCTCGACATCCGGCACAAGAATGGAAGCACCCTGCCCATGGTTCTGAATGTCGTCCGCCACGGGCACGGGCCTAACCACACCCAGGAAGTGGCCCTGTTCGTGGCACGAGACCGCGACAAGTACGAACAGGAACTGCTTCTGTCTCGGAAAAAGCTCGAGACGCATATTGCTGAAGTGGAGCGCCTTCAGGCCGAGACGAAAGACCGGGCGCTTTTCGCGGAGCAGATGATCGGCATCGTGAGCCACGATCTGCGCAATCCGCTGTCGGCCGTTCACACCGGCATCCAGGTTCTCTTCAAGCATGCACCCACCGACAACCAGGCACGGGTGCTGTCGCGAATGGCGCAGTCGGTGGACCGCGCGAATCGCCTGGTGTCGGACCTGCTGGACTTCACGGTCGCGCGCGTGGGGAAGGGCATTGCGATCAACCCTCAACCGGTCGACCTGCACGAGGTGGTCGCCCAGAGCGTGGCCGAACTCGCCCTGTCTTTTCCCGACCGGACGTTGCGCCATGAAACCGAAGGGCGCGGGGCATGTCGTGTCGACCCGGATCGGATGGCGCAACTCGTCGGCAATCTGGTGGCAAACGCCGTGAGCTATGGTGACCCGGACAGGGAAGTCACCGTCAAGACCTCAGTGAATCCTGAGCGCGTCGAAGTCTCGGTCCACAACTGGGGCGCCGCCATTCCAAGCGAGCTCATTTCGGCCTTGTTCCAGCCGATGGTCCGCGGATCGGCCGTCGGCACCGGCAGAAGCGTGGGCCTCGGGCTGTTCATCATCATGGGGATTGCCAAGGCGCATGGCGGTGAGGTGACGGTGGAGTCGAGCAACGCAGAAGGGACAACCTTCATCGCCACCTTGCCCGCCTTTGGAAAACCGACGCTCAGCCCCGCTGGCTGAGCAAGCCGAGCAGCACGATCACCGCGATGCCAAGCAGAAGGGCCGTGCATTTCCAGAAGATCACCGGGTTCTTTTCGACCAGCGGCGTGCCGCGGCTGTTCAAGAAATCCGGGTGGGGCTGCCGCAGGTCTTGCACAAACTCTGAAAGCACTTCGTAGCGCTTGAGCGGGTTGGGGGCGAGCGCCTTTCGCAGCACTTCGTCTACCCAGGCCGGAATGGCCCGCTGCGCGTCCAGCGCGGACCTGTACTGCAGATTGCGCTGGTCGGACCGCGTCCTGATGCGGGCCGCCTCGGCGCCATAGGGCAGCCGTCCGGTCAGCATCTGGTAGACGATGACGGCCAGCGAGAACAGGTCCGATTTTGCCGATCCGCCTTCGCCCAGAAAGTACTCGGGCGCGGTGTACTGCACCGTGCCCAGTATCTGGTCGGGCGCGGCCAGCGTGCTGTCGTCCAGGCCGGCCACCCAGGTGGAGCCGAAGTCGATGATGCGCACAGTGCCCGTGCGGTCGATCATGATGTTCTCGGGCCGCAAGTCCTGGTGCAGCATCTCCAGGCGGTGAAAGGCCTGCAGGCCTTTCGCAAGCTGCTCGACGATGCCGCGCACCGATTCGAGGCTGGGCCGCGGGTTGTCGACCATCCACTGCGCCAGCGTCTGCCCCTCGACGAACTCCATTGCAACGTAGAGGTAGTTGCGCTTGCGATGGCTGGCGTGCGGCTTGAGCACGTGCGCGCTGTCGATGCGCCGCGCCACCCACTCTTCGAGCAGAAAGCGGTCCAAGTGGGCTTCGTCGTTCTGCAGGTCGACCGAAGGGGTCTTGAGCACCACGCGCTGGCCCATGTCGTCGTCGGTTGCCAGGTAGATGTGGCTGCGATGGCTGTGGTGCAGGTCGCGCACGATCGTGTAGCCGTCGAAGCGCATGCGCGCCTCCAGCACCGGCGGCAGCTGCAGCGCGGCGCGTTGTGCGTGCAGTTCGTTGATGTCGCCATCGGGCAGCGCGTCGATCCTGGCGATCTGCACCGTCATGTTGTCGGGGCTACCCCGGCGGTAGGCTTCCTCGGCAATGCTGCGGGCCGCGGCATCCAGGTCGTTGGGGTTCGCATCCAGCGCGGACTTGATGGCGGCGGCGTCGATGTGCTCGTGAACGCCGTCTGAAGTCAGCAGGAAGACATCGCCTTGCTCGACGGGAACGGCCCGGTAGTCGATCTCCACATGCGGCCCCACGCCGAGCGCGCGGCCAAGGTAGCTCTGGCCGCCGCCCACCGAAACTCGGTGGTCTTCGGTCAATTGCTCGAGCGCCTCTGCGTGCCAGCGGTAGACGCGCGTGTCGCCCACATGAAAGACGTGCGCGGTGGTCGACCTGACGACCAGCGCGCTGAAGGTGCAGACGTAGCCGCGGTCCTTGTCGAAGCGGCCGCCGCCGTTCTGCGTTTGCGCATGCAGCCAGGCGTTGGCGGCCGTGAGCACGCGCTGTGCCGAGCGGCTTACGCTCCAGGCGTCCGACGTGCAGTAGTAGTCGGTCAGAAAGCTCCTGACCGCCGACTCGCTGGCCACGTGGCTCACGTCGCTGCTGCTGATGCCGTCGGCAATGGCAAGTGCCACGCCCTTGGCACTGCGGACTTGCCCCTCCGGCAGGGCGGCGCCGTGGAAATCCTGGTTGGTTTCCTTGCGCCCCTTGTCGGAGTGCTGGCCGATCGAGACCGCGAGTGCGGAGCGCATCGTCACCGGCGGCGAGCGGCTGGGCCGTGCTTAGCGGACCACGCGCTTGGGGCCTGTTTTCACGTGCGTGGCGTACAGCGTGAGGCCGGTGAACGACAGGCCGCCGATGAGGTTGCCCAGCACGGTGGGAATCTCGTTCCAGATGATGTAGTCCATGATCGAGAAGTTGCCGCCCATGAGCAGTGCCGACGGGAACAGGAACATGTTGACCACCGAGTGCTCGAACACCATGAAGAAGAACACCATGATCGGCATCCACATGGCAAGCACCTTGCCCGTAACCGAGGTCGAGATCATTGCGCCGACCACGCCGGTCGACACCATCCAGTTGCACAGCATGCCGCGCACGAAGAGCGTGAGCATGCCGGCGGCGCCGTGGTCCGAGTAGCCCACCGTGCGCGCCTCGCCGATGGTGGCGATCACCTGGCCGACCTTGTCGGGCGGGCTGGTGAAGCCGAAGGTGAAGACGATGGCCATCAGCACGGCCACGGTGAACGCGCCGAGAAAGTTGCCGACGAACACCAGCCCCCAATTGCGCAGCACACCGCCGATGGTGACGCCGGGGCGCTTGTCGATGAGCGCGAGCGGTGTCAGCACGAACACGCCGGTCAGCAGGTCGAAGCCGAGCAGGTAAAGAATGCAGAAACCGACCGGGAACAGGATGGCCCCGATGATCGAGTAGCCGGTCTGCACGTTGATGGTGACCGCGAACACAGCCGCCAGCGCCAGGATTGCACCCGCCATGAAAGAGCGGATGAGCGTGTCCCGCGTGGACATGAAGATCTTGGATTCACCGGCGTCCACCATCTTGGTGACGAATTCGGAAGGCTGCAAATAGGCCATGGCGTTGCTTTGGTTTGAAGAGAAAAAAGCCGAAAGAAAAATGGAAAGGAGAGGCGAGGGGAGGCCGGAGTCTCAGGCCGCCTTCTCCAGCGCAAGATGCGCGGAAGACGCCGCGGCGGCCAGTCCCTGAAGGACATCGCCGACCACGATGATCGAAGGGCTGCACAGGTCGTTGTCGGCAATGGTCTGCTCCAGCGTTGCGAGTGTTCCCACTGCATGCCGCTGGGTCGGCAGGCTGGCGCTCTGCACAACCACGATGGGCGTCGAAGCCGGCAGGCCGCTCAGCAGTTCGTTCTGAATGCGGCCCGCACCCGAGACGCCCATGTAGATGACCAGCGTCAGCCGAGCGGCATGCGCGGTGGCGGCCAGCGCTTGCCAGTCGGTGCCCGGTGAACCGGGCTTTGCATGGCCCGTGACGAAGACGACGCCCTGTGCATGGTCGCGGTGCGTCAGAGGCACGCCGAGCGAGGTCAGCCCGGCAAGGCCCGAGGTGATGCCGTTCACCACCTCGACGTGGATGCCGGCCTGCGCAAGGTGCTCGACCTCTTCGCCGCCGCGGCCGAAGATGAACGGGTCGCCGCCCTTGAGCCGCACCACGTGCTCGCCTTCGCGCACGGCCATGATCATCAGTCGCTCGATGAAGCTCTGCGGCGTGCTCTTGCAGCCACCGCGCTTGCCGACGTGGATCACGCGCGCACCGGGTTGCGCCATGGCGACGATCTCGTCGCTCACCAGGTCGTCGACGAGCAGCACGGTGGCCGACTGGATGGCCTTGAGCGCCTTGATTGTGAGCAGTTCGGGGTCGCCCGGGCCGGCGCCGACAAGCGTGCAGCGGCCGTGCACGGGCGGCATGCCTGGTTTGCGGTCGTCGCTGCGCGACGAAGACGTGAGAGTGAGGCTCATGATGTTGGTTGTGTCAGGCAGCCGAGTCTTCGGTTTGAAGGCAGGCGCGGTTGGCCGGTCCCGCGACCGGGCGCTCGAGCTCCACCGCATGCGTGGCGAGCTCGTTCGAATCCAGGTGCACCACGCCCTCGGCGACCTTCACGGCAAACTTCGGCGTGCATCCTTCATCGGGCGACCTGGCACATCCGTCGTCGAGGCCAATGGCCCAGTTGTGTAGCGGGCAGGCCACGCTGGTGCCGAACACGATGCCCTGGGAGAGAGGGCCGCCCTTGTGCGGGCAGCGGTCCAGCAGCGCGAAGACTTGGTTCTCGGCATTGCGGAACACGGCGACGTCCACGCCCACCGGGCGCGCCACGCGGCGGGCGCCCAGCACCGGGATGTCCTCGACGCGGCAGATCACTTTCCACTCGTTGGTGTTGCTGTTGTTGCTCATGGGTTGTTTTTCCTTCTCGTTCAGGCGGCCTGGGGCGCCTCGTCCACCACGGCCACGGGCGTGAACTGCCGCACATCCACAGAAGCCTGGCTCGACTCGAACCACGGATCCGGCTCCCCGTCCAGCGCGAACTGCAGCCGCTCCCACAGCGCCTTGCGGTTGGCTTCGTCTTCCAGGATCTTCTTCTTCACATAGTCCAGCCCCACCCGCCCGATGTAGTGCACCGTGCGCTCCAGGTACCAGCCTTC
>NZ_JBBCBV010000009.1:0-190803 GCF_037204045.1 Variovorax sp. CCNWLW225 | reverse complement strand
ATAAAGGAGGAGGGGCGCAGCCCCGGGGGACATTCGCGGAGGGGAGTACCCGGTGGCCTTTGCACAAGCCCTGAACAACAGCGCCCCGAACAACAGCCCCAAGAACAAGAGCCCTGAACAAGCGCACCCCCAAGGAGACCCAAATGAAAAAATCCGTAGATTTCTATTTCGACTTCGGCAGCCCCGCCGCCTACCTGGCCGCCACCCAGCTGCCGCACGTCTGCGCCGACACCGGCGCCGAACTCGTCTGGAAACCCATGCTCCTGGGCGGCGTGTTTCAGGCGACCGGCAACCGGTCTCCGGCTGAAGTGGTGCCCAAGGCGCCGTACATGACCATCGACCTGCAGCGCTTTGCCAAACGCTACGGCGTGCCCTTTGTGCACAACCCGCACTTTCCAATCAACACGCTGCTGCTCATGCGCGGTGCCACCGGCATCCAGATGAAAGAGCCGGAGCGCTTCGGCGCCTACGTCGACGCCATTTTTCACGCCATGTGGGTCGAGCCCAAGAACATGAATGACCCGGCCGTCGTTGGCGCCGTGCTTCAAAATGCGGGGTTCGACGCCACTGCCTTGCTCGCGCTGGCCGGTTCGCAGGAGGTCAAGGATCGCCTCAAAGCCGTCACGCAAGAAGCTGTGGAGCGCGGCGTGTTCGGCGCCCCCACCATGTTCGTCGGCGACCAGATGTTCTGGGGCCAGGACCGCCTGGATTTTGTGCGAGAAGCCCTCGACGCCTGAGCGTGGCGCCACCCGTTTTTATTCAAGGACCATTCCCATGAGCGACATCCTCGTCCACACCGAAGCCGGTGTGATGACCCTGACATTCAACCGCGTCGACAAGAAAAACTCCATCACCAGCGGCATGTACGCCGAACTGGCCGATGCACTGGCCACGGCCGAGAGCGACGCGGCCGTGCGCTGCGTACTGATCCAGGGCGACCCGACCATTTTCAGCGCCGGCAACGACATCGGCGACTTCCTGAATGCCCCGCCCGCCGGCAAGGAGTCGCCGGTGTTCCGCTTTTTGCGCGGTATCGCCACCTTTCCCAAGCCCGTGGTCGCATCCGTCTGCGGCCCGGCCGTGGGCATCGGCACCACCATGTTGTTCCACTGCGACCTCGTCTACGCCGGTGACAACGCGGCTTTTTCGATGCCTTTCGTGAACCTGGGCCTGTGCCCCGAGGCGGCCTCGAGCCTACTGGTGCCGCAGATGCTGGGCTACCACCGCGCGGCCGAGGCGCTGCTGCTGGGTGAGCCCTTCATGGCCGAGGCCGCGCTCGAAGTGGGCTTGGTCAACCGCATCGTGCCGCCGACCGAAGCCAACGCCATTGCCCAGGTGCAGGCCCGCAAGCTCGCGGCCAAGCCGCTGAGCGCGCTGGTCGAGACCAAGCGCCTGCTGAAGAAGGCGCAGATGCCGGCAGTGCTCGAGCGCATGGACGAAGAGGGCGCGAGCTTCGGCCGCATGCTGCGGGAACCGGCCGCGCGCGAAGCCTTCGGCGCCTTCATGGAAAAGCGCAAGCCGGATTTTTCGAAGGTCTGAGGGCGCTCGGCCCTCTGCGCCGATTTACTTCTCGATCACGCGAGGGCGGCCGTTGTCGTCGATGGCCACGTAGGTGAACGTGGCCTGCGTCACCTTGATGTACTCGCCCTGCGCCCGAAAGCGCTCGGCGAACACCTCCACCGTCACCGTGACCGAGGTGCGCCCGATGCGTACCAGCTTCGAATAGAACGAGAGAATGTCGCCCAGCCGCACCGGCTGCTTGAAGATGAACTCGTTCACCGCCACCGTGGCCTGGCGGCCCTTGGCGTAGCGCGCCGGAATGACCGAGCCGGCCAGGTCGCACTGCGCCATGACCCAGCCGCCGAAGATGTCGCCATTGGCGTTGCAGTCCGCCGGCATGGGGATGACCTTGAGCACCAGCTCCATGTCGGTGGGCAGGCTTTTGAGGGTGGCGGCAGCGTCGGTGCTGGAAGTATCGGACATGGGCACAATCTGAGGCAGAACAAAGCAACCACGATTGTCCCTCATGCGCCGCAGCGGCGAAGCCCTACCTCCTCCCTCCCATCCCGTCGCCGGGCACCCCCCGGCGCGCAGCGATCGCTCCGACTGGGCCACGCTGCGCCGCCTTTTCCCCTACCTCTGGCAGTACAAATGGCGGGTGATCGCCGCGCTTGCCTTCATGGTGGGCGCCAAGGTGGCCAATGTGGGCGTGCCGGTGCTGCTCAAGAACCTGATCGACACGATGACGCCCAAGCCCGACATGGCGCAGGCGCTGCTGATCGTGCCCATCGGGCTTTTGCTGGCCTACGGGCTGCTGCGGTTCTCGACCGCGCTCTTCGGCGAACTGCGCGAGCTCATCTTCGCCAAGGCCACCGAAGGCACGGCCCGGCAGATTGCGCTGGAGGTGTTCGGGCACCTGCATTCGCTGAGCCTGCGCTTTCACCTGGAGCGCCAGACCGGCGGCATGACGCGCGACATCGAGCGCGGCACGCGCGGGGTGCACTCGCTCATCTCGATGTCGCTCTACAGCATCGTGCCGACCATCATCGAGCTGGTGCTGGTGCTCACCATCCTGGGCGTGAAGTTCGACTCGCTCTTTGTCTGGATCACGGCCGCGGCGTTGGTGCTGTACATCAGTTTCACGGTCACGGTGACCGAGTGGCGCACCCAGTTCCGCAAGACCATGAACGAGCTCGACTCCATGGCCCAGAGCCGCGCGGTCGATTCGCTGCTGAACTACGAAACCGTCAAATACTTCAACAACGAGGAGTTCGAGGCCAGGCGCTACGACGCCAGCCTGGACCGCTACCGCAAGGCTGCCATCAAGAGCCAGCGCACGCTGAGCATGCTCAACATCGGGCAGCAGATGATCATCGCCGTGAGCCTGGTGCTGATGCTCTGGCGCGCCACCTCGGGCGTGGTCGAAGGGCGCATGACGCTGGGCGACCTCGTGATGGTCAACGCCTTCATGATCCAGCTCTACATTCCGCTCAATTTCCTGGGCGTGATCTACCGCGAAATCAAGCAGAGCCTGACCGACCTCGACAAGATGTTCGTGCTGATGGAAAAAGAGCGCGAGGTGCGCGATGCGCCCGGCGCGCAGCCTCTGTCTTTGCTCCCTCTCCCTCCGGGAGAGGGCAGGGGTGAGGGCAGCGGCGTAGATTCCACCATCCGCTTCGAAGACGTCAGCTTTGCCTACGAGCCCGCGCGCCCCATCCTGAAGCACGTGAGCTTCGAGATTCCGGCCGGCAAGACCGTGGCCGTGGTCGGCCCCTCGGGCTCCGGCAAGTCAACCCTCGCACGCCTGCTCTACCGCTTCTACGACGTGCAGCAGGGCCGCATCACCATCGGCGGGCAGGACATCCGCGAAGTGCAGCAATCCAGCGTGCGCCGCGCCATCGGCATCGTGCCGCAGGACACGGTGCTGTTCAACGACACCGTCGAATACAACATCGCCTACGGCCGCCCCGGTGCCACGCGCGAAGAAGTGGAAAACGCCGCTCGCGCGGCGCGCATCCACGACTTCATCTCGGCCACGCCGCTGGGCTACGAAACCACGGTCGGCGAGCGCGGCCTCAAGCTCTCGGGCGGAGAGAAACAGCGCGTGGCCATTGCGCGCACGCTGCTCAAGAACCCGCCGATCGTGATCTTCGACGAGGCCACATCGGCGCTCGATTCCGCCAACGAGCGCGCCATCCAATCCGAGCTCAAGAGCGCGGCGCAGGACAAGACCACGCTGGTCATTGCGCACCGCCTGTCGACGGTGGTGGATGCACACGAAATCCTGGTGCTCGAGGCGGGCGTGATCGTCGAGCGCGGCACGCATGCCGAGTTGCTGGCCAGGCAGGGCCGCTATGCGCAGATGTGGGCTTTGCAGAAGAGCGAAGCAGCACCTCTGTTATAGGCTCGCCCCCAGGCTCCGCGCACTTCGTGTCGCTTCTCCCACCCCCTACCGGGGGCAACACCAGCGGCCCGGCAAAGCCGGTTCCGCGGTGTTCCACTGAAAGAAATTGCGAGTTCACTTTTTTTGATACCGATTAGGAGTTCAGACGTGCCGACCAAGATTCCCCTGCTGGTGCTCAACAGCCTCTCGAGTGCCCACCAGGCCCAGATTGCCGAGATCTACGACGTGACCTACGCCTTCGACCCCGCCGCGCGCGCCGCGGCCGTTGCCGAGCATGGCAAGAAGTTTCGCGCGGTGCTGACCATCGGCGTCATCGGCATCACGCCCGAAGAAATCGCGGCCATGCCGGCACTTGAACTCGTCTGCTGCATGGGCGCAGGCTACGAAGGCGTGCCGCTCGACGTGACCCGGGCGCGCGGCATCGTCACGGCCAACGGCGCGGGCACCAATGACGATTGCGTGGCCGACCACGCCTTCGGCCTGCTGATCAGCATCGTTCGCGGCTTTCGCCAGCTCGACCGGCTGTGCCGCGAGGGCGTGTGGCGCGAGGCCATTCCGCAGCCGCCGAACGTGTCGGGCAAGAAGCTCGGCATCCTCGGGCTGGGCACCATCGGCCAGAAGATCTCCAAGCGCGCGGCAGCGTTCGACATGGAAGTGGGCTATCACAACCGCAAACCGCGCGAAGGCGCAACGCAGCGCTACTTCGACGACCTGAAGTCCCTCGCCACCTGGGCCGATTTTCTGGTGCTCGCCGCGCCCGGCGGGCCGGCCACGCGCCACCTGGTGAATGCCGAGGTGCTCGATGCACTCGGGCCGCAAGGCTTCCTGGTCAGCATCGGCCGCGGCAGCGTGGTCGATACCGAGGCGCTGGCCGCGGCCCTGCGCGAGAACCGCATTGCGGGTGCGGGGCTCGATGTGTACGAAAGCGAGCCGAAGCGGCCCGAACCACTGATTGGCCTGGACAACGTGCTGCTCACGCCGCACATGGCGGGCTGGTCGCCGGAGGCGACGCAGAAGTCGGTTGACCATTTCCTTGCGAATGCCGAAGGGCACTTTGCAGGACGCGGAGTATTGACCCCGGTCTGATGCCTTGCCCCTTCCCCCGCTGGGGGAAGGTTGGGATGGGGGCGGGCAGGGTGCCCAAGGGATGCGCCGCGTGCCCCCACCCCAGCCCTCCCCCAGAGGGGGAGGGAGTCAGCCCAGAAACGGAGGGCGCCGGGCACCCCATCCGGACGCCTTCTCATACACATTCCCCAGCCGCAGCACGCCGAGATCTGCATGGATCGGCCCGGCCAGCTGCAGGCCCATCGGCAAACCACCCTCGCCGAATCCCGCGCGCACATTCAGCGTCGGCAACCCAGCCAGCGTGAACGGCGTCACGATTTCCATCCAGCGGTGGTACGTGTCGCTCGGCACGCCGGCCACTTCGGCGGGCCAGTGCAGCTCGGCATCGAAAGGAAACACCTGCGCCGTCGGCGCCAGCACGAAGTCGAAGCGCTCGAAGAGCCTGAGGAACGCGCGGTACACGTTCGAGCGATAGACCGAAGCCTGGTACAGCGACGCCGCATCCAGGTGGCGGCTCTGCTCTATTTCCCACTGCGCCTCGGGCTTGAGCTGGGCAAAGAGCTTCGGGTCGCTCAGGTATGCGCCGAGCTTGCCGCCGACCAGCAGCTGCCGCAGGCGCAGCCAGGCGCTCCAGTTGTGCTCGCGCGGCACGTCGAGCGTGCAGGGCTCGACTTCGCAGCCGATGGCGCGAAAGGTGTCGAGCGCGCGCTCGCCCAATTCGCGAATGCCCGGCGCCAGCGGCAGATCGGGCCAGATGCTGCCGAGCCAGCCCACGCGCAGGCCCTCCACGTTGTCGTCGAGCCGCAGTGCATCGGGCGCGGGCAGGGCCTGCGGCGACGACAGCGGCACGCGCGTGTCGAAGCCCGCCTGCACCGCCAGCAGCCGCGCGGTGTCTTCCACGTT
Source organism: Variovorax sp. CCNWLW225 (assembly GCF_037204045.1). NCBI lineage: Bacteria > Pseudomonadati > Pseudomonadota > Betaproteobacteria > Burkholderiales > Comamonadaceae > Variovorax > Variovorax sp. CCNWLW225. The sequence goes on along the minus strand of NZ_JBBCBV010000009.1, from coordinate 184,931 downwards.
GCGGGCCATCGGTCCTTCGGTGCCCAGCTGCTGGAAGAACAGCTCCTGCTCGGGATCGCCGGGCACGCGGCCGCGCGAAGGCCGCATGCCGATCACGTTGTTGAAGGCGGCCGGGTTGCGCAGCGAGCCCATCATGTCGCTGCCGTCGGCCACCGGCAGCATGCCCAGGGCCAGCGCCACCGCGGCGCCGCCGCTGCTGCCGCCGGCGCTGCGGTCGGGCGCATAGGCGTTGCGGGTAATGCCGAACACCGTGTTGTAGGTGTTCGAGCCCAGGCCGAACTCCGGCGTGTTGGTCTTGCCGATCACGATGGCGCCGGACTCCCGCATGCGCGCGACGTGAAGGCTGTCGGTGCGCGCCGGGGTGCGCGGCGAAAGCGGCGAGCCCATGGAGGTCGGCAGGCCGGCTGCGTGGCTCAAGTCCTTCACCGCCAGCGGAAAGCCGTGCATCCAGCCGCGCCGCTCGCCGCGTGCCAGTTCGGCGTCGCGCTCACCGGCTTCGGCCAACAGGGCTTCGGGTTCGCGCAGCGAAACAATGGCGTTGAAGCGCGGGTTGAGCGCCTCGATGCGCGCCAGCGACGCTTGCATCACCTCGCGGCAGGACACCTTTCGGCTCCCGATCAGGTGCGACAGTTCGGTGGCGGTCAGTTCGGGCAGGTCGGCAAAAGACATGGCGAGTGCGGGAAAAGGAGGGGGCGCCCAGTATGGCGCGGCGCTCGCATAATCGCCGCGTATGGAAACAAAGTGGCTAGAAGACTTCATCAGCCTGGCGGAAACGCGCAGCTTCAGCCGCTCGGCCCAATTGAGGCATGTCACGCAGCCGGCTTTTTCGCGCCGCATCCAAGCGCTGGAGGGCTGGGCCGGCACCGACCTGGTCGACCGGAGCTCCTACCCCACGCGCCTCACGCCCGCGGGCCAGACGCTCTACAGCCAGGCCATCGAGATGCTGCAATCGCTGCAGAGCACCCGGGCCATGCTGCGCGGCCATTCGGCGGCGGGGCAGGACGTGATCGAGATTGCGGTGCCGCACACGCTGGCCTTCACCTTCTTTCCTTCGTGGGTGACCAGCCTGCGCGAGCACTTCGGGCCCATCAAGAGCCGGCTCATCGCGCTCAACGTGCACGACGCCGTGCTGCGGCTGGTCGAAGGCAGCTGCGACCTGCTGATTGCCTATCACCACCCCTCGCAGCCGCTGCAGCTCGACGCCAACAAGTACGAAATGGTCAGCCTGGGCGAGGAAACCGTGGCGCCCTGGGTCAAGGCCGATGCCGAGGGCGCACCGCGCTTCCGCCTGCCCGGAAGGCCCGGCCAGCCGCTGCCCTACCTGGGCTACGCGCCCGGCGCCTACCTGGGGCGGGTGGTCGACCAGTTGCTGAAAGAGTCGGGTACCGCCATCCACCTCGACCGGGTCTATGAAACCGACATGGCAGAGGGCCTGAAGGTCATGGCGCTAGAAGGCCACGGCATCGCCTTTTTGCCGCAGAGCGCGGTTCGCAAGGAAATCAAGGCGCGCAAGCTGGTGAGCGCGCTGCCGCCCGAGATCGACAGCCTGGAGGCGACGATGGAAATCCGCGCCTATCGCGAGCGGCCAAGTGCCCCCATCCCCGTCAAGACCGGCGCCGGCCGTTCCGCCAAGGCCGCGGCGGGCCTGGAAAGCCTGCAGCCCAAGCGCACGGCCGATGCGCTCTGGTCATACCTGGTCGGCGCCCAGCCGCCAACCCGCCGAGATGGTTGACGCCTGGAATTTGTGCGCTGCACAATCTATAAATGCCGCGCATGAGGCTCCCCGCAAACGGCATTGGCGTTGCGGGCGGGCCGCCACTACAGTCGCGGCAGCTTTCAGATCGCTGTCACAGCAAGTCTTCCGGCACGCGCCACCCGCGTGCTTTTTTTTAGCCGAGGAACCTGTATGAGCCCCAATTTCAGGACCGAACACGACTTCCTCGGCGAAAAGCAGATTCCTGCCCTCGCCTACTGGGGCGTGCACACCGCGCGTGCGGTCGAGAACTTTGCGATCTCCGGCACCCGCGTGTCGGCCATGCCCGACCTGGTGCGCGCCCTGGCGCTGGTAAAGAAGGCCGCCACGCGCGCCAATGCCGACCTGGGCGCCATCGACCGCGACCGCGCCGCCGCCATCATCCTGGCCTGCGACGACCTCATCGAAGGCAAGCTGCTCGACGAATTCGTGGTCGACGTGATCCAGGGCGGCGCCGGCACCTCGACCAACATGAACGCCAACGAGGTGATCTGCAACCTCGCGCTTGAGAAGCTGGGCCATGAAAAAGGCCGGTACGACGTGCTGCACCCCAACGACCACGTCAACGCCTCGCAGAGCACCAACGACGTCTATCCCACGGCGGTGCGGCTGGCGCTGTGGTTTGCCATCGACAAGCTGCTCGAATCCATGGCGGCGCTGCGCAAGAGCTTCGAAGCCAAGGCGCTCGAGTTCAAGGACATCCTCAAGATCGGCCGCACCCAGCTGCAGGACGCCGTGCCCATGACGCTGGGGCAGGAGTTCCTGACCTACGCCATCATGATCGGGGAAGACGAGGCCCGGCTTGGCGAGGCGCGTGCGCTCATCGAGGAAATCAACCTCGGCGCCACGGCCATCGGCACCGGCATCAACGCGCCGCACGGCTATGCCAACCTGGCCTGCCAGTACCTGGCCGAGCAAAGCGGCGTGCCGCTGAAGCAGGCGGCCAACCTGATCGAGGCCACGCAGGACACCGGCGCCTTCGTGCAGCTTTCGGGCGTGCTCAAGCGCGTGGCCACCAAGCTCAGCAAGACCTGCAACGACTTGCGCCTGTTGTCCAGCGGGCCGCAGGCCGGCTTCGGCGAAATCCGGCTGCCGGCGCGGCAGGCCGGCTCGTCGATCATGCCGGGCAAGGTCAACCCGGTGATCCCGGAAGTCATGAACCAGGTGGCTTTCGAGGTCATCGGCAACGACATCACGGTCACCATGGCGTCGGAGGCCGGCCAGCTGCAGCTCAACGCCTTCGAGCCCATCATGGGGTGGAGCCTGTTCAAGAGCATCCGGCACCTGAGCAATGCCTGCATCACGCTGCGGCAGAACTGCGTCGAAGGCATCGAGGCGAACCGCGAGTTCCTGGCCAAGCGAGTGCGGGAATCGGTCACGCTGGTTACCGCGCTCAACCCCCTCATCGGCTACGAAAAGGCGGCGCTCATCGCCAAGACCGCGCTGGCCACCGGCGGACCAATCGACCTGGTGGCCGAATCGCTGGGCATCATGACGCGCGCCGAGATGGACGCGCTGCTCGTGCCCGAAAATCTGACCCAGCCCGTTCGCCTGTCCGCACCGGTGCCCCCGGCTGCCGAGCCCTCGGGCACAAAGGCTGCTTAGTGAAAGTCGGACAATGCCAATGGGTAGCCCTGCACCACGACGGCGCCGCGATGCGCGGCGCCGGTGCAAGCGTCATCGAGAATGCACCGGGTTGGCCCGGGTATTCCCCATGACCTGAATGTCTAAAATTTAGTTGTATCTGTATCTTCCAGTCACCTCAGGAGTTTTCCGTATGAAAAAGCAAGTATTGGCATTGGCAATCGCAGCCGTGGCTGCCGGCAGCGCGTTTGCACAGGCCAATGACACCCTGGCCAAGATCAAGGCCTCGGGCACCATCACCGAAGGCGTGCGGGAATCTTCCGGCCTTTCGTACACGCTGGGCAACGGCCAGTACACCGGTTTCCACTACGACGTCTGCGCCAACATCATTCGCGACATCCAGAAGCACCTCGGCCTGGCCAAGCTTGAAACCAAGTACCAGCCCGTGACCTCGCAAAACCGCGTGCCCCTGGTGCAAAACGGCACCGTCGACCTGGAGTGCGGCTCCACCACCAACAACGCCACGCGCCAGAAGGACGTGTCGTTTGCCGTGACCACCTACGTCGAGGAAGTGCGCATTGCTGTCAAGGCCAACTCGGGCATCAACAGCATCAAGGACCTGAACGGCAAGACCGTGGCCACCACCACCGGCACCACGTCGGTGCAAACGCTGCGCAAGAACGAGCGCGCCGGCGGCATCGACTTCAAGGAACTGTATGGCAAGGACCACTCCGACAGCTTCCTGCTGCTCGAATCGGGCCGTGCCGACGCCTTCGTGATGGACGGTTCCATCCTGGCCTCGAACATCGCCAAGTCCAAGTCGCCTGCCGAATACAAGATCGTGGGCGAAGTGCTCAGCGTCGAGCCCATCGCCATCATGATCCGCAAGGACGACGCCGCCTTCAAGAAGGTGGTGGACGACAGCATCAAGGCGCAGATCAAGAACGGCGAACTCGCCAAGCTCTGGGACAAGTGGTTCCTGAAGCCGATTCCCCCGGCAAACGTCACGGTGAACCTGCCCCTGTCCGACGCCACCAAGTCGGCTTGGGCCAACCCGAACGACAAGCCGATGGAAGAGTACGCCGCGAAGAAGTAATCGCTACGAAGGTCATCCGCGCAACGCCCGCCGCCCCCGGCGGGCGTTTGTTTTCGCAGGCAACGCAATGCTGCGGCGCGCAGGCATGGCCTCTGCAAGCTGGCAGTCTGGAAATCTGAAAGAAGGAGAGTCCCCGATGGGATCAAACTGGGATTGGCAGGTCTTCTTGCAAGACCCGGGCGGGAAGTACCCGACCTACTGGGAGTGGATGCTGTCCGCATGGGGCTGGACCGTGTCGGTGGCCCTGCTGGCGCTCATCGTCGCGCTGGTGCTGGGTTCGCTGATCGGCATCATCCGCACCTTGCCGAACAGCCCCTGGCTCGTGCGCCTGGGCAATGCCTGGGTCGAGCTGTTCCGCAACATTCCGCTCTTGGTGCAGATCTTTCTCTGGTACCACGTCATTCCGGCGCTGATTCCGGTCATGAAGGGCGTGCCCAGCTTCGTGCTGGTGGTGCTGGCGCTGGGCTTCTTTACCTCGGCGCGTATTGCCGAGCAAGTGCGCTCGGGCATCCAGGCGCTGCCCAAGGGCCAGCGCTACGCGGGCATGGCGGTGGGCTTTACCACGCCGCAGTACTACCGCTACGTGATCTTGCCCATGGCCTACCGCATCATCATTCCGCCGCTCACGAGCGAAACGATGAACATCTTCAAGAACTCGTCGGTGGCGTTTGCCGTGTCGGTGACCGAACTCACGATGTTCGCCATGCAGGCGCAGGAAGAAACCTCGCGCGGCATCGAGGTGTACCTTGCAGTGACCGGGCTCTACGTGATCTCGGCCTTTGCAATCAACCGCATCATGGCTTTCATCGAGAAGAAGACGCGCGTGCCGGGCTTCATCGTTTCGGCCAGCGCCGGCGGCGGGGGACACTGACATGATGAATCTCGACCTGTCGTTCTATAACTGGGACGTCATCAGCAACTTCGTCGTCAAGGGCTTCTACTTCAGCATCATGCTGACGATCGTGGCCACCATCGGCGGCGTGATCTTCGGCACCGTGCTGGCGCTCATGCGGCTGTCGGGCAAGAAGTGGCTCGACGCACCCGCCGCCATCTACGTCAACGGCATGCGCAGCATTCCGCTGGTGATGGTGATCCTGTGGTTCTTCCTCCTGGTGCCGGCCTCGTTCTACGCGGCCTTCGGCTCCATCGGCTCGAACTACCGCTCGGAAATCTCGGCCGTGATCACCTTCATCGCGTTCGAGGCGGCCTACTTCAGCGAGATCATGCGCGCGGGCATCCAGTCGATTCCGCGCGGCCAGGTGAATGCGGGCCAGGCGGTCGGCATGACCTACGGCCAGAACATGCGCCTGATCGTGCTGCCGCAGGCGTTCCGCAACATGCTGCCGGTGCTGCTCACGCAGACCATCATCCTGTTCCAGGACACCTCGCTGGTGTATGCCATTGGCGCGTACGACATGCTCAAGGGCTTCGAGACCGCGGGCAAGAACTTCGGCCGTCCGATCGAGGCCTACCTGCTCGCTGCCGTCGTTTACTTCATCATGTGCTATGCCTTGTCATGGCTCGTCAAGCGCCTCCACAAGAAGATTGCCATCATCCGCTGAGTGGCTGAACCGGAGAAAGAAATGTCCGAAAAAATGATTGAAATCAAGAACGTCTCCAAGTGGTATGGCCCGGTGCAGGTGCTCAACGATTGTTCGGTGAGCATCTCCAAGGGCGACGTGGTGGTGGTGTGCGGGCCCTCGGGCTCGGGCAAGTCCACCCTCATCAAGACCGTGAACGCGCTCGAGCCCTTTCAGAAGGGCGAGATCACCGTCAACGGCATTCCGCTGCACGACCCCAAGACCAACCTGCCCAAGCTGCGCTCCAAGGTCGGCATGGTGTTTCAGCACTTCGAGTTGTTCCCGCACCTGTCGGTCACCGAGAACCTCACGATCGCCCAGATCAAGGTGCTCGGCCGCAGCCCCGACGAAGCCAAGACCCGCGGTCTGAAGATGCTCGACCGCGTGGGCCTGATGGCGCACAAGGACAAGTTCCCGGGCCAGCTCTCGGGCGGCCAGCAGCAGCGCGTGGCGATTGCCCGTGCGCTCAGCATGGACCCGATCGTGATGCTGTTCGACGAACCCACTTCGGCGCTCGACCCCGAAATGGTCGGCGAAGTGCTCGACGTGATGGTGAGCCTGGCCAGGGACGGCATGACCATGATGGTGGTCACGCACGAAATGGCCTTCGCCCGCAAGGTGGCCAGCCGCGTGATCTTCATCGACGTGGGCGGCAAGATCCTGGAAGACTGCCCGAAGGACGAGTTCTTCAGCCACCCGGAGAATCGTCAGCCGCGCACGAAGGACTTCCTGAACAAAATTCTGCAGCACTGATCGATTCGCTGCAGCGGCACCAAAAAGCAAAAAGCCACGCTGTTCGCAACGTGGCTTTTTTTTATTGCCTGAGCTCTCAGGGCAACCGTGCGATGTGTTCGGTCAGCAGGTCGAAAAAGCCCTGCGCATCGCCATCGACGATCCAGTTCGCGTTGGCGGGGCGGTTCAGGCTGCCGTACCAATCGGCCGCCGTCTGGCCGAAACCCATGCCGTCGCGGCTGTCGACCTCGACGTTGACCAGCCTGCCCCTGAAGAGCGAAGGCTGCAGCAAATAGGCGATCACGGTCGCGTCATGCACCGGCCCGCCGGGCATGTCGTAGTGCCGCATTTCCTGCGGCGCATAGGCGCCCAGGATGTCGGCCACGATGGCGCCGGACCGGTTGCCGATGCCGCGAAGCCGCGCGATGCGTTCGTCGCTCGTGAGAATCTTGTGCGTCACGTCCAGCGGCAGCATGGTCGTCGGCACACCGCTTTTCAGCACGGCCTCCGCCGCATGCGGATCGGCAAATACATTGAACTCGGCGGTCGGCGTGATGTTGCCGCCGTTGAAATGCGCGCCGGCCATGAGCACCAGTTCGCGCAAGCCGCGCACGATGTCGGGGGCTTGCGCGAGCGCCAACGCAAGGTTGGTTTGCGGGCCGAGCATGGCAAGCGTCACGCTTTTCTCCGGCGCCGCGCGCAGCGTGCGAATGAGGTAGTCGACCGCGTGCCCTTCAGCCAGCGGCGTGGCCGGCTCATGAACCTCGACGCCGGTGATGCCTTCTCGGCCGTGGATGTTGGCCGCGTAGATTGGCGCGCGCTGCAGCGGGCGCTCCGCGCCGGCATACACCGGAGTGTCCGGACGCCCGGCCCATTCGCAGGCGAGGCGCGCGTTGCGCGAGGTCTTGGCCAGCGGAACATTGCCGGCCACCGTGGTCAGCGCCTGGAGCTTCAGCGCTTCAGGCGCCGCCATGGCGAACAGCAGCGCGATCACATCGTCCGCGCCGGGGTCCGTGTCGATGATCAGAGTGTGCATCGCGACATTGTCGCGGCGCCACCCTGAATCGACGACGGTGCTGTCTTCCTGCTGAGTTACTTCTTGCGTGCTGCGATGGCCTTCTCGGCCTTCGCCACGAGGTCGGCACCCACGGTGCCCTTCCACTTTTCGTACACCGGCCGCGTGGCCTTCACGAAGGCTTCGCGCTCGGCTGGCGTGAGCTGTGTCACGGTCACGCCCATGCCGGCAATGTCCTTCAGCACCGGCTTGTCGGCTTCGACCAAGCCCTTGCGCGCAATGGCAATCTCCTGCTGTCCCGCATCAATGGCGGCCTGGCGAACGATGGCCTGGTCCGCCGGCGTCCACGACGCCCAGATCTCCTTGTTGACCACGAAGACCAGCGGATCGGCAACATAGCCCCAGGTGGTGACGAATTTCTGGCCCACGTTCTGCATCTTGAGCACGGTGAACAGGAAGAGCGGGTTCTCCTGGCCGTCGACTGCGCCGCTGGCGAGCGCGGGCTGTGCGTCGGCCCAGCTCATCTGCGTGGGGTTGGCGCCGAGCGCGGTGAACATGTCGGAATAGATAGGCGAGCCGACGACGCGGATCTTCATGCCCTTCAAGTCTTCGGGCGACTTGATCGGCTTCTTGGAGTTGGTGATTTCGCGGTAGCCGTTCTCGCCCCAGGCAAGGGGCACGACACCGGCCTTGTCGAGTGTCTTGAACATGTCCTTGCCAACCTCGCCTTGGGTGAGCGCATCGATGGCCGCGTAGTCGGGCATCAGGAAGGGCATGGAGAAGAGGTTGAGCTGCTTGACTTGCGGCGACCAGTTGATAGTCGAGCCCACGGCCATGTCGATCACGCCCTGGCGCAGCGCGCTGAACTCGCGGGTCTGGTCGCCCTGGATGAGCGACACGCCGGGGTAGAGCTTGATGTTGATGCGGCCCTGGGTACGCTCTTTCACAAGGTCGGCCCAGATCTTCCCGGCCTGGCCCCACGGTGTGGGCGGGCCGAGCACGAGCGACATCTTGTATTCGGGCTTGTAGGCGGCCTGCGCCATGGCGCCGGTCGAGAACATGCCCAGGGCGGTGGCTACGGCGGCAAGGCCCAAGAGGGTGCGGCGGAATTTCATGAGAGGTCTCCTTGTTTTTTGAACACTACTAAGCAGGGGATTTTTTCGGGAACGGTTGGGGTGTTGCGGGGCTGCTGTTCAGGGCACGTGCAAAGGCCACCGGGTACTCCCCTCCGCGAATGTCCCCCGGGGCTGCGCCCCTCCTCCTTTATTTCGCTGCGTGGAGCACCCGATGCCCTGTGCACCTGACGCGCTGCTGGTGCAACGCCGATCAACGACCACTGCTCATAACGCGCACGTCGATGGGGTGCCTTGCGCAGCGAAATAAAGGAGGAGGCCGCAGGCCGGGGGACATTCGCGGAGCAAGGTACCCCGTCGGCGGGCGCGCGCCCCGAACAAGGCGCTAACCGAACAGCACGAAGCAAAGAGAAGCAGAGTCCCATCTCAATACCCCAGCTTCCGAGGCAGCCACAACGCAAGTTCCGGGAAAGCGATCACCAGCACCATCACCAGGAACATCGAGAACAGCATCCAGCCCACCCACCGCACGGTTTCTTCCATGCGCACCTTGGCAATACGGCACGACACCATCAGGTTGACCGCGAGCGGCGGGGTGAACTGGCCCAATGCGACCTTGAGCGTGAGGATGACGCCGAACCACACCGGATCCCACTTGTAGTACTGCACGATCGGCAGCAACAACGGCACGAAGATCAGGAAGATCGACACGCCGTCCAGGAACATGCCGACCGTGATCAAGAGCAGGATCAGCAACGCCAGGATGCCGTATTCGCCCAGGCCCGAATTCACAATCGCACGCGTTACGGGGTCGATGATGCCCAGCGTCGAGAGCGAGTACGCGAAGATGCCCGCGAGCGATACCACCAGCAGGATCACCGCCGAGAGCTCGCCCGACTCGCGCAAGATCACGAACAGGTCGCGCACCTTGATCGTCCGGTGCACGCACATGCCCACGAACAGGCCGTAGAACACCGCCACCACCGCTGCTTCGGTGGGCGTGAACCAGCCCGCACGCATGCCGCCCAGAATGAGAACCGGTGCCGCCAAGCCCCAGACTGCTTCGCGAAAGCTCTTCCAGAACGGAGGGCGCGGCAACGTCGATTCGAGCGCGCCCATCTTGTGCTGGCGGGCCAGCAGCACGGCCGGAATCATCAGCGCCAGGCCGGCCATCACGCCCGGGATCATGCCGGCGGCGAACAGCGCCGGCACCGAGGCACCCGGCACCAGCACCGAATACACGATGAACGCGACCGAAGGCGGAATCAGGATGTCGGTGGCCGCCGCGGCGCCCACCACGCTGGCCGAGAAGGCGGCCGGGTAGCCCGCGCGCGACATGGCCGCGATCATCACCGCGCCCACGGCGGCGGCATTGGCCGGGCCGGAGCCGGAGATGCCGCCGAGGAACATGGCCACCGCAATGGCCACCAGCGGCAGCATGCCGGGGCCGCGGCCGACGATGGCGACCGCAAAGTTCACGAGCCGCAGCGCCACGCCCGAGCGGTCGAAGATGGAGCCGACCAGCACGAACATCGGAATAGCCAGCAGCGGGTACTTGCCCAGGCCGGCATAGAAATTCTGCGGCACGGCCAGCAGGCCGAACCACTGCGCGTCGCTGTTGGCCAGCGCAATGCAGGCGGCGCCGGCCAGGCCGAGCGCGGCGCCGATGGGCACGCCCACCAGCATCATCGCGACGAAGGCGACGAACAGAAGGGTGGCGATCACGATGCGTCGCCTTTGTCGTTCCTGCTTTGCTCGCCGGTGTACTCCTTGCGGCCGCGGCGGATCATCAGGCCCACGGCGCGCAGCGCGATGGCAAAGGACACGATGGGCAGCCACATCGAATACCACCAGGCCGGCAGGCCGATGCCGGGCGTGGTTTCTTCGAAGCGGTAGTCGTCCCACACCATGCGGATGCTGAGCGCGCCGATCAACGTGAACAGGATGGCGATCATCAGCGCGCCGAACTGCGCCAGGCGCTTGCGCCGCGCCATCGAGCCGCTCTCCGAGAAGTATTCGATGCGGATGTGCCGGTCGCGCGCCACGGCGGCCGAGCCGGCCACCAGCGCCAGCATGATCATCAGGAAGACCGAGAACTCTTCGGTCCATGCGAACGAAGAGTCGGTGAAGTACCGCACCAGCACGTTGGCAAAGGTGATCAGCGCCAGCGCGCCCATGATGATCACGGTGAGCCAGTCCTCGATGGCGAGCGGCACCTTGGTGGGCTCGTCGGCGGCTTCGATGTCTGGGGGGAGGGGGCTGGCGGCGTCCAGCAAGGGGCCGGACTCGTTGGGAGTGGTCATCGAGAGGGAGGGGGAAAGCAGCTATGGATGGTAACGATCCATGTCCATCCGTTCATCGGGGTTTTCCTAAGCTGCGGCTCCATTTCCGCCCCCTCCGGCCCTCTCGAAACGGGCTACTCGAGCTTGGCGCCCGAATCCTTGATCAGGCGCTCCCAGATCGGGCTTTCCTTCTTGTACACGGCGGAAAAAGCCTCGGGCGAGCTCTCCTTCAGGTCAAAGCCCATGGCCGCCACGCGTGCCTGCACGTCCGGCTGGCGCGTGGCCTTGCCCACTTCTTCGGCAATGCGCTGCACGATCGGCTTGGGCGTGCCGGCCGGCATGGCAATGGCGAGCCAGCCCGCCACGCGATAGGCCTCGTCGCCCAGGCCCTGTTCGGCCAGCGTCGGCACGTCGGGCAGCGTGGCCATGCGGCGTTCGCCGCTCACGCCAACGGCCTTGAGCTTGCCCGCCTCGATGTGCGGCTTGGCCACCAGCGCGCTGGCAAAGGCCATCTGGATCTGGCCGCCGATCAGGTCTTGCAGCATCGGCGCCTCGCCCTTGTAGGCCACGTGGTTCATTTCGGCCTTCTGCGTGAGGCTCATGTGCGCGCCGGCCAAGTGCGGGTACGCGCCTACGCCGTACGAGCCGTAGGCCACCTTGCCCTTGTTGGCGGCTACGTACTTCAAGAGCTCCGGCCCGTTCTTCACCGGCACGCTGGGGTGCACCACCAGCACCAGCGGAGCCGTGGCAATCTGGTAGACCAGCGTGAGGTCGCGCTGCGTGTCGTAGGGCAGCTTCTGGTAGAGGAACTGGTTGGTCAGCAGCGAATTGCTCAGCGCCAGCACCAGGGTGTAGCCGTCGGGCGGCGCCTTGGCCACGGCGTCGGTGCCGATGATGCCGGCGGCGCCCGGCTTGTTGTCGATGATGACCGGCTGGCCCAGCCCGGCAGCCATCTTCTCGCCCACCAGGCGGGCCAGCACGTCGGTGGCGCCGCCCGGGGCAAAGGGCACCACCATGCGGATCGGCTTGCTCGGATAGGTCTGCGCCCAGCCGGCGGTGGTGGCTGTGAGCGCGAGCGATGCAATGGCAAGGCAGTGCAGGGCGCGGCGGGTGATGGTGAATGTGGCGTTGTTCATGTTCTCGATGTCTCCGATGGTTGATTTATTTTTGTGTGCGTGCCGCCAGTCAGCCGGTGCCTCGGCTATTCCGTGCGCACCCTGGTCCTGAACGGCAGCGGCGCAAGCGCCGCTTCGATCCGCTGCTGCAGCGCCGCCGCAAGCGTGCCCGCGGCGGCTGCGTCGACGCGCACCTCCACCAGGCTTTCGCCCTCGCTGCGCACGCTCGGCCGGGCGGCTTCCGCCACGCCGAGCTCGTTGCAGATCTGCACCACCGCGGCCGCCACCACGCGGCTCGCCGCCATGGCGCGCAACTCGGGCTTGTAGATCTTGCCGACGTTGGTCATCGGCATGTTCTCGATGACGATCACAGACTTGGGCTTGGCGGGTGCCTCGTCCACGCGCCCGGCGGTGAAGGCCAGCAGCTCGTCCTCGGTGGCCGACGCACCCGGCACCAGTGTTGCGAACACCACCGGCAGTTCGCCCGCATACGCATCGGGCGCACCCACCGCCGCGCACAGCTGCACCGCCGGATGCGCGCCCAGAGCGTCCTCGATCACCTTGGGGTCGATGTTGTGGCCGCTGCGAATGATCAGGTCCTTCGAGCGGCCGCTCAGGTTGAGCCGCCCTTCGCCATCGATCCAGCCCAGGTCGCCGGTCGCAAGCCAGCCGTCGGCCGTGAAGGCCTTGGCGTTGTCCGCCGGATCGACAAAGCCAGAGAACAGGTTGGGCGACTTGAACAGCACCATGCCCTGCTCGCCCGGCGGCAGGTCGCGGTCGCTGGCGTTGCCGCTTTCGTCGAGCGCCACGATGCGCATTTGCATATACGGCAGCGGAAAGCCGACGCAGCCCGCCGGCCCGTCCACGCCCGGCGGCGTGATGGTCGAGATGCCGGCCATCTCGGTCATGCCCAGGCTCTCGTGCACGTGCAGGCCGAACAGCCGCTCGAAGCGCGCGGCCAGCTCCGGCGAGAGCACCGCAGCGCCCGTGCGGCAGTAGCCGATCGATGAAATGTCGGCGCCGTCCAGCGGCACGTTCGCCAATGCGGCCAGCACCGTGGGCACGGCCGAGAGCGAGGTGGGCCGGTACTTCTCGACCAGCTTCCAGTAGTTGGCCAGCACCTCCTTGTTGCGCAGCAGCGAGGTCGTCGGAATGATCACTTCCACCCCGGCCGAGAGCGACGCCAGAGAGGCCGGCAGCACGCCCGCCACGTGGAACAGCGGATAGCCGTTGATCGAGATGCCCTGGTCGTTCATGCCCGCGACCTGCACGCTGGCCCAGGCGGTGAACACCTGCGCGCCGTGGCTGTGGCGCGCGAGCTTGGGCGCGCCGGTGGTGCCGCCGGTGTGAAAGTAGGCGGCAATGTCGGTGGGTGCGATGTCTCGGCCGCTCACGAGCCGGTCGGCAGGCTGCGCGGCGCGCAGCGTGTTGAACTCGGCGACACCTTCGGGCAGCGCGCCCGCGGCGCCCGGCGCCTCGTCGTGCGGCGCCACGCGCAGCACGGTGGTGAGTGTCGGCACCTGGCTGCGCAGCCGCATCGCCTTCGACCACATGCCCGATTCACTGTCCGAGCCGTAGGCAATCAGCACCTTGGCGCGGCCGGCCGTCATCAGCGCCACCAGCTTCTCGTCGGTGAGCAGCGGGTTGAGCGGCTGCACGATGCCGGCCGCTTCGCCGCCCCAGAGCGCCAGGTGGTATTCGAGGCAGCCCGGCAGCAGCACCGCCACCGCGTCTTGGGGGCCCACACCCAGCGCATGCAGCATGTTCGCGGTCTGGTGGATGCCCGCGAGCAAGTCGGCATACGACCAGCGAATCGGCTCGTCGGCCGGGTTGCCGGTGCGAAGAAAGGTGAGCGCCGTCTTGCCGCCAAAGGCCGCGCCTGCGTTGCGAAAGATCTCGTAGGTGCTGCGCACCGTCAGCGCCTGCTCGAGCGGCGTTTCCTCGAGCCTGCGGATATCGGCCAGGCTGCGCACCGGAAACTGGGGGCGGAACGGCTCGCCGGCCACCTTCGTCTTCTTGCTGTCTGCCATGCGTGTCTCCTGATGTTGTCTCTTTGCCGGCCGCGTTGCGAAGCGCTGTTTTACTGGTTCGTGATCTTGTTGTCGCGAATGACCTTGCCCCAGCGCTCGAAATCCTGGCGCATGCGCGTGCCCGTTTGCTCGGGCGTACCGTAGGCCGCAAAGGAGCCGACGCTTTCGAGCTTGTCCTGCACGTCCTTGTCGGCCAGCGCGTTCTTCAGTTCGGCGCTCATGCGGTCGACCACGTCCTTGGGCGTGCCCGCCGGCGCCAGCAGGCCGCCCCAAGAGGTCGCATCGAAGCCGGGGAAGCCCTGTTCGGCCACCGTCTTCACATCGGGCAGCAAGCTCACGCGCTTGCCCGAGCCGACTGCAATGGCGCGCAGCGTGCCGGCGCGGATGTGCGGCATCACCGCCACCAGGTCCGAGAACATGGCCGGCACCTGTCCGCCGATCAGGTCGGTCACGGCCGGCGCGCTGCCGCGGTAGGGCACGTGCTGCATGTCGAACTTGCCGATGTTCTTGAGCTGCTCAGTGGTCAGGTGGCCGAAGCTGCCGGCGCCCGCGGTCGTGTAGTTGAGCTTGCCGCCTTCGGCCTTGGCCTTGGCAATCAGGCCTTGCAGGCCGGTGACTTCGGGCAGCGACTTCGGATTGACCACCATCACGATCGGCAGGTCGTACACCGTGCCCACGGGCGTGAAGCTCTTGAAGATGTCGTAGGGCGTGGGGCCGTACAGGTGCGCGGCCAGCAGCGTGGGCGTGGCCAGCATCACGAAGGTGTAGCCGTCGGGCGCGGCCTTGGCGGCAGCCGCCGCGCCGATGGTGCCCGAGGCGCCGCTGCGGTTGTCGATGAGGATGTTCTGCTTCAGGCCCTGCGACATCTTCTGCGCCACGATGCGCGTGGCCACGTCGGTCGGGCCGCCTGGCGGAAAGGGCACGACCACGGTGATCGGCTTGGCCGGCCAGGCCTCTGCGAAGGCGGCGCCTGCCACCAGCGGAAGGGCCAGGGCGATGAGCGCGCGGCGTGCGGGATTGCGAAGGGAGCGGGAGAAAGGAAATGCCATGACTTCTTCAGGGAATCAATGAGGAGAAGGAAAGAGCGTCTTCAGAGAACGCCGTTCGATTTAAGTTGCGCGAGCTTGTCGTCCGAAAGGCCGAGCAGCGACTGCAGCACCTCGTGCGTGGCTTCGCCCAGTTGCGGCGGCGCGCTGCGCACCGGCAGGCGCTCGCCGTCGAAGCGGTAGGGCGGTGCCAGCACGTTGACCTTGCCGGCCACCGGATGCGGCTGCTCGGTGACAAGGCCCGCGTCGGCCGCGCGCTTGGAGTTCAGCGCTTCGAGCAGGCCCAGCACCTCGCCGCACGGAATGCCCGATTGCGTGAGCTTGGCCAGCAGGTCGGCGCGCTGGCGCTTGGCCAGTTCGGCATGCAGCTCAGGCAGCAGCACTGCGCGGTTTGCCGAACGCAGGATGTTGGTCTTGAAACGTTCGTCCGCCGCGAGGTCAGGCCGCTCGAGCACGTCGGTGCAAAAGCGCGAGAACTGGGCGTTGTTGCCCACCGTAATGACCAGCGGACCATCCGCCGCGTCGAACACGCCGTAGGGCACGATCGACGGATGCGAGTTGCCGTAGCGCGGCGGGTCTTCGCCCATCAGCAGTGCTTCCAGCCCGTAGTAGGCGGTGATCATCAGGCCGCAGTCGAACAGCGCCATCTCTACGTGGCGTCCCTTGCCGGTTTTTTCGCGCTGGTACAGCGCGGCCAGCACGGCCTGGGCCGAGTACATGCCGGTGAACAGGTCGACCACGGCCACGCCGAATTTCAGCGGCGGCTGGTTGGCTTCGCCGTTCAGCGCCATCAGGCCCGCCTCGCCCTGCACCACCAGGTCGTAGCCGGGGCGCGCGGCCTCGGGGCCGGTGCGGTCGTAGCCTGAGATCGAGCAGTAGATGAGCCCGGGCTGTTCCTTGCTGAGCTGTTCGTAGCCGAGGCCGAGCTTGTCGATGCCGCCGAACTTGAAGTTCTGGATCACCACATCGCACTGCCTGGCAAGGTCGCGCGCAATCTGCTGGCCTTCGGGCGTTTGCAGGTCGAGCGTGACCGAGCGCTTGTTGCGGTTCACGCTGTTGAAGTAGGCCGTCTCGGTGTTGCCGACACGCAGGCCCCAGTCGCGCGTGTCGTCGCCGCGGCCCGGGTGCTCGACCTTGATGACTTCGGCGCCCATGTCGGCCAGCACCATGCCGCACCAGGGGCCCGCAAGGATGCGGGACAGATCGAGAACGCGCACGCCGGCAAGCGGCAGCGAGGAATTCAGCATGGGCATGAGAGCAACTCCCTTGAAACGAGAAAGCCCCGCAGCGTGTGCGAGGCGTGATATGGGGTGAATGCGGCCGGGAGCGTCAGGAGGCGTTCGGTTTCTGCCGGCGCAGCGCCGCGAAATCCGCCGTGCGCTTGCCGAGAAAGGCGCCAATGCCCTCGGCCGCTTCGGCATCGGCCTGCGACTCGACCATGTACACGGCCTCGGCCTCGAGCTGTTCCTCGAGCGTGGCGCGGTGCGCCTGGCGGCACAGCGTCTTGATGCGCGCGCTCGCGCGCTGCGGGCCGTTGGCCACCTTCGCGGCGAGTGCAACGGCCTCGGCCAGCGCGACGCCCTTGTCGGTGAGCCGGTTGACCGCGCCCAGCGCATGCAGGCGCTCGGCCGTCATGCGGTCGCCGGTCAGGCACATTTCGGTGAGCACCTGGCGCGAGACGAACTCCGACAGAAAAGCCGTGGCGCCGCCGTCCGGCGTGAGGCCGACCTTGACGTAGGCCACGGTGTAGAACGCGTCGCGCGCCGACACCAGCATGTCGCAGGCCAGCGCCATCGACAGGCCTGCGCCCGCCGCACCGCCTTCCACGGCCGCGATGACGGGCTTGCCGCAATCGCGAATGGCGCGGATCAGGTTGTTCAGGCCTTCGAGCTTTTCGCGGCGCTCCGAAGCAGGCAGTTCGCGGCGCTTGGCCAGCAGGTTCAGGTCGCCGCCCGAGCAGAAGAAATCGCCCGCGCCGGTGAAGACGATGGCGCCGACTTCGGGGTCGTCCTGCGCGTCGGCAAGCGCGGCGCTCAGTTCCGCATACAGCGTTGGCGTGATCGCGTTGCGCGCGTCCGGGTTGCTGTTGGTCAGGATGCGGACGGCACCCTGCTGGGTGATGAGCACGGTCTTGTCGCTCATTGCACGGTCTCCTTGCCAAGCGCGATGTAGCGCTGCAGATGATGGTCTTCGTCGCCGAGCTGGTGGTCGATCATCACGAGCCGCTTGGCATAGTGCGGCAGCGGCAGCTCCCAGGTCATGCCGATGCCGCCATGCATCTGGATGCTTTCTTCGGCCACCAGCGCGCCGATGCGGCCGATGCTGAACTTGGCGGCCGAGAGCGCGCGTTCGCGCGTGATGCGATCCGCACCATCGATGGCGGCTGCCGCATTGATCACCGCCGAGCGCGCCTGTTCGATCTCGAGCAGCAGGTCGGCCATGCGGTGCTGCAGTGCCTGAAAGCTGCCGATCAACGTGCCGAACTGCTTGCGCGTGCGCAGGTAATCGAGCGTGGCGGTCTTGGCGGCTTCCATGGCGCCCACGGCTTCGGCACACAGCGCGAGCACGCCGCGGCCGATGGCGCGCTCCAGCGTGGCGTGGCCCTGGCCTTCGGTGCCCAGCAGTGCATCGGCACCCAGCTTCACGCCGTCGAATGCGAGTTCGGCCACGCGGCCGCCGTCGATGGCGGGGCAGCCGCGCACCGTGAGGCCCGGCGTCTTTGCGGGCACCAGAAACAGCGAGATGCCGGCCTCGTCGTTCACGCCGCCCGATGTGCGGGCGGAAACCAGCAACAGGTCGGCCTGCTCGCCGTGCGGCACGACCGCCTTGGCACCGCTCAGCACCCAGCCGTCGCCGCTGCGCTCGGCGCGGGTGGCAACGTGCGTGCGCTCGTAGTGCGCGCCGGCTTCGTCGTGTGCAAAGGCGGTAACGATGGCGCCGTTGATGATGTCGCCGAGCTTTTCTTTCTGCGCATCGCTGCCGGCTGCGCTGAGCGCTTCGCCAACCATCACCGCGCCCAGCAGCGGCTCGACCACGAGGCCGCGGCCCAGCGCCTCGAAGACCACGGCAATGTCGAAGCCGCCGCCGCCGAAGCCGCCATCGGCCTCGCTGAAGAGCGCGCCGATCACGCCCAGTTCTGCGAACTGCTGGAAGATCTCCTTGCTGAACCCGTGCTGCGACTTCGCGATGCGGTCGCGCGCATCGAACGCGTACTGCTCGGCGATGAAGCGGTTCAGGCTGTCGGCGAGCATGCGCCGGTCTTCGGTGTGTTCGAAGTTCATGTGCGTGTCTCCTTTACAGCCCGAGGATCATCTTGGAGATGATGTTCTTCTGGATTTCATTCGAGCCGCCGAAGATCGACAGCTTGCGGTTGTTGAAGTAGCGCGCGGCCGCGGCCGATGCGTAGGCCGGGCCGAAGGTCTCGCCGTCGAAACCGTCGTGCAGCGCTTCCTCGATGAAGGGCCGCCCGTACACGCCCGTCGCGCGGCGCGCCAGCGAAGAAATCTCTTGCCGGATCTCGGTGCCGCGAATCTTGAGCATCGAGCTTTCCGCGCCCGGCACGCCGCCACCCGCCACGGCGGCAATCACGCGCAGGTTCGTCGTCTTCATGTTCTCCAGGTCGATCTCGACACGCGCCATGCGCGCCGCGAACGCCGGGTCTTCCGCCAGCGGCTTGCCGTTTTTCGTCTGCGTGGCCGCAATGCCCTTGAGCTGTTCGAGCGCGGCCACCGAGAAGCCCACGCCCGCGATGTTGGTGCGCTCGTAGGTGAGCAGGTACTTGGCGCAGGTCCAGCCCTTGTTCTCTTCGCCCACGAGGTTTTCGGCCGGCACGCGCACGTCGGAGAAGAACACCTCGTTCACTTCATGCTCGCCGTCGAGCGTGATGATCGGGCGCACTTCCACGCCGGGGGAAGTCATGTCGATCAACAGGAAGCTGATGCCCTCTTGCTTCTTCGCCTCGCGGTTGGTGCGCACCAGGCAGAAGATCATGTTGGCGTGCTGGCCCAGCGTGGTCCAGGTCTTCTGGCCGTTCACGATGTAGTGGTCGCCCTGGGCGTCGATGCCGCGGACGGCCGATGTCTTTACCGCCGCCAGGTCGGAGCCCGCGCCGGGTTCCGAGTAGCCCTGGCACCACCAGTCGGAGCCGTCGAGGATGCGCGGCAGCCAATGGCGCTTTTGCGCCTCGTTGCCGTACTTGATGAGCACCGGCCCCAGCATGTTCACACCGAAGGGCACGATGCGCGGCGCGAAGGCCAGCGCGCATTCATGTTCGAAGATGAACTTCTCGACTGCCGTCCAGCCCGGGCCGCCGTACTGCTCGGGCCAGTGGTTCGCAAGCCAGCCGCGTTCGTTGAGGATGGCGTGCCACTCCTCCATGTCCGCCTTGGCGAGGATCTTGCCGCTGCTGACCTTGGCCGAGAGGCGCGCGGGCAGCTTGTCGGCGAGGAAGGCGCGCACTTCCGCGCGGAAGGCTTCTTCTTCGGGGGTGAAGTTCAGGTCCATGGCGTCGCTTCTTCCTAAGGGGTTCAGGCGTGGTTGAGGCTGTCGAAGTTCGCGCCGCGTTCGACCAGGTCGACCAGCAGCGGCGAGGGCTGCCAGAAGAGCGGGTCTTGCTTCGCGAATTCGTGGATGTCGGCCAGCACCTTGGGCAGGCCCACGGTGTCGGCGTATTTCATCGGGCCGCCGCGGTGGCGCGGGAAGCCGTAACCGTAGAGAAAGGTCACGTCCACGTCGAGCGGGCGCAGCGCGATGCGCTGGTGCACCACGTTCGCGCCCTCGTTGATCATCGCGGCCATGTAGCGGCGCATGATTTCTTCTTCCGTGAAGGCGCGCGGCTCGATGCCGGCGCGCTCGCGCTCGGCGTCGATGATGGCCAGCACCTCGGGGTCGGGCACGCCGGTGCGCGCGCGTTCCGGGTACAGGTAGTAGCCGCGCTGCGTCTTCTGGCCGAACCAGCCGCGCTCGCAGATGCGGTCGGCAATCTGCACGTAGCGCGCCTTCGGGTTGCGCGTGGCGGCCTTGCGCTTGCGCGTGGCCCAACCGATGTCGCCGCCCGCCAGGTCCGACACCTGGAACGGCCCCATCGGATAGCCGAAGTTGCGCACCGCCTCGTCGATCTGGTAGGGCGAGGCGCCGTCTTCCATCATGTGGTCGGCGGCCTGGCGGTACACGGCGAGGATGCGGTTGCCGATGAAGCCGTCGCACACGCCCGCGCGCACGGGCACCTTCTTGAGTTTCTTCGCAAGCTCGAAGCCCGTGGCCACCACGTCGGCGCTCACCTTGGCGGGCACCACGATCTCGAGCAGCTTCATGATGTTGGCCGGCGAGAAGAAGTGCAGGCCCACCACGTCCTGCGGGCGCGAGATGCTGGCCGCGATCTCGTCGATGTCGAGGTACGAGGTGTTGGTGGCCAGCACCGCGCCGGGCTTGCACACGCGGTCGAGTTCGGCGAACACCGCCTTCTTCACGCCCATGTCTTCGAATACCGCTTCGACCACGATGTCGGCCTGCGCGAGCGCGTCGTAAGAGGTGGAGCCCGAGAAGCGTGCCATCACGGCGGCCTTGGCTTCGGGCGTCATGCGGCCCTTGGCGATGAGGCCGTCGTACACCTTCTCGACGTGCTGGCGGCCGCGCGCGAGGCTGGGCTCGTCGCGCTCGATCATGGTCACGGGCAGGCCCGCGTCGAGCATTGCCACCGCGATGCCCGCGCCCATGGTGCCGCCGCCGATGATGCCGGCCGATTCGAGCGCGCGCGGCTTGGCGGCCTTGGTTTCGGGCGCCTTCAGCACTTCGCGCTCGGCGAAGAAGGCGTGGATCAGGCCGGCGCGCTGCGGGCTGTCGATGCACTGCAGGAACAGCTTGCGCTCCAGCGCCATGCCTTCGTCGAATGGCAGCGTGAGCGCGGCTTCGACCGCTTCGATGATCTTCATCGGCGAGAAAAGCCCGCGGCTCTTCTTGGCGGTGTCGGCGCGCGCTGCTTCCAATGCGGCGCGGCTGCCGTCGGCATCGGCCAGGCCGGCGGCCTCGCGCGTGCGGCGCACCGGTGCCTTGGCGGCGGCGAGTTCCTGCGCATAGGCCAGGCCTTCGGCGCGCGCGTCGGCCTGGGTGCCCAGGCGGTCGACCAGCCCGAGCGACAGTGCTTCCTTCGCACCCGCATGGCGGCCGCTGAGCATCAGCTCGAGCGCGGGCTTCACGCCGATAAGGCGCGGCGCGCGCTGCGTGCCGCCCGAGCCGGGCAAGAGGCCAAGCTGCACTTCGGGCAGGCCCAGCTTGGCCGAAGGCGCGGCAAGGCGGTAGTGCGCCGACAGCGCCACTTCAAGCCCGCCGCCCAATGCCGCGCCGTGGATGGCGGCAATCACAGGCTTCGTGCAGTTCTCGATCTTCAGGCACACCTCGGGCAACGAGGGCGGCTGCGGCGTCTTGCCGAACTCGCGGATGTCCGCGCCCGCGATGAAGTTGCGGCCCGCACCGACGATCAGCACCGCGGCGGCCGCGCTGTCGGCCTCCGCCGCCTCGATGGCGGCCACCAGGCCGCGGCGCACATCCACGCCCAAGGCGTTGACCGGCGGGTTGTCGATGGTCACCACGAACACGCCGCCCGGATGTGGGGCGCGCTCGAAGCTGACGGGGTTGGAAGAAGACGCGGGAAGGCTGGAGTCGGTGATGGCCATGTCTTGTCTCTCTTGTCTCTTGCGGGTTCCAGGGTGAACCCAGCATTCTTTGCCCGATGCGCGGCTTTGACAATTGCATAGAGGGTTGACAGACTGTCAAAGGATTTTTGACACAATCCGGTGCATGGACCTCCAATCGCTGACCTTGCTGGTGGAAATCCTCGACGCGGGCAACCTGAGCGCGGCGGCACGCCGCCTCAAGATGAGCCGTGCCAACGTCAGCTACCACCTGAACCAGCTGGAACGCTCGGTCGGCGCCCAGCTGGTGCGGCGCACCACCCGCCGCGCCGAGCCCACCGAGATAGGCCTGCGCCTCTACCAGCATGGCGTCGCCATCCAGACCGAACTGCTGGCCGCAAAAGAATCCGTCACCACGCTGGGCCAGGGCTTGCAGGGCCGCGTGCGGCTGAGCGTGCCCAGCGGCTACGGCCAGCTGGTCATGGCCGACTGGCTGATCGACTTCAAGCGCCAGTACCCCGGCATCGTGCTCGACGTGGTGTTCGAAAACCGCATCGAGGACCTGCTGCGCGACGAGGTCGACATTGCGATCCGCGTGGTGCCCGAGCCCCCGCAGAACCTGGTGGCGCGGGAGCTGGGGCCGGTGCGCTACGTAGCCTGCGCCTCGCGCGACTATGCGCAGAAGCATCCGCTGCCGGTGCAGCTGGACGAGCTGCAGGGCGCGCCGGTGGTCACCGCCGCGGTCATCGGCCGGGAACTGCGCGTGTCGGCCTACCAGGGTGAGACCCGGCGCGAGGTGATCCTGGAGCCAACGCTGATTTCAGAAAACTTCTTGTTCCTGCGCCAGGCCATCCTCGCGGGGCTCGGCATCGGCCTGGTGCCCGACTACGTGGTGCAGGACGACGTGCGCCGTGGCGAGGTGGTGACCACGCTGGACGACTGGCGCCTGAGCATTTTCGGCACGCAGATGTTCATGCTCTACATGCCGAACCGGCAGCACACGCGGGCGATCCGCACCTTCATCGACTTCATTCTGGAGCGGGTGCGGCCGCCCGCCACGGACCCGGCCGATCAGTCGCAGCGGTAGGTGACTTCGCCGACGACCGGCGCGCGCGACCCCTTGGGGTCGAGATAGCGCATCGGAGCGCCGAAATTGCGGCAGTAGGCCTCGGCGTCCTGCGGGCTGGGCGACTTGAACACGCCGTCGCCGAGCCAGGTGACACGGGGCGCGGGCCGCGCGGCGCATCCGGCGAGGACGAGGGCAGCGAGGGGCAGGACAAAGAAAGCGGAGAGAGCAGGTGAGCGGCGCATCGGAAAGCGCATCGCTGCGCACGGGTGAAGAAGAGAGCCCGCGACTTTAGCGGGTGAAAAGCCTGGGCGCTTTCCCCGCTCTTCAAGACATACGGCCTTCAAAGCTGTATATTCATACAGTATTTTAAGTGCCCAGTTTCCCGTGGACCTCCAGCGCAAACTCGCCATCCTCGCGGACGCCGCCAAGTACGACGCCTCGTGCGCGTCCAGCGGCTCGCAGCCGCGCGACTCCATCGGCGGGCGCGGCATCGGCTCGACCGAGGGGGCCGGCATCTGCCACAGCTTCGCGCCGGACGGGCGCTGCATCTCGCTGCTGAAGGTGCTGCTTACCAACCACTGCCAGTACGACTGCCTCTACTGCGTCAACCGCGCGTCGAGCAACGTGCCGCGCGCGCGTTTTCGCGTCGAAGAAGTGGTGCAGCTCACGCTCGACTTCTACCGCCGCAACTGCATCGAGGGCCTGTTCCTGTCGAGCGGGATCATCAAGTCGCCGGACCACACGATGGAGCAGGTGGTCGAGGTGGCGCGCACGCTGCGCGAAGACCACGACTTTCGCGGCTACATCCACCTGAAGACCATTCCCGATGCAAGCGACGAGCTCATTGCGCGCGCCGGCCGCTATGCAGACCGCCTGAGCATCAACGTCGAAATGCCGACCACCGAAGGCTTGCAGGCGCTCGCCCCCGAGAAGGACGAAAGCGCCATCCGCCGATCGATGGCGCGGCTGCGCCTGCGCATCGACGACACGCGCGAAGAGGCGCGCCGCGTGGTGCCGATTCGCGCGCTGCCCGGCGCGGCGCCCGCCGCCGCAAAGCCGCCGCCCTTTGCACCCGCCGGCCAGAGCACGCAGATGATCGTGGGCGCCGATGCCACCGACGACCGGCAGATCCTCGCCTCGAGCGCCACCCTCTACGGCGCCTACAAGCTCAAGCGCGTGTACTACTCAGCGTTCAGCCCCATACCCGACGCCGCCCGCGCGCTGCCGCTGGCGGCGCCGCCGCTGATGCGCGAGCACCGGCTCTACCAGGCCGACTGGCTCATGCGCTTCTACGGCTTCGGGCACCAGGAAATCGTGGCCGAGCCCAATGGCCTGCTGCGGCTCGACGTCGATCCCAAGCTGGCCTGGGCGCTCGCGCATGCCGACCGCTTTCCGGTCGACCTTAACCATGCGCCGCGCGAAATGCTGCTTCGCGTGCCGGGGCTCGGCGTGAAAGCCGTCGAGCGGCTGCTGCAGGCGCGGCGCGTGCGCCGGGTGCGTGCGGACGACCTGCGGCGGTTGCACGTGCCGGCGCGCAAGGTGCTGCCGTTTGTCGTCGCGGACGGACACCGGCCGTCGCGCGGGGCGCCCATGCCTTCGCCGGAGCCGCAGCGCGCGGCGCAAGCCTCGCTGTTCTGAGCCGAGTCATTTGCCATGCATGTGCGGCTCGACAACCCGGTCGATCTAGACGCCTTTCGCCGCCACGCGCGGCAGCTGCTTGCCGCGGGCGTGCCGCCGGACCGCGTCGAATGGAACGCGTCGCAGGCCGCCGGCGATGCCGCCGATCTGTTCGGCGCTCCGCACGATGCCGCGCCGCCGGCGGCGCTTGCTACCGCCGCAGAGCGGCAGCCCGTGCCCGCATGGTTCGTCGAATTGTGCGGCGACGTCATCCTGCACCGCGACCCGCAGCGCTTTGCTTTGCTGTACCGGCTGCTGTGGCGCCTTTCGCACGAGCCCGCGTTGCGGCACGATCCGCTCGACGCCGACCTGATGCAGGCCCGGCAGATGGCCAAGGCCGTGCACCGCGACATCCACAAGATGCGAGCCTTCGTGCGCTTCACCCGCGTGCTGGGCGACGACGGCCTGGAGCGCCACGTGGCGTGGTTCGAGCCCGAGCACCGCATCGTCGAGGCCAACGCGCCGTTCTTTGCGCGGCGCTTCGCGCAGATGCGCTGGGCCATCCTCACGCCCGAGCGCTGTGTCGAATGGAACGGCCAGGCGCTTGCCTTCCAGGGCGGCGCCGACCGCCGCGAGAAGCCGCCGCCCGATGCCGGCGAGCAACTCTGGCTCACCTACTACGAACACATCTTCAACCCGGCGCGGCTCAAGCTCGCGATGATGCGGCGCGAAATGCCGCGCCGCTACTGGCACAACCTGCCCGAGGCCGCGCTCATCCAGCCGCTGGCCGAAGCGGCCACGGCGCGCAGCCAGTCGATGATCGAGGCGTCGCCCACCGCGCCGCGCCGCATCCGCGCGCCCATCGCGCTGCACCTGCGGCCGGCGGCGGGCGTGGCGCCGGCTGACCTGGGCGAGCTGCGCGCGGCGGCGCACGCTTGCCGCGATTGCCCCATCGGCGCGCTCGCCACGCAGGCCGTGTGCGGCGAAGGCCCGCTCGGCGCCACGCACATGCTGGTCGGCGAACAAGCCGGCGACCAGGAAGACCTGGCGGGCCGCCCTTTCGTCGGGCCCGCGGGCCAGCTGCTCGATCGCGCAATGGCGCAGCTGGGCTGGGCGCGCGACACCGTGTACCTGGCCAACGCCGTCAAGCACTTCAAGTACGAGCTGCGCGGCAAGCGCCGCATCCACAAGACCGCGGGCCAGCGCGAGGCCGAAGCCTGCGCGCACTGGCTCGACAGCGAGATTTCGCTGGTGCGCCCGCAGGGGCTGGTGGCGCTGGGTGCGACGGCTGCGCGCACGCTGCTGGGGCGGCCGGTGGCGGTGCAGGCCGAGCGCGGTGCGTGGCTGCACGAGCGCGGCGATGGCCGGCCCGTGTTCGTCACCCTGCATCCGTCCGCGTTGCTGCGCTTGCCTGACACGGAGCGCGGCGAAGCCTTCGGCCATTGGCTGGCCGATCTTGCGTTGGCGCGCGGCACGCTTTCTGCTGCAATGGCCGCATGAACGAACAAGCTTCCGGCGGAACCGCCTTGCGGGTCGCGCCGCTCACGCCACAAGCCTTTGCGCCTTTCGGCACCGTGATCGAGGCGCCCGCCGCGGGTGGCCGCGACATCAACGGCGGCAACGCAAGGCGCTTCGACCTGCTCGACAACCTGCAACTCGATGCCGCCGGCGGCCGGCCGATGCTTGCGCTGTTCCGCGCCGCGGCGCGCGGTTTTCCGCACGCAGTGGCCGAGATGGAGCGTCATGCGCTCGGCAGCCAGACCTTCGTGCCGCTGGGCGAGCGGCGCTTCGTGATCGTGGTCGCGCGTGCGGGCGAAGCACCGGCCGCGGCCGGCGAGCTCGCGGCCTTTGTCACCGACGGGCGGCAAGGCGTGGTGCTTGCGCCCGGCACCTGGCACCACGCGCTGCTGGCAGTGGATGCGGGCGACTTCGTGGTGATCGAGCGTGCCGCTGGCGCTGTCGATTGCGACCTGTGCACGCTCCCGGCGCCGGCGGTCGTCGACTGGAAGGGTTAGCTAGGCGCTCTTGCCGGCCGGTTTTTTGGTGGCGAGGCTTTTTGCCACCCGCACGGCATCCCTGGCCAATTCGGCCAACGCCTCGTGGTCTTCGATGATCTCGATGGGCACCTCGAAATACTTCCGCACCTGGACCCGCCGGGCCTTCGTGTCGTAGGCAAAGCACTGGCTGCCCAGCTTCTCGTACTTGGGCCGGGTGGTGTCGTCCACCACGAAGTACACGGTGCTGCCCATGATCATCGCGAACTGCGTGGCATCGGCCACGAGCCCCGTTCCGCCGAAGAAGCGCGTCCTGGCGATGCGAGGGATTGCAGAGAGCCGGTCCACGATGAAATCGACGAACTGCGGCGAGGCTTCCGACATGGTGTGCTGGCGCCAGGGCGCCGGATGAAAAGAGCGCAGTGTCGCCGACGCCGGCGAAGCTGCGCCGCGCAGGGTCAGCCCGCGGCGATGCGCTGGGCGAGCTGGATCAACGAGCGGTCCGAGCCTGCCGGCCCGAGCAGCGAGATGCCCAGCGGCGCGCCGTCGCGCGACGCCAGCGGCATCGACAGCTGCGGAAAGCCGCTGAGTCCTGCAATGCACAGCATCCGGATCGCGCGGTTGCGGTAGTCCTCCAGCCCGGCCTCGCTCTCGCTGCGCAGCGGCGCAATGTCGGGCATGGTCGGCATCAGCAGCACGCCGTCGGTGCCCAGCAGCGCAGCCAGGTGCGCGCGAAACGCGGTGCGAAAGACGCGCGCGGCCACCACCTGCGCATCGGTCACGTCGCGCGACCATGCAAAGCGCTCGGCCACGCCCGGGCCCAGCGGCGGCGCATAGCGCTCGATCAGCGGGCCATCGGTGAGCCAGGCCTCGCGCGACTGCAGGTAGCGAAAGTTCCAGTACATCGCATCGAACGATTCCATTGCCACCGTCGTGCCCTGTGCGGGTCCGAGCAGGCCTTGTACACGGTCGATCACGCCTTGCAGCGCCTTCGTCGCGGCGGGCGCGGCCAGGCCCCACACGTCGTCGGGCCCTAGCAGGCGCACGCGTTCGGGCAGCGCCGGTGTGTCGGCGCCCAGCAGCACGTCGGCCACGCGCGCAAAGGTGCCGATGTCGCGCGCGAACCAGCCGCAGGTGTCGAAGCTCGGCGCAAGGTCGAGTGCGCCCTCCAGGCTCACGCGGCCATGCGTCGGGCGCAGGCCGTACAGGCCGCAATGGTTGGCCGGCGCGCGCACCGAGCCGCCGGTGTCGGTGCCGAGCGCAAAGTCGCAAAGGCTCGACGACACCGCCGAGGCCGATCCGGACGAAGAGCCGCCCGTGATGCGGTCTTTGGCGGCGCCGTTGATCGGTGCGCCGAAATGCGCGTTGTTGCCGTTCATCGAGAACGCGAGTTCGTCGGTCACGGTCTTGCCCGCGAAGCGTGCGCCCGCGTCGAGCAGCTTCTGCACGGTAGGCGCGGTGCGGCTCTTGATGCCCGACATCGCCAGCACGATGGGGCTGCCGCCGCCGGTGGGAAAGCCGGCCACGTCGAACAGGTCCTTGGCCGCAAAGCTCAGGTCGGCCAACGGGCCGGTGGGCGCATGCGGCACCGGCGCGTCGGGGTAGGGAACGAAGGCGTGGGCGGGGTCGTGCAAGGGCATGGTGCGTCAGTAGGAGTTTGTGCGGTGCGGGTCAGGCGACCAGCGTGGGTGCAATGGCTGCTGCGGCCTCGGTGTGGATGCAGCGCGCGCGGTGGTTGGGCGCGAGCTCGACCACCGGCGGCTGCGCGGCGCGGCAGGCATCGGTGGCAAGCGCGCAGCGTTCAGCAAAGGCGCAGCCCGGCGGCAGCGCGGAGAGATCGGGCGGCGCGCCGCCGATGGTTTCGAGCCGCGCACCGCGTGCCAGGGCGCCATGCGCACGGCTCTTGAGCAGCGCGATGGTGTAGGGGTGCCGCGGCGAGCGGATCAACTCGCGGGCCGTGCCTTCCTCGACGATGCGGCCCGCATACATCACGGCAATACGGTCGGCCACCTCCACAGCGGCGCCAATGTCGTGCGTCACGAAGATCACCGACAGGCCCAGGTCGCGCTGCAGTTCGCGCAGCAGCAGCAGGATCTGGATCTGCACCGTGGCGTCGAGCGCGGTGGTCGGCTCGTCGGCCAGCAGCAGCTGGGGCTTGCAGGCCAGCGCGAGCGCAATCATGGCGCGCTGGCGCATGCCGCCGGACATCTCGTGCGGGTAAGCGGCCAGGCGCCGCTCGGGGCTGGGAATGCGCACGCGCTCGAACAGCGCGAGCGCACGCTGGTGTGCCTCGGCCGCAGTCGCTTTCTTCTCGTGCCGACGGATCGACTCGACGATTTGCGCGCCGACCGAATACACCGGGTCGAGCGCGAGCAGCGGCTCCTGGAAGATCATCGAAGCGACCTTGCCGCGAAAATCGTCGAGCTCGCGCGCCGGCATTGCAAGCACGTCGCGCCCGGCCACCTGCACCTGCCCGCCCATGCGCGTGCGGCGCTCCGGGTGCAGGCGCAGCAGCGTGCGCATGGTCACGCTCTTGCCGGAGCCGGATTCGCCGATCAGCGCGACCACTTCGCCGCGCTGCACTTCCAGGCTCACGCCGCTGACCGCATGCACGGGCTTGCGGCCTCCGCTGAAGGTGACGCTGAGGTCGCGCAGGCGGACCATCGGCTCGCCGACAGGGATGGCGTTGCTGCTGCCGCTATCGGTTTTGCTGCTGTCGCTCATGCTGCCTGCCTCATCGGCGGTTGTGCCATCGGGTGCCCGCTCCCGGGCTCGAGAACAAGGCAGCTCGCCGCATGCAGCGAACCCGTGGCGACGGGCTCGGGCACGACCTGGCTGCACACCGGTGCGGCCAGCGCGCAGCGCGGATGAAAGCGGCAGCCAGACGGCGGGTTGATCGGATTCGGCGGATCGCCAGCCAACGCTGCTTCCATGGTGCGGTTGTCGGGGTCCATGGACGGCATCGACGAGAGCAGGGCGCGGGTGTAGGGATGCGCGGGTGCATCGTAGAGCGCATCGGCCGGCCCGATCTCGGCCACCTGGCCGAGGTACATGACCATGACGCGGTCGCTCACGTAGCGCACCACGTTGAGGTCGTGGCTGATAAAAAGATAGGTGAGGCCAAACTCGGCCTTGAGGTCGAGCAGCAGGTTGATGACCTGTGCTTCCACCGACTTGTCGAGCGCCGACACGGCCTCGTCCAGAATCACCATGCGAGGCTGCAGCGCAAGTGCGCGCGCAATGTTGACGCGCTGGCGCTGTCCGCCCGAAAGCTCATGCGGATACCGTTCGGCAAAGCGCTGTGGCTCCAGGCCCACGCGCGCGAGAAGATCGCGCGCACGCGCCACAGATTCGCGCCGGCTGACGCCATGCACCTGCGGACCGAAGGCAACCGAGTCTTCGATGGTGAGGCGCGGGTTGAGCGAGGCGTAGCTGTCCTGGAACACCATCTGTACCTGGCGCCGAAATTCCTTGAGCGGAAGTTCGCGGCCGCCGACTTCGCGGCCATCGAAAATCACCTCGCCCCGGGTCGGCGCAATCAGCTGCATCAGCAGCCGCGCGGTGGTCGACTTGCCGCAGCCCGATTCGCCGACCACACCCAGCGTTTCACCTTTCAGCACTTCGAAATCGACGCCATCGACGGCGCGCACTACACCGCCGCCACGGCCTAGAGGGTCTTTTTTGAGCGGGAAGTGCTTGACCAGGCCGGTGATGGTGAGCAGCGGCTGTGCGGGGCCGCCGATGTCTTTCAGTGCGTCCATGTTGCCGTGCTCCTTTGTTTTTGGCGCTGTTGTCCAGGGCAGGTGCAAAGGCCACCGGGTACTCCCCTCCGCGAATGTCCCCCGCCTTCGGCTCCTCCTTTATTTCGCTGCGCGGAGCACCCGATGCCCTGTGCACTGGGGCACGCTGCTGGTGTACCGCTGATCAACGACTGCTCCGTATAACGCGCCCGCTGGCGGGGTGCCTTGCGCAGCGAAATAAAGGAGGAGGCCGCAGGCCGGGGGACATTCGCGGAGAAAGGTACCCCGTCGGCGGGTGAGCGCCCTGAAGACGGCCCGCGACAAACAAAACAAGCAAAAGAACAAGCACCCATCTTCATCCCTTGTTGTCCATCGCCGACCGCAACCCATCGGACAAGAGATTGAAAGAGATCGAGGTGATGAAGATCATCGCCCCAGGCAGCGCAGCAACCCACGGCTGCACATAGATTGCAGTGCGCAGCGTGTTGAGCATCAGGCCCCACTCCGGCTCCGGCGGCTTTACGCCCAGTCCCAGGAACGACAGGCCCGAGGCCAGGATCATCGACACCGCGATCAGGCTCGTGGCGTACACGAAGATCGGACCGAGCACGTTGCCCAGCACATGCACCCGCACGATGGTGAACGGGTTTGCGCCCGAGGCGCGCGCCGCCTCCACGTAGTCGCGCGTGCGCACCTGCGTCGTCACGCTTTCGGCCACGCGGGCGATTTGCGGAATGAACACGATGGTGAGCGAGATCAACGAATTGACGACGCCCGCGCCCAGCGTGCCCGACAGCGCAATGGCCAGCAGCACCGACGGGAAGGCGTAGAACACGTCGATGGTGCGCATGATCAGCGTGTTGGTGAGGCCGCCGGCATAACCCGCGACGATGCCGATCACCGTGCCGAGCACGAAGGCGCAGATCACCGGGGTGATGCCGATGAACAGCGACAGCCGCGCACCGACGATCAGGCGCGACAGCATGTCGCGGCCCAGCTCGTCGCTGCCGAGCGGCAGGCCCTCGGTGCCGATGGGCTTGAGCCGCTTGAGCATCGACGATGCGTAAGGGTCGGCCGGCGCGAGCCAGGGGCCGAACACGGCCAGGCCTATGAGCAGCAGCACCATCAAGGCGGCGCCCATGGCGACCGGATCGCGCGTGAAGCGTAGCAGCGCCGAGGTCCAATAGCCGCGCGAGCGCTGCATCGGCAGCGGCTTTACATCGGCGGCTGCAGCAGGGGAGGGGAAGGGAAGTGCGCTCATGGTGGTCAGGCCCGCGCAATCCGCGGGTCGAGCATGGTTTGCAGCACGTCGACCAGCAGGTTCAGCAACACGAAGAACAGTGCCAGCACCAGGATGGTTCCTTGCAGCAGCGGCAGGTCGCGCTGGAAGATGGCGGAGTTCAAGAGAAAGCCGGTGCCGGGCCAGGAGAACACGGTCTCGATCAATATCGAGCCGCCGAGCAGATAGCCCAGCTGCAGGCCCATCACGGCCAGCGCCGTGGGCGCCGCGTTCTTCACCATATGGCGGAACACGCCGAAGTGCGTGAGGCCCTTCGCGCGCAGGCCGACAATGAATTCCTGATCCAGGATGTCGGCCACCAGCGCGCGCACCGTGCGCGCGATGATGCCCATGGGAATCACCGACATGGTGAGGGCCGGCAGGATGAGGAACTGCACATGCTCCCAGTCCCACGCCCAGTCGCTGGAGCCGCCCGGTCCCGCGCCCGTGGCCGGCAGCCACATGAGCTGCGACGAGAACACGATCACCATCACCATGCCCAGCCAGTAGTGCGGCACGCTCACGCCCAGCACCGACAGCATCGAGGCGAAGCGGTCGATCCACGAGTTGCGAAAGTACCCGGCCACGAAGCCGAACAGGCAGCCCAGCACAAAGCCGATGAACGTGGCCACCACCGCGAGCCGCAGCGTGTTGCCCACGGCGGTGAACACCTCGCCCGCCACGGGCCGGTTGCTCGCGATCGAAACGCCCAGGTCGCCGTGCAGCGCCCGCCAGATCCACATCGCGAACTGCTCGGGCAGCGAACGGTTGAAGCCGTAGAGCTCGCGCAGCTGCGCCTGCAGGTCGGCCGAGGCGTCGGGCGGAAGAATCGACACCAGCGGATCGCCGGGCGCGATGTGCACGAGCAGAAAGCACACCAGCGCCACGCCGATCATGATCGGCACGGCGTAGACCACGCGGCGCAGCAGATAGGCCAGCATCAGTCCATCGTCATGGTTGCGATGTCGATGAACCAGCTCTTGGGCTGCACCACGTTCTTGACCTTGGCCGACATCGCGCGCGGGCCGACGTCATGCGCAATCCAGACGAACGGCGCGTCGTCGACGATGTGCGCATGCAGCTTGGCGAGCGCGCCGTCGCGTGCCTTGTCGTCGAAGCTGGTGCGCGCATCGGCCACCAGCTTGTCGACCTCGGCGTTGCCGTAGTAGCCCCAGTTGTTGGACACCGGCGGGAAGGTCTTGGTGCTCACGAAGCGCACCATCGCGAAGAAGGGGTCCATCGCCGCGAAGCTCACATTGGTCGCGTTGGCGCCGTTGGCCGACGGGTCTTTCACGCCCTTGCGCCAGTTGGTGAAGAGCGTGTTCCATTCGATCACGTCGAACTCGACGTCGAAGAAGCACTGCTTGAGCGACTGCTGCGCAAATTCGTTCATGGGCAGCGGCTGCATCTGGCCCGAGCCCGAGGCGGAGATCTGCACCTTCACCTTGATCGGCTTGGCGGCCGAGTAGCCGGCCTGCGTCATCAGCGCCTGGGCGGCCTTCACGTCGTACTTGATGTCGAACTTCGGGTTGCCCCACCACGGATGGCCGGGCGGCACGGTGCCCTTGGGCTCGGCCATCATGCCGCCCAGCAGCTGCTTCATGCCGCCGCGGTCGATGCACAGGTTGGCGGCTTGGCGCACGCGCTTGTCGAGCCAGGGCGAGCCTTCGGCGAACGACAGCTGCCAGGGCCACACGTGCGGCTGCGCGTTGGAATAGATCTTGAAGCCGCGCTGCGTGATCTGCGGCATGGCGTCAGGCGCGGGCGCTTCGATCCAATCGACCTGGCCGCCCAGCAGCGCGGCGGTGCGCGCGTTGGCTTCTGGCATCGGCAGCATCACGACCTTGTCGATCTTGGGTACGCGCTTGGCATCCCAGTACGTCTTGTTGGCGGCCAGCTCCAGCCGCTCGCGGGCCACAAAGCGCGTGACCTTGAACGGGCCCGAGCCCGCGGGATCGGCGGCAAAGGCCGTCCATGCGGCCTTGGACTTGTCGGCGGGCGTGGCGCCGGCGGCGGCGTCGAACTTCTTCTGCCACTGGGCGGGCGAGGCCATGAACAGGTTCGTCAGGTTGATCGGCAGGAAGGCGTCGGGCTCGCTGGTGGTGAGCTCGACCGTCATGTCGTCGACCTTGCGCGCGGTGCGCAGCGTCGGCATGCGCGAGGCGGTCACGCCCACCTGGCTGGGGTCGAACTGCGGGGCGTCCTTGTCGAGCACCTTCTGCACGTTCCACACCACGGCGTCGGCATTGAAGGCCGAGCCGTCATGGAACTTGACGCCGGGGCGCAGCTTGAAGACCCACTTGGTCTTGTCCTTGGCATCGACGGTCCATGAGGCGGCCAGCGCCGGAATCAGCACGCTTGGCGCGTCGGCCTTCGACAGGTCCCACTGCGTGAGCGAGTCGTAGATGGGAATGCCGGTGAAGCGGTTGCCCTCGAAGCCCTGGTCGGGCTGCCCCAGGGTGCGCGGAATGTCGGCCGCGGTCATGGCGATGCGCAGCGTTTTCTCCTGGGCCAAGGCCGGCGTTGCAAAAGCCAGGGTGGCAAGCGCCGCACAGGCGGCCAGGGGTTTCAGGATCAAGGCAGGAACAGCACGCTTCACATGGAACTCCTAGGGATGAAAAGGCAAAAGGTGTCGAACCGGTGGTGAAGCACGACGTGTGCCAGCCGCGGTTTTCAGGGCCAGGCCCACGCCATCTCGCGGCGGGCGCAGCGCAGGTCCATCTCGTATTCCATGTCGACGATGGGCGGGCGCGCGAGGTGCCAGGTCAGGCCGGTCGTCAGGGCGCCGCGCTGCACGATTTCGTCGAACACCAGGGCGCCGATGTCGTGCGTGGTGTAGGCCTGCACGGCCGATGCGTCGCTCCAGCCGAAGCCCAGCGCCGCGAGCCGGCGCTCCATCTCGGTCATCACGTAGGCCAGCTTGTCGCGCATGCCTTCGGTACTGGTGTCGCCCAGGCGGACCATCACGTCGCGGTAGCTCGCGTGGCCGTCGGGCGCCTCGCCGCCGCCGGACACCACGAAGCTCGGCGGGCCGGCGGCATCGTCGGCCGGCACCGTGTACGAAAAGGCCTGGAACGCCGGCGTGGCGGGTGCGCCCAGGCGCGGGCAGACGTTGGTGCGGGCAACCGGGTTCCGCTCGCCGCGCACGAGGCCCCAGCTTTCGAGCGTGCCGGCATAGAGCCGGTTGAAGTCATGAAAGCCGCGCTCGGAAAACGGCGCCGGCGAGCGCAATTCGCAGCCGCACAGCGCCGCGAGCGGCCGGCCGATGGCGGCCAGGTGGTTGGCGATGGCGTCGAACCCGTCGGCCAGCGGCACCGCCTTCTGGAAGCGCACCCGCTCGATCGCGAAGCCCGGCTGTGCGGCCACGCCGGCTGAGTACTGGAACACGCCTTTCACGTAACGGTAGCCGCCCTCGGGAAAATCCACCACCTCAGTCGCAGTCTTCATGCAGCCTCTCCAAGTCAGCGCTCAATGTAGGGAGCGCCGGCTCCGGCGGGAAGGCTGATTCCGGCACGCCGCTGTTGCCGGAATCAGAACAGGCGGGTACGCCGCCACCGTAGCGGCGCATGCTGGCCGACAGCGTTTCGAGCAGCGCGCGCGCAGCCGGGGAGAGCCGGTGGGCGGGCATGGTGAGCAGGCTGGTTGCCGTCGCTGCAAAGTCGCGCTCCTGCAGCGGCACCGCGCAAAGGTCGCCGTTCGACACTTCATGCAGCGCGGCATAGCGCGGCAAGAAGGTGGCCAGGTCGCTGTTGCGCACCACGCCCTTGGCCATGTCCAGCGTGCTGGTTTCGATGGCGAGCTCCAGCGCAACCTGCGTCTGGCCGGCAATGCGGTCCACCAGGTGGCGGATCTGGAACGAGCGGTCTGGCAGCGCCACGCGCTGGCCCGCCAGCTCCTGGAAAGACACGCTGCGCCGCCGCGCGAGCGCATGCGTCGGCGCCACCACCACGCACAGCGGCTGCTCGAGCCGCGCATGCTCGCGGAACGCATGGCGCTCCGGAAGGTTGAACGCCAGCGCAATGTCGATGCGGCCCTCTTGCAGCGCCTCCAGCACCGCGCGCGAGCCGACCACGGAGGCCACCACCCTGACCTGCGGATGCCGCTTCT
The DNA here is from genome assembly GCF_037204045.1 of Variovorax sp. CCNWLW225. Taxonomy (NCBI): domain Bacteria; kingdom Pseudomonadati; phylum Pseudomonadota; class Betaproteobacteria; order Burkholderiales; family Comamonadaceae; genus Variovorax; species Variovorax sp. CCNWLW225. The sequence continues at coordinate 149,190 of NZ_JBBCBV010000009.1, read as the reverse complement.
GGAAGCGCGCGAGGTTGTTCGAGAGAAAGTGGCCGACCATGCCCTCGATGCTGCCGATGCGCACCACGCCGCAGGGCTGGCCCACCAGTTCCTGCAATGCGCCGCGAAGAGCCGTGCTGTCCTGCAGCACCCGCTCGGCATGCGCCAGCACCAGCTCCCCGGCCGGCGTGAGCACCGTGCGGTTGGCGCGGCGGTCGAGCAGCGCGGTCTGCAGCTCGCCCTCCAGGTTGGCGATCTGCCGGCTGATGGCGCTCGGCGCCACGCCCAGCTGTTCGGCCGCCCGGCGCAGCGAGCCGGCACGCGCGGTCTCGCGGAAATAGAGCATTGCCGTGGAGAGCATCGTGGGTCCTCTTCTTTTCATTTGCCGGATGGCACGACCGGGCCGAACCATCGGCCCTTCCGCGCCGGACGTCAAGCAACCGCCGTGCCGCGGGAGGCCGATGCGACAATTGCCCTCCCATGACAGACACCCTCACCATCACCCGCCCGGACGACTGGCATCTGCACGTGCGCGACGGCGCCGCGCTCGAAGCCGTGGTGCCGCACAGTGCGCGCCAGTTCGGCCGCGCGCTGATCATGCCGAACCTGCGCCCGCCCGTGACCACCGCGGCGCAGGCCACGGCCTATCGCGACCGCATTCGCGCGGCGGTGCCCGAAGGCACGGCCTTCGAGCCCGTGATGTCGCTCTACCTGACCGACAAGCTGCCGCCCGAAGAAATTGCCTTGGCCGCCCAGGCCGGCGTGCGCGCGCTCAAGCTCTACCCCGCCGGCGCCACCACCAACAGCGATGCCGGCGTAACCGACATCCGCCACACCTACAAGACGCTCGAAGCCATGCAGAAGCACGGCCTGCTGCTGCTGGTGCACGGCGAAGTGACCGACCCGGCCATCGATTTGTTCGACCGCGAAGCCGTCTTCATCGACCGCGTGATGATTCCGCTGCGCCGCGATTTCCCTGAACTCAAGGTCGTGTTCGAGCACCTCACCACGAAAGAGGGCGCTCACTACGTGCGCGACGCCGGCCGCTTCACGGCCGCCACCATTACCGCGCACCACCTGCTGTACAACCGCAACGCCATCTTCACCGGCGGCATTCGCCCGCACTACTACTGCCTGCCCGTGCTCAAGCGCGAAACGCACCGCGTGGCACTGGTCGAGGCGGCCACCAGCGGCAGCGACCGTTTCTTTTTGGGCACCGACAGCGCGCCGCACCCGGCGCACCTGAAGGAACATGCACTCGGCTGCGCCGGTTGCTACACCGCGCTGACCGCCATCGAGCTCTATGCCGAGGCCTTCGACAGCGTGGACGCGCTCGACAAGCTCGAGGGGTTTGCAAGCTTTCACGGGCCCGACTTCTACGACTTGCCCCGCAACAGCGACACCATCACGCTGAAGCGCGAAAGCTGGACGGTGCCGGAGACGGTGCCTTACGGCGACGCCACGCTCAAGCCACTGCGCGGGGGGGAAACGGTGGCCTGGCGCATGAGCTGAGTGCGATCGTCGTCCCGTGCGTCACGGGGGGTCGCTCAATTGCCGGCCCCCCATAACAAGTTGCAGATAGCCTTGGGTGGCTGGATTGCCGGAGCGGCCCACCACCATCAGCAACGCACTGGGCTCGACGGTAGCATCGTATTGGTCTGTGGGCGAGGAGGTGTTCCATCCAATGCGAATGCCACTCGCGTGGGGGCGCGCAGTAGGGTAGGTCGATATGGGCTCAAGGGTGATGGAAAAGGGAAGTGAGCTGCCGTCGGGGTGATTGAAAACCGTGTTTATCGCGTTGACGGAAGTTCCACCGCTACCGTGGCCGCCGAGCGTCGAGACGGTCAGTGGAAATGAGTTTGCCGGCCACTGGAAGGGTGCCCAAGTCGTGAGGCCGACCTCAAAGATCGCGCGGTTCGATGAATCAACGGCGGCGCGCAGGTAAACATTTTTGCCCCCGATGCGTGCCACGGAGAAATGGAAGTTGTCGCTCGCATTCGCCGTGTTGGTGGCGACCCAATCTCCGGCTTCTGAGCCCTTGGTGACTGAGTAGTTCCGATCAGGCGTACACATTGGCTTCAACGGATCTGTGGAGCAGACGCCAAGCGTGGACGTGTTGGCTCCACTGTAGTGCAGGTCGAACGTGCTGGTCGTAGAGTCGGCTATTCCTGTGCCACGCGCCACGCTAAACATGTTGAAACGCGGGAGACTGCCAACAAGATGAAATTCTGTTGCGTCAATGACCAAATTGCGAGCCGCGACGAATGGTTGAAGCGCATAGCGGCCCGAACCACTCGACTCCAGAAATGGAAAGGTGCCGATGACAGCGTCAATAGTGACCTGGAAGCGCGCAGCTGACGGAGGGGCGACCCTGTCTGTGGCAAATACATAGACGTTTTTTTGCACCGGATCGGCAACGAAGGGTCCGCGAACCGAGTGGCCTGACTCATCCACCATCTCGTATTGATGCCTGTCGAAATCAAGTCGCAAGCGCTGCTTGGTGCCATTGGAGGCGAATACCGTGTAGCTGTCGTTGCGCGGATCTACGGCCACCCCTTCGCCAGTTCCCCATAAACCGATCACTCCATTCTGGTAAGGCTCGTTAGTACCAAGCCGCGGGATGGCTGCCATGGCCCAGAGGCCGGCGCCGCGTGCACCGTACAGCGTTGAACTACCCGATTGCAGTCCGCGCGCACCGATCGGTGCATCGTTGGCTGGCGTGACCAGCGGGCGCTGTTCAACGGTCCATTTGCCGTCTGCATACACAGCGGATTGGCGGACACTGTCTGCGTGCACGCTTGTTCGGGTCCACGCGTCACCGACTTCGAGCGCAGGCTCGTTTCCGCTGGTGCTACTCGCGGTAAAGGCGCCGTACATCGTGGCGGCCGTCCATTCGGTAGTTTCCGGCAAGCCAATACGAAACTGGAGATCAAGGTTCGGCAGCCGCCCGGCAGCCAAATAGACGTTCTGCCCCCCCACTCGGGCCACTGAAAAATCGATCTGCTCTGCTGTATCGGCCGTTGTTAAACGCCAGATGCCGGGACGCCCTGTAGCGACGATGGCATAGGTCTTCAAGAGCTGCGTGGGACAGGCTTCGACTCGGTAAAGACGGGTATCCGAGCGGCACACGCGCAATTGAGTCCCGCCGCCGGAAATGCTGATTTGGTGTGCCAGCGAGTAAGCGGTGTTTTGAAACGGTGTACCGTAGGTGAAGCGGTTATAGGTGCCGTCCAGTGCGGACTGTGCGCTAACCAGGTTCGTAACGCCCAAGAAGGGATAGGAGGTGCCAACTGTGCCTTCCAAAGCTGTCAGAGCCAGTGGAAACGTACCGACGATGGCGTCACCGAGAAGACGAAAGCGAGCGAGATTGACTACGGAATTGACTTTGCTACGCTGAAGCACAAAGGTGCCTGGCTGCATAGGATCATCAGAAAATTCACCAGACGCGATCGTGCCAACAACAGGCGAGTTGATCGGCTGTAATACGTTGCTATTTCCTCCATCGCTTAGACCAAATACGTAGCGTCGATTGTTGAAATCGAGGTCAAGGGTGTACTGCCCTCCGTTAGCGGAAAAAACCCGATAGCGGCGCTTAAAGGGACTCTTCGCGAGCGGACGCAGAGGCGTGGCCAGTTCCTTGTTGGGAACGGAATCTTCGGTGAGCGCGCTAGCCTGGGTCTGCCCTGACGCTGTAAATGAAGCGGGGAGCACGGAACCATCTCCTCCGCCGTTCCCGCCACAGCTTATGAGACATATTGCCGCGAACCCGCCAAACAGTATGCGATGAACTTGCACACTTCCTCCCTTTTGAGATTTATCCGATCAATCGTAACTGAATGTCTGTGATGGGTGCATGCTGTGCGGTACTGCCTCATGGCCGCGCAGGTGAGGTCTGCATAGAGCAAGCGGGGGATACTCGTTCTTCTACTTTGATAGGAACTTCATATGACTTCCACGCTGCGCGTGATGCTGCTGATCGATGCCGACAACGTCTCGGCCGACGTGATCGAGCAGGCCGTGCAGCGAACCATGTCCGAGTACGGCGCAGTCCATGTGCGCCGCGCCTACTGCAACGCCGAAACCGCACTCAAGCAGCAGGCGCTGTTCAAGCGGCTGTCGGTGCGGCCGATGGTCAATATCTCGGCCGGCAAGAACAGCACCGACATCGCACTCGCCGTGGATGCCATCGACCTCGTGATCGCCGAGCGTCCCGACGTGGTGGTGCTGGTGTCTTCCGACTCCGACTTTGCGCCGCTCGTGATTCGCCTGCGCGAAAAGGGCTGCCGCGTGTGCGGCCTCGGCCAGCAGGGCAAGACCGGCGAAGAGACCGTGACGGTCTACGACGAGTTCACCGACCTGCGGCACCACGGCGCGCCGGTCGCACCGCGCGCCGCACCGGCGAAGAAGGCAGCGGCCAAGGTGGCCGCCAAGCGCGCGCCCGCCAAGACCGAGAAGAAGAGCGCGGCCGCGCCGGCCCGCAAGACCGCGGCCAAGACGCCGCCGGCCCGAAAGACCACCAAGGCAGCGAAGCCGGCACAGGCGCAGCCGCAACCGCCCTCCGAGGCCGCCGAGTTCATCCTGCAGGCGGTGCCCGCGCTGCGCGGCGGCACCGACGTGCCGCTCAACGACGTGGCCCAGGCCCTGCGCGGGGCCGGGCTGCTCGGCAAGCACGGCAGCTCGCTCAAGCTGTTCGACAAGCTTCCGGCGGAGTTCGCCGTGCTGCAGCACCCCGACCGCATCCGCTGGACCGGGGCGCCCGCGTCTTGAGCCTGGCGGCGATCGACTGGGCGCAGCCCTGGCTCGCGCCTTATCGCGCCATCGGCGAGTCGGCAGCCCACGCCGCACTTCACACCACCACGGTTGCGGCCGCGCTGCAGCAGAGCGCGGCGCCGGGCTTCTCGCCCGTCTTCGCGCCGCAGCTGGATCTGCCCGCGGGCCTGGCGTACGAAGCGCACATTTTCCAGACTGGCACCGTGCCGACGCGCGACAACCTGCACGACTTCTTCAACGGGCTGGTCTGGCTCGCCTTTCCCGAAACCAAGCGCCGCCTCAACGAGCTGCAGGCCGCGGAGATCGCCCGCAGGGGCATCGCGTCCACGCGCGGCCCGCTGCGCGATGCGCTCACGCTTTTCGACGAGAACGGCGCCGTGCTCGATGCACCCGCCGCGTTGTGGAAAGCGCTGGCCGCGCGCGACTGGCACACCCTTTTCGTGACGCAGCGCGCCTTGTGGGCCAAGGCGCGGCTGCTCGTGTTCGGCCACGCGCTGCTCGAGAAACTCACCACCCCGCGCAAAGCGGTCACCGCGCATGTGCTGCTGCCTGCGCCGGGCGCGGTCGGGTTGTCGGTGCCCGACGACCGGGCGCTGGCCCGCAGCCTCGATGCGGAATACCTGGCGCAAAAACCTTTTGCTCCGCTGCCAGTGCTGGGCGTGCCGGGCTGGTGGCCGGACAACGCGTCGGTAGATTTCTACGACGATCCGAAGGTCTTCCGGCCTGGACCATAGAACTTTTGCTCCTATCATCGCTCTACCCGCGAGCCGCCGTGCAGGCCGCCTTCAGAACCAAACAACAATGGAAGAGGGCCACACATCGCACGGCTTGAAGAGGGCCATCCGGTCCTCATCTATGCGGCAGCGTTCCCCCACGGAGAATTCAACTTGAAACGTATCCTTCTGTTCGTTTTGACCAATGTGATGGTCGTTGCGGTGCTCGGCATCGTTGCCAGCCTGCTCGGCGTCAACCGCTACCTGACGGCCAACGGGCTGAACCTGACGGCCCTGCTCGGCTTCGCGCTGATCATGGGCTTTGGCGGCGCGATCATTTCGCTGCTCATCAGCAAGCCCATGGCCAAGTGGACGACCAAGCTGCACATGATCGACAACCCCCAGACGCCCGACGAGGCCTGGATTGTCGGCACCGTGCGCAAGTTCGCCGACAAGGCCGGCATCGGCATGCCCGAGGTCGGCATCTTCGAAGGCGAACCCAACGCCTTCGCCACCGGCGCGTTCAAGAACTCGTCGCTGGTGGCGGTGTCCACCGGCCTGCTGCAGGGCATGACGCGTGAAGAAGTCGAGGCCGTCATCGGCCACGAGGTGGCGCACATCGCCAACGGCGACATGGTGACCATGACGCTGATCCAGGGCGTGATGAACACCTTCGTCGTGTTCCTCTCGCGCGTGATCGGCTATGCGGTCGACAGCTTTCTGCGCCGCGGCGACGACCGCTCGTCGGGCCCCGGCATCGGCTACTACGTGAGCACCATCGTGCTCGACATCGTGCTGGGCTTTGCGGCGGCCATCGTGGTGGCATGGTTCTCGCGCCAGCGCGAATTCCGCGCAGACGCCGGCGCGGCCGCGCTCATGGGCCAGAAGCAGCCGATGATGAACGCGCTGGCCCGCCTCGGCGGCCTGCCGGCCGGCGAGCTGCCCAAGGCGGTGGAAGCTATGGGCATCACGGGCAGCATCGGCAAGCTCTTTGCCACGCACCCGCCGATCGAAGAGCGCATTGCGGCGCTGCAGAACGCGCGCTGATCTTTTGCCGAGCCAACAAAAAAGCCGTCACGGGCAACCGTGGCGGCTTTTTTAATGGGGGCCGAAGCTTCGTCAGTACGAACGCAGCGAAATGCCCCAGCGCCCCGTAACGCGGGTGGCAATCCAGAGATTGCGGTGCGTGCTGAGCACCGTGCCGGCCTCGTCTTCACGCGTGTAGGTGACCACGAAATGCACCTTGTCGGCGCTGGCCAGTACGGCTTCCTTCGACTGGTAGCGCGTGAGGCGCCAGCCAGAAGCCTTGAGCTTCTCGAAGAAATCGACCGGATGGTGGCCGGGCGCCTGCCACTCGAGCCGCTGCGCGCCCGAGAGCATCACATGCGGAAAGTGAAGCTCGCCGTCCATGCCCGCGGTGTCGCAGGCATTGAAGCGATCGGTAAAACGGTCGAGGCAGGCGGAGGCCTCGCGGATCGCATCCGCCTCCGCGGCGCCCGCAGAGGCCGCCGGTGCCACGAAGCTCGCGAAGTCGGTCACGGGTGCTGCAGCGGCAACGGCCGGGGCGATCAGGCCGCCGGGGCTGCCGGCTGGCGCTCGGCGCGTGCGCGTGCGAGCATGCGCGCGACTTCTTCGGCGTCCATGCCGTACATCTCGGCAAAGGCCTGCTCGCTATCGCGCCCGCTCGCCTCGAAGGCGCGCAGCAGCGCCTCGCGCTTGGCGGCTTGCCGGCCCAGTTCGGCCAGCGCCTCGTCGAGCACGGCATTGGTTTCTTCGTCGCGCGAGCGCACCAGCACCGCATAGGCTTCGCGGTCGAGGCCCGAGGCTTCCACCGCGCGGGCAATGCGTGCCACCAGCTGGGGGCGCAGGTCTTCGCCGGGGTTGCGCTGCGCTCGGCGGCGGTGGAGCTCGAGGATGGCGTGGTGCACATGCTCGGGCGCCACGGGTTCCACCACGTTGCCGTCGAGGTCGTGCCGCGGAAGGCCCGCCGCCACCGCCTCGAGGTAGCGCGTGGAACGCGCATGCAGGCCGAGTGCGACCTTCAGGTCGTCCTTCTTGAAATCGTCGGGGTGCTTTTCGAGCAGGTCCTGGAACACGCCGAGCTTGAGCGGCAGGAAGCGCGCGCCGAACATGCCGGGATAAAGCTCGAACAGCTTTTCGAGCGCGGGGTGCACCTTGCGCGCGCGCTGCGGCTGTTGCTGCTGCGCGGCCTGCTTGCCGGGCTTTTGTTTTTGCTGTTGCTGCTGCCGTGGCTGGCGCGGCTGCCGGGGCGGGCGGCCGCCCTCGGCGCGGGGCTGCTGGGCAGCGCCCTCGGCTTGCGTTTGCTGGACTTCCTGGATTTCTTCTTGAGGCGTGGCGGTGTCGGTCATCGGTCGGTTCTTGTCAGGTTGGCAGCAGGCAGAAAAAAAGCAATGTTCCCTCGCGCTCAGCGCGGTCGGAACATCTTGAAGAGATTGTCGGGGCTGATCTCGAAATAGTCGGCCGGGCCGCCGCCGCGCAGGATCGGGCGCGCGGCAGCCGTGTCGTAAATGCCGTTTTTCAGCAGGTGCCGTGCAATGTGCACGCCCACCACTTCGCCGAGGATGAGCCATGTGGGCACCGGCTCGCCGTTCACGCCTTCGAGCTGCAGCAGCTGCGTGAGCCGGCATTCGAACGACACCGGGCTTTCGGCCACGCGCGGCACCGCAATGTTGCGCGAAGCCGCTGGCGTGAGGCCGGCAAGCTCGAACTCGTTCACCTCGGGCGGGACGGCCGCGCACGACTGGTTCATTTGCTCGGCCAGCGGCCGGGTGGCCAGGTTCCAGCCGAACTCGCGCGTCTGGCGGATGTTGTGCAGGCTGTCCTTGGCGCCAATGCTCGCAAAGCCGACGATCGGCGGCGTGTAGTTGAAGGCGTTGAAGAAGCTGTATGGCGCGAGGTTGAGCGCGGCGTTCTCGTCCTGCGACGAGATCCAGCCGATCGGCCGCGGACCGACCATTGCATTGAACGGATCGTGCGGCAGGCCATGGCCCTTGGCGGGCTCGTAGAAGTGGAAGTCGTCTTCGCTGTTGTTGTTGCTGTTGGACATGGCGGTGGCTCCTTACGTTCCGGTGACGCTGCGTGCCACCGCCTCGGCCACCTTGATGCCGTCCACGCCGGCCGACAGAATGCCGCCCGCGTAGCTCGCGCCTTCGCCGGCCGGGTACAGGCCGCGCACGTTGAGGCTTTGAAAGTCGTCGCCCCGCGTGATGCGGATCGGCGACGAGGTGCGCGTTTCCACACCGGTCAGCACCGCATCGTGCAGGTCGAAGCCCTTGATCTTGCGGCCGAAGGCGGGAAAGGCTTCGCGCATCGCCTCGATGGCGTAGGCCGGCAACGCCTGGTGCAGGTCGGTGGGCGTGACGCCGGGCTTGTACGACGGCAGCACGCTGCCGAGCGCGGTCGAAGGCTTGCCCGCGATGAAGTCTCCCACCAGCTGGCCGGGCGCGCGGTAGTCGCCGCCGCCAAGCACGAAGGCGTTCGATTCGAGCTCGCGCTGGAGCGCGATGCCGGCGAGCGCATCGCCCGCGGTCTCTGCCGTCCAGCCGGGAAAGTCGCGCGGGTCGATGCCCACCACGATGCCCGCGTTGGCGTTGCGCTCGTTGCGCGAATACTGGCTCATGCCGTTGGTGACCACGCGGCCCGGCTCGCTGGTGGCTGCCACCACCGTGCCACCCGGGCACATGCAGAAGCTGTAGACCGAGCGGCCGTTGCTTGCGTGGTGCACCAGCTTGTAGTCGGCCGCGCCAAGCAGCGGGTGGCCCGCATGCCGGCCCCAGCGCGCACGGTCGATCAGGCCCTGCGGGTGCTCGACCCGAAAGCCGATGGAAAAGGGCTTGGCCTCGATGTGCACGCCGCGCTGGTGCAGCATGGCAAAGGTGTCGCGCGAGCTGTGGCCGAGCGCCATCACCACGTGGTCGGCGCGCAGCTCGCTGCTTTGGCCGGTGGCCTGGTCGACCACCGTAAGGCCGCGAAGCTGGCCGTTTTCGATCTGCACATCGGTCACGCGCTGCTCGAAGCGGATTTCGCCGCCCAGTGCCACGATCTGCTCGCGGATGTTCTCCACCACCTTCACCAGCTTGAAGGTGCCGATGTGCGGATGCGCGACGTAGAGAATCTCGGGCGGTGCGCCGGCCTTGACGAACTCTTCCATCACCTTGCGGCCGAGGAAGCGCGGATCCTTGATCTGGCTGTAGAGCTTGCCGTCCGAAAAGGTGCCGGCGCCGCCTTCGCCGAACTGCACGTTCGACTCGGGGTTGAGCACGCCCTTGCGCCACAGTCCCCAGGTGTCGCGGGTGCGCTGGCGCACCGTTTTGCCGCGTTCGAGCACGATGGGCTTGAAGCCCATCTTCGCGAGCATCAGCGCCGCGAAGATGCCGCAGGGGCCGAAGCCGATCACCACAGGCCGCGGCGCACCCTCGGGCGCATGCGCCGGCGGCGTGTAGCGCATGTCGGGCGCGGGCTGGATGTGCGGGTGGCCGGCGTGCTTTGCGAGCAGCGCGGCCTCGAGCTTCGAATCGGCCAGCTGCACGTCGACGATGTAGACCTGCAGCAGCTGCGGCTTGCGCGCGTCGAAGCTGCGCTTGAACACCTTGAACTCGCGCACGCTGGAAACCGGCGTGTCGAGGGCGGTGGCAATGGCCTGGGGGAGCGCCGCGTCGTCGTGGTCGAGCGGCAGTTTGATTTCAGAGAGTCTCAGCATGTCGGTGTGGCTTGTGGTTATCAAGCAGGCCGCAGATTTTACGCGCCCGGGGCGCTATGAAAGAGATAGCTGATCAGGCCGGCAGGAAGCCTTCGACCGAGAGGTAGCGCTCGCCGGTGTCGTAGTTGAAACCCAGCACCACCGCATCGGGTGCCAGCGTGGGCAGCTTCTGCGCAATGGCCGCGAGCGTGGCGCCGGACGAAATGCCCACCAGCATGCCTTCCTCCACCGCGCAGCGGCGGGCCATTTCGCGGGCCGGTTCGGCGTCGACCTGCAGCACGCCGTCGAGCAGCGAGGTGTCGAGGTTCTTTGGAATGAAGCCCGCGCCAATGCCCTGGATCGGGTGCGGCGAGGGCTGTCCGCCCGAAATGACCGGCGAGGCCACCGGCTCCACCGCGAACACCTGCAGCTTGGGCCACTTCTTCTTGAGCACCCGCGCCACGCCCGTGATGTGGCCGCCGGTGCCCACACCGGTAATCAGCACGTCGATGCCGTCGGGGAAGTCGGCCGCAATTTCCTCGGCCGTGGTGCGCATGTGCACGTCGACGTTGGCGGGGTTGTTGAACTGCTGGGGCATCCACGCGCCCGGCGTGCCGGCCACGATTTCTTCGGCGCGGGCAATGGAGGCCTTCATGCCGCCGGCGCGCGGCGTCAGGTCGAAGGTGGCGCCGTAGGCCAGCATCAGCCGGCGGCGCTCCACCGACATGCTGTCGGGCATCACCAGGATCAGCTTGTAGCCCTTGACGGCCGCAACCATCGCCAAGCCGATGCCGGTATTGCCCGAGGTGGGCTCCACGATGGTGCCGCCGGGCTTCAGCGCGCCGGATTTCTCGGCGTCTTCCACCATTGCGAGCGCAATGCGGTCCTTGATGGAGCCGCCCGGGTTGGCGCGCTCGGACTTGATCCACACCTGCTGCTTCGCATTGCCGAACAGGCGGTTCATGCGGATGTGCGGCGTGTTGCCGATGGTCTGGAGGATGTTCTGGGCCTTCATTGGATCTCCTTGGGCTTTATGGGGCAGGGCAGGTCAATCGAAGCGCCATTGTGAAACGGGCCGCCAGCGGATGCGAGGGGATCAGGCGATAATTCCCTCCGTGAAGCACGCCAGACCGCCGCTGGTGCAAGCCCGAAAGGGGCGACGCCGCAAGGCGCCGTGTCGAAAGACCGCACTGGAGGAACGTCCGGACTGCACAGGACAGCGCAGGAGTTAACGACTCTCCACCGTGAGGTGAGGATCAGAGCAACAGAGACGAGCCGATTAAGTTCGGGTGAAACGGGCAATCTCTGCGCGCAGCAACACCAAGTAGGCCAGTATCGAGGTGGTTCCGCTGAGCTGGCGGGTAGGTGGCATCGAGCCGTTTGGCGACAAACGGCCCAGAGTAATGGCGGTCACGTTGGGGGCAACTCCAACGCACAGAATCCGGCTTATCGGCGGGCTTCACACTTTTTCTTGCCCCGGGGCAGCGAGCCATTGCGCAGCTGCCGCGGAGCGCACGCTCAGCGCGTAAACAGCCAGCCGCCCTTGGGCTGGCGCATCAGCTCATGCCGCCTGACGGAGCGCTCTTCGCCGTCGTCTCCCACGTACACCACGTCGAAGCGCAGCAGCTTGGGCGACACCATCTTCCAGTTCTGGATGCGCTTGACGGTGACGCAGGCTGTCCTGTCGTGGTACTGCATCTCCGCCATGGGCCCGCCCTGGAAGCCCGTACCGTCGAACAACCGGCCCGGCGCTGCAAAGGGGTTGAGCACGGCGCCGTTGCGGGCGGTGATGCAGCCTTCGGTCCGCACGAAAGATTCGATGGTCGGCGCCGCGCTTCGCACGATCTTGGCCACGGCCGGCGTCGGCGGCTTGGCGACGATTGCCTCGCGGATGCGCTCCACCTGCTCTTCGGTGATGGGTGCGAGCCCGCTGGGAGAAACGACCGGTGGCGGCGCCGGTGGCGCAGGCGGCGCCTGGTTGGGCAGCAATGGCGCCAGATAACTGCAGCCCGCCAGCGCAAGAGGCGCTGTGCAGGCAAGTGCGGCGGTCTTGAATCCGAACTTCATTTTTTCTCCTGTCCCTGTACCTATCCCTGTACCTGTTTTTGTCCCCCGACAGCTTCTTTCTTGTTGTTGTCGTTGTCGTGTCAGAAGCGTTCGTGCGGCGAAAGATAACGCCACTGCCCGGGCTGCAGCCCCGACAGCGGCACGCGGCCGATGCGAATGCGCCGCATCGCGAGGATGCGCACGCCCGCTTCGTCGCACAGATGCGCAATCTGCCCGGGCCGCGCGCCCTTGAGTGCAAAGCGCAGGCCGGTCTGCTCGTCGCTCTGCCGGCCGATGCTCACGCGCGCGGGCGAGCGCTCGAAGCGCACCAGCTGCTCGGGGCTGACCGTGCCCGCCACGTCGACCATGACCTCGTGTTCGATCACGCCCGCGTCTTCATGCAGCTTGCGCTCGATGCGCCAATCCTGCGTGTACACGACGAGTCCGCTGGCGCCGGTTTCGAGCGGCGTCATGCAGTTCTGGCCCTTGGCGTGCGCCGGCAGAAAGCGCATGCCCGCGCGCTCCGGCTCGTGATGGTTGGCGGCCACCAGCAGCCGATGCGCGTTTTCGGTCGGCATGCCGGCCGGCTTGTGCAGCAGCAGGGTGACGGGCAACACCGGTTCAGGCTTGGCGCCGGCTTCGATCTCGACCTTCTGGTGGTCTTGCACGCGCGACTGCGGCAGCAGCGCCGGCACGCCATCTACCCGCACCGCGCCGTTTTCGATGAGCAGCTCGGCCTCGCGGCGCGAGCAGCCGGCGATGGCGGCCACGCGCTTGGCAAGGCGAATGCCTTCTTCGCTGGCGCCGGTCATTGGGCGGAAGCCAGTTGCCGGATGCGCGCCACGTGCGCGGCCAGCGAGCGGGCCGCCACGGGCCACATGCGCTCGGGCACGTCGTCGTAGGCGAGCGGCAGCCAGTCTTCAGGCGTGCCTTGGGGGAGTTTCTTCATGGCGGATGCAATCTTGGCTTCGCGCTTGAGGCGATGCGCTTTCAGTTGGGCGATGGCGGTGCGCGCACTGCCGATGACGTAGCCGTGCGCCGGCAGGATGAAGTCGATGCCGCCCACCTCGGAGGCCGCGCAGGCCGCGTCGAGCTTGTCCAGCGATTCGAGGTACGCGTTCATGTCGCCATCGGGCGGGTCGACCACGGTGGTGCTGCCGTTCAGGATGTGGTCGCCGGAGAACAGCAGGCCGTCTTCCTCCAGCACCAGGCACACATGATTGGCGGCATGGCCGGGTGTGTGAATGGCGCGCAGCGTGTGGGTAATTTCCTGGCCTTCGGCGCCGGTGCCCGAGAGCACCAGGCGCTCGCCGTCGAGCAGTTCGCGCTCGGCGGCAAAGCGCGCGGACGAACGCGCCGTGGGCGCAGAAGAAAGCCCGAGGATCGGCGGCTTTGCCTTTTCGCACAGCGCCTGCAGCGGCGCCGCACCGGGCGAATGGTCGGCGTGCGAATGCGTGCACACGATCATGCGGATGTCGCCCTGCGTGGCACGCCAGAGCCGGCCGATGTGCGCGGCATCGTTCGGCCCGGGGTCGATCACCAGGTAGCCCGTGGCGGCATCGCCCACGATGTAGCTGTTGGTGCCCGGGCCGGTCATGGCGCCTGAATTGGGCGCGGTCAGGCGCTGCACGTTCTTGAGCAGCGGCACCGCGTGCTCGCTTTGCCAGTCGAGCGTGTGCAGCAATTGGCCGTCGGGGCACACCAGCGCAAGCTCGCCGTAGGGCGATTCGCCTTCCATGTAGCGCGCATCCTGCCCGCCGAGCAGCCCGGCGCGCGGGCAACTGGTCCACAGCGGTTTTTCGCCGGCACAGGCTTGCAGCACCGCATCGACCTTGGCATAGGCCGCCAGCCGCTGCAGCGTGCGCACCGTTGGAAAGATCATGAAGAAGCTGCCCGCCGCGTGGCGCGCCAACGCATCGGCCGGCCGCACCCAGCAGGGCTCGAACTGCTCGCTTTCGTCGGCCGTGGGCGTCTGGCCTTCGGGCATGCGCGCCACCAGAAAGGGCACGTCGAAGCGCTTGGGCAAGTCCCGGTCGGTGATCCAGTGCGCAAGGGTGAAGACCTGGTCGGACGCGAGCAGCAGCCCGCGCTGTTCGCACTGCGCCACAAAGGAAACGGGCGACGTGGTGCTGCGGTCCATCGACGCGATGTCTTCCGCGCTTACCGGCCGGCCGTCGGCATGACGCGCGAGCAGCACGCCCAGTTCTTCAAAGCCTTCGCGAATGGCCGCGATGGCCTGCGTGAGTTGAAGTCCGCTCTGCGTCGGGCGGTGCGTGGCAATGCGCTGGGCGGCTTCGTCGGCCGCATCGATCTGGCCGCCGGGAAACACATAGGCGCCTGGCGCGAAGCTTGCTCTGTCGGAACGGCGCGTCATCAGCACTTCGATGCCGGCTTCGGAATCGCGCAGCAGCAGCATGGTGGCTGCCGCGCGCACGGGCACCGGCTCGCGTGCGGGGTGGAGTTGTTGGGTGGGGCGGACCATGCGGCGATTATGGAGAGGTACTGCGATGCGGGCGCGCCCCGCATAAGCTCATACCGGATCGGGCATGAACCGCGCGCCACAATCCCGGGCTGCACCGCCCGCATCGAGGAAAGACAGTCATGACTCATTCTCCCTTTTCACGTTCCTTTCGGCCCGGCCTGCTGCTGGCCGGCGCCGCCCTGTGCGTGGCCGCGTCGTCCGCCGCATTTGCCCAGGCCGAGTGGCCCCAGCAACCCGTCACGCTGATCATGGGCTTTCCGGCCGGCTCCGGCGTGGACGTGGTGGCCCGCGCCATCCAGGAGCCGCTTGCAAAGCAACTCGGCAAGCCCGTGATCATCGACTACAAGTCGGGCGCGGCCGGCAACATTGCCAGCGAGTATGTGGCCCATGCCAAGCCCGACGGCTACACGCTCTCTTTTGGCACCGCCGCCACGCACGGCAGCAACGCCGCGCTCTACAAGAAGCTGCCGTTCGACGTGGAGGCCGACTTCGTGCCCGTGGCGCCGGTGCTCGATGTTTCGAACGTGCTCACCATCAACCCCGAGGTGATCAACGCAAAGACATTGAAGGAGTTCGTCGATCTCGTCAAGGCCAACCCCGGCAAGTACAACTATGCGTCTACAGGCAACGGCGCCGGCACGCACATGGCCTTTGCCGAATTCAATTCGCGCCTTGGCCTGAACATGGTGCACGTGCCCTACAAGGGCGGGCCAGAGGCCATCACGTCGGTGGTGCGCGGCGAAACCTGCTGCATCATGAACCAGGTGCAGACGGTGCTGCCGCACTACAAGGCGGGCAAGGTGCGCCTCCTGGGCGTGACCACGGCCAACCCGGTGGCCGCCGTCAAGGAGGTGCCCACCATCGCCTCGAGCGGTCTCCCTGGCACCAAGGGCTTCGACAGCTCGATCTGGTTCGGCATCTTCGCGCCCAAGGGCACCGATGCGCAGATCGTCAACAAGCTCAACGCCGCGGTGAAGGCGGTGCTGGAGCAGCCCGACATCCGCGAGCGCTTCGAAAGCCAGGGCAACACCGTGCGCATCGAAACGCCCGCGCAGTTCAAGAAGACCGTGCACGACAACCGCGTGAAGTGGGCCGAGGTGGCCAAGGCCGCGAATATCAGCATCGATTGATGGCAGGGGCGGGGCCCTGCAGTGCTATTCGAGCAGCGCCCGGTGAACGCGAATCGCCTCGGCCGACACCGGGTTCAACGCCCCGCTTCCATCCGCATCCAGGTGCGCGAGCAGCTCCCTGCGCATGCGCGGCTCCCAGAAGCGCTTGAGGTGCAGCGCCAAGTCCTGCAGGGCTTCGCCGCGGTCGGGCATGGCTTCGAAGAAGCTGCCCATCTGGTTCACCATGCGAATCAGCTGGTCTACATGCATTGCTGAAAACCTCGGGCGGTTGCGGGCTGGCCGTTCAGCCGCCCCGGGTGGGTGTAGATGACCAGGTCGTCGCCGCGCACGAAGCCCGCCAGCGTCAGTCCTGATTCTTGCGCGACGGCCGTGGCCATCGAGGTCGAGGCCGACACCGCGGCCAGCAGCGGCACCCCGGCCGCAACGGTCTTTTGCACCATCTCGAAACTCGCGCGGCTTGTCACGGCGATGAAGCCGGTGGAAGCGGCCAGCGTGCTCTTGGCAAGCGCACCCACCAGCTTGTCGAGCGCGTTGTGCCGGCCGATGTCTTCGCGCACCAGCAGGGCCTCGCCTTCTGCCGTGCACCAGGCCGCCGCGTGCACGGCGCCCGTCACCTTCTGCAGCACCTGCAGCGATGCAAGCTCCCGCATGCCGCGGGCCACAGCGCTCTTCGAGAGCGAGGGGCCCGGCGGCAAGGCCGGCAGTGCGCGCGCGACATGCGCGAGGCTTTCGGTGCCGCACAGTCCGCAGCCCGTGCGGCCGGCCATCGAGCGGCGCCGCTCCTTCAGCCGCGCGAAGGCCGCGCTTGCGACTTCGAGCTTCAGGGTGATGCCCTCGGGCCCGTACTCTTCCTCGATGCCGTAGAGCTCGCCGCGCGCCAGCAAGATGCCCTCGCTGAGCGCGAAGCCCAGCGCAAAGTCGGCCAGGTCGGTGGGTGTTGCAAGCATCACGGCGTGCGCAATGCCGTTGAACTCCAGCGCAACCGGTATCTCCACGGCCACCCAGTCGCGGTTGTCGAAAGCCTGCCGTGCGCGCACGCCGCGCACGGGCAGCAACTCGGCGCCTCCGGGCCGCAGCGGTATGTCGGCCAGGTTCATTTGGCCACCGCTGTTTCTGCCACTTCGCCGAGCCGCTTGTTGAGCAGCTCTTCCTGCAGCGCGTTGAACCGGCTGTACTCCTGCTGCCACTCCGAAGGCTGCATCACCGGCATCACCTGCACCGCGGTTACCTTGAATTCGGGGCAGTTGGTGGCCCAGTCGGAGTTGTCGGTGGTGATCACGTTGGCGCCCGATTCGGGAAAGTGGAAGGTGGTGTACACCACGCCCGGCTGCACACGCTCCGTGATGGTGGCCCGCAGCACGGTTTCGCCGGCCCGGCTCCGGATGCCGACCCAGTCGCCCTCCGCAATGCCGCGGTCCTCCGCGTCGGCCGGATGGATTTCGAGCCGGTCTTCGCTGTGCCACTGGTTGTTCTCGGTGCGGCGGGTCTGCGCGCCCACGTTGTACTGCGAGAGGATGCGCCCGGTGGTCAATATCAGCGGGTACATGCGCGTGACCTTCTCGTCGGTGGGCACGTACTGCGTGATGATGAACTTGCCCTTGCCGCGCACGAATTGGTCGATGTGCATGGTCGGCGTGCCTTCGGGTGCGGCCTCGTTGCACGGCCACTGCACGCTGCCCAGCTTTGCCAGCTTGGCGTAGCTCACCCCCGTGAAGGTGGGTGTGAGCGCGGCGATCTCGTTCATGATTTCTTCGGCGCTCGAATAGTTCATGGGGTAGCCCAGCGCGTTGGAGAGCAGCTGCGTCACCTCCCAGTCGGCATAGCCGGCCTTGGGCGGCATGACCTTGGTGACGCGCGAGATGCGCCGCTCGGCGTTGGTGAAGGTGCCGTCTTTTTCCAGGAACGACGCACCCGGCAAGAACACGTGCGCGTACTTGGCCGTTTCGTTCAGGAACAGGTCTTGCACCACGATGCACTCCATCGCCATCATGGCCTCGGCCACGTGCTGGGTGTTCGGGTCCGACTGCACCACGTCTTCACCTTCGCAGTACAGGCCCTTGAAGCTGCCGGTAATGGCGGCATCGAACATGTTGGGAATGCGCAGGCCCGGCTCGGGCCGCAGCTCCACGCCCCAGGCCGATTCGAAGCTGCCGCGCGCGGTGCTGTCGGACACATGGCGGTAGCCCGGCAGTTCGTGCGGAAATGAGCCCATGTCGCACGAGCCCTGCACGTTGTTCTGGCCGCGCAGCGGGTTCACGCCCACGCCCTCGCGGCCCACGTTGCCCGTGGCCATGGCCAGGTTGGCAATGCCCATCACCATGGTCGAGCCCTGGCTGTGCTCGGTCACGCCCAGCCCGTAGTAGATGGCGGCATTGCGCTTGCCGTCATGGCCTTGGGCAAACAGCCGCGCGGCAGCGCGCAGGTCGGCGGCCGGCACGCCGGTCACTTCTTCCATGGCCTCGGGCGAGTTGGCCGGGCGCGCGACAAATTCGCGCCACTCGTTGAACGACTTGGGTTCGCAGCGCTCGGCCACGAAGGCTTCATCGACCAGGCCTTCGGTCACGATCACGTGCGCCATGGCGCTGATGACCGCCACGTTGGTGCCGGGCTTGAGCTTCAGGTGATAGTCGGCCTTGACGTGCGGCGACCTCACCAGGTCGATGGTGCGCGGATCGACCACGATCAGCCGCGCACCGGCGCGCAGGCGCTTCTTCATGCGCGATGCGAACACCGGGTGGCCGTCCGACGGGTTGGCGCCAATCACCATGATCACGTCCGACTTTTCCACCGACTTGAAGTTCTGCGTGCCGGCCGATTCGCCCATGGTCTGCTTCAGGCCGTAACCGGTGGGCGAGTGGCATACGCGCGCGCAGGTGTCGACGTTGTTGTTGCCGAAGGCCGCACGCACCAGCTTCTGCACCAGGTAGCCCTCCTCGTTGGTGCAGCGCGACGACACGAGCCCGCCGATGGAATCGGTGCCGTACTTGGCCTGGATGCGGCGGAACTCGCTCGCGGCATAGTTGACGGCTTCTTCCCAGCTCACCTCTTGCCACGGGTCGGTGATCTTGCTGCGGATCATGGGCTTGAGCACCCGGTCCTTGTGGGTGGCGTAGCCCCAGGCAAAGCGGCCCTTCACGCAGGAGTGGCCTTCGTTGGCCTTGCCGTCCTTCCACGGCACCATGCGCACCACTTCATTGCCCTTCATCTCGGCCTTGAAGCCGCAGCCCACGCCGCAGTAGGCGCAGGTGGTAATGGCGCTGTGCTCGGCCTGGCCCAGCCAGATGACCGATTTTTCTTGCAGCGTGGCCGTGGGGCAGGCCTGCACGCAGGCGCCGCAGCTCACGCATTCGGACTCCATGAAGGGCTGGTCCTGGCCCGGCGACACGCGCGACTCGAAGCCGCGCCCGCTGATGGTGAGCGCAAAGGTGCCCTGCGTTTCTTCGCAGGCACGCACGCAGCGGTTGCACACGATGCACTTGGACGGGTCGTAGGTGAAATACGGGTTGGACTCGTCCTTGGCGCTCTTCAGGTGGTTGGCGCCGTCATAGCCGTAGCGCACGTTGCGCAACCCGGTCACGCCGGCCATGTCCTGCAGCTCGCAGTCGCCGTTGGCGGCGCAGGTGAGGCAGTCGAGCGGATGATCGGAGATGTACAGCTCCATCACGCCCTTGCGCAGCTCCTGCAGCCTGGGGCTTTGCGTGCGCACCTTCATGCCGGCCTCTGCCGGCGTGGTGCAAGACGCCGGGTAGCCCTTGCGCCCGTCGATCTCCACCAGGCACAGCCGGCACGAGCCGAAGGGCTCCAGGCTGTCGGTGGCGCACAGCTTGGGCACCTGCACGCCCGCGTCCACCGCGGCGCGCATCAGCGAGGTGCCCTTGGCCACCGTCACCGGCATGCCGTCGATTTCGAGCGTGACTTCCTCGGTGGACTCGCGCCTGGGCGTGCCGTAGTCGATGTCTTGCGATGGGTTCAGCATGGGGGTGTCTCCTGGATTGCTCTTCGATTCATGCCGCAGCGCGGTCGGGGGCTTCGATGCCGAAGTCCTCCGGGTAGTGGTTGATGGCCGACAGCACCGGGTAGGACGTCATGCCGCCCATGGCGCAGAGCGAGCCGTGCAGCATGGTGTCGCACAGGTCGCGCAGCAAAATGACCTGCTGCGGCCGGTTCTGGTTGCTCGTGATCTTGTCGATCACTTCCACACCGCGCGTGGAGCCGATGCGGCACGGCGTGCACTTGCCGCACGACTCGATCGCGCAGAACTCCATGGCGTAGCGGGCCAGCTGCGACATGTCGGCCGTGTCGTCGTGCACCACGATGCCGCCATGGCCCACCACCGCGCCCACGGCGGCATAGGCCTCGTAGTCGAGCGGCAGGTCCCATTGCGATTCGGGCACATAGGCGCCCAACGGGCCGCCCACCTGCACCGCCTTGATCGGCCGGCCGCTCGCACTGCCGCCGCCAAAGTCGTAGAGCAGTTCGCGCAGCGTAAGGCCGAACGCCTTTTCGACGAGGCCCCCATGCCGGATGTTTCCGGCCAGCTGAAACGGCAGCGTGCCGCGCGAGCGGCCCACGCCGTAGTGCTTGTAGAAGTCGGCGCCGCGCGCCAGGATGAGGGGAACCGACGCCAGCGTGATCACGTTGTTGATCACCGTGGGCTGGCCGAACAGCCCCTGCAGCGCCGGCAGCGGCGGCTTGGCGCGCACAATGCCGCGGCGGCCTTCCAGGCTTTCGAGCAGCGCGGTTTCTTCGCCGCACACATAGGCGCCCGCGGCCTTGCGCACGATCAAGCGAAAGCTGCGGCCCGAGCCCAGGATGTCGTCGCCCAGAAAACCCGCCTGCTCCGCATTGCCGATGGCCTCGTTCAGCGTGGCAATGGCATGCGGGTATTCCGACCGCACGTAGATGTAGCCCTCGGTCGCGCCCGTCGCAATGCCGGCGATCGTCATGCCTTCCACCAGCACGAGCGGATCGCCTTCCATCGTCATGCGGTCCGAAAAGGTGCCTGAGTCGCCTTCGTCCGCATTGCAGACGATGTATTTCTGGCGTGCCTGCGCGGCCAGCACCGTCTTCCACTTGATGCCGGCCGGAAAGGCGGCGCCGCCGCGGCCGCGCAATCCGGAGTCGAGCACTTGCTGCACGATATCCGCCGGTGCCATTGCCAGCGCGCGGCGGAGCCCCGCAAAGCCTTCGTGCGCCTCGTAGTCGGCCACCGACACCGGGTCGGTCACGCCCATGCGGGCAAAGGTCAGGCGCTCCTGCTTCTTCAGGTAGGCAATCTCTTCCGTCAGGCCCAGGTTCAGCGCATGCGCGCCGCCGTCAAGAAAGCCTGCGTCGAACAGGCCGGCCACGTCGGCGCGCGTGACCGGACCGTACGCAACGCGGCCTTGCGGTGTTTGCACTTCGACCAGCGTTTCCAGCCAGAAAAGGCCGCGCGAGCCGTTGCGCACAATGCGCACCGGCATGTTGCGCGCAAGGGCTTCGGCTGCAATCTGCCGGGCCACACGGTCGGCGCCCACCGCCAGTGCGGCGGAGTCGCGGGGAACATAAATGGTGGTGGTCATGAGGCTTGCCGCGCTTCCCCGACGATTTCGTCGAACAGCGCCGGCGTGATGCGCGCATGCACTTCGTCGTTGATTGCAATGGACGGCGACGAGGCGCAAAGGCCAAGGCAGAACACCGGCTCCAGCGAGTACTGGCCGTCGGCCGAGGTGCCATGCACGCCGCAGCCCAGCCGTTGCTCGGCATGCGCCAGCAGCGCGTCCGCACCCATCGCCTTGCAGGCCTCGGCCCGGCAGACCTGCACCAGCAGCCGGCCCGCCGGCGCAGAGCGAAAGTGGTGGTAGTAGCTGACCACGCCGTGCACCTCGGCGCGCGACAGGTTGAACTGCTCGGCCACGAGCGGCACCGCATCGGGCGGCACGTAGCCCAGCGCGTCTTGTATGCCGTGCAGCGCGGGCAGCAGCCCGCCGGGCACGTCCTTGTGCGCGGCGGCAATGGATGCCGCGATGCCCAGGCCTGCCGTATCTGTCGTCTCTGTCATATGCTTTTCATCTCCTAATTTCGGAGTTGCCATACCCGTGGTTGCGCGAGTGTATGGAGCAGCATCAAGTGCCACAATATGATGCGACCGGCCCAATAAATATGCTTTGAAAAGCCTAAACCTATGCATGAAGTGCACATCAAGCCGCAATGGACCATTCGCCAGCCCGATGGCGCAGCCCTGGCGCCGCGGGTGATCGAGCTGCTGGTGAAGGTGCTGGAGCACGGCAGCCTGTCCAGCGCCTGCACGGAGGCCGGCGTGTCCTACCGCCATGCCTGGGAGCTCATTCGCCAGGGCGAAGCCATGTTTGGCCAGCCGCTCGTGGCCATGCAGCGGGGCAAGGGCTCCAGCCTCACGCCGCTGGGCGAAAAGCTGGTGTGGGCAGACCGCCGCATCACGGCGCGCCTGTCGCCCTTGCTCGATTCGCTGGCCTCCGAACTGGGCGCTGAAATAGAAAAGCTGATTCCCACCGCGCCCAACTTGCTGCGCATCCACGCCAGCCACGGTTTTGCCATCGAGGCATTGCACGGCTTCCTGGCCGCGGCGCAGGTGCCGGGCGATTTGCGCTACTGCGGCAGCGAAGAGGCTGTCGCCTCGCTGCATCACGGCAGTTGCGACGTGGCGGGTTTTCACGTGCCGCTCGGCGCGTTCGAGGCCGAAGCCGTCACCCACTATGGCGCCTGGCTCAACGCCGATACGCAGAAGGTCATCGGCATGGCAACCCGCCGCCAGGGCCTGATGGTCGCGCCCGGCAACCCGAAAAAGATCTACTCGCTGGCCGACCTGGCGCGCCCCGATGTCCGCTTCATCAACCGGCAGGCGGGTTCAGGCACGCGCTACCTGTTCGATCTCCAGTTGCGCGAGCAGGGCATTGCGCCCGAATCGATCAAGGGCTACGAGCAATGCGAGTTCACGCACGCGGCCGTGGCCGCCTTCGTGGCCAGCGGCATGGCAGACGCGGGCTACGGCGTGGAAACACCCGCACGGCAGTTCAAGCTGGACTTCATCTCTAACCAGGTGGAGCGCTACTTTCTGCTGTGCGACGAACGCTCGCTCGCCGCGCCCATCGTGCAGCGCATGCTCGACATTCTGCGCAGCGATGCCTATCAGCAGGCGGTGAACCGGCTGCCGGGCTACCAGGCGGTGAACTGCGGCCGTGTGCTGTCGCTCTCCGAAGCGTTCAGTTCATTGGGCAATCAAGCCGCTTCGATCGAAAGCCGGGGCCACCGCTCGGCAAACCGCTTGGCCTGAACGCGCTCGCGGTAGGTCGCAGCGCTTGCCCTCTGCGGGTTGTGCCGAACGCGCAGCCCGAAAAGGTCGTCGAGCCCATGCGGAGCAACGACGCCCAGTGTTCCGTCGCCGTTGAGGTAAACGCCAACGCACGTCGCGAACTCCGGCCACGTCGCAACGCCTTCTTCAAGCGAGGCGAGCGGCGCAACAACCTGGCCGAGGGCGTCGGCGAACCAGCGATGGACGCCGGCTTGATTCGTTACTTCCCAGCAGAGGTTTGGCATGGCCGAGCGAAGCTGCTCTTCGAGGTACGCATCGTGCTCCGGTCCGGCATTCGCATCGAAGTAGACGACGTCCATGTCTTCGACGGCGGAACGATGGTCGAAGCCATGAAGGGTGTCCCACACCAACGAGCGGATGACACCGGCACCGATGCACCAGGAGGGGAGCTCCAGCGAGCGAACAGCGTGCAGCGCGGCCATCAGCGGGTCTGATGCGGCCACCATCGCGGTGAGCTTGCGCTCGAGGTGCGTCTGTTGATGCTGTTGGCCTCGCGAGCGCTCCATCGCAACCGACGAGGTTCTGAAGCCCAGCTTGGCAAAGAATTCGGCGGCCCCGGGTCTGCCCGCCCGCAGCACCCACGTGATGCTTGTCTCCGAACCTACGATGTGTTGGACGAGCGCCTGTCCGATTCCTCTCCGGCGGAAGGGCTCGGCGACCACGACCATGGACAGGTATCCGTTGGACAGGCCGTCGCTGATGGCACGCGCAAAGCCGACAACCTCGCCATCTGCCACCGCGATTACCGCCGTATGCGATGCCGAGATCAACTGGCCAAGGTACTCGGCATCAGCGATCCGGTGGGCCCATCCATTCGCTGACAGAAGCTTGTGAACCGCTTCGAGGTCGGAAGCAGCAGCGCTGCGAATCTGCATGTCTTCTGCTCCTCAAAGAACAAGCGGAACATCTCTCAAGAACACCGGCAAGTCCATGGTCGGGGGACGAAGCGATGCCTGGTAGAGCATCTGCGCCACGTATCCGCGGTGGTAGGTCTTGTGATTCACCACGTGGAGCAGCATGTCGCCCCGGGTCATCGCGCCTGAGCCGCCGTCGACGAATTCGAAGTGCACGACTTCATCGTGCGCCGTGCCGGAGATCCGGCCGGCGTAGTCGATGTACCAACCGTCGCTGAGCGCCTGTGCATCGCGAAGCTCCCCAAGGCTTGGCATCACTTCCGTATTGCGCGAAGTGAAGCCATGGCGTTCTCCTTCGAGATGAGCCTTCCAGATCAGGTCGACCACATAGGCGTGATTCAGCGTCTTGACCATGTCGCCCAATGCGGATGCAACGGCCTCGCTTTGCGGCAGCTCGGCCAGTGCTCCGAAGAGGCGCGAGTTTGCCCAGGCCGTGTAGCGCGTGAGCATGCGGATGTTGCGGGTGTCGGTCACAGACGCCTCCGTGAGCTCGGCTCTTCTCGCTCACACCGCATAAGCAGCGCAGGCCCGTCAGGCGTCATGACTTCGCCAACGTCCTTGAAGCCGACTTTTCTGTAGCACCGTATGGCACGTGCGTTCTCGGGCGAGGGGTCTGTCTGCACTTTCGAAACCCTTGGGTCTTGAAAGAGCCGGTCGACGAAGGCCTTGATCATTGCGGTGCCCAGGCCCTGGTTCAATCGCGCGGCGTCTGCCAGGAACTGGTCGATGCCTCTCGCGCCGGCATCGGTTTCGTCTTCCCACCACCCGTCTCCGGAGCCTTGCACCACATAGACCTGGATGAACCCGATCGGCTCATCGTCAAGGCTGGCGATGAATGCCCTGGTCGACGACCTGCCGTCGAGCGTCGGAAGGTACTCGTCCCTGATCTCTTCGAGCGTGCTGGGCTCGCTCCACCATTCAGCGACGTGGGGCCGCCGAACCCATTCGTGGAGCATCGGAAAGTCGCTTTCTTCCAATGGCCTGAATGAAAGTGTCGTGGACACGAGCGGTACTCCTTTTCAAGGTGAGGGGGGGTCTTTACTATAGGGCTCGAGTCGGCGTCGACCTGTACCAGGAGTTCACATGAACCGCGCTGCCGTATGCATGCTGCTGGCCAGTGCCCTTGTGCTGGGCTGCGCGCCAGGCCCGGGCCAGACCGACACCGGGTGGGGCGCGCTGCGCAATGGCGATGTCGTTGTGTTCAGGCATGCCGAGGCACCTGGAATTGGAGACCCGCCCGGCATGCGCCTGGACGACTGCAGCACCCAACGCAACCTCGACGACACCGGCCGCAAGCAGGCGCGCCGCATCGGCGAGCGGTTTCGCGAGCGCAGCATTGCGGTGTCCACCGTGCTTACGTCCGAATGGTGCCGTGCGCGCGATACCGCTACCTTGGCCTTTCCCGCCATCAAGGCTCGTGTCGACAGTGCGTTCAATTCGCTGTTCTCCGATCGATCGCGTGAACCCGAGCAAACAGAGCGCGCACGGGCGTTGCTCCTGGCCTGGCGCGGCCCGGGCGTACTCGTGGTGACCACTCACCAGGCCAACATCAGTGCACTGACGGGCGTCGCGCTGGCGTCGGGCGAAGGCGTCGTCATGCGATCGCGCCAGGGCGCCCTGGCAGTGGTGGGCACGCTACCCACTGACGGGCAATGACGCCTGGGTCAGGTGAACGAAGCGACCCAGTCCCAAACTGCTTGGGGTGCCTCGATCATCACGTTGTGGCCGTGCGGCCCGAGGTCGCGTGCATCAGGGTCGAGCGCTCGGGTCTGCTCCATTGTCACCAACGCATCGTCGCGCCCGCGGCCAAGGTGAACGGGGCAGCGGGCCAGCGCCATCAGTTCGGACAGCGGCGGTTTGCCGACCGCATTGGCCCGTGGGTCCATCGCCAGGCGCCATCCATCGGCGTCGCGCTCCACGCCTCTTGCAGCGGCAGCCGCCGATGCATCGGCGATTCCCGCAAGGCCTGAAACCTTCAGGTACCGCTCCCGCGCCTCTTCTTCGGTGGAAAACTGCTTTGCGGGCTGCAATGCCAGCGTTTCCATGCGGCGCAGTTCATCGTCGCTCCACGCCGCCTTGATGCCGGCCCCAAAGACCCGGTGTGGTGCCACGCCGAACCAGCCCGTGGCCAGTGCAAGGGCGATCACCCCGCCGAGCGAATGCCCGAGCACCAGCAGCCGCCCTGCGGGATCGACGTGCGGCAGCGCGGCGCGCGCAACGGTTGCGGCGCATTGGCCGATCGCATAAGAGTCTTGCCGGCCGGAGCGGCCGTGGCCGGGCAAATCCAGCGCGAGCCAGCGCCCGGCCCAGCGGGTGCTCGCCATGTCGCACATGGGCGACCACACGGCTCCCGTTGCGCCCATGCCATGCAGCATGAGCAGCAGGTCAGCGCCTTCGCCGCCTTGTTCCGCGTAGATGTTCGCTGTGTGCATCGCATCGCTCCTCAGGCGCGGCGCACTTCCATCACGCCATGCTCGCCGGCCTGCTCATAGACCGATGGCACGCGCGCGGCCAGGTGCAAAAGAATGCGTGGCGCCTGCTTCTTGACGGACCACCGCACCAGGATGCCGGCCACCACCAACGGCCCGCCGATCCACGGATGTCCCGCCAGCGCCGCGGCAATGCCGGGGCCGATGAGGGCAAGGGCCAATGCCGTCGCATGCATGCGGTGCGACACGAAGGGCGCCGCCAGCGCGGGGTTGACGATGACCCGAAAGCGCCCTTGCGGCAGCCCCTCGCGGAATTCCTCGAAAGGAATGTGTTCGGCGGTCTCCTGCGTGTCGTTATGTTGGCTCATGGGCGCATTCTGGCCAAATGGCTATGGGTCGGCTACTGCTGCTTTCGATAGCTCAGCGGCGGCCCTTGCTCTCCGGTGGGGCGTGCCCACGGATCTTCGACCAGTACTCATCGCGAGCGTCGTCGTCTATGGCTGGCTTGATGTGCGTTGCATACAGGGCGTCTTTCCCGTCCTTTCTGGGACCAGAGATCCAGTAGTGCTCGCCGGTTTCAACGTCGTAGTAGTTCGATTTGAAGCCGTCGCCCTTGAGGCTGCAGAACGCCTTGCCTCCGTAGTAGAGCGTTGCGCCAGATTTGGAACTGGTGACGTGGCCGATGCGGGCCGGTCCCGTCAGCCCGCTCGTCTTCGCTTCGATGTACATGATGCGGCTTTTCATCAGAGCTCACCCTTGGGAAGATCAAAGACGTGCAACTCTTCCCATCGGCCGGTCGAGTTTTCGATCAGCACGACCGAAGTGCAATTTGCGCCGACAGCACCGAATGCATCGAGCCGGCTCTGCACCTCAGCGGCGACTGCGCTGGCTTCGGCAGCATCACCATGGGCCACCGTGAGGTGCGGAACGATGCCTTGGTGCTCTCCGCCGTAAGGCTGAAAGTCCGGAAAAGACTCCACGAGCGCTTTGGTCATCCTGATGAAGGGCTCGGCCGGTTGCGGTGCGACATACGTAGTCGCCGGAAAGCGAGCCACGGTATTCAGCGAAAAGGAGAACGCGGCAACTGTGTTCAACACGCTTTGCGCCCGCTCCAATACGGCAGGTGTGATGTGCCGAGGGTCCATGAACGGCACGAGCACGGTGATATGCGCGGGCACTCCCAGGTCGGTTGTCGCATCGAAACGCCGGCGCAGGTCTCCAACGAGCGCTTCGGCCGAGGGCACCGGGACAATGAATGCGGATATCGCCATGCCCGATGATATTCATCAAGCGGCGTACTCCCATCGCCTCACCAAACTGCCGCCGATGAGCCGCTCCCTCCACCGCATCGCCTCATGCGAGATCTCCTGGCCGATGTGCCGGTGCCTCCAGCAAGGCTCACGGCCGAAAAATCGCTGGCGAATGAGGCGCAGACAGCGTAGGAGCGCGCGTCTAAAAGCCGCGTAGAAAATGATGGCCGCGGCGCAAAAAGTCTTGAGCGGACGATGCGGCATTTCATCGCACCCGGAGCCTGGCCAGGCGCGGTCCGCCGCGCGCGGGCACCGTCATCGCGACTACGCCCGCCA
Source organism: Variovorax sp. CCNWLW225 (assembly GCF_037204045.1). Classification (NCBI taxonomy): domain Bacteria; kingdom Pseudomonadati; phylum Pseudomonadota; class Betaproteobacteria; order Burkholderiales; family Comamonadaceae; genus Variovorax; species Variovorax sp. CCNWLW225. The sequence goes on along the minus strand of NZ_JBBCBV010000009.1, from coordinate 121,112 downwards.
CGATGCACGCGAGCCCGGCCCACGCGGTGGGTGAGAGCGTCTCGCCGAGGAATACCACGCCGATCATCACGCCGATGGGCACGCGCAGATAGGCCTGCGCGGCGGTCGACATCGGCCCGAGCGTCTTGATGAGCCGGAAGTAGATCGTGAAGGCGAGGGCCGTGGAAAGCACCGCGAGAGCCAGCACCGCCAGCGCCGAGCCGGCCGAAGGCGCAAGTGTCCACGGCCGGTCGAGCGCGAGGCTCGCGGGCAGCAGCATCGCCGCGCCGCAAAGCAGCGAGCCCGCGGCCGGCACCATCGGATCGAGTCCCTTGAACACGCGGCCGAACATGGCGGCGCAGCCATAGCAGACGGCCGCCGCCACCAGCCCGATTTGAGCAAGGAGCGAATGTCCGAGGCCGTGCAGCGCCTCGACGCCGACGATCAGGCAGATGCCCGCTAGGCCCGCGCACACGCCGAAGAGGCGGCGCAGCGTCGGCTTCTCGGCACCGCCCATGCCCAGGCCCAGCAGGAAGATGAAGATCGGCGAGGTCGAATTGAGGATGGTGGCGAGCCCGGCCTCCACGCTGAGCTCGGCCCACGCGATGAGCGTGAACGGCAGCACGCTGTTCAAGCAGGCTTGCAGCGCGAAGCGGCGCCACATCGCGGGCTCCCGCGGCAGGCGCACGCCGCGCAGGCGCAGCAGGGCGAGCAGCAGCAGGCCGGCAATCAGCGTGCGCGCCGCAATCAGTGTGACGGGCGGCAGCGTTTGCACGCCGATCTTGATGAATGTGTACGAGGCGCCCCAGCAGGTGGCGAGCACGGCGAGCAGCATCCATTCGAAAGCGATGCGGGGTGGGGTCGTTGGCATGGTGCGCCGATCATCGAGAGTCTGCGGGAGGAACACTTCGGCCCGCAACGAAACGTGCGCGCCCTCGGCCTACGCAAAAGTCCGTTGTCGGCTGTAGAACGCCGGGCCGGCGCCAGGAGAGTCTTAGCGGCAGATTCAAATCTTCGAAAGAAAAGAAAGGCCTTCCATGCGCGCCAACGACAAATCGCTGTTCGGACCCGTTGCCGATGAACTGACGCCGCTCGAAATCTCCCAGGCCGTTCTCCAGGGCGAAGAAAACCCCAACACGGCACGGCCGCTCACGCCGCTCGAACAGGCCGCCACAGGCATCGGAACGGGCGGCGGACAACGTTCGTCGCTCGGCCGCATGCTGTGCAGCCCCTCGGTGGCTTGGGGCGCCGCGGCCATGGCGGGCCTGGGCCTTCTTGCCGCGCTGGCCTATGCAAGGCGGGAGCCCACGCTCAGGCCTTGACGCCGCTCGCGGCGATGGCGGGCACGCGGAACCTGCCTCACTACACTGCTGTGGATGAGCCTTTCCCCTTCACCGCATCGCGTGCGAGAAGACCACCTCGTTTCCTACTTCCTGAGCGGCGACGCCATGCGCAGTCGCAGCGTAGGCGATGTCGTGCTGTCCGGCACGGTCGATGTACCGATGCCTCCTGCGAGGCTCACAGCCGATTGGGAGCGCGAGATCTCTTCACGACTGGCCTTGGAGCCCGGCGACGTGGAGCCGCTGCCCCTGGCGCGGGCACGTGCGCGCTGGCCCGACTACGCGCGTTGCGTGCAGGCCGCGGCGGAGTGGACGCGTGCGCTTGGCCTGGGCGACGTGCTTGCGTCGAGCGACGTTGCCCTCATGGCTTGCCGCGGTGCGAGGTACCACCACGATGCGGCGCAATACGGCGGTGCGGGCTTCTGCAATCTCTTCGTGAGCGAGGACAAGGGGCTCGACGTGCACTTTGCTGCCACGGGCCATCGCATTCCGCTTGCGCGCGGCACGGTCCTGGTCTTCGATACCGGCCAGCCTCATGCGGTGGTGCCGCGCGGCGGCAGTGGTTTCGATGCGGCCAGCTTCGGCCCGGAGAAAGACTGTACCCAGGTGTTCCTTACCTGGGAGCTGCCCATTGAAGATGCCCGCGTGGCGCGCGCACTCGGCGTTGCGTTCGACGTCGATTCTTCGACCACATCGCAACTGCATGAAGAGCAGGTGCGGGTGAACGGCAAGCGAGCAACCGTATGCCCTGGATCCGGCCGATGGGCGCCGTTCGACTGAGAACTATCGGCAATGCATTACCAATGCATTACTGATTTGCCTCCAATGCCTACCAAGGTTCGCATCGCTGCTACATCGCGGTGTCATGGCTGCTTCGTACGCTTGATGCCGCCTTGATGCATTGGCGGCGGACGCTGCCGGTCGTCAAAGGCCATTCAAATTGCCTCGGCGAAATCAGGAGTGACTCATCCATGCATTCACGGCTTTTGTATTTGCGCGCGCCGCTCGCGCTGTTGGTCCTCGCTTGCGCGTTGAGCGCATGCGGCGGTGGTGATGGCGGTGGCGGAAGTGGCGGCTTCAGCGCCAGCGCCACCGCAAAGGACAGCGGCGACAACTCGGCCAAGACCGACCCCGCACCGACCACGTCCAACGCGGGCAACAACAGCGGACCCACCGTCAGCTACGCCCCCTGAAGGCGCGCGCATCATCAACACCTGACACCGACCCCACCATGACCACACGTCGCAAGTTTCTCCAGAGCGCCACGGGCACCGGCATTGCAGCCGCCACGCTGGCCACCTTTCCGCCCAGCATTCGCCGCGCGCTGGCCATTCCGGCGCACCACGACACCGGCACCATCAAGGACGTGAAGCACGTCGTGCTGCTGATGCAGGAGAACCGCTCTTTCGACAGCTACTTCGGCACCTTCAAGGGCGTGCGCGGCTATGGCGACCGCTTTGCCATTCCGGCGCCCAACGGCAAGACCATCTTTCACCAGACCTATACCAAGACATCGCCGCCCAGCACCTATGTGCCCTACCGGCTGGACGAGAGCAAGGGCAACGCGCAGCGCGCGGGCAGCACGCCGCACAGCTGGTCTGATTCGCAGGCTGCCTGGGACCACGGCCGCATGTTCAAGTGGCCGGACTCCAAGAACCTGCTGTCGATGGGCTACTACGACACGGCGGAAGTGCCGTTTCAGCGTGCGCTGGCCGAGGCCTTTACGCTGTGCGACCACTACCACTGCGGCATGCACACCGGCACCATTGCCAACCGCCTGTTCTACTGGAGCGGCACCAATGGCCCCAACGGCACCAGCCCGGTCGATGGAAGCAAGGTGCAGCTGGCGGTGCTCAACAACCAGTTCAACGCGGGCAACGACATTGGCGCCTCCACCGAAGGCTGGACCTGGACCACCTATGCCGACCGGCTCGAAAAGGCCGGCGTCAAATGGAAGGTCTACCAGAGCCTGATCGACAACTTCGGCTGCAACGAGATGATGAGCTTCAGGCACTGGCGCACCGCCATCGAGCAGATGCCCGAAGCCCGCCGGCCGGTGTACGTGCCCGCCACCGACATCACGCAGCCGGTGACCGCCGCGGGGCCGTTTTATGACCCTGCCATCGACGACCCGCTCAGCCCGCTGGCCAAGGGCTTCGGCAACACCATGCCGTATGGCTTTCTCGAAACCTTCCGTGAAGACATTCGCAACGGCACCTTGCCGGCAGTGTCGTGGATCATTTCGCCGTCTGCCTACAGCGAGCACCCTGGCCCCTCGAGCCCGGCCAAGGGCGGCTGGTATGTGCAGGAAGTGCTTGACGCACTCACCTCCAACCCCGAGGTGTGGAGCAAGACCGTGCTGCTCATCAACTTCGACGAGAACGACGGCTTCTTCGATCACCTGCCTTCGCCCGCTGCACCGTCGCGCAACCCCGACGGAACGCTTGCCGGCGCCACCACCATGGCCGAGGCCGACGTGGCCGTCGAATATCACAACTACACGCCGGCCACGCCGCGGCAGCCCGCCTTGGACGGCCGCCCCTACGGCCCCGGCCCGCGCGTGCCAATGTGGGTGGTTTCGCCGTGGAGCCGCGGCGGCTGGGTCAACTCGCAGGTGTGCGACCACACCTCGACGCTCATGTTTCTGGAAAAGTGCTTTGGCGTGGCCGAACCGCAAATCAGCAAATATCGCCGTGCCGTGTGCAGCGATCTCACCAGCGCCTTCAACTTCGAGCGGCCCAACGACGAGCCTTTGCCCACCCTGGCAGGCCGCAAGACCAAGGCAGAGGCCGATGCGCTCACCGCCGCGCAGCAGGCCATGCCGAGCATCGTGCCCACGGCCGATGCCGCATTGCCCGTGCAGGCGACCGGCGTGCGGCCCTCGCGCGCGCTGCCCTACGAGCTGCACACCAGCGCCCGCAGCGATTCGCTCAACGGCCGCGTTCAGCTGCTGTTTGCCAACAGCGGCAAGGCGGCCGCCGTGTTCCACGTGTACGACAAGCTGCACCTGTCGGACAGCCTGCCGCGCCGCTATGCGGTCGAGCCCGGCAAGCAGATCGACGGCTACTGGAACGCCATGACCGACAACGCCGGCCTGTACGACCTGTGGGTGCTCGGCCCCAACGGCTTTCACCGCCAGTTCAAGGGCGACCTGAACCGGCTGCGCGCCGGCGGTGCGGCCGCGCCCGAAATTCGCGTGGGCTACGACGCGCGCCGCGGCGACATCTACCTGCAGATGCGCAACGACGGCCGGCGCGATTGCCGCTTTACCGTGCAGTCGAACAAGGCCTACCCGCGGCCCGACGCCTACCAGGCCGGAGGCAAGGGCCGTCATGAAGACCGCGAAGACGACGACAACGACCGCCGCCACGACAACAACGGAAGCAACAGCCACGGCGACCACGGCAACAACGGCATCTACCGCCCCCACCCCGACGGCTCATGGCGCGTTCGCGTCAAGGGCGGCGGCGACACCGCCATGCGCTGGAGCCTGGACGCCAGCGGCCAGTGGTACGACTTTGTGGTCACCTGCGATGCCGACCCGTCCTTCTACCGGCGCTTTGCCGGCCGCATCGAGACCGGCCGGCATTCGGTGAGCGACCCGGCCATGGGGCTGCCAGACCGCTTCTGACCGCGACAGCCGGGGCCTACTACGGCAGCAGCTTCGCAACCGAATCCGTGAACGACGGAATATCGGTTGCGGTGTGCGTGGTCGAGTAGGTGGTTTCTTCCACCGTCAGGCCCTGGTACACGCGGCCCTGCAGCCGCCTGAATATCGAGTCGACAGGGCCCGAGTTGCACTCGACCGGGTCGCTGCAGCGCGTAAGAATGAGCGTGGCGGGCAGGGGCCGGCCGTTGAGCGCGTCGTGCATTTGCTGCTCGAGGTTTTCGTACTCCGGCCCCTGGTACGAATACGCGCCTTCAAACGACAGGAAGTGCGAGAACGTCAAGCTGCCCGCCGCCCCTTCGAGAAAGAGCGCAATGCCCGCCATGCTCCCGCTCAGCGAGAGGCCGGTGAGCATGCGCCTGCCTGTGTCGGCGCGGTACTTCGCTTCGATGAACGGCACCAGCTCTTGCGTCAGAAAGTCGTGGTACGCCCTGGCGCCGGGCAAGGTGTAGTCCTGCTCGCGGCGCGACGTGCCGCCAATGCCGACCAGGATCGCCTGCGTTCCGCGGCTTTCGAGAATGTCTTTGAAGTTGGAAAAGCGCGTGCCCGGCGGGTTGAAGATCGCGTCGCCGTCCATCGCGTAAATGATGGGGTAGCGCGTTGAACTGCCGTCGTAAGAAGCGGGCAGGTAGATCTCGAGCGGATAGCTTGCGCCGGTCTTGGTCGAGGCAATGCTGTCGGAAACCACGCGGCTGGTTGCCGGGGGCGGATCGACCGGCTCAGCAGGTGGAGGCGCGGGCGGTGCAGCGGGAGTGTCCGTTGGGGGTGGCGCCGGCGGCTGTGGAGGAGGCGCAGTAGACGTATCGCTCGGCGGTGGCGCGGTACCTACCGCGGCAATGGGAAACGCGGCGCCACCACCTCCGCCACCTCCGCCGCCGCAGCTCGACATGCCGAGCACCAACGCCCAGCCCCCAACGAATACGAACGCGCGCAGCGCTCGTCCAAGTTGCCGCATCGCAACGCCTCGATCGATTGTGGTTTAAGAGAAATGCCGTCAGGTGCCACGTCGACAAAGTGCGCGCGCAAGCCAATACAGCCTCTCTTCAGAATGCCACACGAGCCCGCCGTTGCGGGCCGATCAAGGGGTAGCTCAGCCCTGAAACACTCGTATCAATCCCATGCGGGCGAAAGGCCTGCGGGGTCGGTCAGCCGCTCGCCGCGGTCGAGCGCCGCAATCTGCGCCAACTCGGCATCCGCCAGCCGCAACTGCTGCGCCTTCAGGTTGCTTTCGAGGTTGGCGCGTTGAGTCGATGACGGAATGACCGCGTAGCCCAGTTGCATGGCCCACGCCAGAACCACCTGCGCGCTGGTCGCGTTGTGCGCCTTGGCAATCGCCTCGATCACCGGGTCGGCCAGCACCTTGCCGTAGGCCAGCGTCATGTAAGAAGTGATGTGAATGCCCTGGCTCTTCGCAAACTCTGCCACCTTGCGGTTCTGCAGGTAGGGGTGCAGCTCGATCTGGTTGGTGGCAATGTTCTGCGCACCCACGGCCGCAATGGCCTCCTTCATCAGCGCGATGTTGAAGTTGGAAACGCCGATGTGCGTCGTGAGCCCCTGCGCCCTGGCATCGGCCAGAGCGCCCATGAACTCCGCCACCGGCACCGCGTTGCCGGGCGAAGGCCAATGGATGAGCGTCAGGTCGACATGGTCTGTGCGCAGCATGGCAAGGCTTTCTTTCAGGCTGGGCACCAGCTTGTCTTTTGCGTAGTTGTCCGTCCAGATCTTGGTCGTGATGAAGAGCTTGCTGCGCGGCACGCCGCTCTCGGCAATGGCTTGGCCCACCTCGGCCTCGTTGCCGTAGATCTGCGCCGTGTCGATCAGTCGGTAGCCCAGGTCGAGCCCGTTCTTCACCGAGTCGATCACCACCTGGCCCTTCAGGCGAAAGGTGCCGAGGCCGAAGGCGGGAATGGTGTTGTTGGTTGTCATGATGTTGTTCGTCCTTGTGCGTTTTAAAAAAGAGAAAGAAGAGGGCCGCTCAGTGCCCCGCCGGCACCGGGCCCGAAGCCCGCACCGGAATGCCGGCACGGCGGTCGAGCGTTCCGCTCCACTGCGTGAGTGCCAGCGACACCAGCACCACCAGCGCGCCGATCCACGGCGTGTGCATTAGCCCAAGATGTGTCACGATCAGCCCGCCCACCCATGCTGCGAGCGCAATGCCCAGGTTGAACGCCGCAATGTTCAGGCCCGAGGCCACGTCGACAGCCTGCGGCGTAAAGCGCTCGGCCTGCTTCACCACATACACCTGCAGCCCCGGCACGTTGCCGAAAGCCACCGCGCCCCACATCAGCACCGCCACCAGCGCCAGCCACTTGTGCGGCGCTGCAAAGTTGAACACCAGCAGCACCGCGGCCAGCAGCGCAAAGATGATCTTTAGCGCCGGAATCGGCCCCATGCGGTCGGCCAGCTTGCCGCCCCAGATGTTGCCCACCGCCACCGACACACCGTACACCAGCATCACCCAGCCCACAGCGCCTGCGCTGAAGCCCGACACCTGGGTGAGGATGGGCGCCAGAAACGTGAACGGAATGAACGAGCCGCCGTAGCCGATGGCCGTCTTGGCATACACCAGCAACAACCGCGGCTCCGCCAGCACCTTGGCCTGCTGCGCCAGCGAGGCCGGCGGCGTGTGGCGGATGTTGCTGGGAACAAAAACCCAGCTGCCGATGAACGCAATGACGCCCAGCGCAGACACTGCCAGAAAAGTCTCGCGCCAGCCAAAGTGCTGCCCGATGAACGTGCCCAGCGGCACACCCGTAACCAGCGCTACCGTGAGCCCGGTGAACATGATGGCAATGGCGCTCGCGGCCTTTTCCTTAGGCACCAGGCCCGTGGCAATCGTCGAGCCAATCGAGAAGAACACCCCGTGCGCCAGCCCCGTGAGCACGCGGGCGGCAATCAGCGATTCATAACTCGGCGCCTGCCACGCCAGCAAGTTGCCGAGCGTGAACAGCGCCATCAGCCCGAGCAGCAGCCCCTTGCGCGGCAGCTTGCCCGTGAGCGCGGTGAGCACCGGCGCGCCTATGGCGACACCCAGCGCATAGAGGCTGACCAGCAGGCCCGCCGAGGGAAGGCCGATGCCGAGATCAGCAGCGACAGTGGGGATGAGGCCAACGATGACGAACTCGGTCGTCCCGATGGCGAAGGCGCTGAGGGTCAGCGCGAGCAAGGCGATTGGCATGAAGCACTCCTTCTTGGGTTAGCAGGAGTGTCTTGGGATTACCTTTGCGGATAAATGGGGTTCTGAGCAGAAGATAGTTGCGCTTGAATCAAGTATCAACGCGGGCTTCGTTCTCGTTCGGTGGGGCGAATGAGCCTGGAAAGACGGAAGCTCGTCGATATACTGCGCCCCGTCGTGTCCGTTGGTGCGGCCGGGTTTGGAAGCCTGATGAAACCTCTGCGAACCTTGGAGACCATTTCATGGCTGAATCTTCCCGTGCGCGTCCGCAATCTCGCAGTGCTTCTGCTTCTTCTCTCGACGCCAAGTTCGACGCACTCGCTCTGCAAGCCTGCGACGATGCCGGCGCCCTCAACGACGTAGTACGCGCCTACACGGCGCTCGAAAAGCTCATCGACACCAGCGCCCTGAGTGACTGCGAAGTACTCACCCCAAGCCGCACCGAACTGAGCGCCTTGCTGCGCCTGCTCAACGACGCCCTGCTGGTCCGCATCAACACCGTCAACGCCGCCACTGGGGTAGTTCACGAAGCGCTTCAACGGAACACTCACGGTGCCATGTAGCGCCAGCTTTTTCTCCACAACACAGCCGATGCCCGTTTCACCCGTTGCCGATGGCAAATCTGAAAGCGTTTCCGCCACTTGGGCACGCCTCCGGAACATGGTCGCGGCGCGAGCCTCTTCAGACGGCCGCACCGACGCCCTCTACCCCGGCCTGCGCTACTACCGCTTCTCCCAACCCATTCGCTACGAGAAAACCCAACGCCTCACACCCGGCGTCGTGGTCGTCCTGCAAGGCCGCAAGACCGCGCACCTCGGTGCTAGCGACCGCCGCTCGCTGGACTACGGCGCCACCCAATGCCTGGTGCTCGGCGCCGAGGTCGCGTGCCTCGGCACGGTGGTCGGGGCGAGCGCCGAAGAGCCGTACCTCGCCATTCATCTCGACCTGCCGCCCGATGTGCTGGTCAAGTCTTTCGTCGCGCTGGCAGAAAGCGGCACGCTCGCGGCCGAGCCGGCCCGGGTGACCGAGAACTTCACGGCGCCGGTGGGGCCGGAGGTGGTCGAGGCCTTCGCGCGCCTGCTGCTGGCGGCGGACGACCCGGTGGACCGCCGCACGCTCGCGCCGCTGGCGGTCGAAGAGATCGTGCTGCGGTTGCTGCGCTCCGAGGCTGCGGCGGCCATTCGCAGCGCGAGCGCCGTCACCAAGGCGGGCGCACGCATACAGGCGGCCATCGCCTTCATGCGCCGCCACCTGGGCCGGCCGCTGTCGGTGGCTGAAATTGCCGGCCACGTGCACATGAGCCCTTCGCACTTTGCGCACAGTTTCAGGGAAGTGGCCGGGGTCACGCCGATGCGCTGCATTCGCGACCTGCGGCTGGAAGAGGCGCGCATGCTGATGCTGGGCACCGGGCTGCGCCCCGGCGATGCGGCTGCGAAGGCGGGCTTCGAGAGCGCGGCGCATTTCAACCGCGCGTTCCGCAGGCGGTTCGAGGCAACGCCCGCGGAGTACGTGCGGCGCGTGCAGTCGGGTTAAAGGATGGGGGGCTGCGGCAGCTTCGCAGCCATGGTCAATGGGTTCGCAGCTTCGCGTCTTGGCGCGGGGAAGGGCGCTGGCTAACCTGCCTGCTTCCTTTTTCTTTTGTTGAAAGCAGCGCGAAATTTCATGGAACCGATTAACGTCATCATCACCTTCGAAGCCAAGCCCGAAGGCGCTTCTGCCTTCGCCGAACTCATGAACCAGGTCAAGCAGTCGTTGCCGTCGGCGGATGGCTGTCGGGGCGTGCGGCTGTTCGGGCACAGCGACAACGCCTGCGCGTTCACGCTGGTCGAATCATGGGAATCAAAGCGCCACCATCAGGCGCACATCGACCGCGCGGTGGCGTCGGGCGCGTGGAGTGCGCTGGAGGCGCGGTTGGCTTGTGCGCCTGTGAGCCGCTATTGCATGGAGCTTTGATTGAGGCGCCTGTTTTAACGATCCAAGGGGTCGGGTCGAACGCCGTGGTGCCGGTGTGCGGCCACGACAGGTAGTCGTCGACCAGTGGTGAGCTTTGGCCGCCAGCGAGCGGCGCGGCGCCAGGCCGCAGGCGCGAGCGGACCGCTCTGTCTCGCCGTCCTCGCCGGCTTGAGGAACTTTGCCGACATGAAAGGAGTGCTGACCGGTCTAACTTTGGTTCTCAAGGCCACAGTGGCGACTTCTCTTCATCAAAAAATAGCAATGGGCAAAGGCACGTATGAGCGCAGCACCCGCCACAGAACCGACTCACCGAAAGCGGCTTCTCGCACGTCGGTCAAGGAACAGATGACGAAGCGAGATGCGGACCTGGCGCTGGCAATGGAATCGCTCGAGGCTGTTGCGCGAGGCGTCGGCGCGAGCATCGCCCAATTTGCAGAATCGGCAATTCCTGGAAGGAAGGTGCTGAGCCTGCCTGCCGCGCCAGGGCGCAACCGGGGGTTTCCTAAAGAGTTCGGATTGGCCGGGGACATCGGTCGGGTGGTTTATCGCTTGAAGTTGCTGCAGGCTGCAATCGACAAGGCGACCCGTCGCCACCAACGGAGCACTGCTGTGAAGGCGCAGCACCCCGGAATCCTAGGGTGAGTGCCGGCTCGCAAATGGCGGCTTAATCTGGCAAGAGGTGTGAGGCCATTGCCGGCGCAACGACTGCAACGGCGCCCCCCGGCCTACACTCCCACTCATGACCGCCACCATCGCTTGCATCCACGTTGCCTTGGCTGCGCTGCTTCTCGCAGCGGCCTATGCCCGTGCGGCCGCAAAAAAGGTGCGTCGTCAGCTGACGCCCGCACATTCCTAAGCCCGGCGGTCCGCTATCTCCCTTTTCAGCGCAACCATCCACCGCCGGGCATAAAGCCTCGCGCGGTAGCGGTCGCCGTCCTCATGGGACGACGCTCGCATTCGATGGAGTGCGTCAATGCATGCAACGATTCACAGTGAGCGCACGCTCACCGACCTTGACTTCGCCCGCCTGAGCAAACTGCTCGGGCGCGAGCTTCCGCCAAGCCTGGCAGACCTGTTGGCAATTGCCGAAGTGACGAGCTCGCGCGCGGTGCCACCCAATGTGGTGACGATGTATTCGCGAGTGGAACTCGTCGACCTGCACACCGCGCGGCGTCAAACGCTCACTGTGTGCTATCCAGGCGATGCCGATGCGGGGGCCGGTTTTATCTCGGTGCTCTCTCCGGTTGGCGGCAGCCTGCTGGGGCTGAAGGTCGGCGACATCGCGAAGTGGCTGACGCCGAGTGGCGACAACTGCGCTGCTGAAGTCGCGGCGATTCTCTTCCAGCCAGAGGCCGCTGGCGACTACCAGCGATAGACGCCCGGCTCGAGGTGGAGTTTCCGCACGGGCGCCGAGTGCGCGCTGGCGCGCCGCAAACGCCGGGCCGCCCTTACGACAACCCTACGCCCGAAACCAGATCTTGAGTGTTACGTAGACTGCATAGCCCAAGCCAAGGATCATCCACGCAAGGAAGAACATGTTGGCCCAGTAATCGCCAGTATCCGCCGCCAGGGTGTAGACCTGCATCCTGCACGCCTTGCCGACGCATGGCACCTCACCTCGAACGAGCGCGCGCAAAAACTCGAACAGGAAGTAGCAGACTCCGGCACCAGTCATGAGCAATCCCACCGGCCCTACAAGGCCTTCGGTGCGCTCGCCCTTCTCATTCCAACGCTCTTTTTGAAGCAACTTTTGCCCATACTTGTACCAGGCAAATCCGAGCAGGAGCATCAGCGAGTAGTAAATGGCGGTACGCATGTCATCGAGTCGTTGTGCTGTGAGGGGAAGAGCGTTCGACAAGATGGTATCCGAGCAGCGAAAGGGCGGCCGATTTCCCGGTGCTCGCCCGTTCGGGCAAATGCGGATCGGATGCGCGGCGGGCTTCAACCGGGGGAGTGCGGAATGCCGGGACTGAGGCACCACTCGAAAAAGCGATCGAGCTCATTCGATTTGTCGAACAGTGCATCGGCGCCCAACTCCAGGCTCCGGCGCCGCATTTCTTCGGTTGGATAGTTCGTCAACACAACCATCCTTTGATGCGATGCGCGTTCCTTGCAAGCTCGCAATACCGTGAGACCCGAGCCTTCGCGCAAGAAAAGATCGACCACAGCCAGGTCCCAGGCATTGCCGAGATTCTTGAGGACGGTGACAGCCTCGCTCGCCGTCTCAGCCAAGGCAACAACTTCCGCATTGGCGAGGTCAGCCAACGCCGGGATCAGAGCCTCTCTGATGGTGGTGCTGTCCTCGATGAGAACTGTCTGGAGCGGCATGGCGGTTGGAGCGTCGTTGCTCAATCCCACTTGTTGCGATAGGTTGCGGCCTGTGAATGTTTATACGTATCGGCCGGGTTGATGATGTAGGTCAAAAGCTTGATCTTTCAGAAGCGACCGAGTCGTTGCTACATGCCGACTAACATCGGATTTCAAAGTGAAAGGTGTGCCATGACCCGCCCATCCCCCGACGACAAAGACGCCGCCGATCTGGCCAAGGCGCTTGAAGAGAACAAGCATGCGGCTGAGACGGTCCAGGAAGTTGCCGAGGATCTATCGGTCGTCCATACGGTGCTGGACAGTGAAGTGCCGAAAGAGACGCTGAACCCCGACGTCGGCCAGGCGATCGAGCAAACAGACCAGCTCAAGGACAAGCTCAGGTCAGCCGAGGAAAAGCTGAAGACAGTGAACGAGACGCTTGAACAGCAGGTTGCCTCGAAAGACTCTTGAGGTGACCACGGGAGAAACTCTTGAGCATCGGCTCTGCTGGAAGAATTTCCGAAGTGAACTCACGCGTATTCACGCTGCACCGCATGCGAGAACACCAGCGAATCGGCCATCAGCGAGGCCGCCAGAAAGGTCGGCCGTAGGTTGATCGACGCGAGTTCCGCGAGGGCGAACCAGCGGAACTCCAGCTTCAAGTGGCTCTCGATGCCGTGGTGGGCTCGGTCCTTGTCGAGCACGCTGGAGCACGGATCGAGTGCGACGCGAAAATAGAAGCCGATCTCGTGGTTGCGCTGGCCCGCAAGGTCGAAGAAATTCTCGGCGACATGCACAAGAGGGCCGCATTCGACCGCTTCGCCGAGTTCTTCCCTCATCTCGCGCACCACTGTCGCCGATGCGGCTTCGCCGACCTCGACCCGGCCGCCTGGCAGCGCCCAATATGCATCGCCCGGCGCACGATGCACGAGCAGGTGACCGGCATCGAGCACGATGGCCGCGGCACGGACCTGGAAGCGCTGGCCGTGAAGATGGACTGAAATCATGGGGGTCTGCCTGTCGTTTGCAGTGGGACTCGCGCAAGTTTGCACCATCGAGCAGCGCAGCCCCCAGCGCCCGCCCGCTAGTCCGAATGCGGCCAAGAGCGCGCGTTGCTCCGCTCAATGCGGCCGGCAGTCATAGTGCAACGCCACGGTGTCCGACCCTGGCAGGCGGTTCTGGCCCAGCAGCTTCCAGTTCTGCGCCAGGCCAGGCTCGAAGGTGGGGACACCCTCACCCAGCAGCACGCTACCCACCAGCAGATGCAGTTCGTCGACCAGCCGCCGTGCCAGCAGGTCGTTGTAGAGCACGTGGCTGCCGTAGATCAGCAGGTCGGGGCCGGGCGCGGCTTTGAGTTGGCCGATGCGTGCCGGGGCTTGGGCCCGGCCGACCACTTCGGTGTCGGCCCAGGGTGAGTCGGGGCGCACGACCAGGCGGTCGCTGACGAGCACCTTGCGCGCTGCCCCCACACGCTCGGCAATCTCGCGCTGCACCGGCTCACTGCCAGGGCCGCAATCGACGTTGGGCCAATAGGCCTCGAACATAGGGAAGGTGGTCGCGCCGAAGAGCAGCGTGCCGGCGCGGCGCATGCAGTCGAGGTTGTGGGCGCTGAAGGCGGCATCCATCAGCAGGCCGGCGAGCGCGCCGCCCGGGCCGGCGCAGTAGCCGTCCAGTGAACTGAGGATGCTGACGATGAGCTTGGCCATGAAAAGGTCTCCTTGAGTTGTGCCACGCCGCCGGCCCTTCCGGGGCGTGTCATCTACTTGGAGACAGGGCGAGGGCCAAACTCATCGGCCCCGGCAGCCGCATCAGCAGATAAGAAGCTCCTCGGGCATGCCGAAGCGCCGGCAGACTGCCGGGTCGATGAAGCTGTCGATGGATTCGATCAACCCACCGCGCAGGCGCAGCAGCACCACGCCGCCCGGCGTAAAGCGCTCGGCGCCGGCGTGCCGCACGTAGCAGGCAAAGCCGGGTTGGCCGTTGGCGCGCAGAGGCTGCAAACGCCAAGGCGTCTGGAACACGCGCTCGGCAAAGAACATCAGCGCAAAGCGGCGGCCGTTGAACCAGGCAGGCAGCGGCGGCATGGTGAATCGCGCGTCCTCGGCCAGCAGGCTGGTCAGGGCTGCGACGTCGCGGCGCTCCCAGGCGCTGACGAAGCGCTGCAGCAGACTATCGACGCCTTGCGCCTCGAGTGCCTGCACGTCGGCCGACGGTGCGCGCTCCTTCACCGTCTTCTGCGCGCGCTGCAGCGCGCTGTTGACCGACGCCACCGAGGTGCCGAGCATCTCGGCCGCTTCGGCTGCCGAATACTCCAGCACCTCGCGCAGCAGCAGCACGGCGCGCTGCGTGCCGGGCAGGTGCTGCAGCGCGGCCACGAACGCAAGGGCGACCGACTCGCGCCCTTGCAGCGTGGTGGCCGGATCTTCATGATTGCCGATCCACTCGGCGTCGGGCAAGGGTTCCAACCACACCGGCCCGGTCACCGGCTCACCCAGATCGGCCGTGGCCTGCAGCGGCGCGCCATGGTCGGGCGATGTCATGCGGCGGGGGCGCTGCGAGATCATGCGCAGGCATACGTGGGTGGCAATGCGGTAAAGCCAGGTGCCGAGCGCGCTGCGCGACTCGAAGCCGGCCAGGCCACGCCAGGCGGCAAGCAGGGTCTCTTGAAGCGCGTCGTCTGCATCGAACGGAGAGCCCAACATTCGATAGCAGTGAGCGTGAAGCTGGCGACGATGGGGCGCCACCAGTATGTCGAAAGCAGCGGTGTCGCCGGCACGTGCACGCGACAGGCACGCGGCTTGGGCAACAAGGTCGGGCGCAGGGGACATGGCGCATTCTGGCGCACCCATCTGCAACTGACAGCAATCGCTGCGTAGCCGCCCCGCGGGCAAACGCCTGAAATGAACCGCATTGCTCCCCTTGTTCGCCCACTGCCGCGACGGGGCCCCCCGGGAAAATCGAACCTCCATTCGTTCCCGAAAATCCCATGAGAGACCTGAAGATCGGCACCCGCCTAGGAATGGGCTTCACGCTACTGCTGCTGCTCCTGCTTGCCATCGGCGCGATCGGCCTGCAGCAGATGGCCAGGCTCGCCGATGAGATCCGGGTCGTCAACGAGGTGGCCGGCGGCAAGCTCTATGCGCTCAACCGAGTTCGCTTCGCGATCGGCACACGGGCGATTGCGGCGCGCAATCTGGCGCTGGTGAGCGACGCGCAGCTGCAGAAGAAGGACCTGGACCTCGTGAAGTCCTCCCAGTCCGAGATCGACGAGGGCATGAAGACCTTGGGCGCCATATTGAAAGACCCGCGCTCGGCCGCGGTGGACGAAGAGCAGCGCCTGCTCGCGCAGTTGCAGGCGCTCGAGGCGCAGTACCTGGTGATCGCGGGAAAGGTCGTGTCGCTCGCGACCGGCGGCAAGACCGAGGACGCCGTGCGCGCGCTGACGCAGGAATGCATGCCGCTGCTGACGCAGGTGATCGCTCATGTCGGCACGTTCGAGAAGGTGCTCAAAGAGGGCGCGGATCGCACCGCGGCCGAGGCCGCGCAGGCCTACCAGACCGCCCGCTGGCTGATGCTGCTGCTCAGTGGTCTTTCTCTGGCGCTGGGCATTGCCGCTGCGCTCTGGCTCACGCGTTCGATCACGCGTCCGCTCAACGAGGCGGTGCGCGTGGCGCAGTCGGTCGCCGCCGGCAACCTTGCCACCCAGGTGATGCCGGCCGGCCGCGACGAAGCCGGCCTGTTGATGCGGGCGTTGCACGAGATGAACACCAGCCTCGTCCGGCTGGTCAGCGAGGTGCATCGCGGCGTGGCGAACATCGGCGAAGCCTCGGCCCAGATCTCGGCGGGCAACCGCGACCTGTCGTCGCGCACCGAGCACCAGGCGAGTTCGCTCGAGGAGACGGCGGCTTCGATGGAAGAGCTCACATCCACCGTCAAGCAGAACGCCGAGAACGCGCGGCAGGCCAACCAGCTCGCGGTCTCCGCATCGTCGGTGGCCGCCGAGGGCGGAACGATCGTCGGCCAGGTGATCGACACCATGGCGGCCATCAATGGCTCGTCGAGGAAGATCGTCGACATCATCGGCGTGATCGACGGCATCGCCTTCCAGACCAACATCCTCGCGCTGAACGCAGCGGTCGAGGCGGCACGGGCCGGCGAGCAGGGCCGCGGCTTTGCCGTGGTGGCCTCCGAGGTGCGCAGCCTGGCGCAGCGCTCGGCCGCCGCCGCCAAGGAGATCAAGGATTTGATCGGCGATTCGGTCGGCCGCGTCGAAGCCGGCAGCCAACTGGTGGACCAGGCCGGCCGCACCATGCGCGAGATCGTCGCCAGCGTGCAGCGCGTCACCGAGATCATGGGCGAGATCACGGTCGCGAGCCGGGAGCAGACCGACGGCATCGAGCAAGTGAACCAGGCCATCGCGCAGATCGACCAGGGCACGCAGCAGAATGCCGCGCTGGTTCAGCAGGCGGGCACTGCCGCGGGATCGCTGCAGGCGCAGGCCGGCAGCCTCTCACAGGCGGTCAGCGCGTTCAGGCTCTGACGCGAGGCACGTCCGTCGTGCTCGTAATCTTTCGGGCGAACACCCGTTCCAGACAATCGATGCGGAGTTCGATCAAATCACCAGCCATTTCGTCCCGCCCGGGGCGGAGGAAGGCTTCAATACAGTTCGCTATGGCTGAACATGCTTGCGCCCCGCTTGCCTGGCAGCACGATCGATCACGTCGGCGACTTTCTTCGGCTGGGTCATGAAGACCGCGTGGCTGGCCTTCACCTCTTCCACCGCGGCACCAATGCGCCGGGCCATCTTGTGCAGCATCCGCACGTCGAAGGCCTTGTCCTCGGTCGCGATCACCGCCCAGCTTGGCTTGGTTCGCCATGCGGCGTGATTGAGCCTGGTCGCAAACACTGACATGTTGATCGGCACCTGCGAGTCACGCAAGAACGCGGCGTCCGCATCGCTGGCATCGCCGGCGAAGCCGATCTTGAACTTCTCCAGACTGACGAATCCGTAGCCGTCGGCTTGCGTGTCGATCACGAAGTCGGGGGCACTGAATCCGGCGTACTGCTCACTCGTGGTTTCGCCGGCGTCGGGCGAGAGAGCACTGACATAGACAAGACCGACCACCTTCGGGTTCATGCCGGCCTCGGTGATGACTGTGCCCCCCCAGGAGTGACCGACGAGGATCGTGGGACCGTCCTGGCGGGCGAGCGCCCGCTGGGTCGCCGCCACGTCGTCGGCCAACGAAGTCAGAGGATTCTGAACAATGGTGACCCGGTAGCCTCTGTTGATCAACTCGTCATAGACACCCCGCCAGCCGGAACCATCGGCAAAGGCGCCATGCACCAGCACAACATTTTTTGCCTGCACCTGTTGCGCATGTGCGCCGCCACCGGGGCCGACGATGCTGGCGGTGGTCGCAGCGGCGATGAAAAGCTTGCGAATCAGTGAGTTCATTGGGAGTCCTGGGCAGTGGATGGAAAGATGGGAAATGGTAGAAAAAAACGTGCTGCACAGGGTTGCAAAGATGGCCACAAAGTCAGACGTTTAAGCGCGCAGGTCGAACATCTGCAAAAAGAAGTTGTGCAGATAGAGGAAGTCACGCAATAAAGTTGTGCTGCAAGACGGGCGCATCTGAGATCGAAACGCACACGAACGCCCCTCGCAGGATGCGCGGGCCGCTGGCCTGCTTCATGTTCGAAATGCAGCTGCCGATGGACCCGGCGCGCCTAGACCGTCGGGACGGTTCCCCCGTCTATCAAGTGCTCCGAACCCGAGACCGAGCCCGCCCGTGGTGACACAAGGAACGTGATCAGGTCGGCGACTTCTTGCGGTCTGGCCGGCCGGCCGAGCGGAATGCCGCCAAGCGATTGCATGATGATCCGCTTGCCGCCCTCGTAGTCGGTGCCGGCCTGGTCGGCAAGGCGCTCGGCCAGCGCCACCGACGCTTCGGTCTCGACCCATCCCGGCGATACGCGCAACACGCGAACGCCCTTGGGTGTCACCTCTTTCGACAACGCCTTGCTGTAAGTGGACAACGCCGCCTTGGCTGCCGCATAGGCGGTCGTGGATTCCGGCAATGGCAGCAGGCGCTGGATCGAGCTGACGTGGACGATGACGCCTGAACCCTGCGCGAGCATGGCGGGCAGCAGTGCGCGATCGAGTCGGACGGCGGGCATGAGATTCTGGTTCAGTTCAGCGAACCAGCGCGCATCATCAAGGGCTGCAAAGCCGCCGCCTGGTGCACTGGAGCCGCCGAGCACGTTGACGAGAATGTCAATGCCGCCCCAATGGTCGAGCACCGACTGCGCGACCTTGGCGGTGCCCTCGGCCGTCGAAAGATCGGCAGCAACATGGATCACGCCTGCGCTCGACCGCGCGGGTGCGGAGCGCGCCGTGGCCATCACCCGGACGCCGGCATCGCACAGCCCTTGGACGACCGCCGCGCCGACACCCTTGGTCCCGCCAGTGACCAGCGCTCGCTGCCCTCGGAGTTGAAGATCGAAGCTCATGCCGTGATCTCCAGCGACACGATCAGCCCACGTTCGAGGCGAAAGCGATACTGAAGGTCGACCGGGCTGCCAGGAAAATTTCCGGTCACTTGAGCCCGAACGACGTGGGCTTCCTCCTCCTGATGCAGCGCAAACGGCGCGACCGTGTACCCGTACCGGGCCGCTGCAGCGGCCTTCCATTCCTGAATGGCGCGGCGGCCGGTGTGAGTGCGGCCTTCGTCCTTCACGCTGGCTTGCGGCGTGAAGCATTGGGCCAGTGCCTCGGCGCTTTGCGCGTCGGCCGCGAAGTAGGCGGAGATCGGATCGGGAAGGGGCAGGGTGCGCATGGTGACAACGTCTTGGAGATGAAGTCGCAAGGATGCGCGTCGCACACCAATTAGTGAATCTTCTAGAATCTTCACGAGCTATGTAGAGGACGATACACAATGCGCGGGTCGGAATTTGCCGAGCTCAAGGCTTTTGCCGCGGTGGTGGAACGCGCGAGCTTTGCCCGAGCCGCAGAGCATTTGGGGCTGTCGGCTTCTGCGCTGAGCCAAACCATCCGGCAGTTGGAAACGCGGCTCGGTGCGCGGTTGCTGAACCGCACGACCCGCAGCGTGGCAACCACCGCGACCGGGGCGCAGTTGTACGGGCGCATCGCGCCGCTCTTCCACGAGATCTCCGATGCGGTGAACGAAGCGAGCGCCATGGCAGGCCAGACGCGCGGCACGCTGCGCATCAACACCCTCGGAATGGCCGCCTGGGCGGTGATCGGCCCCCGCCTGGGTCGGTTTTACCGGGCGCACCCGGAAGTCACACTGGACATCGTGGTCGATAACGGGCTGAGCGACATCGTTGCGGGTCGATTCGACGCCGGCATCCGCGTGGGGGGCAAGCTGGAGAAGGACATGATTGCCGTGCGCTTGACGCCGGATGTGAAGATGGTGGCCGTGGCATCCCCGGACTATCTGGAGCGCCGCGGCACACCGCGGTCGCCGTCCGATCTGCACGGCCACGCCTGCATCAACTGGCGGCTCCAGAGCGACGGGAGTGCCTACCGCTGGGAGTTCGAAAAGAAGGGCAAGCGGACCGAGGTGGCGGTGGACGGACCGTTGGTCACCAATCACTCGGACATGGGCGTCGCGGCTGCACTGCAAGGACTGGGAATCGTCTATGCCTTCGATCGCGAACGAGTCGATGCACTGCTCGCCCAGCAGCGCCTGGTGGAGGTTCTTGCCGACTGGTCGATTGCACGGCCAGGGCTGTTTCTGTATCACCCCAGCCGGCGCCAGGTTCCGGCCGCGCTGCGCGCCTTCATAGACTGCATGCTCGACAAAGATGCCTGAGCCAGATCGGCTCTGAGTACTCGTTTTTGAGACTCAGAAGAACGTTCCGCAAGAACACCAAGATTCAATGCTCGGCGCGATGGCATGGCGTGAGCTAAACGGGATTGGAGCGCGTTTGGGTAGCGGTGCTACTCACCCCTCACTGCAGCGCTAGCTCAAGAAAGTCCAAGCGGTCCTGCCCCCAGAATAGTTCGCCATCGAGCACATAGGAGGGCGAGCCGAAGACACCCGCCGCGACGGCGGCATCGGTGTTGCGCACGTAGGCGGCCTGGACGGCAGTCGTCTCGGCCAAACGCAGCAGCGTGTCGGCGTCCAGGCCCTGTGAAAGAAGAATCGCCCGCAGCGTCGATGCGTCGGAAATGTCTTGTTCATCGCACCATTCGGCCGCCAGAATTGCCTTGTAGAGCGGGGCCACATGCACTCCCGCCGCGTCGGCCGCAATGACCACGCGTGACGCGAGGCCAGCATCCGGGCACATGAACCGGGGTGTCGGATTGACATGGATGCCGAGGCGCTTGCACCACCGCTTCAACTCGGCAATTCGATAGGCCTGCCGCTCGGGCGCACGTTTCGGCAAGATCACGCCTCCGGTGCGCGCGTAAACGGCCGGAAGATCGACAGGCAGGTAGCGGATCGAGACGCCGTGCCGCGCCGCCACGTCCTCGAGCCGGTCCGCACCCAGGTAGGCCCAGTCCGAGTTCATCCAGAAGTAATAGTCGATTGTTTGCGGCATCTTCAGGGCGCCTTCGCCAGGAGCGGGGATGTAGCAAGCACCTTGAAGCGCTGGTCGCCGTGCATCTTCCACGCGCTGAAGCAAGCCACGGCCCCGAGTGCGCTCAGGTACCAGATCACGTATTGCGGATCTCCGTTCCCCTTGCTCAGCAACCAGGTCGCGACGATCGGCGCGAGGCCGCCGCCGATGGCGCCGGATGACTGCACCGCCAGCGAAATGCCGGTGTAGCGCACTTCCGCGGGAAATTGGCTGGAGAACAGGCTGCCTTCAGGTCCGTAGAGCGAGGCATACACCAGGCCCACGGCAAGAATCAGCGCGGCGTTGATCCAGAAGACCTCGCGTGTGTGAAGGAACGAGAAGAACAGCGGCGCACATGCGAGGATGCCCACGGTGCCGATCATGAACACCCATTTCTGGCCGATCCTGTCGCCCAGCCATCCGAAGAATGGCATCGTGAGCAGCGCGGCGGTGGCACCCCAGATGATTGCATCGAGCACGGTGCTGCGCGGAATGCCGAGGGTGCCTGTGGAATAGGCAAGCGCGAATGTCACCGTGGTGTAGAACCAGGTCACCTCGGCCAGGCGGGCACCCACGACGACCAGCGTTTCGCGCGGGTATTTCTTCAGCACCTCGACCACGGGCACCTGTACCTTCTTTCCCACCTGCTCGATGTCCTGGAAGTCGGGCGACTCGGCCACCTTCGCGCGGATGAACCAACCCACGAGCAGCAGCACGACGCTGGCCAGGAACGGAATGCGCCAGCCCCAGGACAGCATGTCCGCTTCCGGCAGCTTGGCAACCGCGCCCATCGCCAGGGAAGACAGGATGAGGCCGGGTGCCACGCCGACTTGCGGCAGGCTTCCGAAGAATCCCTTCTTGCCTTCGGGCGCGTGTTCGACCGCCATCAGCACCGCACCGCCCCATTCGCCGCCCACCGCCACGCCCTGCAGGAAGCGCATGCACACCAGCAGCACTGCGCCCCAGTAGCCAATCTGCTCGTAGGACGGGATCAGGCCGATCAGGATCGTGGGCACGCCCATGAGCATCAGGGTGATGAGCAGCATCGACTTGCGCCCGACCTTGTCGCCGAAGTGCCCGAACACGATCCCGCCGAGCGGCCGCGCGAAGAAGCCGACGGAATAGGTCGCAAAGGCCGCCATGGTGCCGACGATCGGATCGAAGGCCGGAAAGAAGATCTTGTTGAAGATCAATGCGGCAGCCGTTCCGTAGAGAAAGAAGTCGTACCACTCGATGGTGGTCCCCATCATGCTTGCGAGACCGGCCGTCACATAGCGACGCTTGGCGTCGGTTTTCTCGCTTGCACCGCTGTCAGTGTGTGTGTTCATGGGGTCACCAGGTAGTGTTGCGAATGCGTGTGGGATTCAGGAGGCCGCATGGCCTGTGCGCAGTGCCGTGGTCTGGCGGCACCAGTAGTTGAACGTCGCGTTGACGATCGACGGCTTCAGCAGATAGTCGTGCGCCTCTCGGGCCAGCGCGTCGTCAACGGGCGTGAGCACCCCGAAGGCAGCCTGCGCCCGAAGCTGCATGCGGGCAGCACGCTCCAGGTAGACGGCAAGGTAGGTAGCCTCTTCGATGGTGTGGCCGGCCGTCAGGTAGCCGTGATGAGCGAGCACTATCGCCCGCTTGCTGCCGAGCGCTTCGGAGATGATCACGCCCTCCTGGTCGGCAATGGGCACACCCGGCCACTCGGAAAGGAACGCACAGTCTTCGTGAAGCGGAGTCATGTCCATCTGCGAGATGACGAGCGGCTGACGCGCCGCCGCCAACGCCGACGCCCAGGGCGAATGCGTGTGGATGATCGACTGCACGTCGGGGCGGGCGCGGTACACCCAGAGGTGGAATCTGGTCGCCGGATTGGCCATGCCCGTGCCGCTCAAGGTGTTCAGGTCCTGGTCGACTTCGATGAAGTCGCTTGGCGTGGCCTCGTCGAAACCGAGGCCGAAACGCAGGGTCCAGTAGGCGCCTGGACGCTCCGAGCGGGCGCTGATCTGGCCGGCAAGGCCGGCCTCCTGCCCCGTCATCGCAAGGATCCGGCAGGCAAGGGCCAGCGTCTCCCACATGTCGCGCGGTGTGTCCTTCAGGTGCTGCGCCATCTCGCGGGTCGCGCGCTCGTCGAAATACTCCTTGGTTCGCAGGTCGTCTTTCATGCATGCCGTCCGTGGTTTGGGTTTGCGGCTGCATGAGCACCCCACGCACGTCCGCTGCCATGGGAAGTATCGAGACAGCGGCCCTCGCGAGCCATGCAGCAGACCGCATAGCACCTATGCGGCGGCGGGCCTCAGGAAGCGGCGGCGATGGCGATGGCGGCGTCGACCAGGTGCTCGACGATCGGCGGCAGCACGCGTCCTGCCTTGACGATGACGACGACCCGCCGGCGTAGCGCCGGCCGGGTAATGGCGACCTTGCGCAGGCGGTGGTCGATCAGCAGCTTGTCGGGAATCCGGCATGGCAGGATGCAGCACCCGACACCAGAGGACACGATCTCGAGCATGGCGTCGACCGTCTCGGCCTCTGCCGCTATCTGGGGAACGAGCCCGCTGCTGTGCACCATGCGCCGCAGCATGTAGTGAGAAGGAAATGCGACAAGCTTCGGCAGATGCACGGTCAGGTCGATCCGATCGCCGATGTCGCTGGCCTCCGGCACGAGCAGGCACATCTCGTCGTCGAACAGCGGCCGCGAGACCACGCCGGCCGATGCAACCGCCGAGTCGTAGACGAAGCCAACATCGGCCTTGCCGCTTTCCACGAACTCCACCACCTCGGGAGAGCTGCGCCCCAGCAGCGAGAGGTTGACGCTTTCGTGCTGGCTGACGAAGCGGGCCACGACCTCGCCCATGAAGTAGTAGCTCAGGGTGTGGATCACGGCAAGCCGCACCGTGCCCTGGGTGACGCCATCGCGCACTCGTAGCGTGTCGAGTGCAGTGTCGATGGTGCGGAATGCGCCTTCGGTCTGCTCTTTGAGCTGTCGGCCCGCCTCGGTCAGCTCGACACCTCTGCCGGTGCGGACAAACAGTGCCTTGCCCACGTGGGCTTCGAGCGCGGCGAGCTGCCGGCTCAGGCCGGATTGCGTCTGGTCCAGATCTTCAGCCGCCCGCGATAGCGATTTCAGCTGTGCAATCTGCAGAAAATAGCGAAGCTGGCGGTCGAAGGTTTCCATGTGGCCTTTGCACTCGAACGGAAAGCACCCGCTGGAGCGAGCGCCCCCGTATTGGCGCAATGCAAGGATCGGGCCGAGCAGATCTGCCTGCGAGAGCAGCCCAGGCGTCGGGATTCCCCTGATGCAATGAGCAATGCGAAGCGACTCCCTTAACCATCGGTTAAGACCGGCTAAACAAGACGCGAATTGTCGGCCTGCCTGCGAATTGTGAGGATGCGAAGCGCTGACACCAGCGTTGGATCCGAACAAAAAAGAGACAGGAGACAGCATGCACCCCAACAGCCCGGTCGGGCGCCAGTTGCGCCTGCACTGGTTCACGGCGACGACAGCAGCCGCAGCGGCCATCGCTATTTCTGCCGCGTCCGCGAATGCCCGCGTTACCCGCATCGTGATCGACAGCGTCGCGCCTCTCGCGGGGCAGTCGATTCCCTATGAGCAGATTCGCGGCCGTGCCTTCGGCGAGCTCGACCCGAACGATCCGCATAACAGCGTCATCACCGACATCAAGCTGGGGGCCGACGCAGACGGCAAGGTGCGGTACGAGACCACCTTCAATCTGGTGAAGCCGGTCGACATGAACCGTGCAAGCGGCTTTCTGTGGCACGACGTGCCCAACCGCGGCGGCGCGGGCACCATTGTTGTGGACGAGCGCGAGCTGGGCGACATTGGCCTGCGCAGCGGCTGGCAGGCGGACAACGCGGGCAACACGGGCATTCCCGCCAACCGGGCGGAGGGCACCAATCACTGGGTGGCGGCGCCCATTGCCAAGGTGAACGGCGTGGCGGTCACAGGCAAGGTGTTCGGGCGCATCGTCAACCGCAGCGGCGCAGGCTCGCAGCCGCTGATGGTGCAGACCAACCCCGTGCCCTACCTTCCGGCCACGCTGGACACGGCCAAGGCAACACTGAAGACGCACACCACGGAAACGGTCGATGGCGTTGTCACCGAAGGGCCGGCCATTGCGGCGGGCGACTGGGCGTTTGCCAAGTGCGATGCGGGCAATCCGTTTCCTGGCACGCCGATCGATATCAACCCGGCCAATGCACCCGGCAACCTGCCGGTGCACATCTGCCTGCGCAACGGCTTCGACGCCAACCTGCTGTACCAAGTGGTGTACCCGGCGCAAAACGCCTATGTATTGGGCGTGGGCATGGCGGCGTTTCGCGACGTTGGCACATTCTTTCGCTACGAGGCGGCCGATGACTTCGGCACGCGCAACCCGGTGGCCGGGCTGGTCAAGGGCACGGCGGTGCGGGGTGTCTCGCAGTCCGGAAACATGGTGCGGCAGTTCATCTTCATGGGCCTGAACCAGGACGAGCGCAATCGCAAGGTGTACAACGGGGCCTGGCCGATCATCGCGGGCCGCCGGGTGGCGGCCAACTCGCGCTGGGCCCAGCCGGACGGCGTGCTCGAGCTGTACCAGCAGGGCAGCGAAGGCCCGCAGTGGTGGGTGGAGTGGCCAGACCCGGTGCGCAAGCAACCGACCGGCAGCATCTTTTCGCGTTGCGACGCCAACGACACCTGCCCGAAGGTGATCGAGCACTTCGGGGCGGCCGAGGTGTACGCGCTGAAGCTCACGCCCGAGTGGATCGGCACGGCGGGCGATGCGGACATTCCGCTGCCGCGCAACGTTCGGCGCTACTACGTGCCGAGCTCCCACCACGGCGGCGGCGCGGGCGGCTTCACGCACATGCCCGTGGCCACGGGCACGGGCACGGGCATGGGCGCGGCCAGCACCGGCCCGAGCTGCCCCGGAAACAACTTCGGCCGTGGCACGCTGGCGGCAAACCCGGTGCCGCACACTGAAATTACCAACGTGCTGCGCCTGGCCATGCGCGACTGGGTGCTGAACGGAACACCGCCGCCGCCCAGCCGTTGGCCCACGCTGGCGGGCAAGACGCTGGTCGACGCGAACAAGAAGGCGACGGGTTTTCCGAGCGGGGTGCCCGGCATTCCGGACTCGATCTTCCTGCCGGAGAACTTTGCGTTTCCGGTGTTCGATTACGACTGGGGGCCGCAATTCAATCACGCGGAAGCCTCCGGCGTGCCCACCAACGTGCCGCCGGTCATCAAGAAGGTGATCCCGATGAAAGTGCCGAAGGTCGATGCCGACGGCAACGAGATCGACGGCGTTCCCACGGTGCTGGTGATGGCGCCGCTCGGCACTTACCTGGGGTTCAACGTCACTGCAGAGGGGTTCCATCGAGGCCAGGTGTGCAACTACGTGGGTGGCTATGTGCCGTTCGCGCGCACGCGCGCCGAGCGAACCGCCAGCGGCGACCCGCGCCTGTCGCTCGAGGAGCGCTACGGCAGCCACGAGGGCTACGTGGCCGCCGTGCGAGGCGCCGCCGAGAAGGCGTTCGCGCAGGGCTTTCTTCTGCCGGCGGACCGCGACCGGCTTATCCGGCAGGCTTCGGAGAGTGCCGTGCTCCGCTGAATGCAGCGGCGCTTTCTTCGATCATTTCGACCAGGGCGGCCGCCGGAGCGGAGAGTTCCAGGCGGCTGCGCATGGCCAGCAGCAGCACGCGTTCCATTTCGATGCCTTCAAGGCCGACCTGCACAAGGCCCAGGGCCTGGGCATAGAGCGCAGCGGCCGCGCGCGGCAAGACGGCGACGCCAAGCCCGAACGAGACCATGCGGCACATCGAATCGAAGCTGCGCACCTGCACCCGGATGCGCGGCGTGCGCTTCACCGCGTCGGCCGCCGCCATCACCTTGCGCGTGAGCGATGCGCTGCGTGCCAGGGTGACCAGGTCATGGTCGAGCACGTTCACGATGGAAGCGTTCTGCTGCCCGGCCAGCGCGTGGCCCGCCGGTACCAGCAGCACCAACTGATCGACGTTGCAGACGATGGTCTCCAGGCCTTCGTGCGGCACGTTGTCGCCAATCACCGCCAGCTCCGCCGTGCCCTTGAGCACGGCGCGAATGCCGTCTTCGCTCAAGGCGTCTTCCATGTCGATCACCACCTGCGGATGCGCCGCGCGTACTCGGCCAGCACGCTGGGCAAAAAGCCGCCGAAAGCGGAGGGGTTGGCGCACAGCCGCAGGTGGCCGGTGGCGCCCGATTGAAGATCGTCGACGGCCTGCACCAGCTGTTCGAGCCGCGCAATCACCTCGATGGCGTGCCGGTGCAGGGTCTGACCTTCGGGCGTGGCAGTGACGCCGCGCTGGCCTCGCTGGAGCAGCGCCATGCCGCAGTGCTGCTCAAGCTCGGTAATGCGCTTGCTTGCCGCCGGGAGCGAAACACCGAATCGGTCCGCGCCCGCGGTCAGGCTTCCGCCATCGACAACTGCGACAAAAAGTCGCAGAGAGATGAGATCGAAACGATTCAGGTTGATCATTGCGGGTGGATTTGACCACCCCGGCGATACGATCCGTTGAAAGAAGCGACACACACCATGCCCATGCCTCAGCAAACCGGTTTCATCTCTTCCACGCGGGCGCGCGGCGCCATGGCGGCGGCCCTTTGCGCGGCATCGCTGTTCATCGCCGGCTGCCAGGCGCAGCCTGAATTCCGCCCGCTCACCTCCGAGGCGCCGCCGCCGCCGAGCTTCGTGACCCTGCCGGCCGAAGAAGCCTGCCAGGCCGCGCAGGCACGCTACGCGCTCGGCCGGCCGCTCAACCCGCCGCTGCTCGAAGAAATGCGCACCCGCACCGGCTCCAAGTCGGCCCGCACCTCGGCGGCCGGCACGCCGCTGCCGGCACCGGCCGATCCGGCGCGGCTCAATGTCGACCTTGACCCGCAAGGCCTGGTGGTTGCCGCGCGCTGCGGCTGAGGGGCATTGACCTAATAATTTCGCAATGACGACGAAGACCAGCACCTCCACTTCCTCCGCTGCGCCCATCGCGCTGGACTGCTACTACAGCCTTTCCTCGCCCTGGGCCTACCTGGGCGGCCCTCAGCTGCAAGACATCGTGCGCCGCCACCATGTGCGACTCACGCTCAAGCCCTACGACTTTCAGGCGGTGGTGCCGCAAACCGGCGGCATTCCGCTGAAGACCCGGCCCGAGCCGCGGCGCACGTACCACGCGCTCGAACTGGCGCGCTGGCGCGACTACCTGGGCATGCCGCTCAACCTGGAGCCGGCGTACTACCCCAAGGGCGCTCCGGTCGACCCCAACTGGAACAAGTACCCGGGCTGGATGGTGATCGCCGCCCAGCTGAAGGGCCTCGACGCGCAGCCGCTCTCGCATGCGCTGCTGCGCGCGCTGTGGGCGGAAGAGCGCGACACCTCCGAAGCGGCGGTGCGCATAGCGGTGGCCGACGAAAACGGCTACGACGGCGCCTCGCTGCAGGCGCTGGAGCAGGCGGCCGAAACCCTTGCGATCTACCGCGCCAACAGCGCCGACGCCATAGAGGCCGGCGTGTTCGGCGCGCCCACGTTCATCCTGAACGGGGAGCGGTTCTGGGGGCAAGACCGGTTGGCGTTTCTGGACCGGGCTTTGGACAAGCTGCGCGCGGCACGCTGAAACAGTCTTGAATGCGGTCGCAAGCATCGGCCGCGCTGCCGGTCTTTTCTCGCCGGCTTTATCCAATTGCAAACTGACGGTTTGCAATTGATCGCACTGCATCGCCAAGAATTTCACGGTGCGGCTTCCTTCGCATCAGTATTAGCGTTCGATCTCTCGGTGCATTGGCGATTTGCCAACTGATACTCGAAGTCAGATCTCCAACGGCGTCACGTCACGTGGGGAGCGGTCGATAACGCCCAAGAAGAACGGCGTGTCTTCATGCATTTCCTGGCTTTTGATATCCCGATCCAGCCTGTCCACAACGACTGGCAGTTCGCACAGATCGTGCAAATCACCTATGACCGAATTACCAGAATC
Organism: Variovorax sp. CCNWLW225; assembly: GCF_037204045.1. Taxonomy (NCBI): domain Bacteria; kingdom Pseudomonadati; phylum Pseudomonadota; class Betaproteobacteria; order Burkholderiales; family Comamonadaceae; genus Variovorax; species Variovorax sp. CCNWLW225. The sequence continues at coordinate 92,116 of NZ_JBBCBV010000009.1, read as the reverse complement.
GCCTTTAGTGCGTTTGCTCGACACGCGTTACGGAAGCCTCAGCGTCCCGGCCGGGAAGAATGACCTGATCACCGATTTTCTCGAGCACTATGGAGAGTGGGCGTCGCTTGAAGTGGAGTACCTTGCGTCCTTACTGCCTCCGAAGGCGCGGGTGCTGGACGTCGGCGCCTATGTGGGCACTTTCGGATTGGGTATTGCGCAATCAGCAGATGCGGCATTCGTCGCAATGGTCGAGGGTAATCCTGCCATCGCGCCGCACCTGTTGGCGAATGCGTCGCGCAACCTGAGTTGCACATACGAAGTGCTGAACGCGCTCGTCGTCAACTCGAATGCGCCTCCCGTCGGCACGGGATGGGCCGACGTGGACAATGCAGGATCGGCATCGTTCGGAGAACAAGCCAGCGGCACGGTACCTATTCCGCTGCCCGACACGACAATCAGCTTTCGAGCGCTCGTGGAGCGTTTTGGTCCTCTTGACCTTATCAAGCTCGATGTCGAAGGGATGGAGGCACAGCTGCTCGCCGATCATCCTTTTTTGCTGCATGACAAGTCCGTCCTGCTTTGGCTCGAGTGCAACGAGGCTCGCAGCTCTCTCACCCTGGCGCAAATGCTGATCGATGCGGGTCGGCCGGTCACTTACTTTGCATGGCCGTCGCACAATCCGGATAACCATCGGGGCGTTCAACGAAAAATGTTCCCGTTTGCCTACGAAGCGGGTCTTCTGCTCGGCGCGCAAGCCACGCCCCTGACGCCGCAGCAGCAGCGCGCCGGGTGCCTGATCAGGAGCATTCATACAGTCGAGGACCTAAGAGAGGCGCTGTGGCTCACGCCACGGTGGGCTCCGAGGGAGTGGGATGTGCTCGACCGCAATGAGATCGCCGCAATTGCAACGCACCTTTGGCTAGGAAAAAAGCGGGAGAGCTTCCTGGCCGAGGCCGTACCGTTGAACGGAGGCAGCCCGGAAGAGGCCACGGCCAGGCAGGTGAGTGCGACTCAGGACAAGAACGCTCGCCTGATCGCATTCAGAGACGCCAGGGTCGCCCAGCTCGAAAGTAAATTGGCTGCACTCGTCAGCCAGAACCTCGAAATGGAGCGGGCGGAAAGTTCGGCTGTTGCTGCTGCCAATACCAACGAATTGCTCGCTCGCGGAATGACCGAAAAGTTGCGCGCGCAGCATGAATTGCATCAAGAGCAGGTCGCCGCGCTGGTGGCGCAACTCGAAGAATCCCAGGTACTGCACGAACGGCACGGTACTGCGCTTGCAAAGCAGGTTGCCGTGCTGCTCGAGCAGAACGAAAACCTTTCGAATGCCTTGTATGGCATTCGGAGCAGCCTGACGTGGCGAATCGCTTCCCGGTTTTCCCGCCTGGCCGGCCATATCCCTCTCCTCAAACGGGTCGCCAAGGGGCTGCTGCGTCGCAAGCTGGCTGGGGCAGAGTCATGACCGAGCCCAACGAACACGAGCTCGGCACCATCGTGCCGTTTTTCGATCGTGGCTACTATCTGTCGCGATATCCTGATGTTGCGTCGGCGAATGTCGACCCGGTCTGGCACTACTGCGCGATCGGTTGGAAGGAGGGCCGGGACCCGTCCGCGGCATTTGACACGAGCTATTACCTGCGCGAGAACCGGGATGTCGCGGCAGCTGGCATCAACCCATTCGTCCACTACATCGGAAGCGGGCGGAACGAAGATCGCAAACCCGTACCAGAGATGGCCGGTATGCGCAGGCAACTCCTGAATGCGTGGAGCGCTGCCGCCGATCGCTTTGGCGCCGAACGCGGTGAACCTGTGCTGGGCGTGTCGCGCGAACTTGATGTCCATACCCTCGTCGCAGCGCTCACCTCGAGTGCAAAAAATCGAGAATTCGTCATCTCTGTCAGTCACGACGACTACGTACTCAGCGTTGGCGGCATACAGAACATCATCGGCGACGAGCTCGCGGAATTCCGCAACAGAGGCATAGGCTACCTGCACCTGTGTTCGGCCCGCCCGATTCGATGGCTTGCCGATGCGTCGAGCGGCGATGATTTCGTCTTTGCGCTGCGCCTGGATGGCGAAGCGCTGGGTCGCGCCAACGGCGCGACACTGCAGCAGGCGTTGAAGCGCCTTGGAGCAAATGGTTCGCGAGGCATGTGGGTGATCCACCACCTCATGAGCCATTCGCCCGAACTGATCGAGAAGTTGATCGGGGCCAACAGCGCGCGGCAGCCGCTTTTCTGGACACACGATTACTTTGCCCTGTGTCCGAGCTACACGCTGCTGCGAAATGACACCAGCTATTGCGGCGCACCGCCGGTGAGTTCGGCGGCATGCGAGATCTGCGCTTACGGAAAGGAGCGGCCGGTTCACCAAGAGCGCATCCAGGCGTTCCTGCGTGCGGTCCGCCCGTCGCTCGTGGCACCCTCGCAGTCCGCCTTGGAACTGTGGTGCCGTGCGGGAGGGGTCGAGGTGCCTCATAAGCATGTGCTGCAGCCTGCCAGGCTGGCGCAGTCGGACCGAATGTGGGCCGAAGCTTCCAGACCGCGTTTGCGCATTGGCTACCTGGGCTCGCAGGTTTTTCACAAGGGCTGGGACATCTACCAGCGCTTGGCGGAGGCTTTTCAAACTGACGAACGGTATGAATTCTTCCAACTAGGAACACCCGGTGCCACTCCGTCGTTCATCCATCACATACCGGTCAAGGTCGGAGCATCGGGACGTGACGCCATGGTGCACGCAATAGCCAGACAAGATATCGATGTGGTCGTCTGCTGGAGCATCTGGCCCGAGACCTTTTGCTTTACTGCGCACGAGGCGATGGCTGGCGGCGCTTTCGTGGTGGCCAGACGCGGCCAGGGCCATGTGAATGCGGCCATCCATGCGCATGCGCCGGCGGCCTCGCGCAATGTCGACGACGAAGAAGAGTTGCAACGCTACTTCCGCAGCGGAGAGGCCCTGATCGATGTCGCACGGTCGTCGCGACGGCATGGTTGCCTGGTGCCGTCTCAGGGAAGCGCGGAGTTGTTGTATCCTGTCTTTGAAGGAGAGGTTCAAGCATGAGAGTCGCTTGTTTCACGAGTGCTTCCTTCAGTTATCTCGACCGGGCGAGAGTGCTTTTCGAGACCGTCAGGAGATTTCATCCCGAATGGGAGAACTGGTTTTGTCTGGTCGATGAAGAGCCAGCGAATTTCGTGTTCGACATCGACGCCGAAGACATCGATCGGGTCGTGAAGCTGGACGAATTGGGTGTCAAAGAGCCTCTCGCGTGGGCTTTCGAGCACGATGTCGTCGAACTGTGCACGGCTGTAAAGGGCGCGATGCTGTGCCACATGCTCGAACAGGGCATCGACAAGGTCATCTACCTCGATCCCGACATCGCCTTGTTCGGATCGCTCGACGAAGTGCTGAAGCTGCTCGACGAGCACAGCGCGGTGCTCACGCCGCACCAGATCGATCCCGACACGGAGCGCTCAGCTATCTTGGACAACGAGATCGGGTCGCTGAAGTACGGCATCTTCAACCTGGGCTTTGTTGCGGTGCGCAACAACGCGCCGGGCAGGACCTTCGCGCGTTGGTGGCGCGACCGCTTGCTGGAGTTCTGCTTCGACGACATCGAGAACGGTTTGTTCACCGATCAGAAGTGGTGCAACCACGCGCCTGTCTTCTTTCCCGAAATTGCCATATTGCGGCACCGCGGCTACAACGTGGCGAGCTGGAATCTCAGTCAGCGTCCCATCCGAATTTCACCGGACGGCAGGATCACCGCTGGCGGCGACCCGTTGAAGTTTTTTCACTTCACCAAAGTGACGCATGTCGGTGAAACTATGCTAGCCCGATACGCAGGAGGGCGTCCGGAAGTGTTCGAACTGATGCACTGGTACAAAAGCCGCCTAAAGGCCCATTCCGCAAAGGGGGTTCCGCCGGGATGGTGGCACTACGGAACCTACTCCGACGGCAGGCCGATCTCGAAAGAGGATCGCACCGCTTACCGGCAATTGCGGCTGCAGCAGAAGCACCTGGCCAATCCGTTCGCGGCCTGACCCTGCATGCGACATGCGGTAAACCCGTGGATTGGTGCTCCCGATCTGGGCTACGCGCAACCCGAGGGCTTGCTGCAGTTCAAGTCGAGTGTTTTGCCAGGAACGACTGCCACGCCTTTTGCTTTCCGCCTGGAAGGCTCCCGGTAAAAAATGCCGCGTGCCGATCGCGGTCTCGCGGCTGTATCGGGTTTACCGGCTCCGGCTCGTCAGGTGCGGTGCCGGTGGCGATAATCCCCCGATGCGAATCCGCTTTACCAAGATGCAGGGAGCCGGCAACGATTTTGTCGTGCTCGACGAAACGCGCGGCACGCTGGGCCTCACGGCCGCGCAATACCGCTTTCTGGCCGACCGCCACTTCGGCGTGGGCGCCGACCAGATCCTTACGGTGCGGCGCCCCTCCAAGGACGCGGGCAAAGACATCGACTTTCAGTACGTGATCCACAACGCCGATGGCGGCGAGGTGGAGCAGTGCGGCAACGGCGCGCGCTGCTTCATGCGCTTTGTGCGGGAGCACCAGCTGACCGACAAGGACATGGTGCGCGTCGAAACGCTGGCCGGCATCATCGAGCCGCGCATGAGCGAAGACGGACGCGTGACGGTGGACATGGGCCCGCCCATCTTCGAGCCGGCCCGCGTGCCCTTCGACACCGCGGGGCTCGACCCGCAGCCCACGGGCGCTTGGCACACCTGGCACCTGGCGCTTGGCACGCACGCCGATTCGGCCATTGTCTCGGTGGCTGTGCTGTCGATGGGCAACCCGCATGCGGTGCAGGTGGTCGACAACGTCGACACGGCGCCAGTGGAGCGGCAGGGCTCGCAAATCGAGCACCACCCGCGCTTTCCGCAGCGGGTGAATGCCGGCTTCATGCAGGTGATCGACCGCACGAACGTCAAGCTGCGGGTGTTCGAGCGCGGCGCCGGCGAAACGCTGGCCTGCGGCACCGGCGCGTGCGCGGCGGTAGTGGCGGGCATCCGGCTGGGCCTGCTCGACAGCCGGGTCGACGTGCAAACGCACGGCGGCGTGCTCACCATCGGCTGGGAGGGCGAGGGCAACCCGGTGCTCATGACCGGGCCGGCCACCACGGTTTTCGAGGGAGACATCGAGGTGCCCGAGCTGCCATGACCAACTTCAGAAACAACAAAGACGACGCCATGAACCCGATCACCGAAGACGACATCGCCAACTACCTGGCGAACACGCCCGACTTTTTCGAGCGGCACGCACAGTTGCTGGCGCAGGTGCAGCTCACCAGCCCGCACGGCAACCGCGCCGTGAGCCTGCAGGAGCGCCAAGCCGAGATGCTGCGCGAAAAGATCAAGGCGCTGGAGCATCGCCTGATGGACATGGTGCGCCACGGCACTGAAAACGTGGTTATTGCCGACCGCCTGCAGCGCTGGACCAAGGGCCTCTTGACCACGCGCGACCCGCGCAGCCTGCCGTACCGCATTGCGGTCGACCTGCAGTCGCTGTTTTTGGTGCCGCAAACCGCCATCAAGGTGTGGGACTGCGGCGCCGACTACCTCAACGAGGCCTACGCCCAATGGGTGAGTGACGACGTGAAGGCGCTGGCCACCTCGCTCACGTCGCCTTACTGCGGACTCAACTCGGGCTTCGAGGCGGCCAACTGGCTGCCCGAGCCGGCCGGCGCCATGTCGATTGCGCTGATTCCGCTGCGCCCCGATGCCGAGTCGCCGGCCTTCGGCCTTTTGGTGCTGGCCTCGCCGGACGCACAGCGCTTCAACGCCGAAATGGGCACCGACTTTCTCGAGCGCATCGCCGAACTGGCCTCGGGCGCGCTGTCGCGGCTGCGGCCTTGAGCGGGCGGCACCGGTCCTGGCGGGCCGTGCGGCCCGTGCTGTGGACGGTGCTGCTTGGCGGGTTGCTCGCGTACCTGGCCATTGCGGCCATTATTTGGCGGCGCGCGGCCGAAACGCTCGACAACCCGCCCCAGCGCGCGGCCGATGCCGCGCTGATCCTCGGCAATCGCGCCTACCTGCGGGGCAAGCCCAACCCGTGCCTGACTGGGCGGGTCGACGCCGGCATTGCGCTGGCCAACGCGGGCCGCGTGAAGCAGCTGGTGCTCTCGGGCGGTGTCGACAAGGAAGACGGCCGCATCGAAGCCGAGGTCATGCGGCAGCATGCGCGCGCCGAAGGCTATGCCGGCCCGCTGCTGCTGGAGCCGGCTTCCACCTCCACCCGGCTGAATCTTGCGTTGTCGCGCCCCCTGCTGCAGGCGGCGGGCATTCGCAGCGTGATCGTGGTGTCGGAGCCCTATCACCTGTGGCGCGTGGAGCGGCTGGTGCGGGCCGCCGGATTCGACAAGGACTTCGACGTGCAGTACGCCGCTGCCAGCACGCGCTGCTGGCAGCGCTGGGGCATGGTTTTCAAAGGCGCATTGCGCGAGCCTTTGGCTGTCGTGAACAATGCGTTCAATGGCTACCTCCACTGAGACGACCGGCACGCGCTGGGTAGAAAAATACCTGGAGCACGTGCGCGTGGAACGCCGGCTGGCGGCGCGCACGGTCGAGCTGTACGCCATTCACCTGCAGGCGCTCTCGGCCAATGCGGCCGAGGCCGGCCTTGCGCTGGACCGCGTTCAAACCGCGCACATCCGGCGCTGGATGGCGCAGCTGCACAGCGCCGGCCGCGAGCCGCGCGGCATTGCGCTGGTGCTCTCTTGCTGGCGCAGCTTCTACCGCTGGCTCGGCAACGAGGGGCTGGTGGGCTTCAACCCCGTGCAGGACGTGCATGCGCCCAAGGCCGCGAGGCCGCTGCCCAAGGCGCTGGCGGTCGACGACGCGGTGCGGCTCGCCGAGACCTACGACCCCGAGGCCGATCCGTGGACCGAGGCCCGCGACGGCGCCATCGTCGAAGTGCTCTACGGCTGCGGCCTGCGCGTGAGCGAGCTCACCGGCCTGGATGCGCGCGCCAGCAACACGGCCCTTGGCTGGGTCGACCTGGACGCGATGGAAGCCAACGTGCTCGGCAAGGGCAGCAAGCGGCGCATCGTGCCGCTGGGCAGCAAGGCGGCCGAGGCGCTGCGCGACTGGCTTGCGGTGCGCGGCGATTGCCCGGCGCTGGCCACGGCCGGCCTGCGGGATCCGGCGGGCGCCGCGGCGCTTTTCATCAACAGCAAGGGCTTGCGGATGTCTTCGCACGCGGTGTGGAAGCTGCTGCGCGAGCGCAGCCTCAAAGCCGGCCTTGCGGCGCCGGTGCATCCGCACATGCTGCGGCATTCGTTTGCGAGCCACGTGCTGCAATCGAGCAGCGACCTGCGCGCTGTGCAAGAGCTGCTCGGCCACGCCAACATTGCCACCACGCAGATCTATACCCGGCTGGATTTTCAGCACCTGGCCAAGGCCTACGACGCGGCCCACCCGCGCGCGCAGGCCCGGCCCGAAGGCACGAGTACGCAGGCACGCGCTGAAGCAAGTGCCCGCGCCAAGCCCAAAAAAGACGACACCCACAAATAATGAAAACCCTCCGCCTCAAGCCCGGCAAAGAGCGCTCGCTGCAGCGCCGCCACCCCTGGATCTTCGAATCCGCCATTGCACGCGGCGGCGCCGATTCGGGCGAAACGGTGCGGGTCGAATCGCATGACGGCGCCTTCTTGGCGTGGGCCGCGTTCAGTCCGGTTTCCAAGATCCGCGCGCGGGCCTGGAGCTTTGTCGAAACGCAGCGCATCGATGCAGCCTTTCTGGCCTCGGTGTGCGCCCGTGCCGCGGCCGCCAGGGGCCTTTTCGACCTGCAGAGCGACGGTGTGCGGCTAATCCACGGCGAGGCCGACGGGCTGCCGGGCCTTATCGTCGACCGCTACGGAGACACGCTGGTGGCGCAGTTCCTGTCGGCCGGCGTCGAGCGCTGGAAGGCCGCCATCGCCGACGCGCTGCTCGAGGCGACCGGGCTGCACAAGCTTTATGAGCGTTCCGACGCCAGCGGGCGCGAGCGCGAGGGCCTGAAGCCCGTCACGGGCTGGCTGCGCGGGGAGGGCGCCACCGAAATAACGATTCGCGAGCATGGCTGGAAGCTTTCGCTCGACATTGCGACCGGCCACAAGACCGGTTTTTACCTCGACCAGCGCGACAGCCGCCAGCGGTTTGCCGAGCTGGCGCAGCACCGGCGCTTCAGGCGCGTGCTCAACTGCTTTTGCTACACCGGCGGCTTTACCGTGGCGGCGCTTGCGGGGCTGCAGGCCGCGGGCGCCATGGATGGGGCGGAGCTGGTGTCGGTGGATTCGTCGCAGCCAGCGCTCGACAAGGCGCGGGCCAACCTGGCGCTGAACGGCTTCGGCGGCGAGGGTTCGGGCGTAAAAGCCGAGTTTCTGGACGCCAACGTCAACACCGTGCTGCGCGAGTTCATCGAACAGGGCCGCACCTTCGACGCCATCGTGCTCGACCCGCCCAAGTTTGCACCCACCGCGGCCCATGCCGATCGCGCGGCCCGCGCCTACAAGGACATCAACCGCCTTGCGCTCAAGCTGCTGGAGCCCGGCGGCGTGCTGCTGACTTTTTCATGCTCGGGCGGCATCAGCGCCGATCTTTTTCACAAGATCGTGGCTTCGGCGGGTATCGACGCGCAAGTAGACGGTTACATCAGCGAACGCCTTGGCGCGGCGCCTGACCACCCGATGACCATCGAGTTCCCGGAGGGCGAATACCTCAAGGGCCTGGTGGTGGTGAAAAAGCCAGCTTGACCCCGCGCCAACGCAACTGAGTGGCATTGGCTAAACTGCCTGTCCAGTTTTTCTTCTTCCCAGTTTTCCGCTTTCGGAGCACACCATGGCCCTTATTCCCGCCACAATCCTCACCGGCTTTCTAGGCTCGGGCAAGACCACGCTGCTCAAGCGCATCCTGACGGAGGCCCACGGCCAGAAGATCGCGGTGATCGAGAACGAGTTTGGCGAAGAGAACATCGACAGCGACATTCTCGTGACCGAATCGAAAGAGCAGATCGTGCAGATGAGCAACGGCTGCGTCTGCTGCACCATTCGCGAAGACCTGCGCGAAGCCCTGCAACTGCTGGCCGCCAAGAAGCGGCAGGGCCTGCTCGACTTTGACCGCGTAGTGATCGAGACCACCGGCCTGGCCGACCCCGGCCCCGTGGCGCAGACCTTCTTCATGGACGACGAAATTGCCGAGAGCTATTTGCTCGACTCGATCCTGACGCTGGTCGATGCCAAGCATGCGCCGCAGCAGCTCAACGACCGCCAGGAAGCGCGCCGCCAGGTGGGCTTTGCCGACCAGATCTTCATCAGCAAGAGCGAGCTGGTGTCGGCCGAAGAAACCGAGGCGCTGATTCACCGCCTGAAGCACATGAACCCGCGCGCGCCGCAGCAAAAGGCGCATTTCGGCGATGTGCCGCTGAAAGACATTTTCGACCTGCGCGGCTTCAACCTGAACGCCAAGCTCGACATCGATCCGGACTTCCTGAAGGAAGACGACCACGATCATCACGACCATGACCACGCGCATGGCGAGCATTGCGACCACCCCTCGCACAAGCACGAAGGGCATGGCCACCATCACCACACGAACGACGACGTGAAGAGCTTCGTCTACAAGGCCGACCGCCCCTTCGACCCGGCCAAGCTGGAGGATTTTCTGGGCGCTATCGTCAACATCTACGGCCCGCGCATGCTGCGCTACAAGGGCGTGCTGAGCATGAAGGGCACCGAGCGCAAGGTGATTTTCCAGGGCGTGCACCAGCTGATGGGCAGCGACCTGGGCCCCGAGTGGGGCAAGGACGAAGCGCGCCAGAGCCGCATGGTGTTCATCGGCATCGAGCTGCCGCGCGAGATTCTGGAGCAGGGGCTCGAGCAGTGCCTGGTGTAACGGCGCGCTGCCGGCACTGAGCCCTGCCAAATAAAAAAGGCGCTGCCCCGAGGGGCAGCGCCTTTTTTTGTTGAGCCGAGGCTTACTTGCCGGCCATGCCGCCCAGCGGCTTGCCGTTGACCTTCAGGTTGCCTTCGCTGTATTCGACCTGGCTCGTGATGTCGGTGCCGTCGCGCTTGACGAAGCCCATGCCTTCGCCTTGCTCGACCAGGCCCGCCACCATTTCAGGCGGCGGCAGCTGGCCGCTCTCGGCGCCGGTGGCGGCAATCTGCTCCAGCCATTGCATCGGCAGCCGCACACTGGCCTTGAGCACGCCGCGCTTCATCAGGAGCGCCATGCCGGGTTCCTTCAGGTCTTCGTCGGTCACGCCGACCAGGCCGGCCGTGTAGCTGATTTCGCCGCGCTTGCCGCCGATTTCGACCAGCATCTTGTCCAGCCCGAGCTCGGGGTTGTACTTGGCCATGGCCTTGAGGTCCGGGGCGAGCTGGTCCATCAGCGCCTGCATGGCGGCCTGGGAGGCTTTGCCGCCGCCCTTGCCGCAGCCGTTGATGGCGGCCGACTGCATCCAGGCGTCGGCCAGCTTCTTGTAGCCGGCCGCGTGAATGCGGCGTCCGCCGCTGGTCATCTCGAACTTGTCGATCTTCGTTTCGCCGACCTTGCCGGTGCCCTTGATGGTGCCGATCGATTCGTAGAGGCCGTCCTTGATGTTGGCATCGGCAATCATGTCGATGTTCTGCAGCAGCACGGCGGGCAGGGGCTTGCCGCTGCCGCTGGCGCCCAGGCCCTTGGGCGCCGAGAACTCGAAGCTGTCGAGCCGGGCTTCGGTCTTGCCCGTGGCAAGAATCCAGCCTTCGCTCTTGTTCATGTCGGCCTTGCCGGCCAGCTTGCCCATTTTCAGGGTCACGCCGGTGCGCGTGTCGGTCAGGTCCAGGCCGGGCATTGCCAGGCTGTAGTTCACCTGGGTACGGGCGCCGTTCATCTCGGCGCGCATTTGTGCGCCTTGCCAGGTGAACTGTCCCTTGCCTTCTTCGGCCAGCTTGATCGGCGCCACCGTCAGGTCGGTTGCGTAGCCGCCGTTGAACGCCACCTTGGTGTGGGCGGTCAGGGGCTTGGCCTTGCCGAAGAGCTTTTCGGCTTCGGCCTGGGCCTTCACGTCGAGCACCAGTTCGCTGTCGATGGTGGCCGCGGCCAGCGTGCCGCCGGCAATCGGGCCGTGGCGAATGGTGTCGCGCACGGTAATGCGTACGGGCTTGAACGGCGTGCTCTCGGCATCGGCTTCTTCGTCGTCCTCTTCGCCCGGCTCGGCGGGCTTGGCGACGGCGGGCACCTGCGCGGCGGCCGTATCGGCGGCGCAACCGAACTCGAAGGTCACGGTGCTGACCGCACCGAAGAATCCGCTTTCGTATTTGCGATCGATCACGCGCACGAGCGCGGTCTGCTTCGGCAACTCCTCCAGGGCGGCTTCGTAGCTGGACTTGACTTTGGAGCCCGCCCACCACGTGCTGCCACCATAGGCAACGGCGATGGCTGCGGCCAGCGTGCCCAAAACTGCTTTTTTGCTCAAGATTTCTTCTCTTTTGTATGAATGATCGGATCGATCCGCTGGGCCGCTTGGGCTCGGCAGGTCTTGTTGCCCCCTCCGGCAACGCCGGGGATGCTAACGGACGTAAGCGGTTTGCAGGTACATCTCCCTTCTGTTTTGAGTTCTCTATACAATCGCGCGCCTGTTCCGGCAGCCACGCTTTCGTTTTAAGAGCGAGATGTGGCTTACGGCAGGGGGCGCCGCAAGTTTCTGGCGGGCTTTCGGGGGTATAACCCCGGGGTTCGTCGCTGCGAGCACTCCGACAATGTGGAGCCCGGGGCCTCAATCCCGCAGTGGTTCCCTTGGGAGGAGACACCCAGTGAAAGCGCGTTCCAGTTCGTTCAAGGAGCCAGTCACCGTGAAGAAACCCGCCGCCAAGGCAATGCCAGCAACCAAGTCCGCCGCCACCAAAGCGGTGGCTGCAAAGCCGGCTGTACCCGCGGCAAAAAAGATTTCTTCCGCTGCAAAGGCCCCGGCCACGAAAGAAAAAAGCGCTCCAAAGAAGCCAGCAACGCCAACGGCCAAGGCCGCGACCGTTGCAAAGAAGCCCGTCAAGCCTGCAAAGTCTGCTGCGCCGCCGGAGGCATCCGCCCCGGCCAGGAGTGCAACCAAAACTGCAGATGCGGGTCTACCGCCATCCAAAACTGTCGGCCGCACTGCTGCCGTTACTTCTGCCCCTCCGATACCAATGAAAAAAACGGCTGCCGCCTCTTCTTCCGCCACGGCGACACCTTCGATGCCCGCTCAGACCGCCGCACCCGCCCCCGCGCGAGGTGGCCGCGTGTCCCGGCTGTCGCAGCTGACCGTGCCTTCCATGCCGCAATCGGTGGCTTCCACCGCTGCCAAGTCCTCCTTCTCGCAGGCGCCCTCCAACGCGCTGGTGCCGCCGCCTCCCGTGGCGGTCAAGAAAGACCCGAAGCTCGCCAACAACTGGAAAGCCAAGTCGGCTGCCGAGTTGACCGACGCCGAAGTCATCGCCATGCCCGACTCCGAGTACATGAATGAAAAGCAGATGGCGTTCTTCCGCCTGAAGCTGGTCGAGCTCAAGCGCGGCATTCTCGAAAACGCCGGTGAAACCACCGAGCACCTGCGCGAAGACACCGTGGTGGTGCCCGATCCGGCCGACCGCGCCACCATCGAGGAAGAGCACGCACTCGAGCTGCGCACGCGCGACCGCGAGCGCAAGCTGCTCAAGAAGATCGAGCAGTCGATCCAGCGCATCGACGCCGGCGACTACGGCTACTGCGACGAAACCGGCGAACCCATCGGCGTCGGCCGCCTGCTGGCCCGCCCCACGGCCACGCTGTCGCTCGAAGCGCAGCAGCGCCGCGAACTCAAGCAGAAGATGTTCGGGGACTGAGCGGAAAGACAAAAAAGCCCAGTTCGCCTCGAAATTCCTGTAGATGGCTAAGGAAGAAACGAGCCGCCTCCTTTCCAAGGTGGCGAAGTTCGTCCGCAATCCGCTGAAGGATTGGTCGGAGCTGAATGCGGCCGCCGATTCCACGCTGCCCGACCAGGCCTACAGCCGGGAAATGCTCAAGGAAATGATCGAGCGGCGCCAGCGCAACGACTTTGTGCGCCGGCGCGAGTTCGACATGCTCCGCAAGCTGCGGCAACGCGAAGCGGCCGCCCATGCCTTCGAAGGCACGGTCACGCCGTCGTCCTTCAACCTGAACACCACCACGGAAAAGTCCGAGGGACGCGCGCTCACGCTCAAGAAGATCGACGAGATCGAAGAGCAGATGTCGCAGCAGTGGTGGAAGGGCCGCGGCCCCAACGGCGAGGTGCTGGCCAATGCGCCGCCTGAAGCCGGCGCCGAGACGTTGCCCCCGCCCATGGACGAGGCCGAAGTGGCCAGCTTGCTCGCGGCACCCACTTTCAGGGCCGCGCCTGCTGCGCCGGCCTCTGCCGCCGCCGCCGAGACTCCTGTTCCGGCCCACGCGGCCGCTCCCTTTTCGGCCAGCATTCCGGGCAGCGCGGCGGTCGACGACACCTCGTTGCTCACCGCGCGGCTCGCGCGCGACAGCGCGCTCGAAGAAGCCGTGATCCGTTTTGCGCATGGCGACGACACGGGCGCCGAGGCGATTTTTCTGCAGGCCCTGGCCTCCGAGAGTGCCGGCGCCGAGGGCGACCACGCCGCCGCCGAGCGCGACGAGACGCGCTGGCGCGCCTTGTTCGACCTGTATCGCGCCACCGGCGACGCGACCCGGTTTGCCGCCGCCCGCATGCGCTACGCACAGCGCATGAAGCGCATGGGGCCCGACTGGGTTCCACTCGACGAACTGGCGCGCGACGTGCAGGCGGTAGCCGCCAGCGAGCACGCCGAACTGGCTTCGGCGGCTGCCGACTGGACCAGCCCCGCTCGCCTGTCGCGCGATGGGCTGGTCAACCTCACGCGTGCGTTGTCGCAGGCCGGCCCGATCTGGACGCTCGACTGGCGCGCGCTGACCGCCGTCGAGGCCGATGCCGTCTCTCCATTGCGCGTGCTGTTCACCCATTGGGCGAATTCGCCGGTCAAGCTGCGCTTCATCGGCTCGGCCAAACTGCTTGCCGTGCTGGCCGAGGCCACGCCCAACAACGAGCGCAGCACCGAAGACGTGTGGTGGCAGTTGCACCTGGCAACGCTGCGCATGATGAACCTGCCGGACGACTTCGAGCTGGTGGCGCTCAACTACTGCATTACCTACGAGGTGTCGCCGCCTGCGTGGCAAGACCCGAATGGCGAATGCACCACGATCGAGGCGCCGGAAGGGAGCCGCTCGGGCGCCGGCTCCGTGTGGTCGCTGTTATCCGTCAACGGCGAATCGGACAGCTTTCCTTCCACCGACAGCGGCTTTGCCGCCTTGGCCGGCGACCTGCGCGGCGAGGCGCATTCGAGCCTGCAGCGGCTGGACGTCGACCTGCGCAACACCACCGCCCCGGTCATTTCGTGTGCGGCGCTGCTGCGCATGGACCTTGCCGCCGCCGGCACGCTGCTGAGTTGGGTGCGCGCTCGCGACGCCCAGGGCGAGCGAGTCCAGTTCGTGGACGCCCACCGCCTGATTGCGGCGCTGTTCGACCTGGTGGGCATTGCCGACCACGCCACGGTAGCGGTTCGTAAGAACTGACTCCGGCCGGTCGACTTGCGCCGGACGGGGTTGCATTGCCCCGCGGCATCCCCAGATGGCTTCGATGGAACAGTTTCACGGCACCACCATCGTGAGCGTGCGCCGCAAGACCCCCCAGGGCGACCAAGTCGCCATTGGCGGGGACGGGCAGGTCACTCTCGGCAATATCGTCATCAAGGGCACGGCGCGCAAGGTGCGGCGGCTCTATCACGGCAAGGTGCTGGCTGGCTTTGCCGGCGCCACGGCCGACGCCTTCACGCTCTTCGAGCGCTTCGAGGCCAAGCTTGAAAAGCACCAGGGCCACCTGACCCGCGCCGCGGTAGAGCTCACCAAGGACTGGCGCACCGATCGCGTGCTGCGCAAGCTGGAGGCCATGCTGGCCGTAGCCGACGCCACCACCTCGCTCATCATCACCGGCAACGGCGACGTGCTGGAGCCTGAAGACGGCGTCATCGCCATCGGCTCGGGCGGTGCGTATGCGCAGTCGGCCGCCAAGGCGCTGATCGACAACACGGACCTGACGGCTGAGCAAATTGTGCGCAAATCGCTCGCGATAGCCGGCGAAATCTGCATTTACACGAACATGAACCACACGGTGGAAGCGCTCTGACCATGTCCATGACCCCGCAGGAAATCGTTTCCGAGCTCGACAACCACATCGTCGGGCAACCGGCCGCCAAGCGCGCCGTGGCCATTGCGCTGCGCAACCGCTGGCGCCGCCAGCAGGTCGAAGAAAAGCTTCGCACCGAGATCACGCCGAAGAACATCCTCATGATCGGCCCCACGGGCGTGGGCAAGACCGAAATTGCGCGCCGCCTCGCGCGGCTGGCCGATGCGCCCTTCATCAAGGTGGAAGCGACCAAGTTCACCGAGGTGGGCTATGTGGGCAAGGACGTCGATTCGATCATTCGCGACCTGGCCGAAATCGCCGTCAAGCAGACGCGCGAAGCCGAAAGCGCCAAGGTGCGCGCCCGCGCTGAAGACGCCGCCGAGGAACGCATCCTCGACGTGCTGCTGCCGCCCGCGCGTGGCAGCGACGGCGCCGCGCCGGCGCTGGATGGGCCCAACCCCACCCGGCAGGCCTTCCGCAAGAAGCTGCGCGAGCACCAGCTCGACGACAAGGAGATCGAGCTCGACCTTGCCGAGACCCGCGCTCCGCTAGAGATCATGGGCCCGGCGGGCATGGAGGAAATGACCGAGCAGCTGCGCGGCATGTTCGGCCAGCTCGGCGGCGGCAAGCGCAAGACGCGCAAGCTCAAGATCGCCGAGGCCATGCGCCTGCTGATCGACGAAGAGGCCGCCAAGCTGGTTAACGAAGACGAAATTCGCACCCAGGCCATCACCAATGCCGAGCAGAACGGCATCGTCTTCATCGACGAGATCGACAAGGTCGCCACGCGCAGCGAAGCCCAGGGCTCCGACGTGTCGCGCCAGGGCGTGCAGCGCGACCTGCTGCCGCTGGTCGAGGGCACGGCCGTGACCACCAAGTACGGCGTGGTGCGCACCGACCACATGCTCTTCATTGCGAGCGGCGCCTTTCACCTGAGCAAGCCGAGCGACCTGATTCCCGAGCTGCAGGGGCGCTTTCCGATCCGCGTCGAGCTGCAGTCGCTCTCGGTGGCGGACTTCGAAAGCATCCTCACGCAAACGCGCGCTTCGCTCGTGAAGCAGTACCAGGCGCTGCTTGCCACCGAAGGCGTCACGCTCGAGTTCACGCCGGAGGGTGTCAACCGCCTGGCGGCCATTGCATTCGAAGTGAACGAGCGCACCGAGAACATCGGCGCGCGCCGTTTGTCGACCGTGATGGAACGGCTGCTCGATGAGGTAAGCTTCGATGCCACCCGCATCGGCGGACAGACCATCCGCATCGATGCCGCTTACGTCGACGAGCGCCTTGCGGCACTAAGTCACGACGAAGACCTTTCGCGCTTCATCCTCTGAAGCCCGCTTTGCAGCCCCTGTTACGGGGTTGCGCTTCACGCATTACATTCATTGCGTGAGCTAAGTACTTCTTTTTCAACGAAATTCGCCGATTTCCAGGTTTGGAAATCGGCGCTAAGTCGTTGATTCCATTACAAAAAATACCACCAACGACCAGTTGCGCGTGAAGTGTTTCCTGCTACAGTGCAAAAAAGTGCAGTTAAGTGGGAAAAAGTGCGGATGGCGCCCCTTTCGGGTGCCGCGGCCTTCCCAACACAAAGGTCCTGGTCGTGTTTCAAGGCGCTTCATCGCTCAGTCTCGATGCCAAGGGGCGGCTCTCCGTGCCGACCCGGCATCGTGACGTCCTGAGCGCGACGGCGAACGGCCAGCTCACCATCACCAAGCACCCGCACGGGTGCCTCATGGTGTTCCCGCGTCCCGAGTGGGAGAAATTCCGCGAGCGCATCGCCGCATTGCCGATGTCGGCACAGTGGTGGAAGCGCGTTTTCCTCGGCAACGCCATGGACGTCGAGATGGACGGCACCGGCCGTATCCTCGTGTCGCCCGAACTGCGTGCGGCCACCGGCATCACGCGCGAGACGCTGTTGTTGGGCATGGGCAACCATTTCGAGCTCTGGGACAAGGCCACCTACGAGGCCAAGGAGGCCGAGGCCACCCAGGGCGAGATGCCCGATGTGTTTCAGGACTTCGCGTTCTGAGGGCTTGTGTGAACACTCCATGGATTCATACAACCGTGATGCTGAACGAAGCGGTGGAAGCCCTTCTTTCCGGCAGCACCGCGGCGACCGGCACCTACGTGGACGCGACGTTCGGGCGCGGAGGGCATTCGCGCGCCATTCTCGCGAGGCTGGCTCCGGAAGGCAGGCTGATCGCATTCGACAAGGATGCGGAAGCGGTGGCCGAAGCAGCGCGCATCTCGGATGCGCGTTTTTCCATCCGGCACCAGGGATTCCGTTCGCTGGGTGAATTGCCCGATGCCAGCGTTGCGGGTGTGCTGATGGACCTGGGCGTGAGTTCGCCGCAAATCGACAACCCGGTGCGCGGTTTCAGTTTTCGTTTCGACGGCCCGCTCGACATGCGCATGGACACCACGCGCGGCGAGAGCGTGGCCGAATGGCTGGCAACAGCCGAACTTCAGCAGATTGCAGAGGTGATCCGTGACTATGGCGAAGAACGGTTTGCTGTTCAGATTGCAAAGGCGATTGTTGCTCGCAGACAAGAACGGGGCGCAATTTCAACCACCACCGAACTGGCCGAGCTCGTGGCTGGCACGGTCAAAACCCGCGAGCAGGGCCAGAACCCTGCAACGCGCACATTTCAGGCTTTTCGGATTTTCATCAACGCCGAGCTTGAAGAGCTGCAACAGGCGCTAGAGGCGAGCCTGTCGGTGCTGCAGCCCGGCGGCCGGCTCGCGGTGATCAGCTTCCACTCGCTGGAAGACCGCATCGTGAAGCAGTTCATCGCCAAGCACTCCAAGGAGGTGTACGACCGGCGTGCGCCTTTCGCGGCGCCCAAGGTAATGAAGCTCAATGCGCTGGAGCGCATCAAGCCCTCGGCCGAAGAGGTGAGCGGCAACCCGCGCTCGCGCAGCGCCATCCTGCGCGTGGCCGAGCGCACCGGGGCCAACTGATCATGGCCCGCCTCAACCTGCTCCTGCTGCTGGCCGTCGTTGCGACGGCGCTGTACCTTGTGCACACGCAGTACCTGTCGCGCCAGCTGTACACCGAGCTCGACCGTTCGCAGCAGGAAGCGCGTCGCCTCGAGCTCGACCACGACCGGCTGCAAGTGGAAAAGCGCGCCCAGGCCACGCCGCTGCGCGTTGAAAAGCTCGCCAAGGAACAGCTTCAGATGCGCACCACCACGCCGGCCATCACGCAGTACGTGCGGCCCGATGGCACGGTCATTCCGGCCGTGGTGGCCCCGCCGCCCGCGCCGCCGACCGGCCCCGCGCCAAAGCCCACCGCAGCGAGGCCCCAGCGATGAGCCGCCGCAGCGTCCGCTACACCACCAGCCCCTTGCTCGCGAGCAAGACGCCGGTCTGGCGCAGCAAGTTCATCGTCGCCGGCATTGCGCTCGGCTTCGTCGTGCTGGCGGGCCGGGCTGCGTACGTGCAGGTCTTCAACAACAGCTTCTTCCAGCGGCAGGGCGAAGTGCGCTTTGCGCGCACGCTGGAGCTGCCGGCCAACCGCGGGCGCATTCTCGACCGCAATGGGCTCATCCTGGCTTCCAGCGTGGTGGCGCCCAGCATCTGGGCCATTCCGGAAGACATCGAGCGCGACGATCCCGAGGTGCGCGCCAAGCTCAAGCAGGTGGCCAAGCTGCTCGAAATGCCGCAGAAGGAGTTCGACAAGAAGCTCGAGGACGAAGACAAGACCTTCGTCTGGATCAAGCGCCAGGTCGACGAGCCCATTGCCAAGCAGATTGCCGCGCTCAACCTCAAGGGCATCTACCAGCGCAAGGAATACAAGCGCCAGTACCCCGAGGGCGAGGCTGCCGCGCACGTGGTGGGCTTCACCAACGTCGAAGACAACGGGCAGGAAGGCATCGAGCTTTCCTTCAACAAGGAGCTGGCCGGCAAGGCCGGCTCGCGCCGCGTCATCAAGGACCGCCTGGGCCGCGTGGTCGAGGGCGTGGGCGAGCAGGTGCCGCCGGTCGACGGCAAGGACATCCAGCTCAGCGTCGACAGCAAGGTGCAGTTCTTCGCCTATCAAAAGCTGCGCGACGCCGTGACGGCGCGCCGTGCCAAGGCCGGCAGCGTGGTGGTGCTCGACGCCGTGACCGGCGAAGTGCTGGCGCTGGCCAACTACCCGAGCTACGTGCCCGACAAGCGCCAGAACCTCACCGGCGAACAGCTGCGCAACCGCGCGCTCACCGACACCTTCGAGCCCGGCTCGACCATGAAGCCGATCACCGTGGCCATGGCGCTGGAGGCCGGCCGCGTGAAGCCGTCCACGCTCATCGAAACCTCGCCAGGCCGCTACCAAATGGGCGGCTTCACCATCAGCGACACGCACAACTACGGCACGCTCACGGTCGAAGGCGTGATCCAGAAGTCGAGCAACGTCGGTGCGCTGAAGATCGCGCAGAAGATGTCTCCGCACGAAATGTGGGACACCTACACCGCGCTCGGCTACGGCCAGAAGCCGCAGATCCAGTTTCCCGGGGCGGTGACCGGGCGGCTGCGCCCCTGGAAGACCTGGAAGCCGGTCGAGCAAGCCACCATGGCCTACGGCTATGGCTTGTCGGCGTCGCTGTTTCAAATGGCGCATTCGTACACAGCCTTCGCGCACGACGGCGCGATCATTCCGGTCACCATTCTCAAGAGCAACGAGCCGCCAGCGGGCGTGCGGGTGTTCTCGCCTTCGAACGCGCTGGCGGTGCGCAAGATGCTGCAGATGGCCGCAGGGCCGGGCGGCACCGGCACGCGCGCGCAGACCATCGGCTATTCGGTCGGCGGCAAGTCGGGCACGGCGCACAAACAGGTTGGCAAAGGTTACGCAAGCAACAAATATCGCGCGTGGTTCACCGGCATGGCGCCCATCGAAAAGCCGCGCATCATCGTCGGCGTGATGATCGACGAGCCGAGCGACGGCCAGTACTTCGGCGGCGTGGCCGCCGCGCCTGTTTTCAGCGAAGTCGTGCAGCAGACCCTGCGCATGATGAACGTTGCGCCCGATCTCGCGGTCAAACCCCTGGTGGTGACGCAAGGCGTCGACGAGAGCTTCTGAGCATGCTGACACTCACTTCCCCCCAGCTCGCCGCGCTCTGGCTCCAGGAGCGCGTGCAGGGTGCGCTGCATGCGGACAGCCGGCCGGTGGGCGCCGGCGACGGTTTCATCGCCTGGCCCGGTGCGGCGACCGACGGGCGCAAGCACGTGGCGGCCGCACTGGCGCAAGGGGCTGCAGCCTGCCTGGTCGAGCACGAAGGCGTGGAAGCTTTCGGCTTCGACCAAGGCGAATTCAGCGACCGCATCGCAAGCTATCCGGGCCTCAAGGCCGCGACGGGCCCGATCGCTTCCGCGTTCTACGGCAACCCCTCGGCCGCCCTCGAATTGCTGGCCGTTACCGGCACCAACGGCAAGACATCGACCGCATGGTGGCTGGCCGAAGCGCTGTCCACCTTGACCGTGCCTGGCGGCGTTCGCACTCTCCGGCTCGACGGCAGCACCGAGCGTTGCGCACCGTCGCCCTGCGCGGTCATGGGCACGCTGGGCATCGGCGTGCCGCCGGAGCTCACCTACACCGGCCTCACCACGCCCGACCCGGTAATGATGCAGCGCGAACTGCGCGCGCTGGTCGAACGCGGTTTCGGCGCCTGCGCCATCGAGGCATCGTCGATCGGCATTGCCGAGCGCCGGCTCGACGGCGCGCGTATTGCCGTGGCCGTGTTCACCAACTTCACGCAGGACCACCTCGACTACCACGGCAGCATGGAGGCCTACTGGCAAGCCAAGGCCGAGTTGTTCCGCTGGCCCGGATTGCGCGCCGCGGTGATCAACATCGACGACGTGCACGGCGCGAGCCTGTGCGCCAACCTGATCGAAGCCGGTGTCGGCGCTCTCGACGTGTGGACCGTTTCGGCCGCCGGTTCTCCGGCGCGGTTGATGGCGCGCGACGTGGGCTACGACGCGCAGGGGCTTCAGTTCTCGGTGGCCGAGCACGGCACCGATGCCGTCGAGCGCATCTCCACCGGACTGATCGGCCAGTACAACGTGGCCAACCTGCTGGGCGTGCTGGGCACGCTGCGCGCGTTGGGTCTTACGCTCGCGGAGGCCGTGGCGGCTTGCGCGAATCTCGGCAGCGTGCCGGGCCGCATGGAGCGGGTGAGTGCCGGTGCGGGCGGGCCGCTGGCGGTGGTCGACTACGCCCACACGCCCGACGCGCTCGACAAGGCGCTGGCCGGCTTGCGCCCGCTCGCTCAGCAGCGCGGCGGCGCGCTCTGGTGCCTGTTCGGCTGCGGCGGCGACCGCGACCCGATCAAGCGGCCGATGATGGCGGCGGTGGCCGAGCGCCAGGCCGACCGCGTGATCGTGACCAGCGACAACCCGCGCAGCGAGAACCCCGACGCGATCATCAGCCAGGTGCTGCTCGGCCTCTCGCGCCCCGAAGCGGCCCAGGTGCAGCCCGACCGGGCGGCCGCCATTGCCGACGCCATTGCGCAGGCCGCGCCGCAAGACGTGGTGCTCATCGCCGGCAAGGGCCATGAAGCCTGGCAGGAAATTGCCGGCCAGCGCATTCCGTTCTCCGACCGCATCCACGCGCAAGACGCGCTCGCCCAGCGAGGTGCCGCATGAGCGACGCCATGATGCTCACGCTGGCCCAGGCGCAGCAGTGGATTCCCGGCTCGCGCCTGGTGGGCGACCCCGGGACCGCGATTGCCCGCGTTCACACCGACACCCGCACGCTGTCGCAGGGCGACCTGTTCGTGGCGCTCAAGGGCGAGCGCTTCGACGCCAATGAATTCCTGGCCGACGCCAAGGCGCACGGTGCCGTGGCCGCCATTGCGCACCATGGGCTGGAGACTGCCGGACTGGCCGGTCTCGAGGTGCCCGATTCCCTCGCGGCGCTCGGTGCGCTGGGCGCGCGCTGGCGCGCACAGTTCGATCTGCCGCTCATTGCCGTGACCGGCAGCAACGGCAAGACCACCGTCACGCAAATGATCGCGGCCATCCTGGTCGCCTTCAGGGCCGACCGTGCCTTGGCGACGGCCGGCAATTTCAACAACGAGATCGGCGTGCCCCTGACGCTGCTTCGCCTGCGGGCCAAGCACCAGCATGCGGTGGTCGAGCTGGGCATGAACCACCCGGGCGAGATTGCGCGCCTGGCCGCCATTGCGCGCCCGACCATTGCGCTGGTGAACAACGCCCAGCGTGAACACCTCGAGTTCATGGCCACCGTCGATGCGGTGGCGCGCGAAAACGGTGCGGTGTTTTCCTTCTTGCCAGAGGGTGGCACCGCCGTGTTCCCGCATGCCGACGAGTTCACTCCGCTGTGGAACGACATGGCACGTGACGGCGCATCGCCCCGCTGCATGACCTTCGGCGAGCAGCCGGATGCCGATATTTCGCTGGTCCGTGCCGACTGGGGGCATGGCGCCTGGCAGGTCGGCATTCGCACGCCGCTGGGAGACTTCGATGCGAGCCTGCACATTGCGGGCCGGCACAACGTCGTCAATGCGCTGGCGGCCACCGCCTGCGCGCTTGCGGCCGGGGTTTCGCTCGAAACCATTGCAGCGGGCCTCACCAAATTCGAACCGGTGAAGGGCCGTTCCAAGGCGAGCGAGGTCGTGCTGCCCGGCGGGCATTCGCTCACGCTTGTGGACGACACCTACAACGCCAATCCCGATTCCGTGCGCGCCGCCATCGACGTGCTCGCGGCGCTGCCTGGCCCGCGCCTGCTGGTGCTGGGAGACATGGGCGAGGTGGGCGACCACGCATTCGAATTTCATACCGAGGTGGGCGACTGGGCGCGGCAGCGCGGCATCGAGGCCGTGTACGCGCTGGGTGCCGAAACGGCGCACAGCATTGCCGCATTCGGCGGTGGAAGCAGCGGCAGCGATGGCCGGCACTTCGCGGAGATCGATGCGCTCAACGCCGCCGTGCTCGCGCGCTTGCCGCAGGTCGGGAGCGTGCTGGTCAAGGGCTCGCGCTTCATGAAGATGGAGCGGGTGGTGCAGGCCATCGAGCAATCACGACAACAACAAAAGGAGGCCGGTCATGACGCATGAGCCGCGCAAGACAACATGCTGATGAGCCTGGCCCAATGGCTGCAAACACTCTCGCCCGAATTCGGGTTTTTGCGCGTTTTTCAGTACCTCACCTTCCGTGCGCTGATGGCCGCGCTCACGGCGCTGGTGGTCGGCCTGGTCGCCGGCCCGTATGTGATCCGCCGCCTGGCCGCGCTCAAGATCGGCCAGCCGGTGCGCGGCTACGGCATGGAAACGCACCTGACCAAGAGCGGCACGCCCACCATGGGCGGCGTGCTGGTGCTGTTTGCCATCGCCTTTGCCACGCTGCTGTGGTTCGACCTGTCGAACCGCTTCGTCTGGATCGTGCTGTGGGTGACGATGGGCTTCGGCGCCATCGGCTGGGTCGACGACTGGCGCAAGGTGGTGCGCAAGGACCCGGAAGGCATGCGCTCGCGCGAGAAGTATTTCTGGCAGTCGGTGGTCGGCCTGATCGCCGGCTTCTACCTGCTCTTCAGCATTTCGGAAAGCTCCAACTGGCGCGTGCTGCAGCTGTTCTTCGCCTGGGTGCAGTCGGGTTTCGATCTCGACTTTCCGCCGAAGATCAACCTGCTGGTGCCGTTCTTCAAGGAAGTGAGCTATCCGCTCGGCGGTATCGGCTTTGTGGTGCTGACCTACCTGGTGATCGTGGGCGCAAGCAATGCCGTCAACCTGACAGACGGCCTGGACGGCCTGGCGATCATGCCGGTGGTGATGGTGGGCTCGGCGCTGGGCGTGTTCGCCTATGTCACCGGCAGCGCCGTGTATTCCAAGTACCTGCTGTTTCCCAACATTCCGGGCTCGGGCGAGCTGCTGGTGTTCTGCTCGGCCATGGCCGGTGCGGGGCTGGCGTTTCTCTGGTTCAACACCCATCCGGCGCAGGTCTTCATGGGCGACGTGGGCGCGCTGGCGCTCGGCGGCGCGCTGGGCACCATCGCGGTCATCGTGCGCCAGGAGATCGTGTTCTTCATCATGGGCGGCATCTTCGTGGTCGAGGCGATCTCGGTGATGGCCCAGGTCATGTACTTCAAGTACACCAAGAAGCGCTACGGCGAGGGCCGGCGCGTGCTCAAGATGGCGCCACTGCACCACCACTTCGAGAAGAGCGGCTGGCGCGAGACGCAGGTCGTGGTGCGCTTCTGGATCATCACGATGCTGCTGTGCCTCGTGGGTCTTTCAACGCTGAAGCTGCGGTAACGGGCACATGCGACACCTGAAAGACCTCCCCGTATTGATCCTCGGCCTCGGTGCGTCCGGGCTGGCGATGGCGCGCTGGTGCGCACGCCACGGCGCGCAGGTGACTGTGGCCGATACGCGCGAGGCGCCCGCGCTGCTTGCAACGCTGCAGGCGGAGCTGCCCGACGTGGCGTTCGTCGGCGGGCCGTTCTCGGCCGCGCTGATCGAAGGCACGCCGATCCGGGCCGTCTACCGTTCCCCGGGGCTGTCGCCTGCGACCATCGCGCCGGTCGCCGATGCGGCGCGCGCCGTGGGGCTGCCGGTCGGCGGCGAGCTCGACCTCTTTGCGCGCGCGCTGCAGGATTTGCGAACGGTCGAAGTGCCGGTCGTGGAAGCGGAGCCCGAAGTGGAAGCGCCGGCCGAAGCCGAGCCCGCTGCGGAAGTACCCGTGGAAGTTGCGGAGCCTGAGGCGCAGGCCGAATTGGCCTTGGAGGTGGAACCGCCGGCAGCCGCACCTGTCGAGGCGGAAGCTTCTGAAGCGGCCGAAGTGCCGGAATCGACCGGGCAGGTCGAAGCTGCTGCGCAAGCGCCTGAAGCTGCAGAGACCGCTTCGGCAGTCGAACCCACCGAAGCAACGAGCACAACCGAAGCGCCGGCAACACCCGAGCCAACGGAAGCGCCGGCCGAGGCGGCCACCGAAGGCGAGCCTGCGGCAACCCCCGCCATGGCGGAAGCCATGCCGCGCGATCCTTCTCTGAGCATTCCTGTTTCGCCGCCTTCGGACGAAGCGCCGAACGCAGAAACGCCGAACGCAGAAACACCTGAAGCGACCGCCGCATCGCCGGCGCCCGCTACCGTTTCGAGGCTGCCGAGCACCGGCAAGCCCTACGTGCCTACCGCAGCCAGGGAAGCCGCCGAATTCGTCGCCAAGATTGCCGAGCTCGCCGCCTCCAACCCGGCTTCCGCCGCCGTCGAGGAAGAGCCGACGGCCCAGCTCCCCCTAGTGCCGATCGAAGAGCCGCCGGCACCGAAGGGCTACACGCCCGCCGTGCTTGCCATCACCGGCACCAACGGCAAGACCACCGTCACCGCGCTCACGGGCCAGCTGGTCGAGCGCGCGGGCAAGACCGTGGCGGTGGCGGGCAACATCGGCCCGACGCTGCTCGACACGCTGGCTGCACACATCGACGCCGAGACGCTGCCCGACGTGTGGGTGCTCGAACTCTCGAGCTTCCAGCTCGACGGCGTGCAGGGCTTCGAGCCCACGGCCGCAACTGTGCTCAACCTCACGCAGGACCATCTCGACTGGCACGGCGACATGCCCGCGTACGCGGCTGCGAAGGCGCGCATCTTCGGCGCGCAGGGCCTCATGGTGCTGAACCGCGACGACCCGGGCGTGATGGGGATGTTGCCCGCGCCCGTCAGGGTGAAGCTGCAGCGTCCGCAGACCCGCACGCACATTACCTTCGGCAGCGCGATGCCACTGCGCCCGGGCGACTACGGCATCGAGCGCGTCAACGGCATGGCCTGGCTGGTGCGCGCGTTGGAAGCCGACGAAACGCAAAAGCGCAAGCGCGGCGCGGTGGTGGAAGAAGAGATCTTCCTTCAGCGCCTGATGCCTGCGGACGCCTTGCGCATCCGCGGGCGGCACAACGCCATGAACGCATTGGCCGCGCTCGCGCTCGCCAGCGCCGCCGATTGCCCGCTCGGCCCCATGCTCTACGGCTTGCGCGAATACCGCGGCGAGCCGCACCGGGTCGAGCCGATCGCGCTGGTGGACGATGTCGAGTATTTCGACGACAGCAAGGGCACCAACGTCGGTGCCACGGCCGCCGCCCTGAGCGGCCTGGGCGAAGACCGGCGCGTGGTCGTCATCCTCGGCGGCGAAGGCAAGGGACAAGACTTCGAACCGCTGGCCGAACCGGTACGCCAGTACGCGCGCGCTGTGGTGCTTATCGGCCGCGACGCACCGCTCATCGAGCAGGCGCTGGCCTCCACCGGCGTCTCGCTGATGCATGCGGGCTCGATGGAAGAAGCCGTCAACCTGGCCGCCGCGCGCGCCAATCCCGGCGATGCCGTGCTGCTGTCACCGGCTTGTGCGAGCTTCGACATGTTCAAGGACTACGAACACCGCGCGGCGGTGTTCCGCGAGGCCGTGCAGACGCTCGCGGACAACCCCCGCGAATCTGACTCGTCGAACGATTCCGACTTTTCCTCGGGAGACCCGGTTTGAACACCACAGCCGCCGGCGCCACGCCCAACGCCAAGCCCAGCCGTTTCGGTGGCTGGTTCGGGCGCGCGCGCAGCGGCATCGACGCCTTGCCCATGCACCTGCCGGTGCGGCTGGGCGGCGCCGGCGTCACGCAGACCAA
Source organism: Variovorax sp. CCNWLW225 (assembly GCF_037204045.1). Classification (NCBI taxonomy): domain Bacteria; kingdom Pseudomonadati; phylum Pseudomonadota; class Betaproteobacteria; order Burkholderiales; family Comamonadaceae; genus Variovorax; species Variovorax sp. CCNWLW225. Next base: position 65,361 of record NZ_JBBCBV010000009.1, on the reverse strand, counting down.
GGCCACGCCAATGCGTGTGCTGGGCTTCGACCAGGCACTGGTCTGGGTCACCGTCGCGCTGCTCACCTGGGGCCTGGTGATGGTGTACTCAGCCTCCATTGCGCTACCGGACAACCCGCGCTTCGCACGTGCGGGCTACGGTCCGGTGTTCTTTCTCACGCGGCATGCGGCGTCGGTGGCGGTGGCGTTCATCGCGGCGCTGCTGGCCTTCCAGATTCCCATGAAGACCTGGGAGCGCTCCGCGCCCTGGCTCTTCGTGGCCTCGCTGCTGCTGCTGGTGGCGGTGCTCATTCCGCACATCGGCATCAACGTGAACGGCGCGCGGCGCTGGCTGCCGCTGGGCTTCATGCGCTTTCAGCCGTCCGAACTCGCCAAGCTCGCAATGGTGTTCTATGCGGCCAGCTACATGGTGCGCAAGATGGAGATCAAGGAGCGATTCTTCCGCGCGGTGCTGCCGATGGGCATTGCGGTGGTGGTGGTCGGCATGCTGGTGATGGCCGAGCCCGACATGGGCGCCTTCATGGTGATTGCCGTCATTGCCATGGGCATCCTGTTCCTGGGCGGCGTGAACGCGCGCATGTTCTTCGTCATTGCCGCGCTGGTGGTGGTGGCCTTCGGCACGATCGTGGCCAGCAGCCCGTGGCGGCGCGAGCGCATCTTTGCGTACCTCGACCCGTGGAGCGAGGAGCATGCGCTGGGCAAGGGCTACCAGCTCTCGCATTCGCTCATTGCCATCGGCCGCGGCGAGATCTTCGGCGTGGGGCTGGGCGGCAGCGTCGAAAAGCTGCACTGGCTGCCCGAGGCGCACACCGACTTCCTGCTGGCCGTGATCGGCGAGGAGTTCGGCCTGGTCGGCGTGCTGCTGATCATCGGCCTGTTCCTCTGGCTGACCCGCCGCATCATGCATATCGGCCGCCAGGCGATTGCACTCGACCGCGTGTTCTCGGGGCTCGTGGCGCAGGGCGTGGGCGTGTGGATCGGCTTCCAGGCCTTCATCAACATGGGCGTGAACCTCGGCGCGCTGCCGACCAAGGGGCTGACCTTGCCGCTGATGAGCTTTGGCGGTTCGGCCATCCTGATGAACCTGGTGGCTCTGGCGGTAGTGCTGCGAATCGATTATGAGAATCGTGTGCTGATGCGTGGAGGCCGCATATGACAGGCCGCACAGCACTCGTCATGGCCGGCGGCACGGGCGGCCACATCTTTCCGGGACTCGCGGTGGCCGAGGCCCTGCGCGAGCGCGGCTGGCGCGTGCACTGGCTGGGCGCGCCCGGCAGCATGGAAGAAAAACTGGTGCCGCCGCGCGGCTTCGCTTTCGAGCCGGTCCAGTTCGGCGGCGTGCGCGGGAAGGGGCCGCTCACGCTGTTCCTGCTGCCGCTGCGGCTCCTGCGGGCTTTCTGGCAGAGCCTTGGCGTGGTGCGCCGCGTCAAGCCCGACGTGGTGGTGGGCCTGGGCGGCTACATCACCTTCCCGGGCGGAATGATGAGCGTGCTGCTCAACAAGCCGCTGGTGCTGCACGAACAGAACTCGGTCGCGGGCCTTGCCAACAAGGTGCTCGCGGGCGTGGCCGATCGGGTGTTCACTGCTTTTCCCAATGTGCTGAAGAAGGCGCAGTGGGTGGGCAACCCGCTGCGCGCGGCGTTCACCTCTCAGCCCGCGCCGGCCGTGCGCTTTGCGGGCCGCAGCGGGCCGCTGCGGCTCTTGGTGGTCGGCGGCAGCCTGGGCGCCAAGGCGCTCAATGCCGTGGTGCCGCAGGCGCTCGCGCGCATCGAGCCGGGCACGCGCCCCACGGTGCTGCACCAGAGCGGCGCCAGGCAGATCGACGAGCTGCGCGCCAACTACGCCGCCGCCGGCGTGGAAGGCGAGCTCACGCCGTTCATCGAAGACACCGCGCAGGCCTATGCCGACGCCGACATCATCGTCGCGCGTGCAGGGGCCAGCACCGTCACAGAAATCGCGGCCGTCGGCGCAGCAGCGCTGTTCGTGCCTTTTCCTTCGGCGGTCGACGACCACCAGACCACCAACGCGCGCTTCCTCGTCGATGCGGGCGGCGGCTGGCTGGTGCAGCAGACCGACCTCACTCCTGAATTGCTGGCTGACTTGCTACAGAAAACCGAGCGCACCGCGCTGATCGAAAAGGCCGCCAAGGCCAAAACCATGCAGAAGACCGAAGCCGTCGACGCGGTCGTCCGCGCCTGCGAGGAGCTTGCCAAATGAAGCACGCGATTCGTCATATTCACTTCGTGGGCGTCGGCGGCTCGGGCATGAGCGGCATTGCCGAAGTGCTGCTGAACCTGGGCTACCGCATCACGGGCTCCGACCTGGCGGACAGCGCCACGCTGCGCCGGCTCGCGAGCCTGGGCATCGGTACCTTCGTGGGCCACGCGGCCGCGCACATCGAGGGCGCCGACGCCGTCGTGACCTCCACGGCGGTGCAGTCCGACAACCCCGAGGTGCTCGCCGCGCGCGAGAAGCGCATTCCCGTGGTGCCGCGCGCCATGATGCTGGCCGAGCTGATGCGCCTGAAGCAGGGCATCGCGATTGCCGGCACGCACGGCAAGACCACCACCACCAGCCTGGTGGCGAGCGTGCTCGAAGCCGCCGGGCTCGACCCGACCTTCGTGATCGGCGGCCGCCTGAACAGCGCCGGCGCTAATGCACAGCTCGGCAGCGGCGACTACATCGTGGTGGAGGCCGATGAGTCGGACGCTTCGTTCCTGAACCTGCTGCCGGTGATGGCGGTGGTCACGAACATCGATGCCGACCACATGGAAACCTACGGGCACGACTTCGCGAAGCTCAAGAAGGCGTTCGTCGACTTCCTGCACCGCATGCCGTTCTACGGCGTGGCCATCTTGTGCACCGACGATCCGGCGGTGCGCGACATCGTGGGCGAGGTCACCTGCCCGGTCACCAGCTACGGTTTCGACGAAGGCGCCCAGGTGCGCGCGGTCGACGTGCGCGCCGTGGGCGCGCAGATGCATTTCACGGCGCAGCGCCGCAATGGCGTCACGCTGCCCGACCTGCCCATCGTGCTGAACCTGCCGGGCGAGCACAACGTGCGCAACGCGCTCTCGGTGATCGCGGTGGCGGTGGAGCTCGGTATTCCCGACGAAGCGGTGCAGCGCGGGCTGGCCGACTTCAAGGGCGTGGGGCGCCGCTTCCAGAGCTACGGCGACGTGGCCGTGCAGGGGCAGGCCGGCGTGGATGCGCCGGGCACCTTCACCGTGATTGACGACTACGGCCATCACCCGGTCGAGATGGCCGCGACCATTGCCGCCGCGCGCGGCGCCTTCCCGGGCCGCCGGCTGGTGCTGGCCTTTCAGCCGCACCGTTACACCCGCACGCGCGACTGCTTCGAAGACTTCGTCAAGGTCATCGGCAATGCCGACGCGGTGCTGCTGGGCGAGGTGTACGCCGCCGGCGAGCCGCCCATCGTGGCCGCCGACGGCCGCTCGCTGGCGCGTGCCCTGCGCGTGGCAGGCAAGGTGGAGCCGGTGTTCGTGGACGACATCAACGCCATGCCGCAGGCCATTGCGGACAACGCGCGCGCCGGCGACGTGGTGCTTTGCATGGGCGCGGGCTCCATCGGCGCGGTGCCCGGCAAGGTGGTCGAACTTGCCACCGCAGCGCGCGGCGCGGAGGTTACCCAATGACTCTTCAAGATCCAAAGCAATTCGGCAAGGTGGCCGTGCTGTTCGGCGGAAGCTCCGCCGAGCGAGAAATTTCCCTCATGTCGGGCAACGGCGTGCTCGAGGCCCTGCGCTCGCGCGGCGTCGATGCGCATGCCTTCGATCCGTCGGAGCGCGATCTGGTCGAGCTTCGGCGCGACGGCTTTGCGCGCTGCTTCATTGCGCTGCACGGGCGGCATGGCGAAGACGGCACGGTGCAGGGCGCGCTCGAGCTGCTCGGCATTCCCTATACCGGCTCGGGCGTGATGGCTTCCAGCGTGGCCATGGACAAGGTCATGACCAAGCGCATCTGGCAGGCCGATGGGCTGCCGACGCCGAAATACGTGCGCCTGGCTTTCGACCAGCAAAGCCGCGAACAGATTCGCGCCGTGCCCGACGTGCTGGGCCTGCCGCTGATCGTGAAGCCACCGCGCGAGGGCTCGTCCATCGGCGTGACCAAGGTCGAGGGCTACTCGCAGATGCAGGACGCCGTGGCGCTTTCGGCCAAATACGACGCCGATGTGTTGTGCGAGGAATTCATCGAGGGCGAGGAAGTGACCTGCGCCGTGCTCGGCCAGGGGCTCGATGCGCGCGCGCTGCCCGTGGTGCGCATTGCCGCACCCGAAGGCGCCTACGACTACCAGAACAAGTATTTCACCGACGACGTGAAGTACCACTGCCCGAGCGGCCTCGCCGAAGCCGAGGAGCGCGAGATCCAGCGCATCACGCTGGCCGCGTACCACACGCTCGGTTGCCGCGGCTGGGGCCGTGCCGACGTGATGATTCGCGCGAGCGACCGCAAGCCCTTCCTGCTCGAGATGAACACCTCGCCCGGCATGACCAGCCACTCGCTGGTGCCGATGTCGGCGCGCGCATCGGGCATTGCCTACGAAGACCTGTGCCTGCGCGTGCTGGCCTCGGCTTCGCTGGACTCCACAGGGGGAACGCAATAGCCATGGCCGACAGCATCCAGGCGCCGTTCGACGTCAAGCTCATGAACATCGTCTCGAACCTCGCGTTCGCGGTGGTGGCGCTCATGCTGCTTGCGGCGGGCGCATGGTGGGTGCTGCGGCAGCCGTTCTTTCCCATTGCCGGCATCAAGGTCGACGGCGACGTGACGCACAACAACGAAGTGACCCTGCGCGCCAACGTGGCGCCACAGCTCTCGGGCAACTTCTTCACGGTCGATCTCGCCCGTGCAAGAACGGCCTTCGAGTCGGTGCCCTGGGTGCGCAAGGCGGTGGTGCGGCGCGAGTTTCCGAACAAGCTGCGCGTCACCCTGACCGAGCAGGTGCCCGTGGCCAACTGGGGCGACGAAGCAGGCTCGAAGCTGATCAACAGCTTTGGCGACGTGTTCGAAGCCAACGTGGCCGAGGTGGACGACCGCCTGCCGCGGCTCGACGGTCCCATCGAGCAGGCCGGGCAGGTGCTGGGCATGTACCGCGTGATTGCGCCGATCTTCCAGCCCTACGACTTCAGCGTCGACGAGCTCACGCTTTCGAGCCGGGGCAGCTGGAAGGTGGTGCTGAACAGCGGCGCCGAGATCGAGCTTGGCCGCGGGCAGCCCGAAGAGGTGGCCGCCCGTGCGCAGCGTTTCCTGAAAACCGTGACCCAGGTCGCGGGCCAATACCACCGCACCGCGGCGGACGTCGAAGGGGCCGATCTGCGCCACAACGATGCCTATGCGTTGCGCCTTCGTGGCGTCACCACGGTCGTTACCGACCCGAAGACCAAGAAGAAGTAAATAGCGAATACCGAGGACATTCAATGCCCAAAGAATACAAAGACCTCGTTGTCGGACTCGACATCGGCACCGCCAAGGTGATGGTGGTGGTGGCCGAGGTGCTGCCCGGCGGTGAACTCAAGCTGGCCGGGCTCGGCATTGCGCCGAGCAACGGCCTGAAGCGCGGCGTGGTGGTGAACATCGACGCCACCGTGCAGAGCATCCAGCAGGCCCTGAAAGAGGCCGAGCTGATGGCCGACTGCAAGATCAGCCGCGTCTACACGGGCATTACCGGCAGCCACATCCGCGGCATCAACTCGAGCGGCATGGTGGCCGTGAAGGACAAGGAAGTGACGCCCGCCGACGTGGCCCGCGTGGTGGAAACCGCGCGCGCCATCAACATTTCGAGCGACCAGCGCCTGTTGCTGGTGGAGCCGCAGGAGTTCGTGATCGACGGCCAGGACGTGAAGGAGCCGATCGGCATGAGCGGCATGCGGCTCGAAGCCAAGGTGCACATCGTGACCGGTGCGCAGAGCGCGGCTGAGAACATCATCAAGTGCGTGCGCCGCTGCGGCCTGGAGGTCGACCAGCTGATGCTGAACCCGCTGGCCTCGAGCCAGGCGGTGCTGACCGAAGACGAGCGCGAGCTTGGCGTGGTGCTGGTGGACATTGGCGCGGGCACGACCGACGTGGCCATCTTCACCAACGGCGCGATTCGCCACACGGCCGTGATTCCGATCGCGGGCGACCTGATCACCAGCGACATCGCCATGGCGCTGCGCACGCCCACCAAGGACGCGGAAGACATCAAGGTCGAGAACGGCTATGCCAAGCAGCTTCTGGCGGACCCCGACACACAGGTGGAAGTGCCTGGCCTCGGCGACCGCGGCCCGCGCATGCTGAGCAAGCAGGCACTGGCCGGCGTGATCGAGCCGCGCATCGAAGAAATCTTTTCGCTCGTGCAGCAGGTGGTGCGCGAGTCGGGCTACGAAGAGGTGCTGTCGTCGGGCGTGGTGCTCACGGGCGGCAGCGCCGTGATGCCAGGCATGGTCGAGCTCGGCGAAGACATCTTCCTGAAGCCGGTGCGGCGCGGCATTCCGAAGTACTCGAGCGCGCTGTCCGACATGGTCGCGCAGCCGCGCGCCGCCACCGTGATGGGTTTGCTCGAAGAAGCACGCTTCGCACGCATGCGCGGCTTCAAGGTCGCGCAGAAGAACGGATCCGTAAAGACTGCGTTCGGACGTTTCAAGGACTTCATCGTGGGGAACTTCTAAGCATGAATCACTCCCCACTCTGGCTCGCACGCGGCGGCCCCCCATTGCATTTCAACGAGCGATGGCGGCGCACAGGTCCACCGCCGCGACGACGGCTACGTTGAACTCGTCAAGACACCAGAAAAATTCATAGATACACAACGGCAACTGCAAAATTCAAGGAGTTAGAAATGACCATCGAAATGATCGAAGTCGAAGAATTCAACCAAGGCACTCAGATCAAGGTGATCGGAGTGGGCGGCGGTGGCGGCAATGCCGTCGCTCACATGATGGAGCGCGGCGTGCAGGGCGTTCAGTTCGTCTGCGCCAACACCGACGCGCAAGCGCTCCAGCGCAGCAACGCACACAAGATCATCCAGCTGGGCACGAGCGGCCTGGGCGCGGGCAGCAAGCCCGACAAGGGCCGTGACGCGGCCGAAGCCGCGGTGGACGACATCCGCGCCGCCATCGACGGCGCGCACATGCTCTTCATCACGGCCGGCATGGGCGGCGGCACCGGTACCGGCGCCGCCCCCGTGATTGCACGCGTGGCAAAGGAAATGGGCATCCTCACCGTGGGTGTGGTGACCAAGCCCTTCGACTGGGAAGGCGGTCGCCGCATGACCAACGCCGACGCCGGCCTGGTCGAGCTCGAGGCGAATGTCGACTCGCTGATCGTGGTGCTCAACGAGAAGCTGCTCGACGTGCTGGGCGAGGACATCACCCAGGACGAAGCCTTCGCGCATGCGAACGACGTGCTGAAGAACGCCGTGGGCGGCATCTCGGAAATCATCAACGAGTACGGCGGCGTGAACGTCGACTTCGAAGACGTGCGCACCGTGATGGGCGAGCCAGGCAAGGCCATGATGGGCACCGCAGCCGCTGCCGGCCCGGACCGCGCCCGCATCGCCGCCGAACAGGCCGTGGCCTGCCCGCTGCTCGAAGGCATCGACCTCTCGGGTGCCAAGGGCGTGCTGGTGCTGGTGACCGCGTCGAAGGGTTCGCTGAAGCTGAACGAGTCGAAGCTCGCGATGAACACCATCCGCGCCTACGCCTCGCCCGATGCGCACGTGATCTACGGCGCCGCCTACGACGAGAGCCTGGGCGACGAAATGCGCGTGACCGTGGTGGCCACCGGCCTCTCGCGCGCCGACGCACGCCGCCAGGCACCGACGCTCGAAGTGATTCGTACCGGCACCGACAACATCCCGTTCAACGTGCCCACGCTCGGCGGCACGGGCCATGCAGGCCACGGCGGCCACGGCGTGAGCCAGCCCAACTACGACGGCATGGCGGTTCCCAGCGTGTGGCGTACCAACCGCACAATGGCCGCGGCCAAGGTGGACGCGCTGTCTTCGGGCGGCATGGACGACTTCGAGATCCCCGCATTCCTGCGCCGTCAGGCTGACTGAGGCCGGGGGCCACCGAACGCAGAGGGCACGAAGGTTCGCAAGGGGTACGGGGAAGACCTGAAAGGGACTTCCGCCGCCCTAGGCGCTGCGTTCGCTTCGTGCCCTTTGCGTCCATCGCCCCGCTTGAAATAGAACCTATGTCTATCGGTGCCATAGCGAGGGGCATAGGCCGCCATGCCCGTCGCCCGCCTAAAATCGCGGGCGTGCTGCAACAAAGAACTCTCAAGTCGATCAGCCGCGCCGTGGGCGTGGGGCTTCACAGCGGACAGCGCGTGGAGCTCACGCTGCGCCCGGCTCCGTCGGACACGGGCATCGTGTTCCGGCGCGTCGACCTGCCCGAGCCGGTCGACATCCGCATGACCGCCGAGGCGGTGACCGACACGCGCCTGGCTTCCACCGTTTCTACTGGCGGCGCGAAAGTGCAGACGGTCGAACACCTGATGTCGGCCTGCGCAGGCCTGGGCATCGACAACCTCTACATCGACATCACGGCCGACGAAGTGCCGATCCTCGACGGATCGGCCTCGTCGTTCGTGTTCTTGCTGCAAAGCGCGGGCATCGAGCTGCAGAAGGCGCCGCGCCGCTTCATTCGCGTAACCCGCAAGGTCGAGGTGCGCGAAGGCGAGGGCGCCAACGAGAAGTGGGCGAGCCTTGAGCCGTACCACGGCTACAAGCTGAGCTTCGAGATCGACTTCGACCATCGCGTGGTCAACTCCACCGGCCAGCGCGTGGAGTTCGACCTCGGCAAGGATTCCTACAGCCGCGACATTGCACGCGCCCGCACCTTCGGCTTCACGAAGGAAGTCGAGTACATGCGCAGCAAGGGCCTGGCGCTCGGCGGCGGGCTGGACAACGCCATCGTGATGGACGACACCAAGGTGCTCAATGCCGGCGGGCTGCGCTACGACGACGAGTTCGTGAAGCACAAGATTCTTGATGCGATGGGCGACCTGTACATCATCGGCAAGCCGCTGCTGGCCGCGTATACCGCGTTCCGGTCGGGCCACGCGCTCAACAACAAGCTGCTGCGCGAACTGCTGGCGAATAGCGATGCCTACGAGGTCGTGACTTTCGAAGACGAGAAGCGCGCACCGCGCGGTTTCGGCGAAGTGGCGCGGGCCTGGTAGCAGGCCGGTTCTTCAGTTCCTCGTTTCACGCAATGCTTGTCTTCCGCTGGGCCATCCTGCTGCTTCTGCTGGTGGCGGGCGTGTCGTTCGCGTTCTATGCCGGAACCGGGCAGGTCAAGTACCGGCGCTTCGGTTGGATCGTGCTCAAGTGGACGCTGCTCGCGGCGTTCGGTTTCTTTGCGGTGCTGATTGCGGAGCGCGTGGCCTAGCCTGGTAGCGGGCTAGGCTCGCACCGCGCCGTTGACGGGCGCCTGAACAGCGTTACCTGGAGCGGCCTTGCCGGTAGGTGCCGGCGTGCGTTTTCGACAGCTCGGCCGCTTCGGCCAGCCGTGCCATCGAACGGCCCACCTGCGCATGCGTGATGGCAATGCCCAGCGCGTCGGCTGCGTCGGCGCCCGGCAGGCCCGGCAGATCGAGCAGGCGCTTCACCATCTCTTGTACCTGTGCCTTGGCAGCCTGGCCGTGCCCCGCCACGGCCTTCTTCATTTGCAGCGCGGTGTATTCGGCCACCGTGAGCTTGCTGTTCACCAGCGAGGTCACGCAGGCGCCGCGCGCCTGGCCGAGCAGCAGTGTCGACTGCGGGTTGACGTTGACGAAAATGATTTCGACCGCCGAAGCGTCGGGCTGGTAGCGTTCGGCGATTTCGGCGATGCCGTCGAACAGCACCTTGAGGCGCGCCGGCAGGTTGCCGCTGCCCAGGTGCCGCGTGCTGATGGTGCCGCTTGCCACGTAGCGCAGCGCGTGGCCGTCCGCATCCACCACGCCGAAGCCGGTAGTGAGAAGGCCGGGGTCGATGCCGAGAATGCGCATGTGGTCAGACGTTGAAGTACCAGCGGATCGAATGGAAGAAGATGGGCGCCGCAAAACACAGCGCATCCACACGGTCGAGCAGGCCATTGGCGCCGGTCACGCCCACGCCTTTCTTGCCCCAGTTGGGAATACCGCGGTCGCGCTTGAGCGCCTTCATCACCAGGTGGCCCATGGAGCCTGCGATGCACGCGATGAACGACACGGCAAGCGCCTGGCCGAACTTGAACGGCGTGATGAACGAGAACAACGCACCCACCAGGCTGGCCACCGTGATGCCGATGCCCCAGCTGGTCCAGTTGAAGCTGCGGCTCACGTTGGGTGCAAAGGGCTTGCGCTGCGTGCGGCGCGAGATCACGTGCTGCACCAGCACCGAGGTCTGCACCACGAACACCAGGAAGAACACGAGGAATGCGCTCTTGCCTTCGTAGCCCGGAAAGCTCAGGAGCAGTAGCGCCGGCACGTGGCTCATGCCGTAGACGCAGACCATGATGCCCCACTGCAGCTTGGCGTTGCGCTCGAGAAAGTGGCTGGGATCGTTGGCGAGTGCGCTTGCGACCGGGATCGCGAGAAACACGTAGACCGGAATGAAGACGGTGAACAGGTCGAAGCGCGCGGTGGCCACGAGCCAGAACTGGATCGGCAGCACCACGAAAAAGGCCAGGATCAGGCTGCGGTGGTCGCCGCGGCGTGTGGGCGAAAGGGTGATGAACTCGCGCAGCGCGAAGAAGGCGATGAGCGCGAACAGCACGGTGGCCACGGTTTCGCCCAAGGCCCAGCCAACCCAGAACACGATGACCATGAACCAGGTGGTGCCCAGCAGCTTGCGATAGTGGGCGAGTTCGGCTTGCCAGGTGGCATCGTGCACGGGGTTGCGGCGTTCCCTGAAGCTCAGGAAGAGCGCCGCTGTGCTTGCGATCACGAGCAGGCCGAAGACGATGAGGAACAGGGTCGCGACTTGCTGGGTCGGGGTGAGGCTGCGCAGGAACTGGTTCATGTCAGTTTTCCTTCGCGCGTTGTTGGGGACTGCGTTCTAGGCGCTGTTGTTCGGGGCTTGTGCAAAGGCCACCGGGTACTCCCCTCCGCGAATGTCCCCCGTCGGCGGGTGCGCGTCCCGAAGACGGCCCGCAAAAAACACCACGCAAAGCAAAAGCCTTCATTTCAAACATCGCGCAAAGCAATCACCGCAGCACGCGCGCGATCGAGGAAAGGGCGGCGCTCTTCGCCTTCTTCCACGCGAATCGGCGCACCGAAGGTCACGGAACACAGGATCGGCACCGGCACAATCTCGCCCTTGGGCATGACGCGCTGCACGTTGTCGATCCATGCGGGCACCAGCACCACATCGGGAAACATCGTGGCGAGTGTGTAGAGGCCCGACTTGAACTTCTGCGGCTCGCCCGTGTGGCCTCGCGTGCCTTCGGGAAAGATGATGATCGAGTCGCCGCTGCGCAGTGCTTCGACCAAGGGTGCGAGCGGATCGGAGGTGGGAGCTGCAGCGGGTTCCGAAGGCGCTGTTTCCGACGCGACGGACGGTGATTCGACAGGGGGCGCGACCGGGGGAGGTGGCGGCGGCGGCGCGGGAAGATCGAGCCGCCCTTGCACTTCGTCGAAAGCCTCGGGAGTCACATCGACGACGGTCTGGGCCGCTGGCGCCAGTGGAAGCAACGGTTCCATCGAAGGCTCGATGCGCTCGGCCGGCGCTGCAACGGTGTCGCGTACTGGCGCGGGCGGCGCCTCAGGTTCCGCCGCAGGGACTGCCGCCGGTGCTGCCGAAGCGGGCGCAGCGGCCGCCCGTTCAACATACACCGCGTTGAACACCTCGGTCGTGATCCATCGCTTGAACGGCGTATTGGCCCAGTAGTCGCGCGCTGCAATGGGCCGGGTGATGCTGCGCAGTTCCTCGGGCAGGGCGGCCCAGATCATCACGAGGTCGGCGTGGCTCTGGTGATTGGCGAAATAGATGCGCTGCTCGGCCTTGGGCGGGCAGCCGTACCAGCGTGCCTGGGCCCCCGTGAGCAACCGGACGATTCCCAACAACAACCAACCTGTGAGCTTTGCCAGCATGGGCGCGATGATACGGGGCATGCGATGGCGTTTCGATCCTCTTTCTCTGGTGTGGGCGGTGGCCCTGTTCGTGGTTCTCGTGCTGCTGGCCACCGTCGGCGCGCGATGGGGCTGGCTGCGGAGTTTCTTCGGCGATGTGCTGGCCGTGGCGTGGGTCTATGTCGTCTTCAAGACCTTCATTGCCGCGCGCGTGCTGCCGTTGGCGCTGGCCGCGCTCGCGCTGGGCTTGGCGGTCGAGCTGGGCCAGTTCCTGGCATCGGCCTGGCACCTGCACATTCCGAACCGCGCCCTGCGCATTGTGCTCGGCAGCACGGCGGACTGGTGGGACGTGCTGGCCTACCTGATCGGCTTTGCGGCCGTGCTGGCCATCGAAGCGCTGTGCGGTGCAGTCAGGGCAACTCGGCCGACGGCATGCGCGCCACGATGGTCGAAGCCCGTCCGCTGAGGTAAGAAGACGAGCCCAGCCGGCGCTCGAAGAACTTGGGGCTGGGCAGCATCACCGCCAGGCGTGCGGCCTCGCCGGCACTCAGGCGCGAGGCGGGCTTCCTGAAGTAGTACTGGGCTGCGGCCTCGGCACCGAACACGCCTTCGCCCCATTCGACATTGTTGAGATAGATCTCGAGGATGCGGCGCTTGTCGAGCAGCACCTCGAGCGTCATGGCGAGCACCAGTTCCTGGCCCTTGCGCAGTAGCGTGCGCTCGCCGGAGAGCAGCAGGTTCTTCGCAAGCTGCTGCGTGATGGTGGAGCCGCCACGCAACTGCACGGGCCGCACCGGCTTGCCGCGCGCAATGGCACGCGCCGCGCGCCGGGCCGCAAGCTCCTCGGCCTTGGCATTGCGCTGCCGCGCGCGTTCGATGGCTTCCCATTCCACGCCGTTGTGGTCGATGAAGTCGGCGTCCTCGCTGGCGATGACGGCCCGCTTGAGGTTGTCGCTGATCTGTGCGTAGGGCACCCACTCCTGGCGCCAGGCGCCCTTGCTACCCTGGTGAATGGCGATCTGCCAGGCTTCGGAGCGCTGGAACGCCGTGCTCTGCGGAGCGATCACGGCCATCGCGGCAATGCGCGCCACGAAGAAAAGCTCGAGCGCCACCGCCGCGACCAGCAGGTACGCAATCAGCCGCAGCAGCCCCTTCATTGGCCGGCGGCGATTGAAGCGCGCAATTCGGCCAGCACCTGCGCAGCGGGCGGGCGCACGCCGCGCCAGGCCTCGAAGGCTTCGGCCGCTTGCTCGACCAGCATGCCGAGCCCATCGCGCCCGACGGCGCCGTGCGCTTCGGCCCAGGCAATGAAGCCGGCGGCGGCAGGCCCGTACATCAGGTCGACCGCGAGCGCGCCGGGGCGCAGCACCTGCGCACGCACCGGCACCGCATCGCCCGCAAGGCTGGAGGCGGTGGCGTTGATCACCACGTCGAAATTGCCGGGTACTTCGTCGAGCGCCCACGCTTCGAGCGTGGCGCCGTGGCGCAAGGCCAAGGCCGCATGGCGCTGCACCAGGGCCATGGCCTTGCCGACGGTCCGGTTGGCCACGACGATGCGCGAGGCGCCCGCATCGAGCAGCGGTCCGAGCACGCCCGCAGCAGCGCCCCCCGCACCGATCAGCAGCAGCTCGCGGCCGGCCAGCGGCACGGCGGCGTTGCGAACGATGTCGTTGACCAGCCCGATGCCGTCGGTGTTGTCGGCGTGAATGCTGCCGTCCGCTTCGAAGCGCAGCATGTTCACCGCTTGCGCGAGCAGGGCGCGTTCGCTGGTGTGCTGTGCAATTGCGGCCGCATCGAACTTGAAGGGCACCGTGACATTGCAGCCGCGCGCGACGTTGCCGTGTTCGGCGGCTTCTCGCTGGAAGCCGGCAACGCCTTCGGCGAAGGCGCCGATCGGCACGAGCCGGCGGGTGTATTCCAGCTCCTGGCCGCAGAGTTCGGCAAATCGGGCATGGATGCGCGGCGAGCGGCTGTGCTCGACGGGGTTGCCCATTACGCAGTACAGGTCCATGGCGCCGTGATTCGCAGTTGTTGCTATTGGGTTGCTATTGAGAAGAGAGCTCGATGGTTTCGTCGCGCGTGAACTTGAAGCGCGACTGCAGCACGATCTGGTCGGTCTGCTTGCGCATGGCATCGGTGAACTTGCCGAAGTTGCCGATGCTGTGCACGATGGCCTTGGCGCGCCGGTCGAGCGTGGTGTCGCCCGAGCTTTCATCGACCACGGTGTCGAGGATCTTGCCGTCGTGGTTGATGGTGATCGTCATCTTGAGCTGACCGTAGAGCTTCTTGCCGGCCGCCGTGGGAAAGTTCTCGGTGCCCCGCACCTCGATGCGGCGGCGCAGTGTGTCCACGTAGATGGCATAGGCCGCCTCGCGTGTGGAAGGGCTCAGGTAGCGCTTCTTGGGGCGTGCGTTTTCTTCGTTCACGCGCCGTTCGATTTCGGCCAGCAGCTCGACCATCTGGCGCCGCTTTTCCTCGCGGGCCACGGCTTCCTTCGGGTCGCCCGAAACGCGTGGATCGGGCGCGGGCATGGCGGCCAGGTCGCGCTTGAGCTGCGCGAGCAGCTGCATCTGCTGCGCCTGCATGGCCTCGACCTGGCGCTGCGCTTCTTCGGCGGAGTCACCCACGGCGGTAAAGCTCGACGGCGGCAGCGGGCTCGTGGCGCGGCCCCGTTCGAGGTCGCCGCCGCCGGCCAGCGAGGTTTGCGCCATGACGCGGGCCGTGGCGTCGGGTTTGTCGTTGGTCTTGCTGTTGACCAGGATCACCTCGAGCGGCGTGTCGCTGAAGACCCGGTTGAACGATTCAGGGTCGACGAAGCGCACCGTCAGAAGCGCGGCGTGCGCGATGATCGACACACCGAGTGCAATCTGCAGCGTGCTCAGATCCCTGAAGTTCATTGACGACGCTCCTCGCGGCTCATTGAATGGTTTTTATGTTCCGCGCGGCGCTCACGCCGGCGTGTTCTCCGGTGCCGGCTCGCTGTCGGTGAGGTCGACCGCAATCGCGATGGGACCGGCTACTTCTTCTTCCTCGTCGCCGCTTTCCTCGTCGGCTGCGGCATCCGCCTTGGGCGCATCGAGGCGCTCGAGCACCGTGCCGTGCACGTCGAGCGCAATTTCGTCGATCTCGCCGAGCTTCACGCGCAGGCGCGCACCGCGCTCCTGCTGGCCCGCGACCGGAAACACCAGCGGCAGCGTGTCCGCACGCACCAGCGCGCCGTTCTGTATGTCCTTGATGACAGTGACTTCAAGCTCGGTGATGCCTTGCTGCTCGAGGTACTTGAGCGTCCAGAAGCGTTCCATGCCGCCCTGGTAGGCGTTGTAGGTTGCGTAGGCGGCGTCGAAGCCCGAGAGAATCGAGAACAGGTCGGCGTCCTTCGGCTTGAAGGGTGCGGCCAGTGCGGCCGTCTTGCCGTGGCGCGCGGCCGCGATGATCTGCCACTGGTTCACGAGGTCGGTATAGCGGCGCAGCGGCGAGGTGCTCCAGGCGTAGCTCTTCACGCCCAGGCCCGCATGCGGCAATGCCCGCGTGCCCATACGCACCTTGATGCCCGGCGCCAAGCTGGCTTGGCTGCGGTAGAGCCCCGGCACGCCGAGCTCGCCGAGCCAGCCGCCCCAGCTGCTGTTGGCCAGGATCATGGCCTCGGACACGATCAGGTCGAGCGGCGCACCGCGTTGGCGCGTGGTGATCTGCACCTGCTCGCTGCCGTCCGGCTCGCCATCGTTGCCGACGAGGCGAAAGTTGTAGTCGGGCCGGTTGAAGTTCTCGGGCTTGCCGCGCACTACTTCGCGCTGGGCCTTCAATTGCTTTGCAAGGCGGAACAGGAAGGAAAGCGGTGCGCGCAAGTTCGCAGCCGCCTCGGGCGTGTTCTCGTTCGTGAACGATGCGTCTTCGAGCCAGGGTTGCGTGACGATGCTGTCGAGTTGGTCGTGGCGCAGATTGGCCACGATGGGCACGCGTTCGAGCTTGGTCTCGCTGGACTGCAGTTCGAGCGTGGCTTCGTCGAAGCGCACGTAGAGCGACACGGCCGGCCGGTCTCCGCCTTCGAGCAGCGTGTAGGCGTTGACCACCTCGTCGGGCAGCATGGTGATCTTGTGGCCCGGCATGTAGACCGTGGACATGCGTGCGCGCGCCACCTGGTCGATGGCGCTGCCCGGCGTGAGCGCAAGGCCCGGCGCGGCAATATGGATGCCGACCGTGACCGTGCCGCTGCCGAGGCCCTGCACCGACAGCGCATCGTCGATTTCAGTGGTTTGCGAATCGTCGATCGAGAAAGCCTGTACGCCGGCAGCCAACGGCAGGTCGTCGGCGATGGCCGGTGCGGCGAGTGCCGGAAAACCCGTGCCCTTGGGAAAATTCTCGAAAAGGAAGCGGCGCCAGTGGAACTGGTAGGGCGAATCGATGGCGCCGGCGCGCTCCAGCAGCTCGAGCGGCGGGCGCTGCGTGGCGCGCGCGGCGTCGACCACGGCCTTGTACTCGGGCGCGTTCTTGTCGGGCTTGAACAGGATCTTGTAGAGCTGCTCGCGAATCGGCTGCGGGCACACGCCTTCGGCCAGCTGCCCGGCCCACTCGACAATTTGCGCCTGGACGACTTTTTTCTTTTCGATGGCGGCCAGCGCCTGCTGCACTATTTCGGCCGGCGCCTTCTTGAAGCGCCCTTTGCCTGCGCGGCGAAAGTAGTGCGGTGCCTCGAACAGCGCGAACAGCGCGGCGGCCTGCTGTGCGAGCGTGGGCTTGTCGCTGAAATAGTCGGCCGCGAGTTCTGCAAAGCCGAATTCGCCTTCGGCCGCAAACTCCCATGCGAGGTCGAGGTCCATTGTGGCGGCGATGGCGCGCGCTTCGGCAATCAGCTCGGCCGGGGACGGCTTCTCGAAACGCAACACGATATTGGCGCCCTTGACCTTGACGCGCTTGCCGGTGTCGAGCTCGACCTGCGCCGATGCTTCAGCCTCCGACAACACGCGGCCGCCGAGGTACTTGCCGGCTTCTTCAAACAATACAAACATGAGCCGATTGTCCCACGCTGGACCCGGCCCGCCGCCCGGCGCCGGAGGACTTCAGACCGGGTTGATGAAGTCGATGACGTCGTCCAGATGGTTCTGCTCGAAATCGGACAGCGCGTGGTCGCCTCCCTCGAGCAGCTTGATGTTGCTATCGGGGTAGCGCGCCGACATTTCATGCCAGTCGAGCGCCTCGTCGCCCTTGGCGATGATGGCCAGCACGCGCTCGGGGCGCGTGAGGGCGCCAACCTCCATGGTGCGCAGCTCCTGGATGTACTCGGGCCGGAAATAGAAGTGCTCGGCCGGGTCCTGCCACGTGGTCTGGTCGCCGATATAGAGCTGCAGGTCGCGCGCGGGGTGCACGGCGGGGTTGAGCAGCACGGTGCGGCAGCGCGTCATTCCCGCAACGTAGGTGGCATAGAAGCCGCCGAGCGATGAACCGACCACGGCCATCGACTTGCGCGGCCAGTCGGCAATGCCTTTCATCACCATGTCGATCGCTTCGCGCGGAGAGGGTGGCAACTGCGGGCACCACCACTGCAGGTTGGGGTGCTCCAGCGCCACGCGCCGCGCCATCAGCCGCGCCTTGGTCGAGCGGGGCGAGGAGCGGAAACCGTGCAGATACAACAGGTGAGTGGTTTTCGGATCCATGCGAGGCGGAGACTGAAAATGTTGCGTTCGACGCAACTCCATAGAAGGAGCCGGGTAATTTTGCATGAGGTCCTCGTGCGGGGCGCGGGTGCCGGTGAGGGCTCTCGCATGCAGGCTTCGTGCGGGGAGGTGAATGTTTACCACTGGAATCTCCGGCCCGCGGGATTTTTCTGCATCCGATCGGGCGCGGGCCGTGTCCCGGAACCCGAAAGTACTCAGCTGATGCACCAGGAGTGGCCAAGTTCGCCTGGTGCTGTTGCGTTTTTGCAAGCGGCGCGAAGTTTCGCGGCCCGGGATCGATGCCTGCATCCCATGAAGATGGGAGGTGCCGCGGCCTTTTGAATCGACGTGGCGGCTTATGCTAAGCCCATGAATATCGAGGCTCCTGATCCTGGAACGGCACGCCGCTGGGGCGTGCTCGTGGTCGAGGACGACAGCCGCGCGCGTGCCTTCTTCGAGGCCAGCGTGCAGCGCAGCGCAAGCCTCTTCTGGCTTGGAAGCGCCGGCACCGTGCATGAGGCATTGGCATGGCTTGCGCAGACCGCCACCATTCCCGACGTGCTGCTGGTCGATCTCGGCATGCCCGACGGCAGCGGGCTGGACGTGATCCGCGAGGCCGTCGCGCGCTTTCCGGGTTGCGAGCCGCTGGTGATCTCGGTCTTCGGCGACGAGGAAAACGTGCTTTCCAGCATCGAGGCCGGCGCTGTCGGCTACATCCACAAGGACGCGGCACCCGAGGACATCGCGCAGACCATCGTCGAGATGAAGGCCGGCGCGTCCCCGATCTCGCCCATGATCGCGCGGCGGGTGCTTGCCAAGTACCGCAGCCTGCAGACGGCGGGCACGCCCGCCGCGGCAGTGCCCCAGGCGGCCATCGACAGCACGGCGCCCAGCCTGCTCTCCGCCCGTGAACATGAAGTGCTGACGCTGATTGCGCGCGGCTTCTCCTATGCGGAAATCGCCCGGCTCAAGGGGTTGAGCGTGCACACGGTGCAAACCCACATCAAGAATCTCTACGGCAAGCTGGCGGTGCATTCCAAGAGCGAGGCGGTGTTCGAAGCGACGCGCCTCGGCCTGCTGTCCCACCCCGGGTGAGCCGTGTGGCAGGGCGCATGTTCGCAAGGCCGTGGAGGGCGCTGTTCGCGCTCTGGCTTGCGGTAGTCCTGCTGGCGCCGGCGGTTGCCGCGGCGGCGGATGGCCCTCTTGAGCTGCGCAGCGGCACGGCGACCGTCACCGTCGACGGTGCCACGCGGACAGCGCCCGTCGAGCTTTCCTACCATTGGGATCGCCAGCACCGGGGGCGCCCCGGCTTCGCGAGCTTCGAACTGCCTTTCACGCTCGACGCCGCGCCCGAGACGCCATGGGGCATCTTCATTCCGCGGGCCGGCAACGTCCTCGAGGTGTCGCTCAACGACGCATTGCTGCAGGTGTACGGCGATCTGGGCCGCGGCAACGGGCCCGACTACGCCAAGGCGCCCATCTATGTGCCGATTCCGGGGCATTTGCTGAAAGTAGGCGACAACCGCCTGCAGATTCGCATCCGCGCCGACGGCGCCCGGCGGGCCGGGCTTTCACGCGTGACGATCGGGCCGGCCACCCCCGTGCGCACCGAGCTTTTCGAAACGGCCTATGGCTGGCGCTTTACGGGCTCGGTGCTCCTGAGTGCCTTCAGCCTCATCGTCGGCGGCATTGCACTGGCGCTGTGGCTCACCCAGGTGGACGCCGAGGCCGTGGGGCGGCATCGGCGCGACGGCATCTATTTCTGGACGGCGCTCGCCGAATTCTGCTGGGCGCTGCGCGTGGCCGACGGCGTGATTGCCGAACCCCCTCTGCCTTGGCCGGCCTGGGGTGTGCTCATGGCCGCCTGCTATGCCGGCTGGGCGGCGTCCGCCATGATGTTCTGCTACCACCTAGCGGGCTGGGACCACAGGCCCCGCATGCGCTGGCTGCGGTGGCCAATGGGGGGAGTGGTTGCCGGAACGGTCGCCGCAAGCTCGATGGCGCTGTTCCGCGAGGAGCCGTACTGGCTTACCGGCTGGCTTGCGGCGGAGATCGTGTTCATCGCGCTGTTCGTCTGCGCCTTCGTGGTGGCGACTGTGCGGCGGCCGAACCTGGGGCGCCTGCTGGTGGCAGCCGCCGCGCTGGCAACGCTGGGCTTCGGCATCCGGGACTGGCTGGTGATCCGCCTGAGCGACGCTTACGGCGAAACCACCTGGGTGCGCTATTCCTCCGTGTTCTTCGGTATTGCGCTGCTGCTGATCGTGCTGCGTCGCTTTCGCGCCGCCAGCATCGAAGCGCGCGGCTCGGTGGCGGCACTGGCCCAGCGAGTGGCGCAGCGCGAACGCGAGCTCGCATCGACCTTCGCGGCACTGGAGCAGGTGGCGCGCGACCAGGCCCGCACCCACGAGCGCGAACGCATCCTGCGCGACATGCACGACGGCGTGGGCTCGCACATCAGCTCGGCCATCCGGCAACTGCAGTCCGGCCAGGCCAGCTCCGAAGAGCTGCTGCGCACGCTGCGCGACTCCCTCGACCAGCTCAAGCTCTCGATCGACTCCATTCACCTGCCGCCGGGCGATGTGGGCGCCCTGCTGGCGGCGCTGCGCTACCGGCTGGAGCCGCGCCTGGCGGCCGCGGGCATCCGGCTGGAGTGGGGCGTGGAAGAGGTGCCGACGGTAAAGGGGCTCGATGCGCAAGGCATGCGGCAATTGCAGTTCCTGCTGTTCGAGGCGGTTTCCAACGTGATGCAGCATGCCCAGGCAAAGACGCTGCGGATCGAGTCGGAAGCGCCGGCCGGAAAGGTGCAGTTGCGCGTGATCGATGACGGCCGGGGTTTCGACGCGTCCCAGGTGCCGCGGGCGCTCACGGAGCGTGCCGGCGCCGTCGGCGCGCGGCTGGCGGTCGAAAGCCGACCGGGACGCACGGTCGTTCAGTTCGAATTCGACTGACGGGGCGTGCCGGGCGCGGATAATCCAGCCCCATGTCCGCCGTGTTCAATCAGCCCTCCCTGGCGCGCCGCGTCGCGCCCATCTTCCAGGGGTTCGACGGCTTTCTGGCTTTTGCCGTGCTGTTGCTGGCGTTCGCCGGGTTGCTGACGATGTATTCGTCCGGCTACGACCACGGCTCGCGTTTTGCCGACCACGGCCGCAACATGCTGCTGGCGGGCTTCATCATGTTCGTGGTGGCCCAGGTGCCGCCGCAGCGCCTCATGATGTTCGCGGTGCCGGTGTATGTGACGGGGGTGGCGCTGTTGATTGCGGTTGCGCTCTTCGGAATCACGAAGAAGGGCGCCACGCGCTGGATCAACCTTGGCGTGGTGATCCAGCCGAGCGAAATCCTCAAGATCGCGATGCCGCTGATGCTGGCCTGGTGGTTCCAGCGCCGCGAAGGCCAGTTGCGGCCGCTCGATTTTGTGGTGGCCACGGTGCTGCTGGCCATCCCGGTCGGGCTCATCATGAAGCAGCCCGACCTGGGCACTTCGCTGCTGGTGCTCGCTGCCGGCCTGGCCGTGATCTTTTTCGCCGGGCTCCCGTGGAAGCTCATCGTGCCGCCGGTGGTGATCGGCGCCGTGGCCATCACGCTGATCGTGAGCTTCGAGTCGCGGCTGTGCGCGGAGGGCGTCGACTGGCGGGTGCTGCACGACTATCAGAAGCAGCGCGTTTGCACCCTGCTCGACCCCAGCAAGGACCCGCTGGGCAAGGGCTTTCATATCATCCAGGGAATGATCGCCATCGGCTCGGGAGGCGTGGGCGGCAAGGGGTTCATGCAGGGAACGCAGACGCATCTCGAATTCATTCCCGAGCGCACCACCGACTTCATCTTTGCGGCCTATTCCGAAGAATTCGGCCTCGTGGGCAACCTGGCGCTGATTGCCGCCTTCATCCTGCTGATCTTCCGCGGCCTGGCCATCGCGGCCAGCGCCACGAGCCTGTTCTCGCGGCTGCTGGCGGGGGCGGTGACGATGATTTTCTTCACCTACGCCTTCGTCAACATGGGCATGGTCAGCGGCATCCTGCCGGTGGTGGGCGTGCCGCTGCCTTTCATCAGCTACGGCGGCACTGCGATGGTCACGCTGGGGCTGGGGCTGGGCATCCTGATGTCCATCGCCCGGGCCAGGAAGCTTTCTCAAAGCTAGGCACGCAGCCGCAGCGCGGTTGTTGGCCCCGGCCGGGGGAAGGCGAAGCGCCGCCGGGCGCGCGCGGTCCGGAGGCGAGCCCTAGAATCCACTTCATGATCTCTCGCGAACCCACCATCGAGCGCCTTGCCACGGCGCAACAGCTCCTGCTTACGCCGTTCGGGCTCGACGAATCGCACCTGAGCAAGGCCCTGGCCGAGATCACCGCCCACAAGGTGGACGATGCCGATCTGTACTTCCAGTACACGCGCAGCGAGGGCTGGAGCCTGGAAGAAGGCATCGTCAAGACCGGCAGCTTCAGCATCGACCAGGGTGTCGGCGTGCGCGCGGTCAGCGGCGAGAAAACCGCTTTCGCCTATTCGGACGATATTTCCGAGGCGTCGCTGCTCGATGCGGCCCGCACGGTCCGCTCGATTTCCTCCGCCGGCCGCACCGGCCGCGTGAAGACGCCGGCGCGCAAGATCGCTTCGAGCCGTTCGCTCTACAACGGCGTAGACCCCATTTCCACGCTCGACAGCACGGCCAAGGTCAAGCTGCTCGAACGGGTCGAAAAGCTCGCGCGCTCGCGCGATCCGCGCGTGGCCCAGGTCATGGCCGGCCTGGCGAGCGAGTACGACGTGGTGCTGGTGGCGCGCGCCGATGGCACCCTGGCCGCCGACGTGCGGCCGCTGGTGCGGCTGTCGGTGACCGTGATCGCCGAGCAGAACGGCCGGCGCGAGGTCGGCTCCGGCGGTGGTGGCGGGCGCTTCGGGCTGGCCTATTTCACCGACGAGCAGATGGCCGAATACGTCGACCAGGCCGTGAAGGCCGCGCTGACCAATCTCGACGCCCGTCCGGCGCCCGCCGGCGAAATGACGGTGGTGCTCGGCTCCGGCTGGCCCGGCATCCTGCTGCACGAGGCCATCGGCCACGGGCTGGAAGGCGACTTCAACCGCAAGGGCTCGAGCGCGTTTTCGGGCCGCATTGGCCAGCGCGTGGCGGCCAAGGGCGTGACGGTGCTGGACGACGGCACCATTGCCGACCGCCGCGGCTCGCTCAACGTGGACGACGAGGGCAACGCGAGCCAGCGCAACGTGCTCATCGAAGACGGCATTCTCAAGGGCTACATCCAGGATTCGCTCAACGCGCGCCTCATGAAGGTCAAGCCCACCGGCAACGGCCGGCGCGAGAGCTACGCCCACGTGCCGATGCCGCGCATGACCAACACCTACATGCTCGGCGGCGACAAGGATCCGAAGGAGATCGTCGCCAGCATCAAGAAGGGCCTGTACGCCACCAACTTCGGCGGCGGCCAGGTCGACATCACAAGCGGCAAGTTCGTGTTCTCGGCCAGCGAGGCCTTCTGGGTCGAGAACGGCAAGATCCAATACCCCGTGAAGGGCGCGACCATCGTGGGCAACGGCCCTGACGCGCTCACCCGCGTGACCATGATCGGCAACGACATGGCGCTCGATTCGGGCGTTGGCACCTGCGGCAAGGAAGGCCAGAGCGTGCCCGTGGGCGTCGGCCAGCCGACCTTGCGCATCGATGGTTTGACCGTAGGCGGAACGGCCTGAGAGCTTGCTAAGCTCCGCTCCTTATTTTTCAAAAAGAGGAGCATTCGATGAGGATCAGGATCAATTCGTCCGGGGCCCTGTGGGCTGCAACCGCCGCAGTGGCGCTCGCAACCGCAGGTTGCGCTTCGCGCGGCGGTTCGGGCGACAGCAGCCAGCCTGCGGCCTCGGCACCCGCTGCCAGCGCACCCGCCGCTCCGGCGCGCGGCGGCGTCAAGGCCGGCATGGACGCCAAGGGCAACGTCATTGATTCGTCCAAGGTCGAAGCCGGCAGCGGCCGCACCGTCAAGGGCCTGAATGGCTACGAAGGCGAAATCACGGGTGTTCCCGCCCGCAACAGCAAGTTCTCGCGCCTGCAGATCGGCATGAGCGCCAAGCAGGTCACCGACCTCGCCGGCCAGCCGACGGACCAGGGCGCCTATGTCACGGGCAAGGCCTTCATTCCGTTCTATTTCGGCAGCGACCGCCACCGCTACGAGATGACCTACAAGGGCCAGGGCCGGCTGGTTTTCGCGGGCGGCGGCATGGGCGACTACTCTGGCGGCAACCTGATCTGGATCATTCACAACCCCAACGAATCGGGATACCGCTGAGCGTTCGGAGCCGGGCTTTTGCCCGGCTTTTTGTTTTCCGTGCTACATTTCGCCCACATGTCCGCCCTCCGCGCTTATTTCTTTGCCTACTTTTGGTTCCCGGTTTCCGGCGGACGAGAGGCGAGCGCGTAAAGCAAACGAACACCCTCCCAGAACCGCCGGTGGCCCAGAGCCCCCGGCGGTTTTTTTATGCCCTGACGATTTCACTCCAACAAGGAAAAGCACCATGAGCACGAACACTGCCCCCGCCAGCGACAGCTGGTATGCGAGCGTCGAAAAAACCAGCAAGACCGACGACGAACGCATCAAGGACATCAACGTGCTGCCCCCTCCCGAACATCTGATCCGCTTCTTCCCGATTCGCGGCACGCCGGTCGAAACGCTGATCGAGGGCACCCGCCGCAACATCCACAACATCATGGCCGGCAAGGACGACCGGCTGCTGGTGATCATGGGGCCGTGCTCCATTCACGACCCGGCCGCAGCGCTCGACTACGCCCGCCGCCTGAAGGTGGAGCGCGAAAAGTACGCCGGCACGCTGGAGATCGTGATGCGCGTGTACTTCGAGAAGCCGCGCACCACGGTGGGCTGGAAGGGCCTCATCAACGATCCGTACCTGGACGAAAGCTACCGCATCGACGAGGGTCTGCGCATTGCGCGGCAACTGCTCATCGACATCAACCGGCTCGGGCTGCCGGCGGGCAGCGAGTTCCTCGACGTGATCTCGCCGCAATACATTGGCGACCTGATCGCCTGGGGCGCCATCGGCGCGCGCACTACCGAGAGCCAGGTGCATCGCGAGCTGGCCTCGGGCCTCTCGGCGCCCATCGGCTTCAAGAACGGTACCGACGGCAACATCCGCATCGCCACCGACGCCATCCAGGCGGCGGCGCGCGGCCACCACTTTCTTTCGGTGCACAAGAACGGCCAGGTGGCCATCGTGCAGACCAACGGCAATCGCGACTGCCACGTGATCCTGCGCGGCGGCAAGGCGCCGAACTACGACGCCGAGAGCGTCGAGGCCGCCTGCAAGGACCTGGAAGCTGCCAAGTTGCCGCCCACGCTGATGGTCGACTGCAGCCACGCCAACAGCTCCAAGCAGCACCAGAAGCAGATCGACGTGGCGAAAGACATCGCCAACCAGATCGCGGGCGGATCGAACCGCGTTTTCGGTGTGATGGTCGAGAGCCACCTGCAAGCCGGTGCGCAGAAGTTCACGCCGGGCAAGGACCAGATCGCGGGCCTCGAATACGGCAAGAGCATTACCGACGCCTGCCTGGGCTGGGACGATTCGGTGCAGGTGCTCGACGTGCTGTCGCAGGCGGTCAAGCAGCGCCGGGGATAAAACCGGCTGGGCGGGATCAGAGCATCCCGGCCAGTTCGGGCCAGTGGTGCCGCATGGCGGTGGCTTCAGCGCTTTCGGGCGGCACCAGGGAAAAGTCTGCGAAATCGAAGCCCGGGCCGACCATGCAGGCGACCAGTGTGTAGTCGCCGCTCGTGTGGCCCTGGATTGGCCGGGCGGCCTGCCACTGGCCTGCCGGCACCACGTGCTGCGGGCGCGTGCCGTGTGCGTCGACCGGCCCCAGCCGCACGTGCGCCGGCGCGGTGCGCATGGCGGCATCGCACGTCCACAGTGCCAGCGGCACGCCTTCAAGGTGTACCCACACTTCGTCGGAGAGCACCCGGTGCCAGCGCGAATGCTGGCCGGCCTCCAGCAGAAAGTAGATGCTGGTGAGCGCGCTGCGCGGCGCGCGGCCATCGGTGGGAACCACGCTCGCGGCCGAACGGAACACCTCGCTGTACCAGCCGCCCTCGGGGTGGGGCTGCAGCTTCAGGCTCTCGATCAGTTCGCGGGCGCGCGTGGCGGTCATGGGGCCGCCGCGCTGCGGAGCGCCGCAAGCAGCTTGTCGTGCACGCCGCCGAAGCCGCCGTTGCTCATGCAGACGATGTGATCGCCAGGCCGCGCCGCGGCAACGATCTGCGCGACCAGCGGCTCGACGGCACCGGCTACCTGCGCGCGGTCGCCCATCGGCGCCAAGGCCGCGGCGGCGTCCCAGTCGAGCCCGGCGGTGTGGCAGAAGGACAGGTCGGCCGCTTCCAGGCTCCATGGGAGCTGCGCCGCCATCACGCCGAGCTTCATCGTGTTGCTGCGCGGTTCGAAGGCCGCGAGGATGCGCTCGCCTTGCTTGCCGGCATCGTCGAGCTTCTTGCGCAGGCCGTCGAGCGTGGTGCGGATGGCGGTCGGGTGATGGGCGAAGTCGTCGTAGACGGTGATTGCGCCGCCGCTGCGCTCGACCGTACCGCGCAACTCCATGCGCCGGCGTACGTTGCGGAAGCTGCCGAGTGCCTTGGCCGCATCGGCCGGCGCAACGCCCACATGCTCGGCTGCCGCTATGGCGGCCAGCGCGTTCATCTGGTTGTGCAGGCCTGAAAGCTCCCATTCGACGCGGCCCACGGCCTCGCCGCGGTACAGCACGTCGAAGGCGTCGTGCGTGCCGCGCGCCTGCCATTCACCGCCAGCGCCAAAGCGGGCGAGCCCGCTCCAGCAGCCTTGGCTCAGCACGCGCTGCAAGCTCTCTTCGGTGGCGTTGACCACCAGCCGCCCGCTGCCGGGTACCGTGCGAACGAGGTGATGGAACTGCCGTTCGATGGCGGCGAGGTCATCGAAGATGTCCGCGTGGTCGAATTCCAGGTTGTTGAGAATCGCCGTGCGCGGGCGGTAGTGCACGAACTTGCTGCGCTTGTCGAAAAAGGCGGTGTCGTACTCGTCCGCCTCGATGACGAATGCCGGGCCGTCGCCAAGCCGGGCCGACACGCCGAAGTCGAGCGGAACGCCGCCCACCAGAAAGCCCGGCGCCTTGCCGCCTTTCTCCAGCACCCAGGCCAGCATCGACGTGGTGGTGGTCTTTCCGTGGGTTCCGGCCACGGCAAGCACGTGTCGGCCCAGCAGCACGTGCTCGGCGAGCCACTGCGGTCCGCTGGTGTAGGGCTTGCCGGCATCGAGGATGGCTTCCATCAGCGGGAACTTGGGGCTGCCGTCGGGTAGCCGGGCCCTCGAAGCCACATTGCCGACCACGAACATGTCGGGTGAAAGTGCCAATTGGTCGGCGCCGAAGCCTTCGATCAGGTCGATGCCGAGCGACCGGAGCTGATCGCTCATGGGCGGGTACACGCCGGCATCGCAGCCCGTGACCCGGTGGCCCGCTTCGCGCGCCAGGGCGGCCAATCCGCCCATGAACGTGCCGCAGATGCCAAGAATATGAATGTGCATCGGGCGATTCTAGGGAGGCCGCATGCCGCGGCCGCGCCGCAGCCTTGCCCTTTGTACTGATGTTTGGTGTGAGGGCGGCGTAGTGCGGGCAAAATGTTCCGATGGACACGACCACCAAGCGTGAGATCGCCGCCACCGCAGCCCGACTCGTCGTCGAGGAGGGGCTGGAGTACGGCCCGGCCAAGCGCCGGGCGGTGCGAGACCTTGGCCTGTCGTCGCGCACGGCGCTGCCGAACAACGACGAGGTCGAGGCCGAAGTGCGTGACTACATCGCGCTTTACTGCGCCGATACCCAGCCGCAGGAGCTGCGTGCCTTGCGGCTGCTCGCGCTCGAATGGATGGAGCGCATGGCGGCGTTCCGGCCGCACATCGGGGGGGCTGTGTGGCACGGCACGGCCACGCGGCTGTCAGACATTTATATTCAATTGTTCTGCGATGATTCCAAGTCGGCCGAAATTGCCCTCATCGACCATCACGTGGATTACGAGCCGCGAATGGTCACCGGATTTCACGGTGAGCAGGTCGAGGCATTGAGCGTGCATGCCGCAAGCCGTGCGTTGGGCGAGGAAATCGGGGTTCACCTGCTGGTGTACGACCTCGACGACCTGCGCGGAGCGCTCCGGCCCGACGCCCAGGGGCGCACACCGCGCGGCGATCTGGCCGCGCTGCGCCGGCTGATTGAAAGAGAAAAGGACAAGTGAATGACTTCTTCGCCCACACGGCGCCGCCTCATGTATGGCGGCGTGGCGGTCGCGGCCGCCGCGGCAGGCTTGGGCGGCGCGTGGTGGCGTGAGCGTGGCGGCAGCACCAAAGGCGAAGTCCTGGATGCCGCCTTCTGGGATCAGCGATTCGACCGTCCGGAGGGCGGTGAACTGGTTTTCTCGAGCCTACGCGGCAAGCCGCTGCTGTTGAATTTCTGGGCCACGTGGTGCCCGCCATGCGTGGAAGAAATGCCGATGATCGATCGCTTCTTCCGCGAAAATGGCGCGAACGGCTGGCAAGTCGTCGGTTTGGCGATAGATCAGCCTAGCGCCGTCCGCAAGTTCCTGCAGAAGACGCCCGTCAGCTACCCGCTTGGGTTGGCCGGTTTGCAGGGTACTGAACTGGTAAAAAGCCTTGGCAACACCGCCGGAGGATTGCCGTTCACGCTGGTTCTTACGGGCGCGGGGACCGTCGCGGCTCGTAAAATGGGCAAGCTCGAGCCCGCCGATCTGGACACGTGGCGACGTGAACTCGTTCACGGTTAGAATCAGATACACCTCGGCATTCGCCGCCAATCGCTAAAGATCAACGATTTTTGGCCAAGTTACATCCTAATGACCGGCAAAGTCGGCACTGGAGCCTCATGGATCTGCGCAAACTCAAGACACTGATCGATTTGGTGTCGGAATCCAATATTTCCGAACTGGAAATCACCGAAACCGAAGGCAAGGTTCGCATCGTCAAGGGCGGCGGCGCTGCCCCGGTGCAATATGTTCAGACCGTGGCGGCACCTGCCGCTGCTCCCGCCGCCGGTGCGCCTGCGGCGCCTGCGCTTGCTGCTGCCGCGCCGGCCGCCGAAGCCGCGCCCGCCGGGCATGCGGTCAAGTCGCCGATGGTCGGCACCTTCTATCGTTCGTCCAGCCCGGGCGCACCAGCGTTCGTCGAGATTGGCAGCAAGGTCAACGAGGGCGACACCGTCTGCATCATCGAAGCGATGAAGATCCTCAACGAAATCGAAGCGGACAAGTCCGGCACGATCACCCAGATCCTCGGCGAAAACGGTCAGGCAGTCGAATACGGCCAGCCGCTGTTCATCATCGAGTGACCATGTTCAAGAAGATCCTAGTTGCAAACCGGGGGGAAATTGCCCTCCGGATCCAGCGCGCCTGCAGCGAGCTCGGCATCAAGGCCGTGATGGTCTATTCCGAAGCGGACCGCGACGCAAAGTACGTCAAGCTGGCGCAGGAAGCCGTGTGCATCGGCCCCGCGCCATCGTCGCTGAGCTATCTCAACATGCCGGCGATCATCTCGGCGGCCGAGGTCACCGACGCCGAAGCGATTCACCCCGGCTATGGTTTCCTGAGCGAAAACGCCAACTTCGCCGAGCGCGTGGAGCAAAGCGGTTTCCAGTTCATCGGCCCCACGCCCGACAACATCCGCACGATGGGTGACAAGGTCTCGGCCAAGCAGGCCATGATCAAGGCCGGCGTGCCTTGCGTGCCCGGCTCCGAGGGCGAGCTGTCCGACGACGCCGCCACCAACAAGCGCATCGCGCGCGCCATCGGCTACCCGGTCATCATCAAGGCCGCCGGCGGCGGCGGTGGCCGCGGCATGCGCGTGGTGCACACCGAAGCGGCACTGGTCAACGCGATCCAGATGACCAAGGCGGAAGCCGGCGCTGCGTTCAACAATCCGGCCGTGTACATGGAGAAGTTTCTCCAGAACCCGCGCCACGTTGAAATCCAGATCCTGGCCGACAAGCACAAGAACGCGGTCTATCTGGGCGAGCGCGACTGCTCCATGCAGCGGCGCCACCAGAAGGTGATCGAGGAATCGCCGGCGCCCGGCATTCCGCGCAAGCTGATCGAGAAGATCGGCGAGCGCTGCGCGGCGGCCTGCAAGAAAATCGGCTACCGCGGCGCCGGCACCTTCGAGTTCCTGTACGAAAACGGCGAGTTCTATTTCATCGAGATGAACACGCGCGTGCAGGTGGAGCACCCGGTGACCGAGTTCACCACCGGCATCGACATCGTGAAAACGCAGATCATGGTGGCGGCGGGCGAGAAGCTGCCGTTCACGCAGCGACAGATCGAAATGCGCGGCCACGCGATCGAGTGCCGCATCAACGCCGAAGACGCCTGGAAGTTCACGCCGTCGCCGGGGCGCATCACCATGTGGCACCCGCCGGGCGGCCCTGGCGTTCGCGTCGATTCGCATGCGTACACCAACTACTTCGTGCCGCCCAACTACGACTCGATGATCGGCAAGATCATTGTGTATGGCGACACGCGCGAGCAGGCCATGGCGCGCATGCGCACGGCGCTGAACGAAACGGTGATCGAAGGCATCCAGACCAACATTCCGCTTCACCGCGAGCTGATGGTCGACGCCAAGTTCATGAGCGGCGGCACCAACATCCACTACCTGGAAGAGTGGCTGGCGGCACACAAGCGCTGAGCAACACCCGACGCCACCCATGTTTGAACTTCGCCTGATGGCGCCGGAAGACCGGGTCGAAATGGTCAGCGACGCGCTCGACGCACTCGATGCGCTGAGCGTGTCGGTGGAAGACGCCGACGCGCAGACCGATGCCGAGCAGGCGCTGTTCGGCGAGCCTGGCATGCCGCCGCCCAAGGAGGGCTGGCAGCGGTCGCGCGTCATTGCGCTGTTCGCCGACGAAGCCCTTGCCAAAGAGGCTGCGTCGGTGCTCGCGCTGCAAGACTTCTTCGAAGGCTGCGCGGTGCTCGGCGTGGCGCCGGTGCCCGATCAAGACTGGGTGCGGCTCACGCAGTCGCAATTCGCGCCGGTCGAAATCACGCCCGAGTTCTGGATCGTGCCCACCTGGCATGAGCCGCCCGAGCAAGCCAGGCAGTTGATCAGGCTCGACCCGGGGCTCGCTTTCGGCACCGGCACGCACCCCACCACGCGCATGTGCCTGCGCTGGATCGCGAAGCAGGGCGAAGGCGCATTCGGCGACCAGCGCGTGCTCGACTACGGCTGCGGCTCGGGCATTCTTGCCATTGGCGCGGCGAAGTTCGGCGCACGCGATATCGATGCCGTCGACATCGACGAGGCCGCCGTTTCGTCGACCCGCCTCAACGCCGAAGCCAATGGCGTGCGCCTGAATGCCGGCCTGCCGGAAGCGGCCAAGGGCAGCTACAACACGGTGCTGGCCAACATCCTTGCAACGCCGCTCAAGGTGCTTGCGCCCTTGCTGCGCAGCCACGTGGCGCCGGGTGGATCGCTGGTGCTCGCCGGCATTCTCGAGCGGCAGGCCGACGAACTGAAGCAGGCCTACGCGCCCTATGCCGCGCTCGAGGTCAGCGACAGCGAGGACGGCTGGATCCTGATGACGGCTCGCTGCTGAGCAGCGCGGCCGGGATTTCGCACCGTCGCGCACCGCTCGCGAGGCGGGGGCTCAACCCTACAATCGCCCGGTCATGAGCCTTGTCACGCGTTGCCCCGCCTGTGCCACCACCTTCAAGGTGGTGCGCGACCAGCTTCGCATCTCGGATGGATGGGTACGTTGCGGCCGCTGCAGCCATGTGTTCGACGCCACGCTCGATCTGCACGAGGCGCCGGACGGCGTGCCGGGTCCGGCGGCGCCACCTCCGCCTCCGACGGCGCCTTCCGCAAAGGCCGAGGCGGAGCCCGGGCCGTCTGAGCAGCAGCACCCTACGCAGGCCGAGCAGGCCGGGCCGGAGTCTTCGAGTGCGACGGAAGACGCGGACTTCTTCGACGACGAACCGGAGCATGGTGAAGCGTCGGACGCGGTCGCTTCGTCGCCGCTGGAAGAAACGGACGAGCTTCTGCCGCCGGCGCCGCTTCCGGAGACCAGGCCTGCACCGACGCCTGCGCCAAGTTCCGCACCTGCGACGCCGTCCGCGACGGCCTTCGTCCTGCCTGCGCACGGAATCATCGCCGACGAGTTGTGGTCCGACTTCGAGGCCAACGAGCCCGAATGGCGGCCACCTGCGAGCTCGCTGCCCCCGTTTCCGAACATCGACCTGAATCTCGCGGCGCCACCTTCGCCGCCACCACCACCGCCGCCTCCCTTGCCGGCCTTGCGCATCAAGGCTCGCGAAATGGCGGCATCGGCCAGCGTCGAAGACGAAAAGCACGAGGCCGCGCAAGACCGCGACCAGGTGCAGATGCAGAAGGCGCTGCGCCGGGCACGCATCAAGTCGGCCAAGATCGCGAGCGCCAAGGCGCGCGATGAGCGCACCGCCGCAAAGGCGTCCGCGTCGATGGTGAGGCAGGCGAGCGAACTGGACGGCGATTCGGGTCCTCTGCCGCTCCCGGCGCCGCTTCACGAAGCGGAGGATTCGGACAGGGTTCCTTTCTCCGGTGACGAGAAGGCGGACCGTGGCACCGAAGGGTTCTGGCATCGCGGCGTCGTACGATTTGCGCTCTGGTTCTTCGCCGTGCTGGCCGTTGTGCTGTTCGTCGCGCAGGTCTTTCATCACGAGCGCAATGGCATCGTGGCCCGCCAGCCGAACCTGCGCCCCGCATTCGCCGCCATGTGCCGATTGACCGGCTGCGAGCTCACGGCGTTGCGCCAGATCGGCGACATCGTGATCGAAGGCGCCGCCTTCGCGCGCGAGAAAACCGGCAGCAACGACTACCGGCTCAGCTTTACCTTGCGCAACGGTGCCACGGTTCCGCTGGCCATGCCGGCCATCGAGCTTTCGCTGCTCGACACGCAGGAGCGGGCAGTGGTGCGCCGCGTGCTGGCGGCTTCGGATTACGGTGCGCCGACGGTGCTTGCGGCGCGCTCCGACCAGGCCGCATCGCTGCCGCTCACGTTGTCCGCAACGGAGGCGGCAACGCTGCCGCCCATTGCCGGCTACCGCGTGGAAGCGTTCTATCCTTAAGCCCGGGTTCGCGCCCGTGCCTCGTTCATTTCATTCATTCATCCTTCAACCAACGGCTCACCATGGCAGCAGTGATTTGCGGTTCCCTCGCGTTCGACACCATCATGACTTTCGAGGGCCGGTTTGCCGACCAGATCCTTCCGGACCAGCTGCACATTCTCAATGTGTCGTTCCTGGTGCCGGGCCTGCGGCGTGACTTTGGCGGCTGCGCCGGCAACATCGCCTACAGCCTCAACGCGCTGGGTGGCACGGCATTGCCAATGGCCACGCTCGGAAGCGACGGAGCCGACTACCTGGAGCGCCTGCGTACGCTGGGCATCAGCACCGAGTTCGTGCGCCAGCTCGACGACACTTTCACCGCGCAGGCGATGATCATGAACGACGTCGACAACAACCAGATCACCGCGTTCCACCCCGGTGCAATGCAGCAAGCGCACCTTACGAAAATCGCCGCCCGCGAAGACATCCGCGTCGGCATCATCGCGCCCGATGGCCGCGACGCGATGCTGCAGCATGCGGAGCAATTCGCGGCCGCGGGCATTCCGTTCGTGTTCGATCCGGGCCAGGGCCTGCCGATGTTCGACGGCGAGGCGCTCAAGCACTTCATCGATCTGGCAAGCTGGGTGGTCGTCAACGACTACGAGGGAAAGATGCTCTCGCAGCGCACCGGCTGGAGCCTGGCAGAAATCTCCAAGCGCGTGCGCGGCCTTGTGGTCACGCTGGCGGCCGAGGGCTGCGAAGTGTGGACCGATGGCGAGCGCGAGCACGTGCCGGGCGTGACGCCGACTGCGGTGGTCGAACCCACTGGCTGCGGCGATGCATGGCGCGGCGCGCTGCTGTTCGGCCTGGAAAAGGAATGGCCGCTCGCGCAATGCGCGGCACTTGGCAACCGCATCGGTGCGCTCAAGATCGCGCAGCGCGGGCCGCAAAACTACCAGATCGACAAGAAGGCGCTGGGCCTCTGAGCCGCCGGTTGCTCGCTCGCCTTCGCGGGCGGCGCGCATAAAAAAAGCCCGACACCGTGAGGTGCCGGGCTTTTTGCCGTCAAGGCCGCTGAGAAGCTCAGGGCTTGCTGGCCGTCGGAAACGGCCAGGCTGCCTGCGGGTTCAGCGTCGTTTGCGCAGCAGGAGCAGGCGCTGCGGCAGGGGCTGCCTTGGCGGCCTTCTTCGCAGCAGGCTTCTTGGCAGCAGCGGCAGGCTTGGCAGCGGGCTTTTTCGCGGCTTTCTTGGCCGCAGCCTTTTTGGCAGGAGCCTTCTTGGCGGCAGCCTTCTTCGCAGGGGCCTTCTTGGCAGCGGCCTTCTTCGCCGGAGCCTTCTTCGCCGCCGCCTTCTTGGCAGGAGCCTTCTTCGCTGCGGCCTTCTTCGCCGGAGCCTTCTTGGCAGCGGCCTTCTTTGCCGGAGCTGCCTTCTTGGCGGCTACCTTCTTCGCAGGCGCCTTCTTGGCGGCTACCTTCTTGGCTGCGACCTTCTTGGCCGGAGCCTTCTTCGCAGCTACCTTCTTGGCGGGAGCCTTCTTAGCGGCCGCGACCTTCTTTGCCGGAGCCTTCTTTGCAGCGGCTTTCTTAGCCGGCGCTTTCTTTGCAGTTGCCATTTCTATTTCTCCTTGATCAAGTTGAAAAAATCAACCTATTGAAGCACTCCGCGCACGTTGGTAGCGCAAAGCGATTCATGGCGTTGGAATCTGTGCTCCAGCACCATGAACACCTGAGCCCTCGTCCATGCCGCGCTCTTCGGCGCGATCGGTGGCAAGGGCAATTCTTGAATTCATTAATTCTTATCGGAAAGATTCAATCCCAGGAGAGCGCGCCACCCGACTGGTACTCGATCACGCGGGTCTCGAAAAAATTGCGCTCTTTCTTCAGGTCAATCATTTCGCTCATCCAGGGGAACGGGTTTTCCTCGTTCGGGAAGAGCGTTTCGAGGCCGATCTGCTGTGCACGCCGGTTGGCAATGTAGCGCAGGTAGCCCTTGAACATGGAGGCGTTCATGCCGAGCACGCCGCGCGGCATGGTGTCTTCGGCGTATTTGTACTCGAGCTCGACGGCCTTCATGAAGAGGGCCTTGATCTCGGCCTTGAACTCGTTGGTCCAGAGGCCGGGATTCTCGAGCTTGAGCTGGTTGATCAGGTCGATGCCGAAATTGCAGTGCATCGACTCGTCGCGAAGGATGTACTGGTACTGCTCGGCGGCACCGGTCATCTTGTTCTGGCGGCCCAGCGCAAGAATTTGCGTGAAGCCGACGTAGAAGAAGAGACCTTCCATCAGGCAGGCGAACACGATGAGCGACTTGAGCAGCGTCTGGTCGGTTTCGTGCGTGCCGGTCTTGAAGTGCGGGTCGCTGATGGCGTCGATGAACGGGATCAGGAACTGGTCCTTCTCGCGGATCGACGGCACTTCGTTGTAGGCGTTGAAGATCTCGCTCTCGTCCAGGCCGAGCGACTCGACGATGTACTGGTACGCGTGCGTGTGGATCGCTTCCTCGAAAGCCTGGCGCAGCAGGAACTGGCGGCATTCGGGCGCCGTGATGTGCCGGTAGGTGCCCAGCACGATGTTGTTGGCGGCCAGTGAGTCGGCGGTCACGAAGAAGCCGAGGTTGCGCTTGACGATGCGGCGCTCGTCTTCGGTCAGGCCGTTCGGGTCTTTCCACAACGCGATGTCGCGCGTCATGTTCACTTCTTGCGGCATCCAGTGGTTGGCGCAAGTGGCGAGGTATTTTTCCCAGGCCCACTTGTACTTGAACGGCACCAACTGGTTGACGTCGGTCTGGCCGTTGATGATGCGCTTGTCGGAAGCCTTGACGCGCTGCGCTGCGACGGGGGCCGTGGGTTGTGCAATCGACGAAGTCGGAGCGTCCACCGGTCGGCCTGCGGGCAAGCCGCTGGTCGATGCGTGGTGTTGCTGCAATCCTTGTTGCATATCCTTTGGTAAGGAGGGCTTGACTTCTTCGTCCCAGGTCAACATAGAAAAATCCAATGCTCAATTATCGGAGCAACGATGTGAGTTGCAAAGTGCTCGTTCACGTCGCGCTCCATTTATGTGGTTGTTATGTTGCTCTCATGCATCGCGCGATGTCAGTCAATGCCGTGATCGACTGAGAGTTCGCGCGTTGTGCATGGACCTCGCTCTCTTCACTGACGCGTCATTGGCATGCTTCGCAAGTCGGATCGTCCACGCCGCAGAACGCGATGTCGGTTGCGGGAATCGCGTTCATCTGCGCCTTTGCTGCGGCAGCCGCTGCGTCGAGTGCGCTCATGCCCGAAGGTGCATCGCTGCCCGACGACACCGCATTGAGGCGGCCCGATTGCACCGTGGATTTCTCGGCGTGCGTCGCGCTCTGCGTGCGCAGGTAGTAGGTGGTCTTCAGGCCGCGCAGCCATGCGAGCTTGTAGGTGTCGTCGAGCTTCTTGCCCGATGCGCCGGCCATGTAGATGTTGAGCGATTGCGCCTGGTCGATCCACTTCTGGCGACGCGAGGCGGCTTCGACGAGCCACGTGGTTTCCACTTCGAACGCGGTGGCGTAGAGCGCCTTCACGTCTTGCGGCACGCGGTCGATCGGGCGCAGCGAACCGTCGAAGTGCTTCAGGTCCATCACCATCACGTCGTCCCACAGGCCCAGGCGCTTGAGGTCGCGCACCAGGTAGTGGTTGATCACGGTGAACTCGCCCGACAGGTTCGACTTGACCGAGAGGTTGCCGAAGCACGGCTCGATGGAGGCATCGACGCCGATGATGTTCGAGATGGTCGCAGTCGGGGCGATGGCCACGCAGTTGGAGTTGCGCATGCCGTCGGCCTTGATCTTCTGGCGCAGCGCATCCCAATCGAGGGTGGCCGAGCGGTCGACCTCGACATAGCCGCCGCGTGCTTTTTCAAGCAGGTCGAGCGTGTCGATCGGCAGGATGCCCTTGTCCCACAGCGAGCCCTTGTAGCTCGAGTACTTGCCGCGTTCCTTGGCCAGCTCGGTCGAGGCCCAGTAGGCGTGGTAGCAGATGGCTTCCATCGACTCGTCGGCAAACTGCACGGCTTCTTGCGAGGCGTAGGGAATGCGCAGTTCGTACAGCGCGTCCTGGAAGCCCATCAGGCCCAGGCCGACCGGGCGGTGGCGCAGGTTCGAGTCGCGCGCCTTCTTCACGGCGTAGTAGTTGATGTCGATCACGTTGTCGAGCATGCGCATCGCGGTCGAGATCGTCTTCTTGAGCTTTTCCTGGTCGACCTTGCCGTCCTTCAGGTGCTGCAGCAGGTTCACGGAACCCAGGTTGCACACGGCGGTTTCGGTGTCGCTGGTGTTCAGCGTGATTTCGGTGCAC
Organism: Variovorax sp. CCNWLW225; assembly: GCF_037204045.1. Lineage (NCBI taxonomy): Bacteria > Pseudomonadati > Pseudomonadota > Betaproteobacteria > Burkholderiales > Comamonadaceae > Variovorax > Variovorax sp. CCNWLW225. The sequence continues at coordinate 28,241 of NZ_JBBCBV010000009.1, read as the reverse complement.
AGGTTCGACGAGTGAACCACGCCGGCGTGCTGCTGCGGCGAGCGCACGTTGCAGGCGTCCTTGAACGTGATCCAGGGATGGCCGGTCTCGAACAGCATCGTCAGCATCTTGCGCCACAGGTCCGACGCCTGGATGGTGCGGGCGGGCTTGATCTCGCCGCGCGCGGCCTTTTCTTCGTAGGCGACATACGCCTTCTCGAAGTCGGCGCCGAACAGGTCGTGCAGGTCGGGCACGTTGGACGGCGAGAACAGCGTCCAGGTGCCCTTTTCCATCACGCGGCGCATGAAGAGGTCGGGAATCCAGTTGGCCGTGTTCATGTCGTGCGTGCGGCGGCGGTCGTCGCCGGTGTTCTTGCGCAGTTCCAGGAACTCCTCGATGTCGAGGTGCCAGGTTTCAAGGTACGTGCAGACCGCGCCCTTGCGCTTGCCGCCCTGGTTCACCGCCACGGCCGTGTCGTTCACCACCTTGAGGAACGGCACCACGCCCTGCGATTCGCCGTTGGTGCCCTTGATGTGGCTGCCCAGCGCGCGCACGCGGGTCCAGTCGTTGCCCAGGCCGCCTGCAAACTTGGAGAGCAGGGCGTTTTCCTTGATCGACTCGTAGATGCCGTCCAGGTCGTCGGGCACGGTGGTCAGGTAGCAGCTGGAAAGCTGCGAGCGCAGCGTGCCGGCGTTGAAGAGCGTGGGCGTGCTCGACATGAAGTCGAACGACGACAGCACTTCGTAGAACTCGATGGCGCGGGCTTCGCGGTCGATTTCGTTCAGCGAGAGGCCCATGGCCACGCGCATGAAGAAAGCCTGCGGCAGTTCGATGCGCGACTTGCGCACGTGCAGGAAGTAGCGGTCGTACAGCGTTTGCAGGCCGAGGTAGTCGAACTGGTTGTCGCGCTCGGCCTTGAGCGCCGCGCCCAGGCGGGGCAGGTCGTACTGCAGCAGCTTTTCGTCGAGCAGTTCGTTCTCGACGCCCTTCTTGATGAACTGCGGGAAGTAGTCGGCGTAGGTCTGCGCGCGTTCGGCGGGCATGACTTCGCGGCCGATGATTTCCTTGAAGATCGTGTGCAGCAGCAGGCGGGCGGTCGCGAAGGTGTAGTCGGGGTCCTTCTCGATGAGCGTGCGGGCGGCCAGGATCGAGGCCTTGTACACCTCGTCGAGCGGCACGCCGTCGTACAGGTTGCGCATCGTCTCGGCGACGATCGGCGCGGCGCTGATGCCGTCGCCCAGGCCTTCGCAAGCCGATTCGATCAGGCCCTTGAGTTCATTCAGGTCGAGCGCCACGCGCTCGCCGCGGTCCAGCACGTGGAGCAGCGGCGCAGCCGGCGTTTCCTGCGTGCCTTGCTTGGAGCGCTCTTGCGTGCGGCGTTCGCGGTACAGCACATAGGCGCGCGCAATTTCGTGGTGGCCGCCGCGCATCAGGCCGAGCTCGACCTGGTCTTGCACGTCTTCGATGTGGAAGGTGCCGCCGCCCGGACGCGAACGGACCATGGCGCGGATCACGCCTTGCGTGAGGGCGTCGACCGTTTCGCGCACGCTGGCCGAAGCCGCGCCCTGGGTGCCGTGCACCGCCAGGAAGGCTTTCATCATCGCGATGGCGATCTTGTTGGGTTCGAAGGGAACCACGGCGCCGTTGCGACGGATGATCTGGTAGTGCGCGAGGTTCTGACCGGTGGGCGAGCCAGCAGTGTCTCGTTGCTGCTGCGGCGTCGAGGGAACGGCACGCGGGGTCGATGGGGTGTTCAGGGCTGTTTGCATTCGCTTCCTCTCGGTGTGGCAATTCTTGTTGGGTGGCAATGCCTTGGCGGGGCATTGCGCCGGTGCGTGATGACCGGACGGAAGACACTATATCTAGGGTGCGAAGCGTCTACAACCACTAGATGTAGTGTTTTTTGAGATATTCAACACAGTGGCGTATTTGTTTGGGCGCGGCACTCGGCCAGCGATGCCCCATGAATACTGGCCTATGGTCGCGCAACCCGCGCGGGCTGTGGCTTGCAAGCGGATTTGGGCCTGCAAGGCGCATGGTTGCTGGAGGCGCGCTCCAAATTTTAGAGATTGCTGCGGCGCAAGAACGCCGCATCGCATACCGCCGACCGATTAAAAAAATTAGAGCGGCAGCACCTGTTCGGGGAACATCCGCGGACTCCAGCCGAGCTGGCCGCGCAGCAATTGCCAATCGAAGCCCGCGCCCGGATCCTGTTTGCGGCCCGGCGCAATGTGCTCGTGGCCCGCGATGAACGCGATGGCGTAGTGCTGCGCAATCGCCGCGCAAAGGCTGGCCAGCGTTTCGTATTGGGCCTCGTCGAAGGGCTGGCCTTCCAGGCCTTCGAGCTCGATGCCGATCGAATCGTCGTTGCAGTTTTCGCGGCCACGCCAGGACGAGACGCCGGCATGCCAGGCGCGATCGTCGCAGCTCACGAACTGCCAGAGTTCGCCGTTGCGCCGCACATAAAAGTGCGAGGAAACCTGCAGGCCGCGAATGGATTGGAAGTAAGGGTGCGCGTCCCAGTCGAGCTGGTTCGCGAAGAGCTGCTGCACCGCATCGCCGCCATATTCGCCGGGCGGCAGGCTGATGGAATGCAGCACGATCAGGTCGGTCTGCGCGCCTGCCGGTCGCGGGCCGAAATTCGGCGAGTGCAACGCCTTTGCAAAGCGGTACCAGCCGGCGCGCCAGAGGCCGTCGCCACCGCTCGCGTTGGCCGCTGATGCTTCAATCGTCGGCATTGCTCGCGGTACCTTCGTCGCCGTTGGGCGTGGTGATGCCCAGGCGCGCGATGCGATAGCGGATCTGGCGCAGGCTCATGCCGAGCCGCGCGGCTGCGGCGGTGCGGTTGAAGCCGCTTTCATGCAGAGCACGCACCAGAATTTCGCGCTCCTGCTGGTCGAGATAAGCCTGCAGGTCGGACGGCAAGGGCGGCGGTGCGGTCTTAGGTTCAACGAAGGCGGCCGCGGGTGCTGCAGCGGCGGGCGGTTCGCCGTCGTCCGGCGGCGGAGAAAACGAGGGCGCCGAAGCCGCAAGCCCCGCGACGGCGGGCTGTCCACCGCCCATCAGGTCCAGGTGCAGTTCGTCGCCGTCGTTGAGCGCCACGGCGCGGTGCAGCAGGTTTTCGAGTTCGCGCACATTGCCGTGCAGCGGATGCTGCGCGAGACGGTGCAGCAGGTCGCCGGAAAGATGCGGCACCGGCAGTCCGCCGTCGTGCGCAATGCGCGCGAGCAAAGCGGCGCACAGGGCCGGCAGGTCTTCGCGCCGGTCGCGCAGTGCGGGCACCGCAATCTCGATCACGTTGAGCCGGTAGAACAGGTCCTGGCGGAAGCGGCCGGCGTTGACCTCGGCATGCAGGTCCTTGTGGGTGGCGCTCACGATGCGTACGTCGACCGCGTCTTCCTGCGTGGAACCGATGGAGCGCACGCTGCGCTCCTGGATCGCGCGCAGCAGCTTGGACTGCATTGCCAGCGGCAGGTCGCCGATTTCGTCGAGGAACAACGTGCCGCCCCGCGCGGCCTGGAAGTAGCCGTCGCGGTCTTGCGACGAGCCGGTGTACGAGCCCTTGCGTGCGCCGAAGAATTCGGCCTCGAGCAGGTTCTCCGGAATGGCGCCGCAGTTGACCGCAACGAACGGGCCGTCGCTGCGCTGGCTGCAGGCGTGCACGGCGCGCGCCACCAACTCCTTGCCGGTGCCCGATTCGCCGCGCACCAGCACGGGCGCCATGCCGCGCGCCACTTTGGCGATGCGCGACTTGACCAGGCGCATCGGCTCCGAGTTGCCCACCAGCCGCTCGAGCGCCGCAATGCCGCTGCCTGTCACGCCGGGCGTGTCGCCGGCACGTTCGCCTTGTGCCGCCGGCACCGCTTTAGTGGCCTTGGCGGGCGCGGCCTGCTGCGCCTGCACGGCGGAGGCAACGACGGCGCGGAACTGCTTCAGGTCGACAGGTTTGGTCAGGTAGTCGAATGCGCCGGCTTTCAGCGCCTCGACCGCGTTCTCGGCGGAACCGTAGGCCGTCATCACCACGCAGCGCTCGGTGCGCTGGTCCTTCTGGATGCGGTGGATGATTTCCATGCCCTGGCCGTCGGGCAGCCGCATGTCGGTGATCACCGCATCGAATTGCCCGGCCTCCAGGTGCTCCCATGCTTCCGAAACGCTGCCCGCGGCTTCCACGCGGTAGCCCTCGCGAAGCAGCGTGAGTTCGTACAGCGTGCGCAGGTCGGGCTCGTCGTCGATGACCAGGATGTTGGCCGGGCGCTGCAGGGAAGGGGGATTGGGAGTGCTCACGGCGCTATTGTGTCAGCCGGTTTTCGCTGGGAGCGAAGCTGACGAAGAATTCGTTGCCTTCGGGTCCGCCCGCCACAAGCGCCCGGCGCTCGTAGCCGATGGTGGCGCCATGGCGTCGGCACAGCTCGCGGCACAAGAACAGGCCGAGTCCGCTGGAGCGGCTTTCGGAAGAGAAAAACGGCTCGAACAAATGGCGCTGCACCGCCGGCTCCAGCGGCGCGCCGTCGCTCCACACCTGCAGGCTCGGCCGGCCTGAGCTTCCGCGCTGCGTGGTGGTGACGACCTGGATCGAGCCCTCGCGCTTGCCGGCGTAGCGCGCCGCGTTGTCCAGCAGGTTCACCAGCAGCCGGCGCAGGTGCTCGACGTCGAAGCGCACCTCGCTGTCGGCGGCATCGAGCGTGATGAGAACGCCCGGGCGCTGCGTCTGGCGTACCCATTCTTCGGCGAGGGCGCGCACGGCGGGGTCGAGCGCGACCTGCTCGCCGAGCGAAAGAACGCGCTGCTGGCGCGCACGCGAAACGTCGAGCACGTCGTCCACGATGCGTGCGAGACGCTGGGCGTTGTGCTGCACCATGCTGGTCAGCTTTCGGTGCGCGGGATCGGTGAGGTCTTCGTTGAGCAGCGCGCTGGCCTGTGTGATGGCGGCCAGCGGATTGCGGATTTCATGCGCCACTGCAGCCGACATGCGGCCCATTGCCGCCAGCTTCTCGGTGCGGATGCGGGCCTCGAGTTCGCGCAGGTCTTGAAGGAACATCACGCACAGGCTGTCCACGCGCTGGTCGCTGGTGGGCGTGAGCCGCGTGCGCACCCGCACTTCGCGTGCCGCGCCGCGCGCTTGCGCCACCGGAATTTCTTCGGATTGCGGCGCCCGGCGCGCAAAGGTCTGGCGCGCCAGCGCGGCCAGCGCATGCCAAGCGGGCTGCGTGTGCAGCGCAAAGGGCAGGGGGAGCTTGGCCAGGCCTTGGCCGAGGATGGCATCGGCGGCCGGATTGGCCGCGTGCACCAGGCCTTCGGCGTCGATCACCAGCACGCCTTCACTCAGCGTTTCGATCACCAGGTCGTTCACCTGCGCCTGCATTTGCGCACTGCTGCGGTTGCGCTCGGCGGTGGCTTCTTCTCGTGCGAGCCGGCGTGCGAGCTCGTGCGCCAGCAGCGCCACTACGAAAAGCCCGGTGCCCGTGAGCGCCGCCTGCACGAAGCGGGTGGACGAGTCGCCGGGCTGCTGGAGCCAGTGCCAGCCCGCGTCCGCCAGCAACAGCAGCGTGACAGTGGCCGTGGTGCCCAGACCCACGGTCACGGTTCCGAGCACCGCGCTCATGAGCACCGGCAGTGCGAACAGCGGCGTGTAGTTGATGTTGCCGCCTTGCAGCACCTGGAGCGCGGTGAAGGTGCCCAGGTCGATGCCGATGGTGACGAACCAGAGCGCCGCAAAGCCCCGGATCGGCGGCGTGAAATGCGCGTAGCGCGCACCCAGCCAGGTCGCCGCCAGGTAGCCCGCCGAAAGCGCAATGGCCAACGGCTGCATCGTCTGGCCGAGTGCGAAGGAAACGCCCTGCAACAGCACGAGCACCAGCGCCACGAAGCAGCGCGCCGCCATGAAACCGCGCCACAGCCGCAGCAGCGCGGCGCTTTCGCTGCGGCCCGGTTCGAGCACGTCCCAGTCGGTGACGGCTTCGCCGCGCGACCAGAGAGACGAGCTCATGGAGGCGGCACCCGTTCAGCCGCGCTCGGCGGCCTCACGGTGCGCAGCGCTGCAGTAGACCGCGTCGCCCGGGCCGCCGAGCGCATCGCTTGCAGGCAGGTGCAAGCCGCAATGCGCGCAGCGCAGCATGGCCTTGGGCGCGGCCGGTGCGGCGGGCTGGCGCTGGGCGCGGGCTGCCTTTTCGCGCTGCGCGTCGCGCATTTCTTCGCGGCGGTTCTTGCGCCAGAGCCAGATTGCCACCCAGAGCACCGCGAGAACGAGCAGGTATTTCATGCCGTACCGCGCGCCAGCACCACTTCGAGCACAAAACGCGAACCCACATAGGCCAGCAGCAGCAAGGCGGAGCCGGCATACAGCACGCGGCGCGCGGTGCGGCCGCGCCAGCCGAAGCGCGCGCGCCCCACCAGCAGCACGGCAAAGCTCATCCACGCCAGCACCGAGAACACTGTCTTGTGGTCCCACTTCCAGGCGCGCACCGTGGCTCCGTACAGCGTTTCGCTGAACAGCAGGCCCGCCAGCAGCGTGGCGGAAAGCAGAACGAACCCCGCCGTGACGAAGCGGAAGGTGAGCCGTTCGAGCGTGAGCAGCGGCACCCCGGCCTGCGGCTCGGTGGCAAGGCGAATCTGCTTTTCAGCCCGCGTGATCAACCAGGCATGCACCACCGCGGCGCCGAACAATCCATACGAGGCAATGCCCAGTGCCAGGTGCAGCGGTAGCCAGGGCGATGCCGAAACGTGCAGCGGCGTGCCGGGAAACAGAACGGCCAGCACCACCGCGGCCGCGCCTAGCCAGGCCAGCGCCCGCCGAACTTTCAGTTGCGGGTACATGCGGCTTTCGACCGCGTAGACGGTAAGCACCAGCCATGCCGTGACGGAGAGCGCCGGCGCAAAGCCGAAGCGCGGCTGGCTGCCGATCAGGCCGTGGGCCAGCACCGCGGCATGCAGCAGCCATGCGAGCCCCAGGGCCCACTGGGTGGCTTTTCGGCTCAGGCGGGCGCCCGCGGCGGCGGCAAATCCGTAGGCAGCCGCGGTGGCGATGCCCAGCGCCACGGCAAGTGGGGAGGGGATCGCTAAAATCATTGCAGGAGTGTAATAGGCTCGCCGCCAGTCTTCGCGCGCATCGTGGCGCATCGCCAACCCGCTGCCGGGGGCAACACCTGCGGTTCGGCAAAGCCGGTCCGGCGGTGTTTCGCGAATGGGCGCAAGCGGCCGACACTCACATCAGTTACGACTTCCCAATGACCCGCCGCGGCGGGCAGCAAGGCATTTCTTCCATGGCCACCGCCCTCTCAGAAAAGTTCTCCCGCCTCGTCAAGACGATGAGCGGCCAGGCGCGCATTACCGAAAGCAACGTGCAGGACATGCTGCGCGAAGTGCGCATGGCGCTGCTCGAGGCCGACGTGGCGCTGCCCGTGGTGCGCGACTTCGTCGCCCGCGTGAAGGAAAAGTCACTTGGCCAGGAAGTGCTGGGTTCGCTCAAGCCGGGCCAGGCGCTGGTCGGCATCGTCAACCGCGAACTCGCCGCCACCATGGGCGAGGGCGTGTCCGACATCAACCTTGCGGCCCAGCCGCCGGCGGTGATCCTGATGGCCGGCCTGCAGGGCGCGGGCAAGACCACCACCACCGCCAAGCTGGCCAAGCACCTGATCGAAAAGCGCAAGAAAAAGGTGCTGACCGTGTCGGGCGACGTCTACCGGCCCGCCGCCATCGAGCAGCTCAAGATGGTCACCAAGCAGGCCGGTGCCGAATGGTTCCCGAGCACGCCGGACCAGAAGCCGCTCGACATTGCACGCGCCGCGCTCGACCACGCCAAGCGCCACTTCTTCGATGTGCTGCTGGTCGACACGGCCGGCCGCCTGGCGATCGACGAAGTGCTGATGACCGAAATCAAGCAGCTGCACGGAGCGCTCGATCCGGTCGAAACGCTGTTCGTGGTCGATGCGATGCAGGGCCAGGACGCGATCAACACCGCCAAGGCCTTCAAGGACGCGCTGCCGCTCACCGGCATCATCCTGACCAAGACCGACGGCGATTCGCGCGGCGGGGCGGCGCTGTCGGTGCGCCAGGTCACGGGCGTGCCGATCAAGTTTGCCGGCACGAGCGAGAAGATCGACGGCCTGGAGGTGTTCGACGCCGAGCGCCATGCCGGCCGCATCCTGGGCATGGGCGACATCGTTGCGCTGGTCGAGCAGGTCACGGCCGGCGTCGACGTGGCGGCGGCGCAGAAGCTCGCGGCCAAGGTCAAGAGCGGCGCGGGCTTCGACCTGAACGACTTTCTCGGCCAGCTGCAGCAGATGAAGCAGATGGGCGGCCTCTCCAGCCTGATGGACAAGCTGCCGCAGCAGATGGCCGCCAAGGCCACCGAGGCCGACATGACCCGCGCCGAGCGCGACATCCGCCGCAAGGAAGGAATCATCCAGAGCATGACGCCGCTGGAGCGCCGCAAGCCCGAACTGCTCAAGGCCACCCGCAAGCGCCGCATCGCGGCCGGCGCCGGCGTGCAGGTTCAGGAAGTGAACCGCCTGCTCAACGAGTTCGAGCAGATGCAGGGCATGATGAAGAAGATGAAGGGCGGCGGCCTCATGAAGATGATGAAGAAGATGGGCGGCATGAAAGGCATGGGCGGAATGGGTGGCCCGGGCGGTCCCAAGCTCCCGTTCTGAGCCCCACGCATATATATAGGTAGACAGAAGCCCGCCGAAGGATGCTCCGGCGGGCTTCGTCGTTTCAGGTCTGCACGTCGTAGACCGTCGCGTGCGCCTCCACGGGCGCCGGCAGCTCCCAGCGATGCAGCATCCGCTCGATGCCCGCGTTCGATAACGTGGTGTCGCGCTCGCGGTTGCGGCGCATCAGCTCGGGATGCGGCACCTCCAGGTACACCAGCTCGATCCGGGCGTGATACGCCCAGAGCAGGTCCAGCGTCTTGGTGCGCATCTGCTGGCTCAGGTGCGTGGCATTCCAGACGAAGCGCTCCTGCTTGCGCAGCAGCGCCTTGGCCCCATCGACCGCATGGTGCGCGGCCAGCCCGTCGTTCTCGCCGTGCTTCAACCCCAGTTCGGCACGCGCATCGTCGAATGACACCACCGGCCAGCCCTTGCGATGCTGCGCCACCCAATGGTTCTTGCCACTCGCGGGCAGGCCGCACATCACCGTGACCTGCGAACCCGCAGCCTGGAACAACGGGTAGTCGGGACTGGTGTCCGCGCCACGGAAGTAGGCCAGGCGCGTGTGTGCATCGGCCATTTGGCGAGAGCCTTCCCAGCAGCCTTCTTCCCGGGCCAATTCCTCGAAAAGCGCGATGTCGGCCATGCTGTCTGCGCGCTTCTCGCAGTGGCGCCCGAGCATGTCGCAGCGCGCCACGCAGCACAGGTCGGGCAGGCTCAATTCCCACGAGAGCTTGTGCACCAGCCACTCGGGCCGCACCCCCTTGCGCGAGGCAAAGGCATGGAACGGCAACTGGTGCACCGCGATGATCCGGCACACGGCTTCGCGCAGCGCGAACGGCACGCGGGCCTTCCACATCAGCACGCGCACATCGACCGAGCCGCGGCGCGAATGGCCCGGCTGGCCGATACGGCCGCTGGCTTCGTCGATCACGGTGGTGTCCGGCTTGGCGATGTCGTGCAGCAGGCAGGCCATGAACAGCACGAAACGGCCGTCGGCGCCGGCACGCTGGTAGTGCGGATCCTGCATCAGCGCGTCCAGCACCATGCGCGTGTGGATGCCGACGTTGCCTTCGGCGTGGTAGTACGGGTCTTGCGGCGTCTCTTCAAGGCGCAGCAGGGCCGGCAGCAGTTCGCAGCACTCGGCCCAGTCGTAGCCCTGCGGAGGCGTCGGCACCAGTGCGCGCAAGTCGTCGTAGGTCATCGCGGCCTCCCTGTTGTTGTCAGTTCTGCGGGGTCGCGGAACGTGCGTAGCCCCAGGTCTTTCCAGCCCACTTGCGGCGTCGGCGCGTAGAGGTCGACACCTGGCGCGAGCTGGTTGGGCAGCACGGGCCGGCGGCTGTGGTGCGAGCCCGAGTCGAGGATGGTCTGCACGAAATCAGGCCGCACCCACTTGTAGCGGCCGGTCACCTCGCCCTGCGACTCGGTCTTGAGGTACAGGCCCTCAGCCAAGTCGGACAGGTCGGTTTGCTGCCGCACGAGCTCGAGCGGCTGGCCTTCCTGCATCACGGCCTGTTCGAAGGCCACTTTCCAGCCGGCGCTGCGCGCGAGCGATGGCCGCACGAGCGAGCGCAGTGCCTTCGCCTGGTGCGGCATCTCGCCTTCGTAGAGCACGGGTACCGAAAGTACCGGGCTGCCGTCGAGCAATGCGTGCCGTGCGGGTGTCGACAGGAAGCACTGCGCTTGGCGATCGTAGAGGTCGAACTCCAGAAAGAACGCGGGCAGCCGGTCGTACCAGCAGCTGTGCTTTGCAAAGCACCACTCGCCGTACATCACATAGCGGTCCTCGAGCCGCTCGAGCAGCGTCGGCTCGTGGGCGGCGGCCCAGTGCTTGAACAGGTTGAACTGGCGCTCGCTGGCGCCGCCCGCGAGATAGTGGCCGCGCGATTGCAGCAGCAGCTCGCCCCCAGAGGTGAACGACACGGCTGCATTGGCGCCATCGAGCTTTTCCTCGATGACCACACGCTGGCCCTGCAGCGCGGACAACGGTGTCTGGCCATCGTCGGTGTCGCCGGCCTGCAAGCGCGAGCCTTCCAGATGCGCAGTACGCGGGTACTTGAGCAGTGGAACGGATGAAAGAGAAGAGAGAGGGAACACGTTGTTCTCCAGATGCAAATCAGGAAGAACCGACAACGTGCGGGAGCGAAGCTGGAAGAGAGATCGACTCGGCGGCCGAAGCGGGCCGTGCCTGGTCAGTGAGGGAACGCAGCTAGGCGCCCGACATGACCAGCGAGTGGTGTTGTCGGCGTCAGAGGGTGGTGACGGCGAATCGGGGCACTTGGCGCTCCAGGGGATCGAGGGATCCGTGGGTTGAAAAAGGAAGGCGCGATTCTAGCCACGCACCATAAAAAAAGCCGACCCTGAGGCCGGCTTTTTTTGGGGCTGTGTCTTCAGCGCATCAGGCTGTGGCCAGCGCCGCGGGACGCGCAAGGCGCACCGCATGCATCCAGGCGCGGCGCAGCACGGCCGGCGAACGCGATTCCTCGGGAATCAGCAGGAAGCCGCGATCGCGCAGCGACGTGCCCAGTGCGATCTGGCTGGTCAGCACCGTGAGCGGAATTGCCAGCAGCAGCGGCAGGCCAACGGGCATGAGCCAGATCAGCGCGCTCGGGTCGATCATTGCAACGCCCAGGGCCAGCGCACCAACCACCACGCTCATGGGAGCGAGCTGCGACACGGCAACCTTCCACGGCACGGCAGCGGCTTCGCGCGGGGGCGACTTCCAGTCGAGCTTGATGCCGGTGAGGGCAACCAGCACGAACAGCGAGTGGGCCAGCATGCGAACCGGCGCCTGCACGATGGCCAGGGCGCTTTCGAGCACCGAGCTCTTCACCAGGCCCCACAGGCCGCCGTACTGGCGTTGCTCGCCGCGCATCAGCACGGCGGCAATGCCGAGCACGCGGGGCAGGAACAACAGGCACAGGGTCCAGATCCACAGGCCGGCCAGTTCCGCCGGCAGCACGCTCCAGCTGGAGATGAGGCTCGAGCCGCTCAGCCACAGCGCGGTGCCCAGCGTCAGGAAAGCCAGCCACAGCGGCGCCGAGACATAAGCCATGGTGCCGGTCACGAACATTGCGCGGTGCACCGGGTGAATGCCGGGTTCGGCCATCAGGCGGGCGTTTTGCAGGTTGCCCTGGCACCAGCGGCGGTCGCGCTGGAGTTCGGCCAGCAGGTCCGGCGGTTGCTGCTCGTAGCTGCCGACCAGGTCGGCGCAGAGCCACACGTTGTAGCCCGCGCGGCGCATCAGCGCGGCTTCGACGAAGTCGTGCGACATGATGCCGCCCGACATGCCGCCGGTGCCCTTGATGGGCGCCAGCGCGCAATGCTTCATGAAGGGCTCGACGCGGATGATCGCGTTGTGGCCCCAGTAGTGCGATTCGCCCAGTTGCCAGAACTGCATGCCCAGCGTGAACAGGCGGCCCGTCACGCGGGAAGCGAATTGCTGCGCGCGGGCATGCAGCGTCACGTGGCCGATGGCCTGCGTGGCGGTCTGGATGATGCCGGCGGTGGGGTTGGCTTCCATCAGCTTGACCATCGAGGTTAGGCAGTCGCCGCTCATCACGGAGTCGGCGTCGAGCACGACCATGTAGCGGTAGTCCTTGCCCCAGCGGCGGCAGAAGTCGGCCACGTTGCCGGCCTTGCGGTGCGTGCGGCGGGTGCGCAGGCGGTAGTACACCTCGACCTGCGGCTGGTTCGGGCTGTCGGCCAGTGCGGCGCGAAGGTCTTCCCAGGCGGCGCGTTCGGCGGCGGCGGTTTCGGGCGAGTAGCTGTCGGACAGCACGAACACGTCGAACTGCCTGGCGTGGCCGGTGGCCGCGACCGATTCGCAGGTGGCGCGCAGGCCTGCGAACACCGTGGCAACGTCTTCGTTGCAGATCGGCATGATGATCGCGGTGCGAGCTTCGGGGTTCATCGGGTGGTGGGCCACCTGCTTGACCGACAGGGCGTGCTTGTCACCGCGCACCGAGACGTAAAAGCCCATGAGCGCCGTGACAAAACCGGTGACGACCCAGCCCGAAAGCAGGCCGTACAGGCCGATCTGGCCGTATTCGAGCCAGATGTTGTCGTAGTCGGGCTGCACGCCGGCAAACAGCGCGGAGGCAATCACGGTGCTCAGCAGCGTGAGCGCCATGAAGGCGAAGCGGCGCTGCGCGGCGGCGCGCTGCCATGGCTGCTTGACCTGTTCGCCGGCTTCGGCGGTTTGGCTTTCCGGCTTGCCGCCGGCGCCGAGCTTGACCAGCAGGGCGGTGCCGATGCTGTTCCAGAAGCCGCGCCAGGGGCGGGGCGCCATGGAGCCGCGGTTGACCGGCGGAGCGGTCACGGAATTAGGGTGGCGTTCTTCGCGCACCGGGCTGCGGTGCGAAAAGTCGGCTTCGGTCAGCACGTTCAGTTGGGAGAAGTCGTTCGGCTTCATGTGTGATTTACCAACGTTGCTTGTCGAGGGAAGGGGTGTCGCCAATGGCAGGAAAGCGCTTGATCACGCAATCCGGTTCGGCGCCGCCTGCGCTTGCGAGCGCGGCCAGCGAATGACCGGCGGCACGGGGCCGCACGGGGGAAAACTGCTTTTGACGCAGGCCGTCGCGCTGCTGGCGCAGTGCGAAAGATGGGCTGTTGAGTGCTGTCATGCCTGTACAGGGGCAAACCCTGTGCCAGGATGAAAAAACGCTTTCAGATCAACAACTTGGCGCGATCTGGATGCGATTTTCGGAGTTGGAGCCGGTTGGGAGGCTCTGAAACCCCTGTTTTTGTCGCCGAATCCCGACAAGCCTGGGAGGCTGGCGGAAAAGATCCTTTTAAATCAACAACTTAGCGACGTCGCTAGTCGGCGACAGGCTCGCTGCCCGGAGCGACAGGGTCGGCCTTGAAGTGGCCCGGGGTGAGTTCGTGCTTTTGCAGCAGGCGATAGAACTCGGTGCGATTGCGGTCGGCCAGGCGGGCCGCGTCGGCCACGTTGCCGTCGGTCAGCTTGAGCAGCCCGACCAGGTAGTCGCGCTCGAAACGCTGCTTGGCCTCGGCATAGGTCTGGACCTCGACCGTCGGCACCCGCAGTGCCCGCTGCACCAGCGCCAGCGGAATGAGCGGCGAGCTCGACAGCGCGCAAACCTGTTCCACCACGTTGTAGAGCTGCCGCACGTTGCCCGGCCAGGCGGCGGTGGCCAGCGCCTTCAGTGCCTCGGGCGCGAAGCCGGACAGGCGCTTGCCGTACTTGGTCGACAGCTTCTGCAGGAAGTGGTTGGCCAAGAGCGGAATGTCCTCGCGCCGGGCCGACAGCGGCGGCAGCGTGAGCGTGACCACGTTCAGGCGGTAATAAAGGTCTTCGCGGAACTGGCCCGCTTCCATGGCCGCGTCCAGGTCGCGGTGGGTTGCCGAGATGATGCGCACGTCGACCTCGATCGACTGGCTGGCGCCCAGCGGCCGTACCGCGCGCTCCTGCAGTACCCGCAGCAGCTTGACCTGCAGCGCGGGCGGCATGTCACCGATTTCGTCCAGCAGCAGCGTGCCGCCGTCGGCCTGCTGGAACAGGCCCTTGTGGTTGGCGTGCGCGTCGGTGAAGGCGCCCTTCATGTGGCCGAACAGTTCCGACTCGAGCAGCGCCTCGGGAATGGCGCCGCAATTGACGGCCACGAAGGGCTTGTCGGCGCGAGCGCTCGCGCGGTGAATGGCACGCGCCAGCAGCTCCTTGCCGGCGCCGCTGTCTCCGCGCAAAAGCACCGAGGCGTCCGACTTGGCGACCATGCGCGCTTCGGCCAGCAGTTCGGACATGCGGTTGCTGCGGCTCACGATTTCGGCGCGCCAGCTTTCGTCGCCGGCCTTGGCGGGCGTGCTGGCGGGGGCGCCGAGCGCCAGCGCCTGGGCGATCTTGTCGAGCAGCTCGCGGCCGTCATACGGCTTGGTGAGATAAGTGAACACGCCGCGCGCCGTGGCCTCGACGGCATCCGGAATGGTGCCGTGGGCGGTGAGCAGGATCACCGGCAGCGAGGGGTGGCGCTTTCTTATTTCATCGAACAGCTGGAGCCCGTCGCGGCCGGGCAGCCGCACGTCGCTGAGCACCAGTTGCGGATGCTCGATCTCGAGCTGGGTGAGCGCGGTTTCGGCCGAGCTCACGGCAGTGACCTGGTAGCCGACCGAACTCAGCCGCATCGAGAGCAGCCGCAGCATGTCCGGATCGTCGTCCACCACCAGCAGGCGCGCGCCGGTCGTGCTCATCGAAGAACCTCTTTCTGCAGCCGCTGGATGTTCATGGGGTGGGCTTGGTGCCGTTGGGTGGGGGCAGGGTGGGTGCCGGTGCGTTCGGGCGCGCGAAGCTGCGTTCGATGGCGCGCAGCGCTTCGATGCGGTCGTTCAGCTGGTCGATGCGGCGCTGGCTTTCGCGCAGCTGCTGCACCTGCTTGTCGCGGTCGTCCTCGACGCGGCGTTGCTCCACGTAGCGCGCGGCCAGTGCGCGCGCGAGCGGCTGCAGCGGCTGCGCTTCGGGTAAGGGGTTGGCCGCCACGCGCTGCATCAGGCCAAGGGCGCGCGCCAGGTCGGCCGGCACGCGCGTTTGCGCAAGCAGCAGCGCCAGCTGCATTTGCGCGCTGGGCGAATCGCCCGGATCGCCGGCGCGGGTGATCTCGGCGCTCAGCTCGGCGCCGCCCAGCGGACGCACCTTGTCGGCATAGGCCAGCATCGCCGCCACGGGGCCTTGAGTCATCAATGTGAAGAGCGATGCCGGCTGCGTGGCCGGCGCCTTGGGCTCGGCCTCCACGGGCATCACGCGCGGCACCACGGGCGGCGGCGGCAGGGCGGTGGCCTCGGCCGGGGGCTCGGGTTGCGTCGCGCAGGCGGCCAGCAGCAGGACGAAAGGCACGGCCATCGCCCCGTAGAAGGTCGAACTGCGGACGAACGAAAAAGACATGGATCGACGAAGGAAAGACAAAAGGCAGTGTTTCAGGTGGATGCCCGGAGGCTTCACGAAGGATTGGCGGTGGGTTGTTCTGGAGGCTGGATCCGGGATCAGGCCGTGCGCGGCAGTTCGATGCGAAAACGCGCGCCAGGCCCGCTCGGCTGCAGGGTGATGCGGCCCCCATGGGCAGCAATGTACTCCTGCACGATGGAAAGGCCGATGCCGGTGCCCTTGACCGCATGCTCGGGTTGGCGTTCGCCCCGGTAGAACGGCTCGAAAATGCGGTCGCGGTCGCTTTCGGCAATACCCGGGCCGGCGTCATTGACATCGATGCAGGCCGAATCCGGCGTGCTCGACACCACGATATTGATGACTCCGCCGCGCGCCGAATAGCGGATGGCATTGGACAGCAGGTTGGCAATGGCGGTGCCGAGCTTGGTGCGGTCCACCGTGACCGTGAGCGGCTCGCCCTCTGCGCGCACGCGCAGGCCGTGGGCTTGCCACTGCAGGCGCTGCGCCTCGATCTGTTCCTCGATCAGCGGCAGCAGCTCGGTGCGTTCCCGGCGCAGCTCGCGCGCCTCGAAGGCCGCGGCATTGAAGCGCAGCAATGCCTCGATCTGGCCCTGCAGCGACACGGTGTTCTGGTTCAGGATTTGCGCCACTTCCAGCTGGGCCGGGTTGAGCGGCCCGGTCACACCGTCTTCGAGCAGCGAGACACCTTCCCTCAGCGCGGCGAGCGGCGTTTTCAGTTCGTGCGACACATGGCGCAGGAAGCGCGCCTTGTCGGCGTCCAGTTCGGTCAGGCGCAGGCGCAGCCACTCCAGCTGCTGCGACACGCGCCGAATGTCGGCCGGACCGCGAATGTCGATCGGCTCGTCGAGCCGGTTTTGCCCGAGGCCGACGATGGCGTGCTCCAGCCGCTTGAACGGGCGCGCCAGCCAGATGCCGAAAGCCAAGGCCAGAGACACGGCGAGCACGCTGGCGGCGATCACTTCGCGCATCAGGCGGCGGCGTGCGTTCTCGATGCGCTTGGCCAGCGCATCGTTTTGCGTTTCGATGAGGAACTGCGCCTGCTGCGCCAAGTTGGTGTTCAGCGAATCGAGTTCACGGAACTGCATGGCCATGGTGCTTTCGCGCGAGAGCGCGCTGTCGGCGCTTCCGCTCATCAGGCCTTCGATCACGCCGAGCTGGGCGCGCCACATCTGGATGCCCGCCGGCGCAAGGCCGTTGTTCTCGAGCCGTTCGAGCACCTGGTGCGCTTCACGCGCGGCATCGTCGAAGCGGCGGCGCAGCACGGCGTCGTTCAGCACCAGCGACTGGCGACCGGCGCGCTCCATGGCCGCGCTGCGCTCGGCCAGCGACTGGGCCGCGCCCGAGAGCCGCAGCGCACGGGCGGCCGCATCGCGGCTCTGGCTCATGAGCGCGTCGTACTGGAACACAGAGCGCAGCACCACGCCCACCAGCAAGGCGGTGATGAGCAGGAATGCGAAAAGAAGGAGCTGCTGGAACGAGCCCCGCGTCGATGGCCGCTTCGCCATCAGGCGGCGAGCGCGGCCGGAGCCGGCGCCGTCGACGTTTCGCGCGTGGCCACTTCGCCGCGCAGCGTGTAGGCGAGCGAGCGCGTGATGCGCAGGTCGGCCATTTGCCCGACGAGCCGTGCATCGCCTTCGAAGTTGACCACGCGGTTGCACTCCGTGCGGCCCATCAGTTCGTTCGCGTCCTTGCGCGAAGCCCCTTCGACCAGCACGCGCTGCGTGGTGCCCACGAGCGCATCGCCGAAGCGGCGCACGTTGCCGTCGATCACGCGCTGCAGCGTTTGCAGGCGCGCAAGCTTCACCGCATGCGGCGTGTCGTCGTGCAGCGCCGCGGCCGGCGTGCCAGGGCGCGGACTGAAGATGAAGCTGAAGCTGTTGTCGAACTTGCAGTCGTCGATCAGCTTCATCATCTTGGCAAAGTCTTCGTCGGTCTCGCCCGGGAAGCCGACGATGAAGTCGCTGGAGAGCGCAAGCTCGGGCCGGATGGCGCGCAGCTTGCGCACCGTGCTCTTGTATTCCATGGCGGTGTAGCCGCGCTTCATGGCCATCAGGATGCGGTCGCTGCCGTGCTGCACGGGCAGGTGCAGGTGGCTCACGAGCTGCGGCACCTTGGCGTAGGCCTCGATCAGCCGTGGCGTGAACTCGTTCGGGTGGCTGGTCGTGTAGCGGATGCGCTCGATGCCGGGGATCTCTGCAACGTACTCGATGAGCAGCGCGAAGTCGGCAATTTCCGCCGTATCGCCCATGCGGCCACGGTAGGCGTTCACGTTCTGCCCCAGCAGCGTGACCTCGCGCACGCCCTGGTCGGCCAGGCCGGCAATCTCCACCAGCACGTCGTCTAGCGGGCGGTTCACTTCCTCGCCGCGGGTGTAGGGCACCACGCAGTAGCTGCAGTATTTGGAGCAGCCTTCCATGATCGACACGAACGCCGTAGCGCCCTCCACCCGTGCGGGCGGCAGGTGGTCGAACTTCTCGATCTCGGGAAAGCTGATGTCCACCTGCGGGCGGTCGAGCCGCTCGCGGTCGTTCAGCATTTCGGGCAGGCGGTGCAGCGTTTGCGGGCCGAACACGATGTCGACGTAAGGCGCGCGCGCGATGATGGCATCGCCCTCCTGGCTGGCCACGCAGCCGCCCACGCCGATCTTCACGCCCTTGGCCTTCAGGTGCTTCACGCGGCCCAGGTCGGAGAACACCTTCTCCTGGGCCTTTTCGCGCACCGAGCAGGTGTTGAACAGGATCAGGTCGGCCTCGTCCACGTTCTGGGTGGGCTCGTAGCCCTGCGCGGCGTTCAGCACATCGGCCATCTTGTCCGAGTCGTACTCGTTCATCTGGCAGCCGAAGGTTTTGATAAAGACTTTTTTGCTCATGGGGTGCTCTCTTGCCCTCCCGAGCGGGAAGGCGGAATACCGGACGCGCGCGGCGTCCGGAAGCGCGGCGGGCGAGTGCCCGCTGGCATTTTTATTGCGTGTTGACGGTGTCGTTCGTGGTGAACGGCCAGATGTTCAGGAGCGGCTTGTCGAGCGATTCGCGCCTGGCAACGGCTTCGTCGGGCGTCAGGATCCAGACCTCGCGCAGCAGGCCCGCTGCGTCACGCGTGTAGTTGACCAGGTATTTCTGACCCGTGATGGCACTCGACATGACCAGCATGTTCTGGGCGCTGCGGATGCGTCCGCCAGGCGCCATGCGGTCAGGCTTGCCGTCGAGTTCGACGTCGACCCCGTCGATCACCATGAACTTGCCGCGCAGCGTGCCAACCGGGAACGTGCGGCCGCCTACGAGCGACTCGTTCTGCGTCTGCGGCCGGGGAATGTCGGCCTGGGCCGCCGCGTCAATGGAAAAAAGGCTTGCAGCTACTGTGCAAAGCGCTATGAAAGTGAGAGCATTCGTGGGTTTCTTGCAGCGGTTCATGGGGTATATCCAGAGGCTGTGGAGCGGCGATTTTAGCGGCGAGGTTGAATTCGGCCTTGCGCCTGCCACAGCGGGTTGTGCACGGGCCATTGCGTTGCCGCTTTACTTATCTTTACGGTACCCGTCGACACTGTGAACTGGCCGCTGATCCAATAGCCGCTGTCAGCCCAAAGTGCACAAAAAATCCATGAAGAAAAAACTCGTCTTCGCCCTTGCAGGTGTGTCGATCGTAGCCGCCGCGGGATGGTGGTGGAGCGGATCTGGCGATCGTCTTGCCGCAGGCAGCGCCAAGCCTGCCGCGGGCGCCAAGGGCGTGGCACCCGCCGACGGCGCGCCGCCGGCACTGGTAACGCTCGCAACCGCCGTGCGGCAGGACGTGCCGGTCACGGTCCAGGTCAACGGCAGCGTGGTGTCCCTCAACAGCGTCGATCTCCGGCCGCAGGTCACCAATACCGTGGCGGCGGTGCACGTGAAGGAAGGGCAGTTCGTCAAGGAGGGCCAGTTGCTCTTCACGCTGGACGACCGCAATGACCAGGCCAACCTGGCCCGCGCCCGCGCGCAGCAGAAGCGCGACGAGGCCACGCTGGCCGACCTGGAGCGCCAGTACAAGCGCAGCCAGGAACTGCTGGCGCAGAACTTCATTTCCAAGAGCGCCACCGACGCCACGCTGTCGCAGCTGGAGGCGCAGCGCGCCGCGGTGGCGGCCGACCGCGCCGCGGTGCAGTCGGCGCAAGTGGCGCTGGGCTACGCCACGCTGCGCGCGCCCATCGCCGGGCGCATCGGCGCCGTCAACATCTATCCCGGCACGCTGGTGCAGCCCACGCTGTCCCTCGTCACCATCACGCAGCTCGATCCCATTGCGGTGAGCTTCCCTGTGCCCGAGGCCAATCTGCAGGACCTGCTGGCCGCCGCGCGCAGCCGCGCCAAGGTCGAGGCGCTCGTGACCGGCCGGCGCGAGCCGCTGAGCGGGGTGCTCAATTTCGTCGACAACACGGTCGACCCGCAGATCGGCACCGTGCGCGCGAAGGCGGTGTTCGACAACGGCGACCAGAGCCTGTGGCCCGGCCAGTTCGTGGGCACGCGCATCACGGTGCGCACGCTGGCAGGCGCCACCGTGGTACCGGCCGCGGCGCTCATGATGCTGCCCGACGGCGCCTCGCTCTACGTGGTGGACCAGGCCGGCACCGCGGCGCGCCGCAAAGTCCAGGTGCTCTATACCTTCGGCACGAAGGTGGCGGTGAGCGGCGTCGAGCCGGGTGAGCAGGTGGTCATCGAGGGCAGCCAGAACGTGCGCCCGGGCGGCAAGGTCCGCGTCGACGCAAAGGCCGCGCCGGCGGGCACGACCGGCGTCACACCGGGCAGCGCGGCCTCGTCGGACGTCAAGACCCCGCGGGAACGCGCATGAACATCTCGGAGCTGTGCATCCGCCGTCCCGCCATGACGGTGCTGTTGTCCGCCGCGGTGGTGGTGGCGGGCATCTTTGCGTATTTCAGCATTCCGGTCGCCGCGCTGCCGAGCTACAACACACCGGTCATCAACGTGAACGCCCAGTTGCCGGGGGCAAGCCCCGACACCATGGCCTCGTCGGTGGCGCTGCCGCTCGAGAAGCAGTTCTCGACCATTCCGGGCCTGCAGACCATCAGCTCGGTCAACACCCAGGGCGTGAGTTCGATCACGCTCGAGTTCGTGAGCAGCCGCGACATCGATGCCGCCGCCGTCGACGTTCAGGCCGCGCTGCTGCGCGCCCAGCGCCAGTTGCCGCAAGAGCTCACGCAGCTGCCTTCGTACCGCAAGGTGAATCCGGCCGATGCGCCGGTGCTGTTCATCGCGCTCATTTCGCCGTCGATGAACCCCTCGGAGCTCAACGACTACGCAGAGAACCTGATCTCGCCCACGCTCTCCACCATCGACGGCGTGGCGCAGGTGGCCGTGTACGGGCGCAAGGCCTTCGCGGTGCGCATCAAGGCCAATGCCGATCTGCTGAACGCCCGCAACATCACGCTCGACGAACTTGCCAGGGCCGTGAATTCGGCCAATGCCAACACGCCCGTCGGCACGCTCGACGGGCCGCGCCAGACGCTCACCATCCAGGCCAACCGGCAACTCACGAAGGCCGAAGACTTCGCCAAGCTGATCATCGGCCAGCGCAACGGCGCCCCGGTGCGGCTCGACGAAGTGGCCACCATCGAAGACAGCTTCGAGTCGGTCAAGACCGCGAGCAGCTTCAACGGCCAGAGCTCCATCTCGCTCGCTGTGCAGCGGCAGCCCAATGCCAACACCGTGGAGGTGGTGGACGCGGTGCGCGCGCTCATTCCGCGCTTCAAGGCGGAGCTTCCGCAATCGGTCGAGATCCACATGGTGAACGACCGCTCGCTGTCCATCCGCGAGGCGGTGCACGACGTGCAGCTCACGCTGCTGGGCACCATCGCGCTGGTGGTCATGGTGATCTTCCTGTTCCTGCACCGGCTGGTGGCCACGCTGATTCCAGCCGTCACGATCCCGATCTCGCTCATCGGCGCGGTGGCGCTGCTCTATGCCTTCGGCTACAGCCTGGACAACGTGTCGCTGCTCGGCATCACGCTGGCCGTGGGCCTGGTGGTGGACGACGCCATCGTGGTGCTCGAAAACATCATGCGCTATGTCGAAAAGGGCATGGAGCCCTTCGCGGCGGCGCTGCGCGGCGCGCGAGAGGTGGGCTTCACCATCATCTCGATTTCGATTTCGCTGGTGGCGGTGTTCATCCCCATCTTCTTCATGCCGGGTGTCATCGGCCTGTTGTTCCACGAGTTCGCGGTGGTGGTGGCGCTGGCCGTGCTGGTGTCGGCCGTGGTGTCGCTCACGCTGGTGCCGATGCTTGCGAGCCGGCTGCTCAAGCACACGCCACGTCCTGAAGGCGCCATCGACCACGAAGAAGAGCATCCGGAACCCGGAACCGCCATCGGCCGCGCCTTCGAGCGTGGTTACCGCTGGGTGCATGGCACCTACATGCGAACGCTCGACTGGACTCTTGGCCATCGCACGCTGATGCTGCTGGTGGCCGGCGCCACCTTCGTCGTCACGGCCTGGCTGTTCGTTTCCATACCGAAGGGCTTCTTCCCCGAGGAAGACATCGGGCAGATCCAGATCACCACCGAAGCGGCCGAGGACATTTCCTTCACCGCCATGAATGCGCTGCAGGAGCGCGTGGCCGCTTCGCTCCAGGCCGACCCGAGCGTGGCCTACGTGAGCTCGTTCGTCGGCGTGGGCGGCCCTACGGCCACGCAGAACTCAGGCCGCCTTTTCGCCGTGCTCAAGCCGCGCAGCCAGCGCCCCAAGATGGCCAAGGTGCTCGAATCGCTGCGCCAGCGTTTCCGGGAGATTCCGGGCATTGCGGTCTACATGCAGCCGGTGCAGAACCTGCGCCTGGGCGGCCGCCAGAGCAAGGCGCGCTTCCAGTACACGCTGCAAAGCGTGAACGCCGGCGAAATGGTGCCGTGGTCCACACGACTCATGGAGCGCATGCGCGCCGACCCGGTCTTCCGCGACGTCACCAGCGACTCGCAGAACCGCGGCCTGCAGGCCACGCTGGAAATCGACCGCGACAAGGCCGGCGTGCTCGGTGTCGCGGTGGGCGACCTGCGCCTGGCGCTGTACAACGCGTACGGCGACCGGCAGATCGGCAGCATCTACGGCGCGAGCAATACCTACCAGGTGATTCTGTCGGCCGCCGACAGCGACCGCCAGTTCGAAGACGACGTGTCGCGCCTGTCGGTGCGCAGCACCGGCGGCCAGTTGGTGCCGCTGTCGGCCTTCTCGACCGTCAAGCGCACCGTGGGGCCGACCTCGGTCAACCACCAGGGCCAGCTGCAGGCGGTCACGGTGTCGTTCAACCTTGCGCCCGACGTGCCGCTGGGCAACGCGACCGCGAAGATCGACCAGTTCAAGGCAGAGCTGAAGATGCCGCAGTCGATCATCACCACCTACGGCGGCGATGCGGCGGTGTTCCAGAGCTCGCAGGCCAGCCAGGCCGTGTTGCTGGTGCTGGCCGTGCTGGTGATCTACGTGCTGCTGGGCGTGCTGTACGAGAGCTACATCCACCCGTTGACCATCCTGGCCGGGCTACCCTCGGCGGCTGTGGGCGCGTTGATCTCGCTGAAGATATTCGGCTTCGACCTGACGCTGATCGCGACCATCGGCATCCTGCTTTTGATCGGCATCGTGAAGAAGAACGCGATCATGATGATCGACTTCGCGCTCGATGCGCAGCGCACCGAAGGCATGAAGCCGGTCGACGCCATCCGCGAGGCCTGCCGGCTGCGCTTCCGCCCGATTCTCATGACCACGCTGGCCGCGCTGATGGGCGCGCTGCCGCTTGCGCTCGGCCTGGGCGCCGGTGCCGAGCTGCGCCAGCCGCTGGGTGTGGCGGTGGTGGGCGGGCTGATCTTCTCGCAGGTGATCACGCTCTACATCACGCCCGCGATCTACCTCGCGCTCGACCGCTACAGCGGCACCGGGCCGATGGTCGATCTGCCGGGCGAGGCCAAGACCGAAGCCGATGCCGCCGGGCACACGGCGTCGCACGCCTAGCCTAGGTCGTTGTTTCGTCGAGAACGTCGTCGTCCGCCGCCAGGTGGGCGGTGTCGCTCCAGCCCACAAGGCTGAAGCCTTCGGGCGTCCACAGCATGCGGTTGATGGCCGCATTGCCGAGTTGCCAGGTGCGCGGCGCCTGCAGTTCCTGGCGGGTGGCGGCGCGGTAGAGCACGTCCATCACGCCGCCGTGCGCCACCAGCACCACCAGCCGTCCCGGGTGGCGCGCGGCCAGTTTCGATGCGATGCGCGTCACCCGCTCGCGAAAGGCCAGCAGGCTCTCGCCGCCTTCGGGCTCGAACTCGGGGTCGCGCTCGCGCCAGCGTTTCGCCTGCTCGGGCAGGGTGGCCTCGATCTCCGCGAAGCTCATGCCCTCGAAGTGGCCGAAGGCGCGCTCGCGCAGGCCGGGCTCGGGCTGCACCGTGAGGCCGTGGGGCTTTGCAATTTCCTGCGCGGTTTGCCAGGCGCGCGACAGGTCGCTCGCGTAGATCACGCCGATGTCTTCGTCCGCCAGCGCGTGCCCCACGCGCCGGGCCTGCCACAGGCCCGTGGCGTTGAGCCCGATGTCGAGCTGGCCTTGAATGCGCGTGTCGACGTTCCAGGCGGTTTCGCCATGGCGAACGGCAATCAAACGGGTAATTTCTTCCATCCGGCGGGATTCTAGAAGCGCGTCATTTCTTTGCCGTGGGCAGCTCGATGTTCACCCGGCGTTCGCCCTGCGGCGGGTTCGGAAAGCCCTGCAGCGCGGCATCGAACATCACCGGCAGGATGGTCGAGCTGATGTTGTACGGGCCGTCGTTGCGGGCGCGCGTTTCGTAGACCACGCGGTTCGAGCCGATGTCGCGCAGCACGATGCTTACTTCGCGCTCGTACCAGGGATTGGCAGCCGGCGGCATGAAGGCCGGGCCGCCGTACCAGCCGCCGCCATACCAGCGGCGGGCGTAGCCGTGATACCCGTAGCCGCCATAGCCCCACGGGCCGTCGAAAAGCCACGGGTCTGCCCAGGGCGAGAGGCCGGCCGTCACGCGCGCGCCGATCTGCGCGCTGTAGGTCGGGCGAGCATCGTCGCGGCGCAGGCCCACCTTTTCGAGCGCCGCGGCGGCCATTGCTTCCAGAGATTCCTGCCGGGCGGCGTCGGCCTGCTGCGAGGGCAGGCGCTCGAAGCGGTAGGTGGCGCCGGGCGGCACCGCGGCGAGCGAAGAAAAGCTCTTTACGTCGCTGTCGACCACCCAGGAGGTGGCGCAGCCGCTCAATGCTGCTGCAAAAAAAAGAGCAAGAAACGCACGTTTCATGAGGGTCTCCGGGCTCGCCAGCCCCAAATTCCCCTGGGTTGCCCGGTTCAGCCCTGAAGGATGCGCAGGGCTGCAGGTGCCTGGGAGAGCAAGTCGAAAGAGGGCGCGTCGAAGGCCTTGTCGCCGTCTTCGTCGGCCACGCCGGTCGCCTTCAGACCCTTGAAGTCGTGCCGCGTTCCGTCGAGCAGGTGCGAAGGCACCACGTTCTGCAGTGCGGTGAACATGTTTTCCACGCGGCCGGGGTGCTTCCTGTCCCACTCGCGCAGCATTTCGCCGACCTGCTTGCGCTGCAGGTTTTCCTGGCTGCCGCACAGCGTGCACGGAATGATCGGAAATTCGCGGTGCTGGGCCCAGCGCACCAGGTCTTTCTCGGCCACGTAGGCGAGCGGGCGAATGACGATGTGCTTGCCGTCGTCGCTCACCAGCTTGGGCGGCATGCTCTTGAGCTTGCCCGCGAAGAACATGTTGAGAAAGAAGGTCTGCAGCATGTCGTCGCGGTGGTGCCCGAGCGCCACCTTGGTGGCGCCCAGCTCGTCGGCCACGCGGTACAGGATGCCGCGGCGCAGCCGGCTGCACAGGCCGCAGGTCGTCTTGCCTTCGGGGATCACGCGCTTGACGATGCTGTAGGTGTCCTGGTTCTCGATGTGGAAGTCCACGCCGAGCTCGCTCAGGTACTTGGGCAGCACCTCTTCCGGAAACCCGGGCTGCTTCTGGTCGAGGTTGACCGCGACGATGTCGAAGTGAATCGGTGCCCGCGCCTTCAGCTTGAGCAGGATGTCCAGCATGGCGTAGCTGTCCTTCCCGCCCGAGACGCACACCATGACCTTGTCGCCCTCTTCGATCATGTTGTAGTCGACGATGGCGCGGCCCACCTCGCGGCACAGGCGCTTTTCGAGCTTGTGCGTCTCGCGCTCGATCTTCAGGGAATTGGTGGCGGCGCCGGCGACGGGCGCCTCGTCGATCCAGACGGCGTTCATTGGTGGGCTACTTCAGGCAAATGAGGGAAAGACCCCCGATTTTGCCTTGGATCACCATTCCCCGGCTTCGATGCGGATAGCCACCTCGCAGTCGTCGAAGATTTCGAGCTTGGCGATCTTCACCCTTACGCCCCGCACACCGGGCAGCTGCAGCAGCCGCTGCGCGAGCTTGCCGATCAGGCTTTCGAGCAGGTTCACATGCTCGGCGGTGCACTCGTCGATGATGATGCGGCGCACCTTGCGGTAGTCCAGCACGTGAAAGATGTCGTCGTCCTGCGGCAGCAGCGGCTGCGAGCCGAGGTTGAGCTCGGCATCGACCAGGATCGGCTGGGGTGCCCTCTTTTCCTGCTCGAGGATGCCCAGGTTGGCGTCGAAGCGCAGCCCCTGGAGGGTGAGAGTCTGGTGGCCGTGCGATATGGAGGACATGGTGTTGGTGGTGCTCACATGAGCGAGAAATCGCGCTCGAATCTCATCAGGTGCTGGCCGCCGTCCACCAGCAGCGTGGTGCCGGTGATCGAGTTGTTCTCCAGCGCAAATTTCACCGTGGCCACCACATCGGCGGGCGTGGAAGAGCGGCCCAGCGGCGACAGCTTGTGCAGCTGGGCAAACTTTTCGTCGTCCAGCATGTGGCTCGAAAGCGTGAGGCCGGGCGCCACGCCGACCACCCGCACGCGCGGCGCCAGCGCCAGCGCCAGCATGGGCGTGGCGGCTTCCAGCGCGGCTTTGGAGAGCGTGTAGCTCAGGAAGTCGGGGTTGGGGTTCCAGAGCTTCTGGTCGAGCAGGTGAACCACCGCGCCTTGCGCATCGCGCAGCGCCAGGTGGTCGCGCAGCGCCTGCGCCAGGAGAATGGCGGCGCCGGTGTTGCTGCGCGCATGGCGCTCCATGAGCGCATAGCTGAAGCTGGCCGCGTCGTCATGCTCGAAGAGCGCCGCACTGTGGACCACCGCATCGACCCCGCCGAAGTGCGCCGCCACTCGCGGCAGCAAGGCACGGGTGGCGCCTTCGTCGAGCAAGTCGGCCTCGAAGGCGGCCGATTTGTCCGAGAGCGCCGCGCATTTGGCCGACGTTTGCTCGGCCTCGATGCGAGAGCTGCGGTAGTGCACCGCCACCTGCCAGCCCCCCGCGGCCAGCGCCAGCGCAATCTCGCGCCCCAGCCGGCGGCCCGCACCCGTGACGAGGACGGTGCGGGGGCCTGCGGAAAGCGGTGCTGTGCTCATGCGGACAGAGAAGGGAGAATCGGGGGGTGACGACAAAGACGACGAACAGTTTACCCATCGCCATCGATGCCCTGATCGCCCGCGCCGTGGAACGCGCCGGCGGCTGGATCGGGTTCGACCGCTTCATGGCGCTGGCCCTGTATGCGCCGGGGTTGGGCTACTACGCCAACACCTCGGCCAAGTTCGGCCACATGCCGTCTTCAGGCAGCGACTTCGTGACCGCGCCCGAACTCACGCCCATGTTCGGCCAGGCGCTTGCCGCGCAGGTGGCCGAGGCGCTGCAGAAGACCGGAACCGACACGGTCTGGGAATTCGGCGCCGGCTCCGGCGCCCTGGCGGTGCAGCTGCTGCATGCCCTCGACGAAATGGGCCGCACCGACGTGCGCTACCGCATCGTCGATCTTTCGGGCACCTTGCGCGAGCGCCAGCAGCAGGCCCTGGTGCGCTATGCAGACAGAGTCGAATGGCTGGCCGAACTGCCCGAATCGATGCAGGGCGTGGTGATTGGCAACGAGGTGCTCGACGCGATGCCGGTGCAACTGCTGGCGCGCGTGGGCGGCCGGTGGTTCGAGCGCGGCATCGTGCGCGATACGCAAGGTTCCGGCTGGACCTGGGCCGACCGAGAGACCGCACTGCGGCCGCCGCTCGAGGTGCCGGGCGAGCACGACTACCTGACCGAAATCCATCCTCAGGCCGAGGCTTTTGTCGCGACCCTGGCGGACCGCCTGACGAAGGGCGCGGCCTTCTTCATCGACTACGGCTTTCCGGAGCGCGAGTACTACCACCCGCAGCGCCACATGGGAACGGTGATGTGCCACCGCGCGCACCAGGCCGACGGCGATCCGCTGTCCGACGTGGGCTACAAGGACATCACTGCGCACGTCAACTTCACGGGCATTGCGCTTGCGGGGCAAGAGGCGGGGCTCGAAGTGCTGGGCTATACCAGCCAGGCGCGGTTTCTGCTGAACTGCGGGTTGCTGGCGAGGATGGAGCAGAGCTCTACCGCGGAGAGGGGAACGGCGGCTCGGCTCGTTCATGAGCATGAGATGGGGGAGCTGTTCAAGGTTGTGGGGTTTGCTGTGGGGGAGGCTTGGGAGGCGATGGGGTTTGTGGAGGGGGATCGGAGTCATACGCTCTGACTCTGCTGGCTTGGTTTTGATTCCGAGGCCGGGTCTCGCCCCGGCGGGCGACCTACTTTTCTTTGCTTCGCCAAAGAAACGTAGGCAAAAGAAAGGC